>JBQCGX010000024.1:0-41322 GCA_051955255.1 Agriterribacter sp. | reverse complement strand
GCTTCGTTACCGGGCGTACTCTATCCATTTCTTCCACCCTGCCGGGCTTTGCTTCAGCCTTCCTGTCTACCGCCGGGCGATAGATCGCCAGCTTATTATTAGCTACCCTGTCCGACGACGGATCCCTGGCATCTGTAATTTCCATAGGACGAATCCTTGTATTGGTGCGGCGTTCTACATCCCTGGCTTCGGGACCGCGCATCCACGGCGATGCCACCCTGTTGGGGCCGTTATTGCCATTGTAAATGTTATTGATGATGGTGATATTATTGACCGTAATGTTCCTGTTGTTCCGTATCGTGTAGTGGTTCCAGTTACTTCCACCAAAACGGTTGCCCGGCACAAATGTCCACCAACCCGAAGGAGGTCTCCATCCAAAATTGATGTTGATATTGATTCCCGGAGCCAGCGGAGCCCATCCGTAATTATTGCCATAATAACCCCATGCTACCCATGCCGGCGCCCAGTCGTAACCCGGCATCCACAACCATCCCCGCCAGTCGTCGTATATCCATCTGCCATAATGAAAGGTTGCCCATCCCCAGCGATAGTTCGATACCCAGGTCCATCCGTAATGCGTATACACCCACCGACCGTTGGTAAAGTAAGGCTTAAAATACCTGCCGGCATTAGGCGCCCACACATATCCATACTCTGGCGCGTAGGTCCATATGCCATAAGGGCTTAACTGATCGTAAAAGGTTTGGAAGGAAATGTAGCTTCCTCCAAATTGCGCTTCGGTTTTCGACTGAAGGGCTACTATCAATGTAAAAATGAGTAGAAACTTTTTCATCGTCTAAAAGTTTAAATATCAACAATACGTCAATGAAACAGGTGCATGTTTGACAGGTAGCAAAGTTCCAGGTTTAGCGAAGGGGCGCACAGGGATTGTTAAATAAAAGTGCAGGAAACTACTCTAAGTTGGTCGGGTATACGATACAGTTAGTTTGTTATCATTTCTCATCGGCAGATTGCCCATACATTCCTGGTACGGGAATATTCAGCAATCTAAGGTAAACAGATAACTGACCGCGGTGATGAATGGTGTGATTCATGATCAGTTCCCGGATGGCTACTTTCCGCGGAATATCAAACAGCGCATTGCCCGCTCGCAACAGTTTCCATTTTTCATTTAATTGTTCGTCGGTGGCAGCTTCGAGTAAGGTCACCGCCTCTTTGATGTTTCCTTCAAAAATGGCCAATAACTCTTCGTTTGAAGCAACATTGCGCCGGTTAAACTGGTTTACTGCAAAATCAAATTCACGCGCTTCCAAAATAATTTTCATCCACTGTGTAAGCTCCGCTACATGCGAGGCGAGCCTGCCCAATGTCATACTCTTTTCATGAGGTTTCCAGCCAAGCTGATCGGTAGGTACCCGTTCCAGTATTCTTTTTGTGGCAGCGGCGGTATGTTTTATTTCGGCTACTAACGGTGCAGACAATGCCATTCTGAAAATTTGCAGTAAATATAAATGATTTTGTGAAGGTGTTTTTCTTTGCTATCTTTTGCGCAAAAAAAAATCCTTGAAAATGATCAAAACGATTGTAGCGCGTTTCACCATGCTTTTGCTAGCCACCAGCCTCGTTCTTACTGTAGCTGCCGAAATAAGATTACCCGCTGTTTTTTCTGATAACATGGTGCTTCAGCAACAATCGAATATAACGCTGTGGGGATGGTCTGCCCCCGGAGAAAAGATTTTTATTACGCATTCCTGGAACAACACAACAGATTCTGTGAAGGCTACCGGTAATGCCAACTGGAAGTTATCTATCCAAACACCTGCGGCGGGTGGACCGTATACCATAACGTTGAAGGGAAGTAATACGATTGTTTTGAAAAATGTTATGATCGGGGAAGTGTGGGTATGCTCGGGACAATCGAATATGGAATGGAGCAGCCTGAACGGTTTGCCTGAAATGGACAAAGAACTGCCTAATAGTACGAATCCCAATATCCGGTTATTTCATCTTCCTAAAACCACTGCCGCCACTCCGCAGGAAAACTGCGCCGGCACCTGGAAGGAATGCACTCCCGAAAATTTGAAAAGCTTTAGCGCCGTTGCTTATTTTTTTGGAAAAAAATTGCAGGCCGAGCTCAATGTACCTATCGGGCTGATCAACACAAGCTGGGGCGGCACACCTGCCGAAGTATGGACACCGGAAGCAGCCATTGTATCGTCGCCGGTTTTAAAAGCCGCTGCCGAAAAGCTGGTTAAAACCGATTGGTGGCCCACCAACGCAGGCGCTACCTACAATGCGATGATCGCTCCTATTACCAATTTTAATATTGCAGGTGCTATATGGTACCAGGGCGAAAGCAATACCAACACTGCAGCTACCTACGACCCATTGATGCGCACGATGATTGATAGTTGGAGAAAAGCATGGAACAAAAACATTCCTTTTTATTATGTGGAGATCGCTCCATTCAAATACGGTTCCAAGAACATAGGGGCTTTGCTGCGCGAAGCGCAAACCAAAACCATGCAGCATCCCAACACCGGCATGGTAGTAATAACCGACCTGGTGGAAGATATTAAAGACATACATCCCCGCCAAAAGCAGGGCGTTGGCAATCGCCTGGCAGGGTGGGCTTTGGCAGAAACCTATCATAAAAACGGGATTGCTTACAAAAGTCCGATGTACAAAAATTTAGAGATCAGTAAAAACAAGGCAATTGTATATTTTGATAACGCCGCGGACGGACTTGTATTAAAACAGGGCGATAAAAAAGCAACCGAATTTTATATAGCCGGAGAAGACAAAAACTTTTTACCCGCCAATGTAAAAATTGACGGCGACCATATCATTCTTACCAACAAACAAATCAAAACGCCGGTAGCAGTGCGCTTCGCATTCAGCAATACCGCCATTGGCAATATTTTCAACAAAGCTGGCCTGCCTGTAAATCCATTCAGAACTGATGACTGGGAAGTAGATGTGAGCGGGGAATAAGAAGTTGTTTTAACCACATAGGCATATAAGGAGCATTAGTTCGTTTATAGTTCAGGCTGTAGAATAAAGGACAAGCGTTTGTACTGATGTTAGGCTTCGTAGAATCGCACAAGCCAAGGTTCGTGTCTCACGAACCGTTCAAGTGTCGCCACAAGCGACAACAACATCGTGCGAGGCGAGGACGCCTCGCACAGCAAACCGCTGATAGCTGACGGCTGAAAGCTCACTGCTCACCACTTCAACTCTCCATTCTTCGTCTGAATTACCAATCCCTGCTTTTCCGCCGCTTCTACCCTGCCAATTACACGCGCGTCTATCCCAAACTGTGAGGCGGTTTTGATAACAGCATCAGCATTCGCTTCGGGCGTATATACTTCTAACCTGCACCCCATATTAAACACCTGGTACATTTCGCGGTCGTCGGCTTTGCTTGCCTGCTGAATCAGGTCGAAAATGACAGGAGGCGTAAACAAATTATCTTTTACAATTTTTACATTGTCCGGCACATACTTCAGGCATTTCGTTTGCCCGCCGCCGCTGCAATGTATCAACCCATGAATAGCATCAAAATTCTGTTCCAGCAATACTTTCAACACAGGTGCATAAGTGCGGGTAGGCGACAACAGCAGTTTGCCAATATTCGTCGAAAAGCCGTCTACCTGTATCGGATCTGTCATTTTATGACGGCCAATATATACTACCTGCTCGCTCAGAGAAGGCTCAAAAGTTTCAGGATATTTTTCTGCATAGTATTTGTCGAGCACATCGTGCCGCGCGCTCGTTAGCCCGTTGCTGCCCAGCCCGCTGTTGTAATCCGATTCGTACAGGCATTTACCAAAGCTGGCAAAACCTACAATTACATCACCCGGCTGTATCTTTTCGTTGGTAATAAGCCTGCGCTTTGGCCACCGCGAAGTCATCGTTCCATTCACCGCAATGGTTCTTACCACATCGCCCACATCGGCTGTTTCTCCACCCAGGTATTGAATGCGGATGCCATAGTTCTTCAACCCGTCAAACAGTTCCTGCGAACCATTGATCACCTGCTCCAGCACTTCGCCCGGAATCCTTTTTTTATTCCTGTCGATGGTTGAATTAAAAACCAGGTTATCGTATACGCCCACACACAACAGGTCGTCCAGGTTCATAATGATCGCATCCTGCGCTATGCCCTTCCACACCGATGCATCGCCCGTTTCTTTCCAGTATATATATGCCAGGATGCTTTTAGTGCCCGCCCCGTCGGCATGCATAATATTTACAAACTGGTCGTCGCCTCCAAGGTAATCGGGATACATTTTGCAAAAAGCCTTTGGATACAATCCCGCGTCCAGTTTTTTAATCGCCGCATGTACTTCCTCTTTTTGTGCAGAAACACCTCTGTCGTTGTATAAACTCATGGTAAGTATTTAAAACCGCTGCAAAAGTAAATATTCACAGGGCAATTATCAATTATCCATTAGTTTTGCAGCCGCTAATTGATAAACAGCTCCGGAAACCGGCATTTATTCTGCAGATACATCATAACATATTAAATCTTCCTTCCTTTCGCAAAGCGGTGATTACCATCGGAACATTCGACGGTGTGCATACCGGTCACCGGCAAATCATCACCCAGCTAAAAGAAGAAGCGCACCGCATTGGCGGAGAAACGGTGATCATCACTTTTTACCCACATCCCCGCAAAATAGTGGGTAAGGGAGATGATATACAATTGCTGAATACCCAGGAAGAAAAAATAGCCCTGCTTCGTCATTACGGCATCGATCACCTGATCGTCATCCCGTTTACCAGAGCATTTGCAGAGCAACCGGCAGAACAATACATTTCTGATTTCCTGGTAGACAAGATACATCCCCACACCATTATTATTGGTTACGACCATCACTTTGGCAAAAACCGGCAGGGCGATTACCGCATGCTCGAAAAATTTGCGCCGGTTTTCGGATACCAGGTAAAGGAAATATCGGAAAAAGTATTGCACGAAATAGCAGTGAGCTCTACCCGCATTCGCAAAGCATTACTGAACGGCGAAATTGATATTGCCAATGAACTGCTTGGATACGCCTATTATTTTGAAGGAACGGTGGTAGACGGCAACAAACTGGGCAGAACGTTAGGCTACCCCACCGCCAACATTCAACCCAACAGCACAGAAAAGCTGATACCCGGTAACGGCATTTATGCTGTAGAAGTGCAACTGGACAACGAAGTTTTTAAAGGAATGATGAGCATTGGCGTGCGCCCTACCATTGGCGAATCACCCAGGGTGATTGAAGTAAACATATTTGATTTTGACAGGGATATTTACGGCAAAAACATCCGCGTGTACCTTAAACACTTTTTAAGGCACGAAGAAAAATACGACAGCCTCGAAGCACTGAAAGCCCAACTCGCCAAAGACAAAGAAGAATCGTTGAAAAGGCTGTGAGGGAGCTGTGAGCTTTCAGCTTTCAGTGGTCCGGTCGGCACGCTCCGGTCGGGTTGCGCGCGCAGGATACCGAGGCGGTCTGACCGACCTGGCTAAATAAGAGAAAGCAAAATGCATTAGAGATAGTGTCTGCTTTTTTCGGGACACTGGCTAAGTACAGGACTGCTATATATATTTTCCTCCCCTACCCCCTATTATTACTTCGCAGGGTACATTACTATACACTACGGAAAAAAATTCAATTATGACAGACGCAGAACTGATGGGTCTGGTGGAAAGATGGAAGAACCATCAACTCAGCCCTTCAGAAATTGATCAATTATTCAACGCCCTTGCAAACGCAGAGGGAGAAAAGGTTGCAGGAGAAGAAATACTCTGGGATCTGACCACAGGGCGTTTCTCCGGCCTTGAAATGCATGCAGATAAAGAAAAGATCAGGGAACAGGTATTGAAACAGATCAGCAGAAAAAAAATAACCAGGCAGTTGTAAAACGTATCAGAACATTGAAAAGCATAGCTGCGGCGGCCGCAATGATCGTTGCAATCAGCATTGCCCATTGGTTCCTTATCCGCAGTAAGACCAAACAGCCAGCCCATTGGCCGGCAACAAGTCATGGCAGCTTACCCTAATTATAATTTTTAAAAAGATTAAACAATTAAAATGATCAATAGAATTGCACACTTAAAATGGCATTGCCTTGTATATGCATTCGTGCTGCTTGCTTCCTGCAAAAAAGATGCGGATGTTTTACCCAAAGAGCTGTACGCTTACGTACCTCCGGGCAACGACGCATGCAATGTGCTGTCGGGCAATACCATCCTGTTGTTGTAATAAGGCAGACAGACATGCTTATAAAAAAAGACCAAAGAGCAGGAGGTTAAAAACCGCTTTGCTTTTTTGGTCTTTTATTTTTAAATGAATTATCTTTCAGCAAACACCCCGTACATGCGATTTGCTAACCTGCCCGTTGTGTTATATTGCTGCCTGCAAACAGCCGTTGCGCAGCAAACACGAAATCCCCTGTCCGCCCCCTATCTTTCTTCGGGCGCTTACAGTCAGTCATTTTCCAACGCGTTAAATGCGGCTTCTCACATTGCTTCGCTTGCCAGCCTTACCAGGTTTGGTGCGGGCGTATTGGGGGAAAGAAGATTTATGCTGAAAGAAACGGCCCTGTATACTGCAGTTATAGCCATGCCCACCTCGTCGGGAAACTTTGTCGTGCGCACCAGATACATGGGCTATAGCGCTTACAACGAATCGGAGTTAAGTGTTGGCTATGGAAGAAAACTGGCTGCTGCTGTTGATATAGGAGTGGCAATGAATTATTACCGCGTTGGCCTGGCCGGGTATGGCAGCGCCGAGGCCATTAATTTTGAAGCAGGTGCTATTTTTCACATGAACGATCGGTTACATGCAGGCGTGCAAATATACAATCCGCTCAATAGCCGGTTAGGTAAACAAACAGACGAAAAACTGGCGTCGGTATACAAAGCTGGATTAGGATACGAACTATCGGGTACACTGCTGTCTACACTTGAAGTAATAAAACAGAGCAATACCGCCACTTCAATACATATAGGGTTACAATACAAACCCATCAAACAGATGTTTGCAAGAGCAGGTTATTTAACAGGACAAAACATTTTATATGCCGGCGCCGGTTACCAATACAAACAATTCAGGATTGACATGACTGCCGGTTTTCACCAGCAGCTGGGCTTTTCACCCGGTATGCTTCTTTTGTATGAATATGAAAAAAAAGCCGCTGAATGAAGCTGGCAGCAACCATAGCCTGTTTGTGTTTCACCGTTTGGCTCCATGCGCAACAGCTTCCTACCTCCGCAATGGAACAACAGTTGGAAGACTATACCGAGCGTATGGATGATGCAGAAACCAGCGATGACACCTGGATGCAACAAATTGAATTTTATAAAAGAAGTCCGCTGAACCTTAACACCGCCACAGAAGATGACTTGCGAAACCTGCAAATGCTCAATGCTCTGCAAATTGAACATTTTATAAATTACAGGCGACTGCTTGGCAAACTCATCAGTATATACGAACTGCAGGCAGTGCCTTCGTGGGACATTGCCACCATCCTTAAAATACGCTTATATGTAACCGTTAGCAACACCTCCACTCCCATTCAGCAATTGAAGTACGACTTCAGAAAAGGAGATTATTCGTTTATAACGCGTTACGGACGCACTATAGAAAAAGCAAAAGGATACCAGCCTGCCGACAGCGGCGCTAGCTTTTATGCAGGCAGCCCGGCCAGGATCATGCTCCGGTTCAAATACAATTACAAGAATCAGCTTCAGTATGGTATTACTGCCGCAAAGGATGCAGGAGAACCCTTTTTTAACCAGGGTAACCGGGCAGGCTTTGATTTTTATTCGTTTCACCTGTTCAGCAAACAGGCAGGATTGATAAAAACCATTGCACTAGGCGATTATACGGTAAATATGGGACAGGGATTGATCTGCTGGCAGGGACTTGCTTTTGGAAAGGGGGCGGGCATAGCCAACATTAAACGACAATCGGCGACATTGCGTCCTTATAATTCGGCCGGATCATTTTTCTTTAACCGCGGAGCCGCAGTAAGCTTGCAAAAAAACAACTGGGAGAGCAACCTGTTTATTTCGTTACGAAGGCTGGACGGTAACCTTGCACGGGATACAGCTTTTAGCGAAAATATTTCCTCTATTCAGTTGTCTGGCTATCACCGAACGCCCTCCGAACTGGAAGACAAATCCGCCTTCCGGCTTTTTTCCTATGGAGGCAATATAAGCTATCGGAAAAAAAGCTGGCGGGCTGGTTTCAATATCATTCAATATCATTTCAGCAAACCCATTCAAAAAGAAACCCAACCTTATAACCTGTACGCCATACAAGGAAATTACTGGAGCAATTACAGCGTGAATTATCAATACACTTACAAGAACATACATTTTTTTGGTGAAACAGCCGTAGACAAAAACCTGCATGCGGGAGCCGTGCATGGCCTGCTGGCAAGCCTGCATGCCCGAACGGATTTTGTACTATTCCATCGATACATTTCACCCACTTACCAGGCTTTTTATGGCAATGCATTTACCGTAAATTCCAATCCCACCAATGAACAAGGGCTTTATACAGGCGCAATGTTCCGGCTTTCGCCTGCAATAAAGCTCGACGCATATATTGATCTTTTTCAGTTCCCCTGGTTGAAATACAGGGTAGACGCGCCTGCTATAGGGAAAGATTATTTTGTGCAGATGACTTACAAGCCAGGCAAACTAACGGAAATATATAGCCGGTACAGGGAGCAGCAAAAGCCAGTCAACCAAAACAATGCGCAAAGTGCATTAAACACAGTAACCGCTTTCAGCAACCGGTCGTGGCGAACCCAGGTCAACCACCAGTTGTCATCTACCGTGAGTATACGGCAACGCTTTGAGCTGCTGTGGTATACACAGGAAACAACCAGCCCGGAGAAAGGATTTTTATTGTTTTTTGATGTTTTTTACAAGCCCATGCAATCGCGCTTTGCCGCTAACGCACGATTGCAATACTTTGAAAGCGATAGCTACAACTCAAGACTATACGCTTACGAGAACGATGTGCTGTATTATTTTGCGATACCCGTTTTTTACGATAAGGGAAGCAGGTACTACCTCAACATTCATTATAAGATCAACAAAAAATTAGCCGTTTGGTGCAAGTGGGCGCAAACCATTTACAACAACCGGACTTCTATTGGCAGCGGGCTGGACGAAATTGCGGGCAACCGTAAATCGGAATTGCGGCTTTTACTATCGGCACACCTCTAAGAGAGGCCCCAGTCGCTTAATATACCGCAACCCCATTCACTCCCGCCTGAGCGACTCAGTCACGCAGGTAATTGCCTCAATCAACCCATCAACTCAATTCTTAAGTTATTACATTTGCACAAAACAACAATTTATGGCAGAGCAGCAACCTAATCAATTGAACATAGAAATTTCAGAAGAGATAGCCGAAGGAATTTATGCCAACCTTGCCATCATTACGCATAGTCATGCAGAATTTGTGGTTGATTTTGTGAACGTAATGCCAGGCACTCCTAAAAGCAAAGTAAAATCGCGTTTAATTCTTACCCCTCAACATGCCAAACGTTTTATGAAGGCGCTTATAGACAATGTAAAACGCTTTGAAGCCGCTAACGGCCCCATACAAGACATAGAGGAAGTACAAATACCCATGAATTTTGGCGGACCTACGGCGCAGGCTTAAAACGCTCCAAAAGAAACAATATTCGCACTACAACAACCCGGTTAAATCGCAGGTGCACATCAACAATATTCACCAACATGTATAGTACTGAGTTGCCAACCTTGCTCAGGTTGGCAACTCTTAAAAGCAACTACCAACCTTTCATATATATAAAAAAGGCTTTGGCAAATTCGCCAAGCCTTTTTATGTTGATCTCTAATTAATTTCCACCGTTTCAAAGCAATTCAATGAAGACAAAAATGGCAGCAGCTTTTTCATCAATGCCGGGCCGGCAAACCCTGTATCAATTTCGTAAACAAGTTTATTGTTGTCTATATGATGGCGCCAATTGTGTACCACACCATCTTCCCTGTCTTTCTTTACCGATTTTTCATTGAACTGGTCAATAAAACTATCAATCCTTTTTAATAAATCTTCCGCATTTGCAAGCGCCTCTTTTTTGAGCTTCATCTCCACCGTGCAATCCATATTCAACCGGTTTATCACTAGTTGATACGAAAGGTTCTTCAGCTTAAAAGGCAACTCTGCTTTGGGATACATTTGCCTGTAATACAAAACAGGATCAATACCTTCCAATCCAAATTCAATATCACTGCAATCAATATCTGTATCCCCCGGTTTGTAAATGCGGCCCGATTTTGATTTCCACACCATTGTTATATCGCGGTTCCAGTTGTGGTTTACATATAGCACCATCATCAATCCCGAAATATCATCCTCCACATAGGCAAAGTGGTCGTCTTCTGCTATATCAAGGCTGATATGCTTATTGATCTTTAAGCCGGTTGCTTTTTCAAAAAAAGGCGAAAGTTGTTTATCAGCACATTCAAGGAACTCGACAGAAACAGGAAGATCGTGTTTTCGGTTAAACGACCTTATCATTGTTTCGGGAAATACAAACAATGTCCAAACGGGATACATTTTTTTATAACAATATTCCGCATCCAATCCCTCAAACCAAAGCTCAATATCGTTGCAGTCAATGTCTTCATCTGCAATGTCGTATAAGCGTCCTGATTTCGATTTCCAGGCAATCTTTGCAGAAGTTGATCCGTATCGCATATAAATCCACACTGTCATTTTTGAAACTTCCCTTTTCTCATAATCAAAAATATCATTCTGCTCCCAAGAGAGTCTTACGCCATCTTTAACCTTAATGGATGTTATATTTTCGAAAGCATTGAGCAACTGTTGATCGGCACACGTAGCAAAGGCCGAGGACATGTAGACGTTATAATAAACTTCCAACACTTTTTTACTATTGGAAAGCCTGAAATGAAAAGTCATATCACTCATGTTATGGTAGTTTTAATGCGAACTCTAAAATCCGCTTTGCCAGTAAAAAGCTGCTCCAATCGTCGAGTATTCCCGCCCCTCCGGTACCAATGTCTTCTATAATAGTACCCACCACTATTCCAATCACAGCTCCGTAAGCTGCTGCTTTTATAAGGGTGACCAGTTCAGGGTTTTCGCGCAGAAAGGTAGCAATTACTGTTTCATAGTTGTTTACTTTTTCTTTCAGCTTTTTAAGCAGGTTTTTCAATTTGTCCAGCGCAGATTGCGGGATTACAATGGGCACCGGCTGGTTAATTCTCGATTCATAGCCATACACAATCACGCCGGCTTCTTTTAACTCCGCAATTATATTCTGTGTGGCATTTTTGGGGTTGGGGATCGTTCTCCTGGTATAGCTTGTTCCTTCTCTCCACGCAGTTATGCCCCCACCGTCTGTAGCTCCAATCCTTAATGGAGGACAGTTAGCATTGGCTTTATCAACATACCTCTTTACTTCATCTTTTCCAGCATCTATGCCAGCCTTATTATTCGGCTTTATTTCAAAAATCTCCCTGGTAGCTTTATTTACAATATCCGCATAACCCTTATTTCCGACTAGACTGCCTTGTGGTATCTGGTATTCCACTTCTCCCGCAATCGGGTTTTGAACAATATAATCTATCATAATCATCCAGTGCTCCATGGTACCGGGCCACTGAATGTTGCCGGTGCGGTTGGTGCCCTGGCAGTCTTTGTTTAAGCGTTCATCAGCTTCCTTTTCTTCCTTGTAAATTTCGTCCCAAATTTGTCTTTCCCTGGTAGTAAGCAAAGGAATTTTATTGGTTAATATTACTTCGTCTGTCATTGCTGTTATAGGTGGGATGGCGGTGCAACCAGGCACATCAAAATACACTTTGCCTCCCTCTACCTTAATGCAGGTAGGTTTAGCGCTCCATTGTGATCCAGACGATGCCCCGCCACTGCCGCCACCGCCTCCGCCCGGAGGTACAGTCGACGGAAATTGAGGTACACTGGAAGTGGTAATCCAGATGGTACAGGGATCTTGCCCAAAGGGATCGGCAGATTGCTGATCGACGGTAGTGTATTTAACATTAACCCCATTGGGACATTGCTGAGGAATCATGTATATGGGAGTTGGAGCTACGGGTTGAGGTGTTATTTTAATAACCTTGGGGGGTGTCGCTAATGAGGTGCGATTTGCGACATTACCGGAAATATTCAGTATCCCCGGATCATTTACAAAAAACAGGCTGTCGCCAAAAACTTTATGATCGAAGTACATGAGTATCTGGGCGATTCTTCCGGCATTTAAAGAGCCTGGCTCACTATTAAATCCATAAGCCGCATAGCTGGCTCCTTTTACCAACTGAAATTTGATATCCTTATCATCAATATTGCAAACCAGGAAGGAGTTAATTTCCTTTTGTGACGGCAGGGCAAAAGGAACAATTACCTGCATGTTCTTTATCAAGCTGGTGGAATGGATAACTTCCGACTTGTCCCAAAGCGGAAATCCGATTTCTCCTACAAGCTTATCAACAAACCTGCCTGCCTGGTTTTGGGCATAAATGGTATCGATAACTTTTTTTACAGCAGAATCGAACTGTACGTCAATTTTAAAAAATTTCATCTCTGCCTGCGATAATGGCTCATTGGTAATATTTGCTTCTTTTCTGCAGGAGAAAATAATAAGTGATGTGATAAATATCAGAAAAAGCGGTAAGATATGTTTTTTCATAAATCAAGCTTTAGGTTAGGAATGGGCTATTCGGCACTATAATCTGAATCGTATCAGAGAGGAAAATCCTTTTCAGACAAGTCTTTCAACATTGTTCATTCCTTTTATCAGGCGGCGATCTGGGTTGTTGATTTTGATGCCTGGTGCAAAAGCGGGCGGGAACAAAGAGGCTATTTTGAATATGCACATTGATGCATACAGGCGGTGCAGTTGGGGCCGGAATGTTTTTCATTACAATTAGTTTGTTAGCTGGTGATAAAGCAAAGAAAGTAGAAAAGCTAATTACTTGCGCATCACCGGCCGATGCCAAAATCCGCCTGAAAATTTAAGTACCTGAGTATCAAATAAAGTTCAACAAAAAAAATTTTAGCATGGAGCAAAAACCGTTTTTTAACGGTAGTAATATACCGCTGAAAAACGGTAGCAAATACCGTTAAAAGACGGTATCATTTTACCACCATTCGCCTTTCCGCAACAATTTCTTAAAGTAGTTTTTAATTTTGCTGCAGTATTTTATACCTGCAATGCATTCATCGATTAACGCGCATTTTTACCCCGTTCACGTTAACTATAATTTAAAAAATAAAAACTAATTATTTTAGCATTTTAAAACTAAACATTTTATCTTTACAGTCTTGCCAAGGCAAATGCCTTCTCATTAAACCAATTTTTATCAAACAATAAAACCAACTACCATGACAACTCAGGAAGTAGCCACAAAGTTTCACCAATACATGGAACAGGGCGCATTTGACAAAATCTATTCAGAATTGTATAGCCAGAACGCCACCAGCGAAGAAGCACCAGGATCGGACTGGAGCAAAGCAAACGGCATGAAAGAAATTCAGGAGAAGGGAAAAAAATGGGCAGACAGTATAGAAGAAATGCATGGGGGTACAACCGCCAAGCCGATAGTGGCGGGCAACTATTTCTCCTGTTACATGACCATGGATTTTACCCCTAAAGGTGGTACGAGGACCAACATGGAAGAGATTGGACTGTATAAAGTAAAAGACGGGAAAATTGTATCGGAGCAATTTTTCTATTAAAAGAGATACGCTTTTAACCATTAAACCATCGAGCAAGGCCCTGAAATTACGGGGCTTTGCTATTTCATAATTGTGCGAACAAAGCAAGTTATCAACAGTTGAAAAAAATATGGCGGATTTGCTGAAAAAGCAAGTAAAATCCAGTAAATTGTATAAATACGAATCGCCCCCTCTGAATACGATCTCCCGGTTGCCAGGCCTGTTTTTATTGATCACATAAAAAATTCTGTCATGAAAAGTAAAATTGCACCGGCAATCTGGATTGGCTTCGTGGTGGGATTAACAATCGGAGCCATCGTTGGACTGGTAACCAATCATATTGCACTATGGCTACCCGCAGGCATCAGTTTTGGAGTAGCCATTGGTCTTGCCATAAGTAATGTACTGGCGGAAAATAATAAGTGAAGCGGTTGGCGGTCAGCTTTCAGCATTGATTGCTTTATACCCTACCCCTTCTTCCTTACGCCCTACACCTTCTCCCTTAGGCCTATACTTCCGCCCTATTCATACCGGCAGCTCAATATTCTCCGTATAAGGCAGCAGTTCCTCTGTGTCATCGATGCAACAAAAATCCAACCACGCATCATTAAAAGCAGAACGAACTTCTTCTACATATAAACCTTCAACATTGTAAAGAATGTATCTGAAGTCGCGATCTCTTCTTTCGGCAACGTCAACTCCACATTCCATTAATAATGCAAGCTGGTGTGTTTCACTTAAGGATTCGAACTCATGTCGTGTAAGGCACATAGGACAATCGATTTGAAATTTGAAATATTCGTATAAAATTTCAAATTTTAAATCTCAAATCGTATAGTGCAAGTTGTTATTCTGCTGTACTATTTTGAACTACATTTTGCTGCAGGGCTTCGTACAAAATTTCAATGGGGTGTTTGGCATGCCTGCCCGTACCATCCTTAATCTGATGGCGGCAGGAAGTACCTGATGCTGCAATTACGGTCTGTTCCTGTAAACCCCGTATTGTGGGGAACAATACCAGTTCACCGATTTGCTGCGACACATCGAAATGCTCTGCCTCATACCCAAATGAACCTGCCATGCCGCAGCATCCGGAGGGGATAACCTGCACCTGGTATTGCCGGGGGATGGACAACATGTTTACGATGGCATGTTGCGAGGAAAGCGCTTTTTGATAGCAATGCCCGTGAAGTGCAATGCTGGCGGGACGATCGGTAAAAAGAGAGGACTGCAAACCTCCCTGCTCATACTCCGTGGCTAAAAATTCTTCGATGGTAAAAGTACAACTGGCCAAATGCACCGCCTGTTGCCTGATGTCGGCATTGGCAAGGTCAACATATTCATCGCGCAGTGTTAATACGGCCGAAGGTTCTACTCCTATTACTGGTACTTCGGAAGATACAAGCCCTGCTAATGCGCGAATATTATCGTTGGCGATAGCGGCCGCCTGCTTCACCATTCCCTTGCTAAGAAAAGAGCGTCCGCTTTCCTTATGTTCCGGGGTGATCACCGAATAGCCAAGCCGCTCCAACAACAAGATAGCTTTTTGTCCTATCTCTACATCATAATAATTGGTGAACTCATCGCAGAAAAAAATGACTTTTTTTTCACTATGCTTTCTGGCGTTCGTTCTTTTGTGCAGCCAATCCCTGAGCGTTGTTTCAGGCAGTAGTGGCATGGTACGTTGCGGGTGAAATCCTACCACTTTGTTAACCACTTTGCGGATCGCGGGCGTACCAAATACCCAGTTGTATACCACGCGAAACGTGCTGGCCAATTTCATTTGCTTCGCGAAGTTGCCGATCATCCTGCTGCGCAGCGGTATGCCGTATTTGTCGTAATACTGTTGCAGGAACTCAGCTTTCATTTTGGCAATATCAACTGCCGAAGGACATTCTGTTTTACAGGCTTTGCAGCTTAAACACAAGTCCATTACTTCTTTTATTTCGTGGTAAGCAAGCGCCTGTTGCTGTGGCTGGTGGCTGAGCATTTGCCTCAGTACGTTTGCGCGTGCCCGTGTGGTATCTTTTTCTTTGCGGGTAGCCATGTAGCTGGGGCACATAGTTCCACCCGTTAGTTCCGTTTTGCGGCAGTCGCCGGAACCCGAGCATTTTTCGGCCAGCCGGAGAATGCCTCCCTGAGCAGAAAAGTCGAAATAGGTTTTTACCGGCGGTGGTGTAAACGCATCTGTCCGCAAAAAAGAATCCATCGGCGGTGTGTCGGTTATTTTGCCTTTGTTGAAAACACCGTTGGGATCAAACAGTTGTTTTATTTTTTTAAACAATTCGTTGGTGGGTGCTCCCACAGCTTCCGCAATATATTCCCCTCTTAACCTGCCATCTCCGTGTTCGCCCGATAGTGACCCCTGGTATTTTTTCACCAGTTGCACCGTTTCTGCTAATATCGTTCTGAATAAAACGCGACCTTCTTTTGTCTTTAAGTTGATCATTGGCTCCACGTGCAACTCGCCCGCTCCGGCATGTGCATAGTACGAAGCATTTACATTGTAACGTTGCAGCATATCCTGCAAATCGCTTATGTAATCAGGCAATTCTTCGGGTGCTACAGCGCAATCTTCAATCAGGTTAACAGGCTGTGTATCGCCGGGCAAATTCCGGAGCAGTCCCAGACCCGCTTTTCTAACATCCCAGGCATAGCGCACATCTTCATTGTACAATACCGGGTAGGCATACCCCAAACCTGCTCTTTGCAACGACTCAATAAAAGCCAGCGATTTTTTTGTTGCCGCTTCCTTGCTGTGCTCCATAAATTCCACCATCAGCAGCGCAGCAGGATCACCTTCGATGAAAAAACAATTTTTCTGGTATTCAGGATGTTCCCTGGTAAAATTCATAATGTACCTGTCTACCAGTTCCGATGCCATGGGATGATGCTGCAGCGCAACGATATTAGCATGAAGCGATTCCTGCAGGGTGCTGCAGTGCACGCACACCAATGCCGTTTCGCGTGGCGGAATATCTATCAGCCTCAGCTTTGCTTCTGTTACAAACAGCAGCGTTCCTTCGGAGCCTGCAATCAGTTTACACATATTGAATGGCTCCCCTTTCTCATTAAAGGGCTTCATATGCAGCAGGCTATCGATCGCATAGCCAGTGTTGCGTCTTGTAATGGCGGCCTTGGGAAAATGTTGCCTGATCAGCGCCTGGTGTTGCGGATCATTCAGCAACTGCAACAATCCATTGTTTATTTTTTGCCGCAGGGAATCTTGGGGTGGAACAGACAATATATTCTCCTGGTCAAATACTACTTCCGTTCCATCGCTCAATAGTCCCTTTACAGCCAGTAAATTACTGCGCACGTCGCCCCATACGATGCTGTGCAATCCGCAGGAATTATTACCAATCATACCCCCGATCATGGCACGCGAAGAAGTGGACGTTTCCGGTCCGAACATCAGTCCGTAAGCCCTGAGGTGCTTGTTGAGATCGTCGCGTATAACACCTGGCTGTACCCGCACCCATTTCTCCGCCGTATTTACTTCCAATATGCAGGTAAAATGCTTCGAAATGTCTACCACAATGCCATTGCCCACCACCTGTCCTGCCAAGGAGGTGCCTGCTGCGCGTGGTATAAGCGTTATATGTCGTTCGATTGCAAAAGCAATCAATTTTTTAATGTCATCAATACTTTGGGGTAATGCCACAGCCAGTGGTCTTTCCTGGTATACCGAGGCATCTGTTGAATAAGCGATCAATTGTACGGAATGTTCAACAGATTGATTGTAATACAATGCTCCACTCAATGAAGCCGAAAGCCGGTCTAACGCGTTCTGCATAAATTCGAAGGTTACATAACAAGTCCAACTACAAATGTAACAAAAGAGGGTGGAAGGGAGAAGGTGGAAGGTAAAAGGCATAAGGTGGAAGGTGGAGGGTATAGGGTATAGGGCGTAAGCATGTTCACCCTATACCCTTCACCTTACACCCTTCACCCTATACCTTTCACCTTTCCCCCCTTTCCCCCGTCTCCACCACAATGCGGTTGGCATTGGGAACAATGGTGAATACGGAAGTATTTGTTTTCCCCTTTTTAAAAGTGCCACTGCTGCAACGCAGGCGGTAGTCGAAATTATTGAAGCGGGCTTTTATTGTTTGCTTTCCTATTTCTGTAAAGGGAAGTGATTTGCCGGGCGCAACGGTATATTCCATCAACCATTTCTGATTGCCGGAAGAGCTGACTTCAAACCGATCTTCGTAAAACAAAATGCGGAAAGACGCAGCTCCGTCTGTTTGCCAGGTTGCTTCCAGCACATTGCCTGCCAGTTCCCTCACCTCTATATTTTTGCAGCTAACTTCCTTCATGGTTCCGCCCGTTTGTTGTTGCAGGATGCGGATGCCTGCTAAATGATTGGTATCGCTCCACGCAAATCCGTCGAGCACTGGCAGGGTTTTATATATACATTGCGTGGAGGTTCCCGGCGCTTTAAGATAGGGAGATACTACGCGCTCGTCGAACAAATGTATATCGCGAAAGCGAAAGCTGTTTCCTTTCCATAACAGGTTCACCCTGTAAAAGCGGCTGTTGTACCATGCTGTTTTATTGCCTTCATTACGGTAATCAGTAAGCGCAGTTACGGCTGTAGCCGGGGTAACTGTATACTGACTGCTAAACCATTTGCCGGAAGCTGAAAGCGTTTCTACTTTTATTTTACCGGCATTGCGCAGCGAATCGAATAAAGGCGCCTGAAGTTCCAATCCTTTTTTCATGGCTTGCCAGGTAAAAGAATTTTCTTGTCCCGCCTGCGTATAAGCAAAACTCAAACAGGGTTCCTCGGCAATCGATCTCATAAACCAGCGAACCCAGGAGCTGTCTCCTCCCCCGCCTTTATATACGGGTTCCAGCGATATTACACCCGACATTTCGCCACCCAGCCCGCTGTCGTATTGGTAAATGGGATCGCTGCCCAACATCCGGAACACGGGTACTCCTATTTGCGATGGTGCATTTTGTGCGGGCATATAGGCATTCTGCCTGCTTGGATAGTAAGCCTGGTTCCAGTAGCCACCCCACAATGTATATCCATCCGTTCCAACCTGGTCTTTACAGTTGGCAGATGCCACTATATGGTATTTATCGTACAGGTAAGCAAGGGTATGTTCATCTATAAACCACGATGCAACGGCTTCGGGGTAACGTCCAAAAACGGACTTGAATTTCTCCATATATACATCCACCAGCTTTTCGCGCTCAGCCGGCGTGTAACCGGTTGAAAAACCAACATTGGCGTGCCAGTCCCACGGATATCTGCCGCGCCATTTTAATCCTGCCGCTTCTACATGCGGCTGGGTTATCTCCCACCAGGCGCCTATTTCTGAGCCTGGATTCAAATGCTCTTTCAACAGTTGCTGATAGCGGAGATTTATTAATGCATCGTATTGCAACAGGTAGCTGGCGGGCAGGTTATACCTGGAAAACAGGTTGATCTGCGACCGCACCGTTTCCAGCAAAACATCTTCGGTTATGGCTGCATCGCGGGGCTCAAGTTGCCGGATAAAGTTCACAATGTTTACAATTCTGGGAGAACCGGAGGGCTGGCTTTTAACGATGGTTGATGCAACCACCAGCATAATAACAATGGCCGATATTGGCTTGAGCATAAAATGTATTTTTATGAAAATCGGTATCAATCTCTCAACAGGTTGTATACCAGTCCCAATTTACCATGTTTGGGGTTGGTTTGACCTGTGGTACTGCAAAATAATGACCCCGCCCATATTCCAGCGTCCTGCACCATCTATACAACGGCACTGTATAGGGGTCAATCACGGCAAAACTTAACATTGCACATGTTACCAAATTGTTATGTTTGTATGACTAAAATATAACTATGGATAACAAAAAAACCATAAAGCGGAAAACCCGCATGGGCATTATTAAAAAGCTGTTGACAACTTTTAAAGAGCTCAACAACGGAAAGGGATCTAAAAAAGTAGAAGAAAGTGTACGCAAAGCAAGCAAGGCCCTGGCAAAAGGACTGGAGGCTGTTCGACAACAACAATTAAAACCTGTTAAAAAGAAAATAGCGCTCAGCAAACAAAAGGCATAGTTAACTCGCATTTACTCGTCTCTCCCACGCCAATACTACACGCTTCATAGCAAAGTGTCATCCACAAGATCGTCGTGTTTTAGATAGCTCGCTGGTTACCAGATAACCGAAGAATGTATTCATTCATCGAAGCCTGGCAGGCAATTGGTCGAAAAAGATCATAACGGTATCGCATTGCACCTATTTTTAGAAATCTCTTCATAGGTTATTTAATGGTTCTAACCACGCATCTCCTGTTTTTACAGGAGATGCGCTTTTTTAAAAACACACTTTCCTGCTGCCCGATCGCTCCTTGCATCTTACCAGGAATTGCTAAAGCATCCCACCCTATGGGTTGTATACCAGCTACCCGGTTGATCATATACTCCCCTCTCAAAAACATTAATTCCTTGCTGTAATTTTTAAAGATATTTTAAAGAAAACAGCCGCTATTTGGACTGTAAAATCCGTATAAGAAAAACAAATTTGACGCTCTCTAAAAAAAAGTCAGCAAAAAATTAGGCTGAGTGTGTAAAAAATACGCTATTTTTAGCCCTTTCATAGGATAAGGTTTAATGGTTAAAAACCATTGTTTCCCCTGTTTCTACAGGGGATTTTTATTTTACTGAAAGCAGCGGACTTAAACGATTCAGCAAAAAACCGGACTATCTACGAATAGGGACCTGCGAACTTGCATCGCGTTACAACTCCATAGCATTATTTCTGTTTCGAATACAACATTCAGAATGTAAAGAAAAAAGCAAAAAAGAGTTATCTTACTATGATAAAATGTATGCGAAAATTATATGCATTTTTCAGTAATTAAAACGAACACTGAAGCAATAAAACCGTTTCGCTTATTGTTTCTTCAGCAAAACAACTTTCAGTTTGTACATAACAAGTGTCACGATTATGGCTGGGCTGATTCGTATATGATTTACTGCAACGATGAAAAAATTGGCTATGGATCGGTTTGGGGAATGAATAACAGGCAGGACAGGGACGCAATTTTTGAGTTTTTTTTATTGCCGGCTTACGAAAAATATGCTCACCTGGTGTTTCCGGTATTCAGAGCGGCATGCAATGCAACATACATTCAATGCCAAACCAACGAAAAACTATTGCCTGAACTGTTATTTGAATTTGCAGAAAATATTAATGCAGAGTCCATCCTCTTCGAAGATCACTATACTACTCATTTTACAATTGCGAATACCATATTCCGGACCAGGGAATCAACCGACAATGTGCCTGAAGATTGCGGCGACCAGTTGCTCTTATACAATGATATGATTGTTGCGGACGGTGGACTGATGCTTAACTATAATATGCCTTTTGCGGATATTTACATGCACGTGGCGGAAATACACAGGCAAAAAGGCTTTGGAACCCTGATGGTGCAGGAACTTAAAAAAAAGGCTTATGCCATTAACCGGGTACCGGCAGCCCGTTGTAATATCCGTAACAAAGCTTCTAAAACCACTTTACTTAAAGCGGGCATGAAAATTTGCGGATACCTGGTGAATGGAAAAATAAAGGAAGGATTTTAATACAATGTATGCCGGGATGTTTTATAAAGAATGACAAGGATTAGGAACTCATAATTATTATATGCTGCGTACTCACTCCCTGCCAAACAACCTTGCAAAGATTATCCTCCTTTCATAATCTTCAGGTTATTGCGAATGGTTTGCCAGTACTCCTTTCCGTACGCCACCAATATTTCTCCACCGGCAGGTATGGGATGTACGGATTCTATATACACTTTTTTCTTATCCACCACATATTGTGCATTGTTTCGTATGCCTTTTACCCGCTGCAGCCCGCGGGCATCGTTTGCATACCTGCCCAGGTATTTTACAAACGGCCGGGCGTTGATTACATGGCTCCGGCTTATATAGTACAGGTAACCATTGTCTGTTTCCTCTTCTCCCAACTCGTTCCATTTCGATACCGCCCCTTTATATTCTACAATCCTTGTTCCCCGGGGAATAGGAATTTTAGTGAATAAGCCTTTTCCTGCGCCGGGCAGGGTTGACTTTTTTACAACCAGTTTATTTTCGGGTATGATCATGTATTTTATTAATCGTTTTTTATAAAAAGAAGGCAAAGGTAGCCGCCCTTTTATTACAATGCACTGCAAAAACCCTTCTCAATTCATCAAATCCCTTGCTGAACGCATTGCGGAAAATCAATGAAATGACGTGTTTTTAGAGAAAAACAGTAAAAATACGGTCTTCATTTTTAAAGAATCTTGTTGATGTAACTCAAATAAATCTCAGAAATATAGTAAAAACTGCAATTGCACCGCCACGCGAATGGTTCGTGAATTTACGATGCTGAATTGTGCACAGCATCGGCTTTTGTCGTAATGTTTATTCGTTTCCCCTTATAGCCTATAAGCAATATTGCTACTTATATGTCTTTTGTACGATTCGCCTGAAAAACCATGCTTCGTATTTTTCCTATAATGTAGTGCCAGCGCTACAAAACAATGGATGTTGCAACTGTTTTTTTTCTCGCTGGAGGGATGTTTCTTTGTGTAACAAATCCAATGAATCCATATCCAAATCCAGATCCTTGAAGAACCAGATCCTTTGATAAACCGTTTCAAAATCCGTCCTCGAAAAACCACCAGATCCTTTGAGAAAACCAATACAGATCCGATCCTGAAGAACCAAATCCAATGAACCTAGAAAAATCTATCCTGTGAAACCAAACAAAAAATCCGACTATGAAAAATCTATCCGCTGAAAAACCACAAGATCTTATGAGAAACCGATGTAAATCCGATACCTTTTAAAAACAGCAGTGTATTTAAACCGTCCAATTAAAGCATTGCGCGAATTGCAACAGAAAATGAATGTGTGGAAGCACACAACAACTATTCCCGGGCCTTTATCCCTTACAACCTCCCGAAATTATTGTTCATTTTCTGTTGCTTTTTTTTATTCTCCCCAGTCGCAGTTTTATTCCTCCAACGCACTTAATTTCTTTTGATAATCGTATTGCAGATCGTCGTGCATAGCAGCTATTGCCTTAGCAATTTTTTTAAGCTGTTGCAAGTAGAGATTGTGTAATGCAGTACTTTTTTTATAGGGTATTCCAGATAACTTTAAACACTCGCAAAAATGCAGCAGCAGTTCAACTTCAGCCTGGGCAGAGGCGGTATAACGAATGTGTTTAGTGGCAATGCGTAAAATTTTCCGGATTGTTTTTTTGGCGAAGTAAAGATTGGAACTGTTTACATCAGCAAACAGGAAGCTGATCTCCTTTTTTACCGAAGCCATATAACCGTCAAGCTCATCTTCTTCAAAAAGCAAAAAGGTCAGCAACTCCTTGTTCTCCTTTTTATATTTAGCAAGCTGCAGGCAAAGGCTGGTAAGCCTGGCCGGAGCAATGGTTTGCAGCTCTTGTTTTAATTCCTGTACGGTAGCTGTTCTTATATAAGATTGCATGGTCAAAATTAAGCATTGTATAAGCCGCCGCGCAAAACTTCGGCATTAAAGGCATTTTCCCTCAAATCCGGTATATTACTGGAACATAAATTGCAACCATACCTGCATGCTGCCCCTTCGTACTAAAATTAAAAAGGCAACGGCTACACCCAAAGGAAAGATTATAGCCGGCTCTATATTGCTTGTACTTGCTGCAGGCATTACCCTCACCATCGTATACTGGAATGCCATCAAAAAAGGCTTTATACGCAACAAGGTTAAATCTACCGTATATGAAAAAAGTAACAGGCTGTACAATATACATTACGACGACATGGAGCTGGACGAAGTAACGGGGTATCTGTCTATCACCAACATGAGCCTGCTGTACGATTCAGCGCAGTATAAAGTACTTCAACAACAAAACGAGGAACCACCCATATTGTTCCACATCGAA
Organism: Agriterribacter sp.; assembly: GCA_051955255.1. Lineage (GTDB taxonomy): Bacteria > Bacteroidota > Bacteroidia > Chitinophagales > Chitinophagaceae > Agriterribacter. The sequence continues at coordinate 17,679 of JBQCGX010000024.1, read as the reverse complement.
ATTCCTTCTATTACGGCAACCGGGGTAAAAACTCCACAAGCGTTGCTTAATAACGAAATTGCGGGTTCAAAACTGCACATTAACAAACCGGTTATCGACATCCTGTATACAAGGAAAGGAGAAGATTCGTCGAAAAGTGTACCTACCAACGAAGTATACCGGCAAATACTGGGTGAACTTAAACAAATTAAAATTGACACCCTGCTTATTACCGGTGCGCAGATCATAACGCGCGACCTGAAAACGGGCAGACAAAAGCTGCTGCTGATGGATACTCATATTATGTTACGCGACCTTGCTATCGACAGCCTGTCTAACCATGATACTACCCGCCTGATGTTTGCGAAATACATAAACATCGAATGCAGCAAACTGTCGTGGTCAACGCCGAACAAGCTTTATACGTTTGCAATAGACAGCATACAACTGCAATCGGAACAGAAAATGGCTCATGCCAAAAGTTTCAAAGTGATTCCTGCTTTAGACGAAGAGGCTTATGCGAGGAAAAAGGAAGTGCAGGCAGACAGATTTAATATTCACCTCAATAACATAAGCATCAATCAACTCAACTTCCACGAATTATTCAATGAAAATATCCTGGCAGATAATATAGTGCTCACCAACTCGTCTGTAAAAATATACAGGGACATGACGTTGCCCCCCGATGGGAAAAGCAGGATCGGCACTTACCCACAACAACGCCTGACCGACATACCTATTCCGGTTGAACTGAATGCATTAATATTAAAGAATACCTATGTTGAATACAAGGAGAAAGGAAGGATTGTGCAAAAGATTGGTAAGGTGATTTTTGAAAACCTCAACGGCACATTCCGGAACATCACCAATAAAAAATCGCTGATCAAAAAAAACAATTTGCTTACAGCAGATGTTAATGCAATATTCCTGCACAAATACCCGGTACAAACGCATTGGACGTTTTACATTGCAAATCCTAAAGGACGCTTTGATGTAAGAGGATCGTTAGGCAGCATGGATGCCAGGGCCGCTAATGAAATTATTGTGCCTTTAGGCGGTGCCAAAGTGGAAAAAGGAAGAATCAATAAACTCAACTTCGACTTTAAGGCAGATGATTATGGCATGGGGGGAACGGTTAAAATATTATACAACGATCTGAAAATTTCGGTGCTGAAAAAAGACAAAGAAACCCATGAGCTGAAAAAGAAAAAGCTGGTAAGTCTTGGCGCCAATATGCTCGTTAAGGACGACAATCCTACCCGCGACAAGCCACCAAGGGTAGCAAACATTCATTTTGAAAGAGATACCACGCGGTCAATGTTCCATATGTCGTGGAAAACATTGATGAAGGGCATAAAGGAAACTGCTATGCCGTGAAAACGCAAATACCATGAAGTAAGAGCCAAGATCCAGGAAGCAAACTCAAAAAACACTGTTACATCTTGCCGTTTGAGATTTTGGCTCTTGTGATTTTGTTTCTTGTATTTATTTCTTGTTATTTGGTTCTTGCAATTTATTTCTTGTTATTTCTTTACATTAGCACACTTCAAAAATCATAGCACTATTGACATGAAAAAAATCTATTATTTATTTAGTTGCGCAATGCTTGCCACGTTTACCTTACATGCACAAAACGGTCAATGGGTAAGCTTGTTCAACGGAAAAGACCTGACAGGCTGGAAACAGTTGGGTGGTGAAGCAAAATACGAGGTCAAAAAAAATGAAATTACTGGTACTACAGTAGCGGGCGCTCCCAACAGTTTTTTGGTTACCGACAAGGAGTATGGCGACTTTGTGCTGGAACTGGAAGTAAAACTTCCTGATAGCGCCACCAACTCAGGTATCCAGTTCAGGAGCCATTATGATCCTGCAGGCAACAAAGGCAAGGGCAAGGTGTTTGGCTATCAGTACGAGCTCGATGGTTCGGCACGGGCATGGACGGGCGGCGTATACGATGAAGGCAGAAGAGGCTGGTTGTATCCGCTGGATTTAAACAGTTCGGCTAAAAAAGCATATAAACAAGGAGCTTTCAATAAAGTGCGGATCGAAGCCATTGGCAATACCATTAAAACCTGGATCAACAACACACCTGCGAGTTTTTTAATAGACGGCGCTGACCCTTCTGGCTTTATTGCCCTGCAGGTGCACAGCATCGGGAAAAATACAGAGGCTGGCAAACAAATACAGTGGAGAAATATCAGGATAAAAACGGGCAACATCAAACCTACAGCATTCCCCGCAAATATTTATGCAGCAGGCACTGCCAATAATACGCTTACTGACGAGGAAAAGAAAAATGGCTGGAAACTGTTGTTTGACGGACAAAGCACCAAAGGTTGGAAAGGGGCTAAGCTAAATGGTTTTCCTGAAAAGGGATGGAAGATTGAAGATGGCAGTATTACCGTTTTATCTTCTAAAGGACAGGAATCTGCCAATGGCGGCGATATTGTAACCACCGATTTGTACAGTGCTTTTGACCTGTCGTTCGACTTCAAGCTGTCTACCGGTGGCAACAGCGGCGTAAAATATTTTGTAACCCTGTCTGAAGTTACTTCCGGCTCTGCAATTGGGCTCGAATACCAGGTGCTCGACGATAAAAATCATCCTGATGCCAAACAGGGCATTGGAGGCAACAGAACCTTATCGTCATTATATGACCTTATCACCGCCAAAAAGGATGACCGCTTTGTACATCCGCCGGGCGAATGGAATACCGGCAGGATTGTAGTATATCCTAACAATCATGTAGAGCATTACCTGAATGGCGTAAAAGTATTGGAGTATGAAAGAGGATCGCAACACTACCGTGACCTGGTAGCTAAAAGCAAATACAAGAACTGGCAAAATTTTGGAGAAGCGAAAGAAGGCAGGATTTTATTGCAGGATCATGGAGATGAAGTGAGTTATCGGAATATTAAGATAAAAGTGTTGAAATAAGATTTAACAATAAAACGTAAAAAGGCAGTCGATTATGGCTGCCTTTTTTGCATTTTGTACAAACATGATTACGGTTGATAAAGGTTCAGCTACCATTCATACACAACTATGAACAATTCATACAATAAGCAACCTTCTCATGTAACGCTTATGAATCACTAATTGTCATTATTGGTATAAGGCAATAACATGAACTATAAAATAATAAGCATGCTGGCAATTGTTTTAATTGCAACAGCATGTAATAAAGACAATATTCCCAGGATACCTCCCGGTGAAGGATCAATTGTATACAGGGAAGTGAACCAAACGCTTGGCTATAAACAGCCCGTGTCTTTATATATTGAGAGTAAACAAGCTCCGGATATTTTGTTCAACAGCGTGCTTATGGAAGCCAACGACAAACCCTACCTCGTGCTCACGGTATCAGCCCCCTCCCAATCGGGCAATAGTACTATTGTATCAACACAAGCCAGCACTGGTGACTTTGGCTTTTGGTCGAGCCCCCTGAAAGAAGGTTACACCATTTTTGAAAATGCTACCGGCGATCGCAACTGGACCCAACCACTGGAAAAAGGCTACCTGGCCACCATTATGGACGATGGCAACACCCAGGAATTCAACGGGCTGTGGATAGACAAACAAAAGCGTTATGTTGGTATATCGCTCAACATTCGCGGTAAAAAACATTACGGCTGGATCTGTATCAGCCATAACCCCGGTACCAAACAATTCCAGATACACGATTTAGCATACAACAAACAACCAGGTGCCGTTATTAAAACCGGGCAAAAGAAGGATATGTTTAAAGGATGGACCGGGGAATGGACAGACAAAGAATAAGAGGAAAACTAAAATACAAGAACCAAGTAAGCAAGATCCAAGAAAATAAGGTCGAGAAACATAGATCATTTCTGCCAGCAATCAGCATGAATAAAATCACATGCTAAGTACAAGCCGGCCCTGAGCGAAGGGTTCCTTCCCCTCGGGAAGGTTAGGATGGGCGGCTCCTTCCGTCTTCCCTCTTCAACTGCTTTTCCACCACAAAAGGCAAAAAAGGCAATAGCGAGGCGATAAAGAAAAAGAACACCCGTTTAAAAGTCCATTTGTATTTTACCCAGCAGGCAAGAAGCAGCGCCACATAAGCAATAAACAAAACGCCATGCACCCATCCCACGTACTTTACCGCAAGTGGAAGATCAAAAAAATATTTCAGCGGCATGGCTATAAAAAGCAACAACAAGTAAGAAATCCCTTCTATAAAAGCTGTCTTCCTGAATAGATCTACTGTACGATTCATCTTTCAAATTTCAAATTACAAATCTCAAATTCCCGACGATTCCCTTACAATCAACTCCGACGGCAATACAATATGCTCTGCAATATTTTCCTTTTCTTCTGCCTGCTCATGATTTAAAAATATCCTAGCAGCCTCCATGCCTATTTTTCTACCCGGTCTACCCACCGATGTAAGCGATGGTGATATATAGGCAGAGATAGGCGAATCATCAAACCCCGCAACCGCTATATCACCCGGCACCTTTAAACCACTATCGCGTATTACCTTCATGGCACCAATAGCCACCTGGTCGTTCACCCCAAATATAGCATCCGGTCTGGGGGTAAGCTCCAGCAATTGTTTGGTAGGATTCACTGCACTCTCCACCTTAAAATTGGTGTTAATGATCAATGTTTCATCTACCGGTAACCCATACTGCTTCAGGCACTCGATATAGCCCCGGAAACGCTGTTCTGCTACAGCCATCCCATTCGGACCCTTCAAATGCGCAATCCGTTTTCTGCCGGTTTTTATTAAATGTTCTACCGCGGCAAAAGCACCATGGTAATCGTCAATGGTAACGCTGCCACTCGCAAAGCCCTCGTATTCCCTGTCTATAAAAACAAGCGGAATACCCCGCCTCACCACGCTTTCAAGATGTTCATAATGCCCGGAATCATACGTTTCCTGCGACACGGAAAGAAACAGTCCCTCTACCCTGTTAGACAGCAGCTTTTCTACATACTCCAGCTCCAACAGGTATTGTTCGTTCGTAACGCAGATATTCAGCGTGTAGCCCAGGGGCTGTAACACAGCATCCAGTCCCTCAATAATAGCCGATTCATAATAATTATTGATAGTAGGCACAATAACCCCCACTATGGCTGTTTTTTTATTCAATAAGCTAAGCGATACCTGGTTGCGCTGATAGCCAACTTTTTGAGCATACTCCTGCAGGTTACGCCTTGTATCTTCGTTTATAGACGGGTGATTGTTTAATGCCCTCGATACGGTAGACGGAGAGCATTTGAATTTTTTGGCGATATCTTTAATCGTTACTGGCTTACTCATGGTTTCTGTGGAACGAATCGCGCCCAAGTTCCGTTATTTTTTCTTACTCAAAAAATTTCAAACGTTTGCGGCTGATGTGCTCATTTTAAATAGAATTATAATCCTAAGTTTACCACCTGTAAAAAATCAGGAATGTCCAACGAATCTTTGCTTGTTAAACCATCTTCGGGCAGCAATATCTATCATCACCTTACGGCAGAAAAAGCCGGTTGGGAATATTTGAATTTCGAAGCCAGGACACTTAGCTCAGGCGAATCGTTCTCCAACAACACCGGAGAATATGAATACTGCATTGTATTGCTGGGCGGAAATTTTAAAGTAAGATCCGATAAAGGCGAATGGGAAACGACCAATGGCCGCAAAGATGTTTTCAGCGGCATTGCGCATACACTCTATCTTCCCCGCCGAACCAGCTTTACGTTAACAGCAACAGCTAACAACACCGATATAGCCATTTGCTGGGTAGCCACCACCGAAGATCATCCCGCTTATTTAAAACAACCCGACGAAGCCGCCATTGAATTCAGAGGTGGAGACAACGCCAACCGGCAGATCAACAGCCTGCTGCAACCGGGCTTTGATTGCCATAAAATAGTTTGTGTGGAAGTGTATACGCCTTCTGGCAACTGGAGCTCTTACCCCGCACACAAACACGATGTCAGAAAGGTAGACGCCAACGGCAGCCTGCTGGAAGCCGACCTGGAAGAAATATATTTTTATAAAATAGACAAACCGAATGGGTTTGCCATTCAGCAGGTATACAACGACGACCGTTCGCTGGACGAAGTAATAAAAGTACATCACAACGAAGCGGTACTGGTTCCCGAAGGGTATCATCCGGTTGTGGCAGGGCATGGATACAATGTGTATTACCTGAACTTCCTGGCTGGCAGCGATCAGTCGCTCGCCAATACGCCCGACCCGCAGCAGGAATGGATATTCGGCACGTGGAAAGGACAAGACCCCAGGTTGCCAATGGTAACAGCGGAAATGAACGGAAGAAGTTTGTAGTGAAGGGTTTGTGGTTTAGGGTTTACCGTTGCGAGAAACCTTGAACCACAAAGACACGAAAGGCACGGAGGTACACAAAGGTTGGAGGGTTGATGGCTGGGGTTGATTTATTTATTGACGCTAACAAAAAAACAGCTAAGTAGGAAGTAAACAATTTTAAATAAGCAAGTAACTGCGCACTGATCTCCTCCCCTTCGGGGAGGCTGGGAGGGGCTCTCAAATAACAAATGACTAAACAATACGATCTGCTTACCATAGGACGCTCTTCTATTGATCTCTATTCTGCCAATGTAGGAAAACCATTTGTAGAGATCAGCGCATTCAATGCATTTGTGGGCGGATGCCCTACCAATATAGCCGTAGGCGCTACCAGGCTGGGTTTAAAAACAGCCATCCTCACCGGCGTTGGCAACGACCAGGTAGGTGCTTTTATCAAAAACTTTTTACAGCAGGAAAGAGTTGTCACCGATTTTATACCCACTATCGAGGGTACCCGCAGTTCGGCAGTAATACTCGGCATTGAGCCGCCCGACAGGTTTCCATTGGTGTACTATCGCGATAATTGTGCAGACATTCACCTGAATCTCGATCATGTAGACAAAATACCTTTTGCCGATTTTAAAGCAGCGGTTTTTTCCGGCACGGCTTTCAGCAAAGACCCCAGTCGCACTGCCATGATGTATGCGCTGGAAATAGCTGCCCAAAATAAGGTAACCAAAATACTTGATCTTGATTTTCGTGCCGACCAGTGGAACGATCCTCGCTCCTTTGGCGTAGTGATCCGCACGCTGCTGCCACAATTCAATATTGTAATTGGTACCGAAGAAGAAATACTGGCGGCATACCTCACCAATATCAACCAGGTATCCATCAAACACCAGCAAATTTCTGCACCGGAAATTAAGGGCAACATCGAAAAGGCGATACAAAATATTGTAGCGGCAGGTGTAGATACACTGATCGTAAAAAGAGGAAAAGAAGGTGCTTCCATTTTTGAAAAAGGAAAGAGCGAAATAAAAGTGCCGGGATTTCCGGTGGAAGTACTGAACGTATTAGGTGCGGGCGATGCGTTTGCCGGGGGATTTTCTTACGGTTACCTCAATGGTTGGGATCTGTATAAAAGTGTGCGCATGGGCAACGCCTGCGGAGCCATTATTGTAACAAGAGAAGGCTGCGCCAACTTTATGCCCACGCTCGAAGAAGTGATGCAGTTTACCAACGAACGGGGAGGATTGTAAAATTTGATTTATGATTTGAGATTGGCTGTTGGATATTGTTCCTTTTAAGAAATTGTAAGAATCGAAAATCATAAACCATTTGCGGAGATTGTTCTCAAATTTCAAATTATAAATAGTTATCTAATGAATAAATTACAAAACTACATTAACGGTCAATGGGTGTCCAGTAGCGCGACAGACTACTGGAACGTGGTGAATCCTGCAAGCCAGGAAGTGATGGCGCAGGTGCCTGTGGGAACTTCGGCCGATGTGGACGCTGCTGTTAAATCTTCAGAAACGGCTTTTGCAACCTGGAAAAGAATTCCTGCCGGCAAACGCATACAGTACTTGTTCCAGTTGAAACGTTTGTTGGAAGAGAACCTCGACGAATTGTCGCGCACCATCACCCTTGAGTCTGGCAAAACATATGTGGAAGCAAAAGCCGAATGGGTACGTGCCATCGAAAACGTAGAGAATGCCTGTGGTATACCCGCCCTGATGCAGGGCGATTTTTCTGAAGACATTGCTACCGGCATCGACGAATACATGATCCGTCAGCCATTAGGAGTATGCGCCTGCATCTCTCCCTTCAATTTTCCGGGAATGATCCCCTTCTGGTTCCTGCCATATGCCATTGCCTGTGGCAATACCTTCATCATTAAGCCTTCGGAAAAAGTGCCGCTTACCATGACCAAAGTAATGGAACTGGTACACAAGCTCGATCTTCCCCCCGGCGTCATCAATATGGTGCATGGCGGTAAAATAATTGTAGACGGCATGCTGGAACATCCGGGCATCAAAGCCATCAGCTTTGTAGGTTCGTCTAACGTAGCCCGTTATGTATACAGCAAAGGAGCAGCCAATGGCAAAAGGGTGCAGGCACAGGGCGGCGCAAAAAATCCTGTTATCATATTACCTGATGCAGACATAGATGTTACCACCCAAATAGTGGTAGACAGTGTGTACGGTTGTGCTGGTCAGCGTTGTCTTGCCGCCTCTACCATTATTACGGTGGGCGATCATAAAGATATTACCGAAAGCCTGGTAGAAGGCGCAAAGAAAAGAACAACTGGTTTTGGTTTAGATGAAAGTGTGTTGATGGGCCCCGTTATTACGCCCGAAAGCAAAACGCGCATCAACGGACTGATCGATAAAGGCATCGCCGAGGGTGGTAAATTATTGGTAGACGGGCGTCAGGCTAAAATACCGGGATATGAGAAAGGGAATTTCATTCAGCCAACCATTATCGAAGGACTGCCTTTGAATGGAGAACTGGCGGGCACCGAAATATTTGGCCCGGTAATGAGCCTTGCCCATATCAATACCATCGACGAAGCCATTGCCTATATCAACAACAACAGGTACGGTAATATGGCCTGTATTTTTACCAGCAGCGGTTTGCATGCACGCAAGTTCAGGAACGAAGCCGATGCCGGGAACATCGGCATCAACATAGGCGTAGCAGCGCCCGTAGCGCAGTTTCCCTTCAGCGGTTGGAAGGAAAGTTTCTTTGGCGACCTGCACGGTCAGGGCAAACATGCGGTTGAATTTTTCACTCAAACCAAAGTGGTAATTGAGAGGTGGCTGAAAGAATGGACAAGGAAATTCTAGTGGTAAGGAGGTTTGGTGTTTAACGTTTTGTTGTTTATAGTTGTAGTAAAAGAAATTTATGATAGACTCCTTGCAAAGCTGGCCTTGTGTGCTGGTCTCCTCCCCTCGGGGAGGCGGGGGCTGCCGAGACATTTAAACAGGACTAAATAAAATAAACGATATTAAATAAGCAAGGCTGTTGAGCAGTGTTGCTTCCCCGGCCCGAATGCATTCAGGCCGGCTTTCAATCACAAATCAAAAATCATACATCATAAATTGTATTCCCACTTTATGTCAAAAAAGTTAAAAACCGGTGTCATTGGTCTGGGACGTATTGGTCAGATTCACCTGGCTAATTTATTATATCATACGCCCAATGCAGAAGTAGTGATTGCTTCTGATGTTTCCGAAGCAGCACACGAAACAGCCAAAAAAGCAGGCGTGGCAACCACCACCCGCGCCGAAGATGTGATCAATCATCCCGACGTGGAAGCAGTGATCATATGCGCTCCCACTCCGCAACATGTTCCATATACCATTGCGGCTGCAAAGGCAAAAAAACATATCTTCTGCGAAAAGCCGTTAGACGTTACCATCGACGCTATCAATGCCGCCCAAAAAGCAGTGGAGGAAAATAATGTAAAACTGATGCTCGGCTTCAACCGTCGCTTCGATCCCAATTTTGCACAGGTGCGCTCCCTGGTATTGAATGGCTCTGTGGGTGAACCACATATCGTCCGCGTCACCAGCCGCGACCCCGCTCCTCCCCCGTTGGAATATGTAAAAGTATCCGGCGGTCTGTTTCTCGACATGACCATACACGATTTTGATATGGCCCGCTTTATTACCGGCAGCGAAGTAACCGAAGTATATGTAAAAGGCGATGCGCTCATCGATCCCCGCATCAAACAATACAATGATATTGACACTGCCGTGATAGTGCTTACATTTGAAAATGGCGCCATAGGTGTCATCGATAACAGTCGTAAGGCGGTGTATGGGTACGATCAGCGGCTGGAAGTATTTGGTTCAAATGGAATGGCGAAAGCAGAAAACAATACGCCTGATAACGTAATACAATACGACAACGCAGGCGGAAAAAGTGCTTTGCCACTGCATTTCTTTTTAGAGCGGTACGAAAGAGCTTATCGTTCCTGCATTCAGACTTTTGTGGATTGTGTGCTGAACAACACCCCCTCACCGGTGGACGCACACGATGGATTGATGGCAACGGTAATTGGGTTGGCAGCAGGCGTGTCGTTGCAGGAAGGCAGACCCGTTAAAATTGCAGAAGTGATCAACGGTGCAGAAAGAAAAAAAGCAGCATCCATGCTTTCTGCATAAAAAAGCGTTACTTACATATCAACAACGGTTGCTTAATAGTTTTTCGGCTATAGTGGTGCGATGATAAGAAGACCCAAACTATTATAGTTTGTTGTTTATAGTTGTAATAGTGTATTATTAATAAAAGCTCCTTGTAAACCTGGCCTTGTGCGCAGTGTTCCTCTCCATTGGGGAGGTTAGGAGGGGCTTCAAATCTCAAATCATACATCTAACGATGAATCAGCCAGGCCTGCACACTTTAGATTACATTGTATTCGCGCTTTACCTTGCCATTATTTGTTTTTATGGATACTGGATCTATAAAAAGAAAACCAACAAGTCAGATACTGCCTCTGGCTTTTTCCTGGCAGAGGGTTCGCTTACTTTTTGGGCAATTGGTGCCTCGCTCATTGCGTCCAATATTTCCGCAGAGCATTTTATAGGCATGTCAGGTTCAGGATTTGCCATCGGGCTTGCCATTTCGTCTTACGAATGGATGGCAGCCGCAGCACTCATTGTGGTGGCTATTTTCTTTTTACCCGTATACCTCAAAAATAAAATTTATACCATGCCGCAGTTCCTGCGGCAACGCTATAACCGTGGCGTAGCCACTACCATGGCGGTGTTTTGGCTGCTGCTATACATTTTTGTAAATCTTACTTCCATTATTTACCTGGGAGCTTTGGCATTAGAAGTTACAGCCGGTGTAGACTTTACCGTAGCCGTCATCGCATTGTCGCTCTTTGCAGTCATCATCACCATTGGAGGGATGAAGGTGATCGGCTATACAGATGTAATACAGGTAATCGTGCTGGTAGTAGGAGGCTTAATTACTACCTACCTGGCGCTCGACCTGGTAGCCAAACAATTTGGCAACAGCTCCGTACTCGGCGCATTCTCTACTTTAACAGAACAGGCAGATTCGCACTTTCATATGGTGCTTAAAAAAGACAATCCCTATTATAAAGATCTGCCCGGGCTGAGTGTGATCATTGGTGCCATGTGGATCAACAATCTCGCCTATTGGGGATGCAACCAATACATTATTCAACGCACGCTCGGAGCCGATCTCAATACTGCCCGCAAAGGCATTTTGTTTGCTGCATTTTTAAAACTGCTGGTACCCGTAATAGTGGTAATACCCGGCATAGCAGCATTTGTGCTGCACCAGAATGGAATGTTCCAGCAGGAAATGGTAGATGCTGCCGGCACGGTAAAACCCGATCATGCCTATCCGGTTTTGCTGAACCTGTTGCCCAACGGGTTGAAGGGAGTAGCGTTTGCTGCGTTAACAGCAGCCATTGTAGCATCGCTTGCAGGAAAAGCCAATAGTATATCCACCATTTTCACACTTGATATTTATAAGCTGTATATCAATCCCAAAGCATCAGAAAAACATTTGATCCGCGTAGGGCGCGCTGCCGTATGGATCTCGATGCTGATTGCCGCTGTAATAGCCCCACAGTTACGCGTACTCGAACAAGCTTACCAGTTTATACAGGAATATTCAAGCTTTGTAACACCGGGTGTATTGGCCATATTCTTTTTTGGTATGTTCTGGAAACGGGCAACCGCCAATGCCGCGCTCATTACGGCGCTGTTAACGGTTCCCTTATCTACACTTTTTAAGTTCTGGATACCTGAAGTACCGTTTTTAAACAGGATGGGATATGTATTTCTGGTTTTGTGCGCGGTGATGATCGGGGTAAGTTTGCTTGCCCCTCGTCGCGATACCAACGAAATGAAAATTGAAATGCCATCGTTTAGTCTTAGCCGTTCGTTCATAGTAGGAGCAACTATTATTTGTGGAATACTGGTAGCGCTGTATGCGGCGTTCTGGTAAATCTGTTTATCGTTTGTTGTTTATCGTTTGTAGTTACTTCAAACTATAAACCGTAAACCCAAAACTATAAATTCAATGTTACTAACAACCAAACAACTATTCAATAAATGCTACGGCAGCTATGCAATAGCCGCAGTGAATGTATTTTTTATGGAAGAAATACATGGACTGTTTGCTGCTGCGCAGGAAGCCAAAGCGCCTTTCATTGTACAAACCACACCGTTTGCCCGTGACTATGCGAATGCAAAGATGTTGCTCGCTATGATCAAAACCGCGGCCGAAATATACCCGGATACAGTATATGCCGTTCACCTCGATCATGGTTATGAAGCGCATATATGGGATGCGATTGAAAGCAACGGGTATACATCCGTTATGATCGATGCCTCGCACGATGACTTTGAAAAAAATGTAGCCCGTACAAAGGCGGTTGTAGAAAAAGCGCATGCCAGAAACATCAGTGTAGAAGCAGAGTTAGGCGTATTGGCAGGGGTGGAAGACGATCTGACGGTAGAAGAAAGTCATTCGTTTTATACCAATCCTCTAGATGTGGAACGGTTTGTACAGTTAACAAACTGCGATAGCTTAGCCATTGCCGTAGGCACCAGTCATGGAGCCTATAAATTTTCGGGCGGACAGGGGTTGCAATTGCATATCCTGAAAGAGATACAGGAAAAATTACCACGTTTCCCGTTGGTATTGCATGGAGGTTCCAATGTAAGTGAGGAAGTGGTAAAACGCATCAATAATGCCGGCGGAAAATTAAAAACGGATGCAAAAGGTGTTCAGGAAGCTGAATTGAAAGCAGCCATTCAACTGGGTATCTGCAAGGTGAACATTGCTACCGATATGCGCCTGGTATGGACAATGGTAAACCGGGAGTTTTTCCGCGATAAGCCAGAAGAATTTGCCCCCACCACACCCGGCAAAATATTCATGGAAACCTATAAAGAAGTGATCATGAAAAAGTTTGAGTTGCTGGGAGCGAGTGGGAAGAGTTTAGGGGTTAGGGGTTAGGGTTTGGTTTACAGTTTGTGGCAAAAATCCTTTAAAAGCGAGGACTGTACATTGATGGAGTGTTTTTTTGAACCACGAAGACACTAAGACACGGAGGTACACGGAGATTTAGAATTTATTGTTTGTGGTTTATCGTGGTGTGCCTGCCTGATATAATAAGCGTCAAATAAGCGGAGCACTGGGCGCAGTTCCTCTCCTTTGGAGAGGCTAGGTGAGGCTTTTGGGTTTGAACCACGGAGACACTAAGACACGGAGGTGCATGGAGATTTTAGAATTTATTGTTTGTGGTTTATCGTGTGTGCCTGCCTGATATAATAAGCGTCAAATAAGCGGGGCACTGGGCGCGGTTCCTCTCCTTTGGAGAGGCTAGGTGAGGCTTCTGGTTTGAACCACGAAGACACTAAGACACGGAGGTGCACGGTGTTTTGTTTATGATATGCAATGACAATTAAGTGCATTAACTTTTATAAGAAATCTTTGAAAGCGAGGAATGTGCAATGGGGCTCCTCCCCTTCGGGGAGGCGGGAGGGGCTTGAACTCTACAATAAAATTACTTTCATGAAAAAAAGATTAACCGTCGCACAGGCGACCATTGAATTTTTGAAAAACCAATACGTTGAACGTGATGGCATTGAACAACCTTTTTTTGCAGGCTGCTTCGGCATTTTCGGACACGGAAATGTAGCGGGCCTGGGACAGGCCTTGCAGGAAAATCCTGATTTCAGGTATTACCAGTGCCGCAACGAACAATCGATGGTGCATACCGCCGTTGCCTATGCGAAGGTAAAGAACAGACTCAGCGCTTTTGCCTGCACCACTTCTATTGGCCCGGGCGCTACCAATATGCTTACCGGTGCAGCATTGGCAACCATCAACCGCATTCCCGTATTGCTATTACCGGGCGATATATTTGCCACGCGTGAACCCGCTCCCGTATTGCAGCAACTGGAAAGCGCCACTTCGCAGGACATATCGGTGAACGATTGCTTCAAACCCGTATCTAAATACTGGGACAGGATCAACCGCCCTGAGCAATTGATATATGCTTTGCCCGAAGTAATGCGGGTGCTCACCTCCCCTGCCGAAACTGGTGCCGTTACGCTGTCTATGCCGCAGGATGTGCAAACGCACGCATATGATTTTCCTGCCGCGCTGTTTGAAAAAAGGGTATGGCATATTCCCCGTTCCAGGCCGGATGTTAACCTGTTGAAAAAAGCAGCAGAATGGATTCAGGCTGCTAAACAACCTGTAATTGTTGCCGGCGGCGGAACTATTTATAGCGGTGCCAGCGAAGTATTGCATCAATTTGCTTCTCAAACCGGCATACCCGTAGGCGAAACTTTTGCAGGCAAAGGATCGGTGATGTATGATGCACCTTACTGCATTGGAGGACTGGGAGCAACCGGAACAAAATACGCGATTGAAATTGCCAATGAGGCCGATCTGGTAATTGGTATCGGCACGCGCTACAGCGACTTTACCACTGCATCAAAATCACTCTTTAAAAACCCTGATGTAAAATTCATCAACATCAACGTAAACGAATTTGATGCCCACAAACACAATGCCCTGCCATTAACCGGCGATGCCAAAACAACGCTCGATGAACTGCTCTTCCTGGTAAACGAATACCGGGTGAGCGAAAACTATCGCAAACGTATAACCGACATGAACAAAGCCTGGGATGATGAAGTAACAGAAATATATGCAACCGGCAATGGCAGCGTTCCTCCCATTGACCAGGCAGTGGTAATCGGCGCATTGAACAGCTTTATGAACAAAGAAGACATTATGATCAATGCATCGGGCAGTGCCCCTGGCGACCTGCATAAGCTTTGGCGCGCCACCAATCCTAAAAATTTTCACCTGGAGTACGGATATTCCACCATGGGCTACGAAATAGCGGCAGGGTTGGGTGCTAAAATGGCGGCACCCGAAAGAGAAATTTATGTGATATGCGGCGATGGAGGTTACCTGATGAACAACAACGAAATTGTTACTGCTATACAGGAAGGCATACGCTTTACTATTGTGTTGATCAACAACAACGGTTTTGCAAGCATTGGAGGATTGAGCGAAAGCATAGGCAGCGACAGGTTTGGCACCAAGTACCGCTATCGCGAAGAAAGCACAGGACAATTAAGTGGTGATGTGTTGCCGGTAGACTTGGCCAAGAATGCAGAAAGTCTGGGTGCGGTAGTATTTAAAGCCACCGATGCTGCTTCGTTCAAAGAAGCTTTGAAAGAAGCCCACTTACAGGATCGCGTAACCGTAGTATACATTGAAACGCATTTGCACCGCACCGTAAAGGGATATCACGCCTGGTGGGAGGTGCCGGTAGCAGAAGTGTCTACCTCGCCTATGGTGCAAAAAGCATTTGAAACCTATAAGGAAAACAAAAAACAGCAGAGGATATTTTTATGAAGGTGTAGGGTATAAGGCGTAGGGTATAGGTGTAAAAATATCAAATCTCAAATTTCAAATTGTCTAATCTCACATGAACTTTCAAAACATACAACTCGGCATAGCGCCGATCAACTGGACCAACGACGACATGCCGGAACTCGGCGCTGAAAATACGTTTGAGCAATGCATCAGTGAAATGGCGCTGGCCGGATTTACGGGCTGCGAAGTAGGCAACAAATTTCCACGCGATACCGATGTGCTTAAAAAGGCGCTTTCGTTGCGTGGCTTGCAAATTTGCAACCAGTGGAACAGCTATGAACTTACTACTAAGTCGTTGGAAGAAAACAAAAAAAGCTTTACGCAACTGCTTGATTTTTTAGAAACCATGGGTGCTAAAGTAATCGGTGGCGGAGAAACCGGAAACAGTTGCCAGGGCAAAAAAGATGTGCCGGTGTTGGAGGGAAAGGGCATGCTGAACACGGCAGAAGAATGGAAAAAATTTACTTATGGTTTGAACGAGCTTGGCAAAATTGCCCGCGGCCGGGGAATGAAACTTGCCTTCCATCATCATATGGGCACCTGCATACAAACAAAAGCCGAAACGGAAAGAATGCTGAACGAAACCGATCCGGAAAATGTGTGGCTTAATTACGATTGCGGACATTTTTATTTTGCGGGAGAAGATCCGGTAGCCTGTTTGCAACAATTCATCGGGCGCACCACTCACATACACCTTAAAGACATTCGTCCCAACATACTGCAAAAAGTAAAAGACAACCGCATGAGCTTCCTCGATGCTGTAAAAGATGGTGTATTCACCGTTCCGGGAGACAACGAGGGTTGTATTGACTTCAAAGCGCTTGCAGCCGTTATCAAAGACAGTCATTACAAAGGATGGATGGTAGTAGAGGCAGAACAAGACCCAGCCAAAGCCAACCCGTTGGAGTATGCGCAGATTGCAAGAAGATTTATTAAAGAAATAACAGGATTATAGAGCAAATGGGCTCCGAATCTTCAAAGGTTCGGAACCTATTTTTATTTTGCTGTATTTTATATTTTCAGAATGATAACTGCATACTACAGGCTTCCCCTGATTACATATAAAATGTCATCGGTCCAGTTAGCCTGAACAATAGAGGGTGCGATTTGATCAATCGATAACCAACCCTCAACTCCGGTTCCTTTTATTTGTGCGATAAAGCTAAAGGTAGCCGTCATTCCAGCGCCCACTGTTATTTTCTTACCGCCACGATACCCGGAACTATTTGTGTAATCATCCATGTTCTCCACATAACACGGTCCTTCTCCCCCAGAGCACTCTAGACCTCCACCACTAGCGTCGAAATAAAGTTGTCCGGAAATTACTAAAACTACTGGAGAACTACTTCCGTTACTGATATACACGCTTCCCGGGAACGAATACTGATTGGCCGATCCTGTGTATTGATATCCATACGGATTAAAATACCAAGTTACATTGCCATACGTGCGAGCATTGGCTGTAGTGTTGCGCTTAACCTTGTTGGCATCAATGATTTCCTTTATTCGACTGGTTTCTTCTGACAGTGAGCCAACTCGCTTAGCGCTTTCAGGTTTTATAATTTCTGCTTGATCGTCTTTACAGGCAGAAATGAATAATGTGACAAAGAAAAGTAGCTGTGCAAAAATCATTCGTTTCATAAATTAGCTGTTTAAACATGATGTAAATGTTTATTAAATATAAAAAATATTTGCATCAATTCAAGCTGCTGGTTAATTGGTAGCTTGAGCAGAAACCCTTAGACGCCATTGATCGCCTCACACTACTGTGACAACTGTTTGGTCGGTCAGACCGCCCCGGTATTTTGCCAGTCCACTGGATTGCAGGGCTTAACCGGGGCGGGCCGACCGAAATTCAGCTTTGCTGTGCGAGGCGTCCTCGCCTCGCACACTGGAGTTTGGATGTTATGTAATATTTTTTTAAAGAAAAGACTATTTCCCGTTTTGAAATAGTTTTTTTTATGTAT
>JBQCGX010000023.1:0-5968 GCA_051955255.1 Agriterribacter sp. | reverse complement strand
GATGCATGCCTGCCAATGGGGAAGCTATGCTGAAATACATTCCTGTTTTACATTGCATAAAATTAATTTACCGGTACAGGAGCTTCCGGTAACAGGTACGCAGCATTTGATCTACTTCGATGCGTTTGCACCAGCAGCGCAACCGGAACTTTGGACGAAAGAAGTATTTTCGGCCATGTATGGGTTACTGTTAGCCGGTGGTATGCTGGTAACTTATTCAAGCAAAGGAGAGATAAGAAGAAATATGGCCGCGGCAGGCTTTGCCGTTAGTAAAAGACCTGGTGCGCCCGGTAAACGCGAAATGACCATAGCGCGAAAACCTTTATAAAATACAAACGCAAGTACATGAATAATGCTGCTAATCACATACAACTATCGTGGATCAACAGGCTGCATGTTATTTACAAGCTGCTGATTTGCGCGGCAGTGGCCGTAGCTGTTCCTCTTATTTTGTACAGGTTGAATATTAATACACTCACCCGTATTATTTTAGGGTGGAATGTATTTTGCATCAGCATGTTGTCGTTTTACTGGGCTTCGTTTTTTACCACACCCCAGCAGCATATTGATAAAGAAGCTGATAAAGAAGACCCCAGCCGTGTGGTTGTTTTTATGTTGCTGCTGGTATGCACATTTGCCAGCATGACGGCTGTTGTTTTGTTGCTTACGGCACGTGATGGCAAAGCCGGATCGTCTGCTATTCAATTGCCGGTTGCCCTGGCTGGCATGATACTTTCGTGGTGTGTGGTGCATACCATTTTTACTGTTCGATATGCACATCTTTTTTACAATGGAAACGAGTATGATGCCGGTAATGAAAAAGGACTGGAATTTCCCGGCGAGGAAAAGCCTGACTTCCTGGACTTTGCTTATTTTTCTTTTGTAATTGGCATGACTTTCCAGGTGTCGGATGTGGTGATCGCTTCCAAACGCATCAGGCGGTGGGCATTGCTGCATTCGTTGATTGCGTTTGCTTACAATACTGTTGTTGTGGCGCTCACCATTAATATTGTGGCTGGATTGGGAAAATAGCATAGCAGGTGTTGTCTGCTATTGTTGATTGCTTTCTGTGTTGAACAATTGGGCAATGTTTACGAATCAAAAAAATGCCAGGCAGAAGGGCCGCGCTCGGTAAACGGTTCTATTTCGGGCATTTCAATGTTAATTTGTACCGGTGCATTTTGAGTTACCTGCACTTTTTCTTTCACTACTTTTTTATATCCTTCTTTTTCAAATACTATTTTATAGGTGCCGGGTTTCAGCATTACAAAACGATAGCCACCGTTGGCATCGGAAAAAACAGCTTTTTCTTTTTTGGAGTGGAGAATGGCAGTAATATTCACATCTTTAAGCGGCTTTTTACTGGTAATATCTATCACCAGGCCATTGATCATTTCTGCTCCTTTTTCTTTAGGATCAACCGGCGCTTTGGCTAAAGCAGCATATGCTGAAAAAATAAAGAAGACAGCGATGGCGGTTTGTTTGGTCATACTCCCAAGTTAAATATTTCCCAGAGGATTTGCAAGGGCTTCCTCAAATTCCTTCCATAAATTTTCTATAATTTTCGCTGCCGGAAGTATTTCATTTATCAGCGAAGCTGCCTGTCCTATCTCCAGTTCACCTTCGTCCAGTTCACCTTCAAACATTCCTTTTTTTGCTCGTCCTTTTCCCAACAGTTGAATGAGTGCTGCTTTATCTGCGCCGCGGTGCTCCGCTTCTTCAATTTGTTTTTGAAACCGGTTTTTAATCAGCCGTACCGGCACCACTTTTTTCAGCGACAACATCGTATCTCCTTCCCCCGCGGCTGTTACGGCATTTTTGAAATTGGGGTGAGAAGAAGCTTCTTCGCTTGCCACGAACCGGCTTCCCAACTGTGCGCCCCCGGCGCCCAGCACCATGGCCGCAAGTATCTGCCTTCCGGTTGCAATGCCCCCGGCGGCTATAACGGGTATGTCTACCGCTTTTGCAACTGCAGGAATCAGCACCAGGCTGGTCGTTTCTTCCCTTCCGTTGTGTCCACCGGCTTCAAAACCTTCCGCTACTACGGCATCGCAACCAGCCTGCTGGGCTTTGGCTGCAAAACGGCTGCTGCTTACTACATGCGCCACCTTAATACCGGCATCTTTCAGCACAGGCGTCCAGGTAGCAGGGTTACCCGCAGAAGTAAATACTACAGGTACTTTTTCTTCTATTACAATCTTTATATGCTTTTCTATATCTGCGTACAGCAGTGGTATATTCACTCCAAACGTGTTGGTAGTGGCGGCCTTGCATTTTTGAATATGCTCTTTTAATATTTCGGGATACATGCTGCCGCTTCCTATCAGCCCTAGTGCGCCGGCATTACTAACGGCAGAGGCTAACCTCCATCCGCTTGCCCACACCATGCCCGCCTGCACAATGGGGTATTGTATGTTAAATAGTTGGGTAATGCGATTGGAAAATGGTTTCATGCCTGCAATTTATTATTCAAAATAAAATGCTAAGGTATGTTTGTAACGCTGTCAGCGATCAGCTTTCAGTAAATTAAAAATCATTGACAACCTGCATTTCTATGCATGGCAAAAAATAAAGAACAAAGAATAGGGTTATTTTATCTGAATGTAATAGCTGAAAGCTGATCGCTGATGGCTCGTTAGAATAAAACAGGTTAACTAATCCTCAACTGTTGCGGCTGCTGTATGAACAGCGCTCAGTTGTTTAAACGCTTCGCGGTTCACATCTCCTGTTTTAGAAAATACTGCTGCAATTTCCTTTTCCGACTTCCAGGGAAACTGGCGGTGCAGGTATTTAATTTCTTTTTTGATCTGGATTTCTTTGCTTTCAAGTGGTAAAGCTTTGCTATCGTTATTCATAAAGAGTGATTTGAGGCAAAGGTATTGCAGCGAACATTGCGCAAGGTGAAGGAAAGGTTAATTGACGATTTGGTGATGTTTAGTTGACAAAAATTTCAATTGCTGATAGTCTTTCTCAAATGTAATCTGACTGCTATGGGGATACTCCATCGTAAAAATCCCATTGTGCGGGAGGCGGGGCGTTGATAATTTTGCGGCATGGAAAATATAAGCGTGCTTACAAATTTTATGGTAGATACTGTTGAAGGTCATTACTACAACAAACTTGATCTTTCTACCATCCCCGAAAAGTATTCGCTGTATGTGGGTGGTAATTTCATTTTTATTTCAAACGACCGCAACCGCACCATCCGTTTCAGTTTAGCGGGCATGGAAAACACATCCATTTCCGCAGCCGATTTCAGTGAATGGCTGAAAAGGATACATGCGCTATACCCGGGGTTTTGATAGGCTGTGAGCTATCAGCCGTCAGCTTCTTACCTTATACCTTCCACCCTACACCTTCCGCCTTCTTCTCACCTACCTCTCCCTCGCATCATACACCAGAATATCATGTGCTGCAAACGCATACGACCAGATAGGCTTTGGTCCCTTATCTTTAAAACGTGAAAATGTTATTTGTTTTCCTTCAACGGCCAAAGCCTCTGGCAAATTGAGAATAATGACCGAGTTTCCGCATGAATTTCCCGGTGTGGTTGGATCAGCAGATACATACGGATCATTGCATAAAAAGGAATAACGCGCCGGGTCTGCGTTGTGTATCCTGACAAAAGCTTCGGAACCATTCACCTGCATAACAGTGCCTTCGGCTATTACCTGATTACCTTTTTTACAACCGGCAGCAATAGCGGCAATCATGATAATCAGGCAAACGATTCCTTTCATAGAATTTTGTTATTGCGTTTGCTGACAAGAGTTAACTGCAATTCGTTGCACGGATAAGGAAGTGATAGGTGACAGGTGGTAAGTAGTAAGGAGGTGGAAAGTGATTACTGCCACTGATAGCCGAACGCTGATAGCCGAATGCTGAATGCCGATGGCTGAATGCTGATACCCCACATTCTCTTACATTTGCACATAAATATTTTCAAATAACCAGATGATCTACAGAAGTAAAGCACCTTTAAGGATAGGACTGGCGGGCGGAGGAACCGATGTGAGTCCTTACTGCGATATGTATGGCGGAGCCATATTAAATGCAACGGTTTCGCTATATGCCTATGCCAATTTAGAACTCACTTCAGATGATAAAATAACATTGCATGCGGCAGACCGTAAAGAACTGTTGAGCTTTGAAAAAAGCAGCCAGCTTCCGCTTGATGGCAAGCTCGATTTATTAAAAGGAGTGTACAACCGGGTGCAGGCAGATTATGGTTTTCCCGACAAGGGCTTTAAGTTGCATACCTATGTAGATGCACCTGCAGGCTCGGGTTTGGGAACTTCCTCTACGTTGGTGGTAGCGGTTATTGGGGCCTTTGCCGAAATGCTCAAGCTTCCTTTGGGAGAATACGATATAGCCCACTATGCTTACCAGATTGAACGCGAAGACATTCACCTGGCTGGTGGCAGGCAGGATCAGTATGCTGCCACCTTTGGCGGCGTAAACTATATGGAATTTTATGAGGAAGATAAAGTGATCGTGAATCCTTTGCGCATTAAACCCGAATACCTGAGTGAGCTTGAAAACAACCTGGTACTTTTTTTTACAGCCACCAGCCGCGAGTCGGCCACCATTATAAAAGAGCAGCAAAAAAATGTGCATGAAAAAAACAACAGCTCCATAGATGCCATGCACCAGTTGAAAGAGCAAAGCCGCAGAATGAAAGAAGCACTGCTGAAAGGCCGGCTGGGTGAAATTGGAGAGATACTGGATTTTGGATTTCAGCAGAAAAGAAGAATGGCAGCCAATATCTCCAACAGCATTATTGAAGAGATATATGAAAGTGCCAAAAAAGCAGGCGCATCGGGAGGCAAAATCTCGGGAGCAGGTGGCGGAGGCTTTATGATCTTTTATTGTCCCGGCAATAGTCGTTACAATGTAATAGAAGCATTGCAGACCTTCGGCGGCGAAGTAAAGCAATACAGTTTTACAAAGTATGGGTTGAGCACGTGGTCGGTGTGAGGAAGGAGGTAAGTGATAGGTGGTAAGGTGTAAGGAGTAGGGTATAAGGTGGAAGGTGTAAGGCGTAAGGTGTAGGGTATAAGGTATAGGGTATAAGGTATAGGGTTGGTGTTGGATCTTGGATTTTGTTTTTTGGTTCTTATATCCAGTATCCTGGTTCGTGATTTTCATCAACAGCCAGCCGCTTTCTAAATTTTAAATTTCAAATTTCAAATTTCAAATCCTCTTATGTTAGATAAAATAAAAAACATTGTCAGCGCTTCCATCAACGTAAAGCAGCAGGTGCTGGCAGATGAAAAGCTGTTGCAGACTGTTGAAGAAGTAGCGCAGTTGATTACGCAGGCTTTTAAAAACGGCAACAAGGTTTGGTTTTGCGGCAACGGCGGCAGCGCTGCCGATGCGCAGCACCTCGCCGCCGAATTCAGCGGAAGATTTTATACAGACAGGCATGCATTGCCTGCCGAAGCATTGCACGTTAACACCTCTTACTTAACCGCCGTTGCCAACGACTACAGCTACGATGTGGTATATGCCCGCATTGTAAAAGGTACAGGCAACAAAGGAGATGTGATTGTTGGATTGTCTACCTCCGGCAATTCAAAAAACATTGTACTGGCTTTTGAAGAAGCACGGGCCAAAGAGATGATCACTATTGGCTTTACAGGTGCAACCGGAGGCAATATGAAAGCGGTGAGCGATTACCTGATCAATGTTCCTTCTACCGATACACCCCGCATACAGGAATCGCACATATTGCTGGGGCATATTGTATGTCAGTTGGTAGAAGAACAATATTTTGCTTCGGAAAAATAGCAGCGCATCAGTATGGATCAAAGCATTAAAGAAGCCATTATACTTGCTGGTGGACTGGGCACCCGGTTACGATCTGCGGTGCCCGATTTACCCAAGTGCATGGCACCGGTAAACGGAAAGCCTTTTATTACATGGGTGGTTGATCACCTCAGGAATCAATCTGTAGAGCATTTTATTT
>JBQCGX010000022.1:0-26110 GCA_051955255.1 Agriterribacter sp. | reverse complement strand
ACGTGTAACATCCAGCCTGCTTTCCTTTACGCGCGCTTCCAGCGTATCGGTATTCAGGGTAATTTCATTAAAAGCCACCAGGTTGCTGCCATTGAGGTTTTTACGCCGGTAAATCGCGCGGATGCGCGCATGCAGTTCCGACAGGTGAAAAGGTTTGGTAAGATAATCATCAGCGCCTTCCTCCAGCCCGGTTATTTTATCGTCCAGCGCATTTTTGGCCGAGGTAATAAGGATGTTGCTTTGAATCTTTTCGTCTTTAATGAATTGAAGCAGCTTCAGCCCATTGCCATCCGGCAACATAATATCAAGCAGTATACAATCATACTGAAACAGGAAAAGCTTTTCTTTTGCCGCCTGGCAGGTAGTGGCTACTTCACAGATGTATCCTTCCCTCACCAGGAAATCGCTGACATTCCGGGCAAGTTCCTCGTTATCTTCTATGATCAACATTTTCATTCCGTAACCCAATTTAATTGCTGTTGTCAGACCAACATTTCCAGCTAAAACCGGCATCTGCGAATCTGCGGCTCAACAAAACTGCTCATTCTTTTTGAAGCAATTTTGAAGTGTTTTCCCGTTAAGTTGCCAGGAGCCGACGGTTCATACAGTATATTCTTCCGTTCAACTAAAACAGCGCTTCCTGCTTTCCGCCATCTTTTAACTTGTATATTATTATTTGCCTGTGCAAAAATACATACTCTTCATAACGCTCCTGTTTTGTTACCTGTGGCTGGGCGCACAATCCAATGCCGGTACTAGGATCACTATTATTATAAACACCGAAAAGCAACAGCCGGCTGGTGGCGCCACCATAGAGTTGCTGCGGGCTTCCGATTCAGCGGTTTTGCAATCGCTTACTGCCGACAGCACTGGCACCCTGAAATTGAACAACCTGCTTCCCGGTAATTACTTATGCCGTATAAGTTATACTGGCCATCTCACTCAATACATACGTGTTTCAAATAACAGCGCCGGACAGGAAGAATCACAGCCGCTGTTTGTAACCCTGAAAACAGCGGGGCAAACCCTTGCCAATGTGAACATTACTGCGCATAAGCCGCCGGTTCAGCAGTTGCCTGATCGTGTTGTAATACAGGTGGATGCTGGTATAACTAATGCCGGCTCCACGGTACTGGACGTGCTTGAAAAGTCGCCCGGCATTATGGTTGACAGAGCAGGCGGCATTGCTTTGAAAGGAAGGACGGGGGTTTTGATTTTGATTGATGGCAAACAGGTGTATGTAACGGGTAACGATCTTATTACCTTACTGGGAACGATGAATGCGGCGCAGGTGGATGTAATTGAGATCATGGACAATCCGCCTGCTAAATATGATGCAGCGGGCAACGCAGGCATTATTAACATCAAAACAAAAAAGAACCAGCAGAAAGGCTTTAACGGAACGGTGAATGTTACCTTAGGACAGGGCAGGTATTATAAGAATAACAACAGCCTGGTACTGAATTACAGGAACAATCGCTGGAACTATTTTTTGAACTACAGCCTTACTGCAAATAAAAACTTCATGAAGCTGTATGCATTGCGAAGGTATTATAAACCAGATAATACAACGGTTGATGCTTTGCTGGAACAACCTACCTGGTTAAGAGGCAAGGGATACAATCATACCGTAAGAACAGGCACCGATTATACCTTGTCGCCCCGCACCACCGTTGGTATTTCGCTATTGGGTTCAGTATTGGGAAGAGACAATCCCGGATCTGCTACGGCAGCATGGAAAAATGCTTCGGGCATTACAGATTCGGTGATCGTTACCGAAAGCAATAATGGAAGCGACTGGAGGAATGGTGGCATTAACCTGAATGTAAAGCATGATTTTGGGACCAACCGAATGCTGACGGCGGACCTGGATTATTTGGGCTACGATATTGGCAGCAACCAGTTTTTCCGCAATACAATGACCGGACCAGGCGGCTATGAAAATGCTTTAAAGGGCGACCTGGATGCAGCCATCCGGATATTTACGGCCAAAGCAGATTATTCGCAATCACTTTCGGAAAAGTATAAGCTGGAGGCGGGTTGGAAATCTTCCAACATCCGCGCTAATAACCTTGCGGAATATTTTAACCAGTTAAATAATGACTGGCGGCCTGACCTGGGAAAAACAAATCACTTTATTTACGATGAAACGATTCACGCATTATATGGAAACCTCAGCAAAATGCAAGGCGTTGTAACGGCTCAACTGGGGCTAAGGTACGAGTATACCTATTACAAGGCCAACCAGTTGGGCAATACTGTTATTAAAGATTCTTCGTTTACCCGCAGGTACAATAGTTTGTTTCCTACGGCTTTCATTACCTGGCAGGCAGACTCTTCCAGTTCGTTTACATTTACCGCGGGTAGACGCATTGAAAGGCCGGCCTTTCAAAAGCTCAATCCTTTTGTGTTTGTGATCAACAAGTATACCTATCAGCAGGGAAATCCTTTTTTCCGACCTCAGTATACCTGGAACCTGGGCGTAAGCCATTCTTTTAAAAACAAGCTCACCACCAGTTTAGATTACAGCATTGCCAGGAATTATTTCTCACAAATATTTTTGTCCGATAGAACAGGTACAATGATATATACCGAAGGGAATGTGGGAAAAATGCAAAATCTGGCGCTGTCGGTAAGTTTACAAATACCGGTAACGGCATGGTGGTATGTTTCGGCAGACGTCACGCTCTCGCATAAACGAATGAATGCCATGTTGTGGA
The DNA here is from genome assembly GCA_051955255.1 of Agriterribacter sp. Lineage (GTDB taxonomy): Bacteria > Bacteroidota > Bacteroidia > Chitinophagales > Chitinophagaceae > Agriterribacter. The sequence continues at coordinate 23,390 of JBQCGX010000022.1, read as the reverse complement.
AGAATTATCGTGCATCTTTTACACAAATGAATGCCAATGTTACCAGTCAGTTCCGGCTTGGCAAGGGATGGATGGCGGAGCTAACGGGCATGTATACCAGCCGCAGCCAGCAGGATTTGCAGGAAGTATTGCTGCCCACAGGTATGTTGAATGTAGGAATATCAAAACAGGTTTTAAAGAACAAGGGAACATTGAAGCTGAGTTGCAGAGATGTATTGTATACGCAGGTGATGGCGGGAAACACGGACTTTGAGCTGGCAGACGAATATTTTAAAATACAACGCGATACGCGGGTTGTCAGCCTGTCTTTCAGTTACCGGTTTGGGAAGTCGTTTAAACTGAGCCCGGTTAAAACAGGCGGCGCGAATGACGAGATGCAGCGTGCAGGCGGCTCGTGAGTATACGAGTAACCGTTATCTACGCACAGCTACAAAACTGGCGCAGATCTAGGTCGAGGCAGATGCGTTACCTCTGCCCGGTTTCGTGTCTCACGAAACCATACGCTTCTTTATTACTTGTCTGAGGCGCGACCCAGCGCAAAACTAGCGCAGGTCTGAGGCCGAGGCAAGTGCATTGGCTGACCTGTGCTTTTCTATTACTTGTCTTTACATTAAGTGCTCGTAGAACATTAAAGAATGTAAATAATTGCAAGACAAGTAACGCTTAATCACCGGTCGGCCAGCGCTCAAATCGGCGCTACAGACCGGCGCCAGGGCGAAATAAAAAGGTTCCAACCTCCCGAAGGTTGGAAACCTTATCTACAGATTACGGATGGCTATCCTTTACGCAACAGAATTTTCCTCGATTGAAAATCGTTAGCAGCATTTACAATGTCCACCAATTCTTTCCAGCGGTCGGCTTTTTGAAAAGCACGTGCATAGGTTTTTACCACCCGTATCTGCAACAGCTTGTCGCTTTGCTTTGTTTCTACTGTAAAATTGCCCGATTCGTTGGTTTTGCTGATGTTCAGCTTGTCGAGTCCCTCCGCTTTGTAGCCAGCCGGAATGTCCATGCTAATAATGTATTCGTAGCTTCTTGCAAAGGGCATGTATACATCCACGCTTCTTTCCAATTGAGTGGGTTTAAGCTGCAACTGGCTGCCAATGAGTTTGCCAACATCAACAATATAATTGTTACCGCCTTTCTTTATCCAGCCGTCCATGGTAAATTCTGTGCTGAATACCATATCGGGCCTTGAATGGCGCAAGCCCATATTGTCTACTTTAAATTGCGTAAGCGAAACAGGTTTTTGATCGTATGTTTCTGTAATTTCTTCCATAAACTGATCTTTCCAGTCGGTGCGGGCTTTTGCAAAAGCAGCCGTATACTCGTCGGCCAGGGTGCGGTTGCGGCGGCTGTCGGCGAATGTTTCCATAAACGATTCCCTGATGCCAAGCGCTCTTCTTTCTTCATCATAAGAGTCTTCAAACAAGATCAGTCGTTTTTGCTCACTATCACGCATATGCCCTTTCAGCACTGTTTGACGGTTGATCTTCAGTTGCTCCATATTGTCTGTTACTTCCACTTTTAGTTTTTCGATCTGAACATTGTGTTTGTTCTGCGATACGGGGATAGAGGCCGAAGACTCACCGTCTTCCAGGTGAATGGTTTTGTCTGAAAATTTCCGAACTGCCACTATCGGATCAGTTTGTCCTTCAAACTGCGATTCTATATAGTTGCAGTTGGTAAATACCCCGTCGGCGCACATGTATATAGGCGTGCCCTTGGTTGTTCTGATCATGTAATCGAAGTCGCTTTCCAGCATTACCTGCTTCGCATCGGGACCATAGCGTGAGGCGGCCAGCACAATTTCGTTGGGTATGTTCAGCTTGTCGAGTATAAGACTGAGCAGCAATAAGAACTTTTTGTTATTCACCCGTTGATAGTTCCGTTCTGTACTCACCACAATAGGATCTTTCGGATCTACTTTATAGTAGGCTATATACCTGAAAGCATAATAGATGTAGTAAGGCAGGCTGTCTTTAGGAAGATCGTCGTCGCGCCTAACCCGTTTGATCATGCTTTTGATTTCGCCCGCCAATACATAAGCGCCTAACCCTAGCTGTGAGCCATAAAAATCATCTTTCATATCTATTTTCACATCCTCGATAATCTTCATGTAGTCCTGGTTACGGTATACTTCACCTGCAGTTCTCCTGTTTTTCTTGGGCCCTCCCACGCGAACGTTCAACCGCAGGATGGGAAGTTGCCGTATTGGCGACATCCAGAGATCGACTGGCGATTTTGCCATGTTCTTTACTTCTGCATCCAATATATTATCACCGTTGGCATTCTTTTTCACTTTAAACTCCGGCGCGCCGTTCATCGACCGGTATTCAACCGCGCAGGCTTCTCCAAACTCGCAGTGAATAGAATAATGAAGCATGGGCTTTTCTTCTCCAAATACAAAAAGATAAGGATCGGTGGTATAACGTACATTGGCTTCTTCGTGGCGGCTTAAAAAATAATCTATAATATCTCCCACTTCCAAACCTGCAATGGCTACTTTACTTTCTTTCAGGTTCTTTTCATCTTTCGTCAGTACTTCTTCGCTAATGTCTACTTCTTTAACCGTTCCGTTTGGCTTGATGATGCGGATGCCCAGGAACGACTGTGTGCCTGCATCTTTTCTGCCTGCAAAAAACATGGTGGCCTTCCTGTATTTGCGATAGCTGAATTCCGAATAATCGTCGAGTGTAGCCTTATCGTTTATTTTTACCTGCTCTCTGAAGGTATTGATGAACACCATCTCCTTGTATCGCCCGCCCGAATTAACGATGGCCTTGATTTCCTGGTGGCGTGCCAGCACCACACCCGGTTCATTCGCATATTCTGCCGGGATGGTTTTATTACTAAAAGCGGGAATGTTCCAACCCCATATTTCTTTTTTTACTGCTTCGAGGTTTTTCTTGTAATCATCGTCTTTTTGTGAGAAGGCAAAGGCGCTGTATAGCAATGCTATGGTGAGCAATAACGAACGGTAATTCAAATTCATACATCTGTTTTGGGAGGGTTGAATTAATTTTTTGTGAGCGTGATCTGCTGGTTGTAATACTTTTTCAATTGTTTGATGCTGTTGTTCCATTTTTCAAAGGCATTCTTACGCAACCTTGTTTCTTTAATGTTGATCTCTTTGCGGTAGATCAATTTTTCACCGGCAATTTTATAATTCAGCTTAAAGTCGTAGCTGGGATCTTCAATGTTCAATGCAGCGGGCAGCTCGCTTATTTTGTAGCCTTTGGGCAATGCCAATTCTGTTTCGTATACAAGGTGTTGCTTGTAAGGGAACAGCCAGTCGTTGTTGCGGTTTTCAACATTGATCTCGGCATTGCTCATGTCTTTCCTGAAATCCATTTCAACATACAGCTCATCGCCAAATCCAGATACCGATTCTTTATGCGACAATTGATATTTAATGTCCAGCCCGTCGTTGCGCTCATTCAGATCGGATGTATGCAGTTCACTAATGGCATATTTCCGGTCGTTTTCCGACAAATACGATTCAAGCGCTGTAGTAAGCTTGTCTTTTTTTAATCCATGTATTTGCTGAAGCAACCATTCTTTGCTTTCGCCCTGCCATTTGTGCTCTACCATGCCCGACAAATCGTTGCCGTTTATCTGGAGTATTCTTTTTTCATAATCCATATTCTGTCCAAACGGGCGAAGCGGTACGCGTTCCAGTAAGTACTTGTCGCCGTTCTCTATCAATACCTGCCTGCCCTGTATGCGCTCTGCATACTGATCAAATCCTATATAAGTTTCTGTTGCATCAAGAAAATACAATTTGCCTTTGAAGTTCAGGGCGCAGATCATATGGTTGTCGACAGACATGGAAGGCGTGGAATAATCGTATGCAATATGGTTGGTGCCGATCCAGCAAAGCCTTGCGTCAAAGCCTGACGCTACCAGCAGTTCTTTTGTAAGGTTGGCCATGCCCTTGCAATCCCCGTATTTTTTATTCAGCACGTTCTGCGCTTTCTCCGGCCTAAAGCCTGCCAGCCCATCTTCAAAAGCAATGTAGCGAATGTTGTCCTGCACATAACTGTATATGGCTTTTATTTTTGCCAGGTCGTCCGAAATTCCCTTTGTTATCTCTGACGCTTTTTCCTTCATAGCCGCTTTGTCGTTATCCACTTCTTTAACTAGCTGCCGGTACCAGGCATACTGATCGTCGAGCGTATTAAAATAAGTAACCTTGCCTGTTGCGAGGCTGGCTGATTTGGAAAGGAGCAGCAAATGCGGATAGATATAAGAAGGACCGGGACTGCGAGGCTCTGACTTGCGTGCCGGCAACTGCTGGATGTTATAAGTATAAATGGTGGCGTCGCCCTTTTTTTCCGTTTGCTTTTTTATAGAAGAACCGGCAAAATTCATTTCTTTAATTTCCAGTTGCATCCACGATGGCACTGAAATAATCACCTGCTTGCTCTCTATTTTTTGCGGCTCGGTAAAGTAAATGGTGGTAAAGTAACGGGGATCAGTAACCGTTTTGCTTAACTGCACTTCTGTTTCAGATCCTTTTTTTTCCAGCGGAAACTGAAAATGACAAACACGCGCATCGGAATAAAATATACTTTCTACCGAATAATACTCGAACGATGGCTTTATATACCGGGCCTTTTTACCGTCAACAAAAACGGCAACTTCACCTATGGTAGACTGATCATCGTAAAACTCAACATAAGGAACTGTGGTGCGGTAACCATCACACCGGTATACAGTATTGAATTGCTGATTGATGACTACCGGGTGATCGGCCGTGCCTTGTGCAAAGTCGTAACGCTCCGTTCGGGTTTTTATCACCACATTGTTATCGTCGGAGGATTGCGCGCGCAGGCTGGAAAAAGCAATCACCAGGGGCAGTATGCCGGCAAAAGAGTACAAAATTCTTTTCATCAGGTCTAAGCGTTTGAGGTCAAGGGATTTAACGGTTAAATATCTAAAAAATTTGTGTTTCAAAAAAAAACCTTCATTTTTTATTCTTTTACAGAGCATCTGATGGAATACTACTAAAAACAAAACCGGGTTTCTCCTTAAAGAAACCCGGCTCAGTTATCGGATCTGCCTGGATAATGTTATCCCGGCTTTTTATCTTCCTTATACTTTTTTTCCACTTCTGCGGCTTTTGCAAAGTCGAGAATCACACCATTGATGCAGTACCGCAGTCCCGTTGGTGGAGGTCCGTCGTTAAAAACATGGCCAAGATGCGCTTTGCAACGTCCGCACTGCACTTCCGTTCTTTCCATTCCATGCGTATGGTCGGGCGTATAAATAATGCTGCTTTTGCTGATGGGCTCGTAAAAGCTCGGCCATCCGCAACCGCTTTCAAACTTGGTATCGCTTTTAAACAATGGGTTGCCGCAGGCTGCGCAGAAATAAGTACCCACTTCATCAAATTTTTCAAACTTGCTGGTCCAGGGCCTTTCTGTACCCTTCATCCTGGCAATATAGTAAACGTCGTTGGGCAGCACTTTTTTCCATTCTTCTTCGCTCAGGTTTACTTTGCTGGTATCGGTTCTTGAATAAGCCTGGTGTTTATTGTCTGTATTGTCCATATGCGTAGTTGATTTTTTCTTTGGAGATTGAGAAAAGCTGCACTGGCAAAATACCAGCGGCAACAGCACAACAAAAAGTGATTTCATTAACATGCTGAACTTGTTTTCGGGTGTTACAAAATTACGATAACAGTGTATTATATACGATGTAGTTAAGACGGCGGATTGTTAAAACCCTTACGCTGGTATTGCATCTCAGGGAAATTGTTAAGAGATTTTTAACTATGTTCCTTTATATTTGCCACTCACTCAAGGCTAGTTATAATGTTTAATCTTATTTTGTTCGGTCCTCCGGGAAGTGGAAAAGGCACACAATCGGAAAAGCTAATTGCCAAATACGGCTTAAAACACCTTTCTACCGGCGACCTGCTGCGCGGCGAAATAGCCAACCAAACGCCGCTGGGCTTAGAAGCAAAAAGCTTTATAGACAAAGGACAACTGGTTCCTGATGAAGTAGTTATAGGAATGATCAGTTCTGCGCTGGACAGCAATCCCGAAGCAAAAGGTTTTCTTTTCGACGGATTTCCCCGCACCGAAGCCCAGGCTGAAGCGCTTGATAAACTGCTGAAATTGAAAAAAACATCTATTCATCTCATGCTGGCATTGGATGTTGCCGAGGAAGAGCTGGTAAAGCGTTTGCTTGGCAGGGGTAAAACCTCTGGCCGCAGCGACGACACCGACGAAGGAGTGATTCGCGCCCGCATTGCTGAATATCATAAAAAAACCTCCCCGGTTGCCGATTACTACGCAAAGTTTGACAAAGTAAAGCATGTTAAGGGCGAAGGAACGATAGATGAGATATTTGATGCGCTGTGTTTTGAAATTGATACGAAGAAAAAATAGGAACGTCAACGACGAATAGATTTGTATCACATTTCTGCTGTTGACAGTTATCTGAGTTTCTAAAATATGGCGGCTTAATGCTTTGTCGCCAGAAGCGACAACAAATACATACGAGGCGAGGACGCCTCGCATAGCGAAGGTCCGCCTTCTGAATACAAGCCAGGCTTCGGGCTTTCCCATCGGCAGCAAGAAACTTAGTCAGATGGATAACGAAAACATTTCGCGTAAAACATTAAACCGGGCCCACCACTCTTGCATTTTTACAAACAACAAGAGCCGTAGGCTCGGTCAAATACTGTAAGGATGGATTTTAATCCATCCGTCCATCCGGATCAACCTAATCCAGCACTTTCTTTGCATTTTCAATGCTGCTGTTTATCCGTGCCTCCACGGTATCTACCTTTTCTTTTTCTTTTGCGTAGTAGGCTGTTTTTTCCTGCTCGGTTTCACCGGCTTTGTTCGGATCAAATTCATTCATCCATTTGTTCATCAGCTCCTCCGCTTCGTTAAGGTCGTTCATTACAGAATCAAGTGCCGACAATCGGTCAGCCGGTTTTACTTTCAACTTCGCAATAGAGTCCTGCTGCTGCTTTGCAAGATTTTTATACCGGGTAATCTCTCCCATTTTTGCCATGCCCCTGTCGTGACCTGCCATAGCATCCTTGTAGATACTGTCTGACAATGTTTGTGGAATAGCGGCATTATGATTTTGATGATTGTGTTCCTGCGCACTATTACAAGCCAAAAGGAATACAATACTGAAGGCCCCAGGAAAGAAATATTTCATAAGCGAGAATTATAAGCAATAAAGATAGGATGGCAATCTTATCCCGCTTTCGCGATTGATGAAAATCATAGGGGAGCTATTAGCTGTCAGCCATCAGCGATCAGCTTTGCTGACTGCTGATAGCTCAAAGCTCAAACCTCACGCTGAATCGTTAATAAAATGCAATCGGCTAGGATGTTTCATAAAAAATGAGTTATTTAATAGTATAAATAAAACTAACAACTATGATACACGAAATTCAGGAGGGGTATGTTAAGGTGGAACCTAAGAATGGTGTTACTACAATAGAATTTTATCATCCCAGGGGCAATTCGCTTCCCTCGGCTATACTGGCCGATCTGACCCAGGAAATACACAGTGCAGGTTTAGATGATGACGTTAAAGTAATTGTATTGCGTTCAGCCGGCGATGGCGCTTTTTGCGGCGGCGCTTCTTTCCAGGAGCTGGCAGCTTTGCACAGCCCGGAAGAAGGGAAAAAATTCTTTAGCGGGTTTGCCAATGTGATCAATGCCATGCGCAAGTGTCCCCAAATGATCATCGTGCGGGTGCAGGGAAAGTGCGTTGGAGGCGGAGTAGGGTTGGTAGCGGCGGCAGACTATGCTATTGCTACTGAAAATGCAGAGGTAAAGTTGAGTGAACTTACCATTGGCCTTGGTCCGTTTGTGGTGGGTCCCGTTATTGAAAAAAGAATTGGTCTGGCAGGGTTCAGCCAACTGGCGGTTGATGCTGCCATGTGGCGGCCGGCGGACTGGGCAAGAAAGAAGGGGTTGTTTGCGGAACTGCATCCTAACGCTGAGAACATGGATGAATCTGTTGCACGACTCGCCAATGAATTGAGACATGCTAATCATGATGCAGTAAAGGAGTTGAAAAAGATGTTCTGGAAAGGAACAGAACACTGGGATACGCTGCTGGCCGAACAGGCAGCCATTAGCGGACGGCTGGCGGTAAGCAGTTTTACAAAAGCGGCATTGGAAAAAACAAAGCAGAAGGTGAAGTAGTTTCGGGTTTATTGTTTTGGGTTTGCATTAACCGTAAACAAAAAACCTCAAACCCCAAACCCTATACCTTTTCCCTTTCGTCATTCCTCCACCGGCCATTTGCCTAGTCCTTTTCTAATTAAAATCGGCTCGTCTCCCGTGCAGTCAATGATTGTTGAAGGGTTCATGCCGCCAATGCCACCGTCCACCACCACATCCACCAGCTTGCTGAAATTTGCTTCCATCAATTCCGGGTCGGTATATTCTTCTACCATCTCGCCCGGCAACGTGGTGCTGAGTATAGGATGACCCAGTTCTTTTACAATCGTTCGGGCAATTTCATTATCGGGTACGCGAATACCCACTGTATTTTTTTTACTCTTCAGCAGTTTTGGTACTTCCTTGCTCGCTGGTAAAATAAAGGTATATGGACCGGGCAGATAAGTTTTTAGCAAACGATAGAGTGATGTGGAAATGCTTTTGGTATAGTTGCTCAAATGACTGAGATCGTAACAAATAAAAGAGAAATTAGCTTTTGCAGGATCGATGTTTTTGATGCGTGCAATTTTCTCAATAGCCTTGTGCTGAGAAATATCGCAGCCTAAGCCATAAATGGTATCTGTAGGATATATGATCGTACCCCCATCCTGTAATGTTTCCACCACAGTTTTTATTTGCCTGGGTTGTGGATTTATAGGATGTATATGTAGTAGCATGATATGTTTTTTTGTGAACGGTGAAACGTGAAGGGTGAAAGACGAAAGCCAAATCTCTTTGACCCTTCACTTTTCACCTTTGACGTTGCATCAATCCCTCCAGACTTTTGTTCCTTCACTGCAATTGGCACAGATGTCGATATTTTTCCGGCTTGTCATCAACTCACGGCGGAACTGTTTATAATTATCGTTGCGCCATATCTCTTTAAACGATTGCATTTGCAGGTTGCCCAGCCGGTGCATAGCATCTTTATCAAAGCAGCACGGCACCACCAGTCCATCCCATGTAATAACATTAGCGTGCCAAAGTTTCCAGCAATGATTATCGAGCTTGTTTTTTAGTTGATGATTGCCTTTTTTATCTTTCCTGTACCGGCTGTATTTATCAATAGAAGGAATAAGATTATTAGGGTCGTTTTCGTAATCGTATACCTGCGCTGTTTTAAACCAGATGTCATCTACACCTGTTTCTTTTGCCAGTTGCTTTGCCTCTTCCATCTGGTGTTCGTTGGGCTTTACCACCAAAAACTGGAAAACAACAAAAGGTTTTTTACTGCCTAATTCCCTTTTCCATTTAACAATGTTTTGCGCACCTTCAATTACTTTATCCAGTTTTCCTCCGCGGCGATATTGCTGGTAAACCTCCTGGCTGGTACCATCTATAGAAATGATGAGGCGATCCAACCCACTTTCCACTGTTTTGCGTGCGTTGTCGTTGCTGAGGTAATGTGCATTGGTGGACGTGGCAGTGTAAATTTTTTTCCCCGATGCATATTTTACCATATCCAGGAAAGCAGGGTTGAGATAAGGCTCGCCCTGGAAATAAAAAATGAGGTATAAAAGGTCCTTGTGAATTTCGTCGATCGTCTTTGTAAAAAAATCTTTTTTCAGCATACCCGTAGGCCGCGTAAAACTTCTTAAACCACTGGGACATTCAGGGCACCGCAGGTTGCACGAGGTGGTAGGTTCAAAAGAAATGGAAATCGGGTAGCCCCACTGCACGGGCTTTTGTCGCCAGCGACTAATGTAAAAACTGCTCAATATCTTCGCCGCGTTCCAGGCCCGCCTTAGGCTGAGCTTGGATAAAAGGTTCATGCTATCGTGTAAATGAAAGCGCGACATAAGGCATAAAGGTACGTGGTTAAATGGTTAAGTAGGTTGATTGCGTTAAATGGGTTAAATAGCTTGATTAGGTTGTCACAATTACAACTTAATCAACTTACTTAACACAATCAATCTACTTAACCAATTGACTATTTATCTGGCGTAGCCATGTTCGCCTGGTCTGCGCAATGCCACCTGTTGTGATGACGGTTATACTTGCCAAAGTTATCCTTACCAACGATCAGCATCCAGGCCGAGAAAGTAATGGCTGCTGTGATCAGCCCTATTATAAATCTGTTGCTTCTTTTCATTGTTGAACATTTTGAGTATTTGTAGAATCGGGTTTGTGATGGTAGCCACAACCGTAAGCAGACTGTTGTTTGAACTGGTTGTATTCTTCGTCGCTCATGTTTCTTACACGATCAATAAATGCCAGGCGCCGGTCCATAAAATTTCTGTTCCAGCGGCGGCGCCCTGCAAATAAGCGGAAGATCAATCCAACGATTAAAATAAATACCGCTACCCGCAGCACAAAAAAAGGAATAAAGAACAATGCTGTGCCAATTAACAGTCCCGCAATTACGGGCCGTATTATACTTGTATTCATAGTTGTTGTTTTAAGTTTGAATCAATATTGTTTTATAAGTAGACGGACTGATTGAAATTTTACTTTACAGCTTTTCAAAAAAAACTCAGGAAATTTTTGGTGAGCGTTCAGCGATGAGCTGTCGGCTGAAATAAGCTATACTCCTTTGGATTTACGCCATTAGATCGCCTTTGGTGTGCCGCCGAAGGTAAGGCAGCCTGGTAGTTGAAACCTGATAGCAGAAGGCTGAAACCTGACAGCTTCCTACTCCTGTCTGCCACATCTCTGACGCCATTGTTCTTTGAACTTAGCACGTTCTTCATCGTTCATATTCATCCACTTTTCTCTCCAATCCCTTCTTGCAAAAGGTGGTCTGCCACGGGGCGGGCCGCCCCTGAAGCCACCAAACAATATGCGGCAGAGTATGAGTAAGCCTAAGGCTTTCCAATAACTAAGATGACCTACCTGAACGAGATCAGGTAAGATGCTGTTCCACAGCCATTGCACTATGGCCGTCACCAATAATACTATTGGTATGATGAACAAGAAAAACGGGAAACGCTTTTTCCTGAATGGCTTGTTTGTGTTGCGCATTTTATAAACTGTTTAGTTCATTGTATAAATCTGCCAGCCGGTTGCGGAGATGCTTTACGGCATACCCCTTGCGGCTGATGATCGTTTTAATATTTTCGCCTGTTGTATCGGCTATTTCCTGAAGTGTCCGGTCTTCCAGTTCATTCCATATAAATACCTCTCTTTGCTTTTCCGGCAGTTCGTCTAAGGCATCCATCAATTCTTCCCAGAACAATTCCTTGAACTGGGCCATTTCAGGGCTGTCGTTGAACGAAGGCAATAAGTTGCTGAATGATTCTTCTCCCTCGCTGTTGCTGCTGTTCATTGGCAGGTCTTTCTTTTTTCGATATCGGTCTGCCAGCTTGTTCTTCGCCACTCTGTGCAGCCAGCCACTCATGCTGTCTATCCCTTCAATATCAACCATATTACTCAACTGGTACCAAACATCCTGCAAAATATCTTCCGCATCTTCGCGACTGTTTACCCTGCCACGGATAAAATCAAAAAGCCTTGTACCGTAGTTTTTTACCACAGTCATAATATTATTTTGCTTTGATCTTTCCATTGCGTTATCCAAAAGTCGCTATGTTTTGCAAGGAAGACGAATGAAACTGTTTTTTACTTTAAAGTGGCAGATGAAGACCGCAATACCCATCGACCCGCACAAAGGGCGGTTTGATGGCAACGATAGAAACAATCGACTCAAATGTTCCTGTTAACCCGGGTAAACGTTGTATTTTGCGATATGCTAACTCTTAAATGTCATATCATGAAGACTTTACTTCCGTTGCTACTTTTTTCCTTGTTGTACTGTTCAGCTGCGTTTTCTCAAAAAGCGAAACCCAACATCATCTATATTTATGCTGATGACCTGGGTATTGGCGAGCTGGGGTGTTATGGCCAGCAAAAGATAAAAACCCCTAATATAGACAGGATTGCGCGTGAGGGAATCCGCTTTACACAGCACTACTCTTCTTTCCCCGTTTGTGCACCTTCGCGCTGCGCCTTGCTTACAGGCAGAAATGCCGGGCATTCGTATATACGTGGCAATTATGAATTGGGCGGATTTGAAGATGAGAAAGAAGGCGGGCAAATGCCTTTGCCGGAGGGGGCTTTTACCATAGGGCACCTGATGAAACAGGCAGGATATACTACCGGCGCCATTGGCAAGTGGGGGTTGGGAATGTTTGACAATACAGGCAACCCCAACAAACAGGGCTTTGACTACTTCTACGGATATGTTTGCCAAAAGCAGGCGCATAATTTTTATCCCACTCATTTATGGGAAAACGGCAAATGGGATACGCTGAATAACCCGTTCATTTATGTTCATTCGCCATTGTCGGCAGATGCCACTGATAGTGATTTCGATAAGTTTAAAGGCAAAGACTATTCCGTCACCAAAATGGCCGAAAAAACCTTCAGCTTCATCAGGCAAAACCGTAACAAACCGTTTTTTCTTTACCTGCCCTACACAGGCCCACATGTTTCGCTGCAGGCTCCTGAAGAAGCTATTAAAGAATACCTGGGCAAATTTGATGAACAACCTTACTATGGAGACAAGGGGTACGCTTCCTCTAAATATCCGTTATCTACCTATGCCGCGATGATCACATATATGGATAAGCAGGTTGGTTTGATAATGGATTTGCTGAAGGAGTTAAAGCTGGATGAAAATACGATTGTACTGTTCAGCAGTGATAATGGAGCCACCTTTGATGCAGGCGGTGTAAACACCGAGTTCTTTAACAGCACGGCTGGCTTGCGCGGGCGAAAAACTGATTTATACGAGGGAGGGATAAGAGCTCCTCTGGTAGCACGTTGGCCGGGCCACATAGCCGCGGGAAAGGTTACCGATCACATATCGGTGCAGTTTGACATGATGGCTACGCTGGCAGATATCGTTGGAATAAAGGCTCCGCAAAATGATGGCATTTCATTTTTACCCACCCTGCTTGGAAAAAATGACAAACAACAGAAACATCCTTATCTGTATTTTGAATTTCCGGAAAGAAGCGGGCAGGTAGCTCTCCGCATAGGCGATTGGAAGCTGGTGAAAAGCAATATGAAAAAAGATCGCAATGCACCGTGGGAATTGTATGACCTGTCGAAAGATAATGCAGAAGCCAGCAATATAGCCTCGCAACATCCCGAACTGGTGAAAAAAGCAGCGCTGCTGCTGCAACAATCTCATCGTCCTGCGCATATACAAGACTGGGAGTTTGTAAATCCTAAGTTTTAGAGCGAAACATTAAAATCATAAATGCTGCAAAAGCTCAAACAATAAAGCACTGCCATTTATCATTTTCGTGTAATGGCTGAACATAATTTCGTTATGTTTGTTCGCTTTTAAACATTGTCAATTCATGAAAAAACTTATCTGCATAATTCTTTTTGCATCAGTCTCTTTTGCGCATGCACAGCAAAAGGTCAACCCTAAACCTTTTGCCAAAGAAATTTCTGTGGAAGATCTCAAAAAGCATCTTTACATACTGGCTGGTGACGAAATGCAGGGAAGGGAAACTGCCACCGAAGGACAACGCAAGGCCGCTGCTTATATAGAAAATGAGTTCAGATCGTTGGGATTATTACCAGGTATGGGCGCCGATGGATACCAGATGTATTTTCCTGTATATGCCGATTCGCTGGTAAACGCTTCATTGGCTGTTAATCAAAAGCAATTTCAACCTGGTGTTGATTTCGGTGTGAACATTATGGCAGCGCACAATGCTTCTTTCCGTTTTTCGGAAGTAGTGTTTGCCGGATTTGGTATTGTAGATTCTACGCGCGATGATTATGGCGACCTGGATGCACAAGGCAAGCTGGTAGTGGTGCTGTCGGCAAAGTTTGGAGACAACCTGCCGGCAGAAACCAAAAAGCTGTTCAACAGCTACAAACAGCAGGAAGCAGCGATGCGCAAGGGAGCGGCTGCTTTGCTGGTAATTGATAAAAAAGTTGAGCCCATAGCACCACGGGGAAATATGTATGTGAATGTGTACAGGGACAGGTACCGCATCAATACTTTTACCGTAGCGGAAAATGTGGGAGCGGCTATTTTAGGAGAGGATTATGCCGCGGTAAAAGAGGCAACCCTTAAGAACGCAGCAACTTCCGGGGCTTATAAAACAACGGTAGATCTTGATTTTACGAAAACAATTGCTTCTATGCAAAGCACCAACGTATTAGGGTTGCTGGAAGGAACTGATCTGAAAGATGAATACCTGGTATTAACAGCCCATTACGATCATTTGGGTATAAGAAAAGATAAAATATGGTATGGCGCCGACGACGATGGTTCGGGCACAGTAAGTATACTGGAACTTGCCAAAGCCTTCACAAAAGCCAAAGCGGCAGGCAAGGGTCCACGCCGCAGTATTTTATTTATGACGGTGAGCGGAGAGGAAAAGGGTTTGTGGGGATCTGATTATTACGGATCGCATCCGGCTTTTCCACTTGAAAAAACTACTGCCAACCTGAACATTGATATGATTGGCCGTATTGATCCCAGTCGCAAAAAGAAAGATTCTGCCAACTATGTATACGTAGTGGGCGATGATAAGCTGAGCTCGGACCTGCGCCCTATCAGCGAAGCCAACAACAAAAAATATGTAAAGATGGGGCTGGATTATAAATACAATGATCCTAAGGACCCCGAAAGAATTTATTATCGCAGCGACCACTACAATTTTGCCAAGAATGGCGTTCCCATTATTTTTTACTTTAACGGTTTGCATGCCGATTACCATCAGCCTACCGATACGCCAGACAAAATCAATTATCCCTTGCTTCAAAAAAGGGCACAGTTGGTATTTTATACCGCCTGGGACATGGCTAACCGGAATGAGATGCTTAAACGGGATATCCCTCTCAAATAAATCAATAATAAGCTTTACGGTTATGGCACAGTGTAGAGTGCGAGTAACCGAAGCAAAATGGCGTATTGCTTGGGTATATGATCTTTTTGCTTTATTTTGTTTAAAAAAACACTCGGAATGCCTGAAAACCCTCCGTTAGCCAACGAAAAAAGTACGGGATCTGACTGGAGTATCGATTTTAACAAAACAAGAAATGTAATTTTAGAAACATTATGTTTAGTTATTATTGGTGAAATTATTTCTTTGCTGGCCGGCAGAAATTTTTCCTGGGAGGTTACGCTGCTCACTTTGGCTGAAGTCTTCCTGCTGGGCGTATTTTCTTTTTTGGCCACAAAAAGGCCTTACAATGCCATACTATCAGCTCTTGCTGTATTCATTGCTATTTCCATTGTATCTGCAGCCATAAAACCAACTTACCTTGGCGGCAGCATTATCATTAAAATTTTTATACTTATTTATTTGGTTCGGGCAATTCCCGAGGCCCGGGAGTTACAGGCGTTGAGAAGAGAGAAATCTGAGATTTAGTGTTTGATGTTTACGGTTTGTCCAAACGCCAAACAACCAACTCCTAACCAGTTAATCTTCCCACAAACTCATTTGCTCTGTAGAAGAACACTGGAAGCTCCGGCGGTGGTAGGGGCTTAATCCGTGCGCGCCAATAGCTTTGCGGTGAGCCAGGGTAGCATATCCCTTATTGGTATACCAGTCGTAATGCGGATATTCGTTGTGCAGTTGCTGCATGTAATCGTCGCGGTAAGTTTTGGCAAGAATGCTGGCGGCTGCTATAGAAGCGAATCTGCCGTCGCCCTTGATCATGCAATGGTGCGGAACGCATCCATATTTTTTAAACCTGTTACCATCAATCAATAATAGTTCGGGTGTTACCGGCAGCCCATCGAGCGCAATATGCATTGCCTTAAAAGATGCATTTAATATGTTGATGGAATCGATCTCTTCATGATCCACGCTTGCCACTTTATAAGCAATGGCTTGTTCTTCAATGTATACACGAAGCTCCTCGCGGTGTTGTGGGAGTACCTGCTTGGAATCGTTCAGCAGCGGGTGAAAAAAATTTCGCGGCAAAATAACTGCGGCGGCAAATACCGGCCCTGCCAAACAGCCACGCCCTGCTTCGTCACAACCTGCTTCAATCAATATTTCCTGGTAAAACGACGCTAACATATTGATGCTGCAATGTTAGTAATAAAAATTCGTACAATACTTTTGCAGTTATGAACAAATCTCTCACGCAACAGAAGAACGACAGGCAGGTAGGGTACTGGCTTTTGGTTGGTGTGGCTATGATAATGGTGCAGGTATTATTAGGTGGCATTACCCGGTTGACAGAATCAGGATTATCGATAACAGAATGGAAACCTATTACCGGCATGTTACCGCCTTTGAGTGAAGCTGCCTGGCAGGCAGAGTTTGCCAAATACAGGCAAACCGATCAGTTTAAATACATACATGCCGATTTTACCTTATCTGATTTTAAATTTATTTTCTTCTGGGAATGGTTTCACCGGTTTTGGGCACGGTTACTTGGGGTTGTCTTTATTATAGGCTTTGTATATTTTTTGGTGAAGCGCAAATTCAGGAAGGAAATGATCAGCCCTCTCATCATTCTTTTTTTGCTAGGCGCGGTGCAGGGTGCCATTGGTTGGATAATGGTAAAAAGCGGACTGGTTCCAGAAAAGTATTTTGTAGGGCATGTGGAGCTTACCACCCATTTTATTTCGGCGCTTGTGCTGCTGGTGTATACGCTCTGGTTTGCATTGCAATTGATCGTTCCGCAGCAACAAGTAATGTACAACAAAAAGCTTTGGCGATTTACATGGACCCTGATGATTTTATTGTTTGTGCAACTGACTTACGGCGGGTTTATGGCCGGACTGAAAGCTGCCACGGTAGCACCTACCTGGCCCACCATCAATGGCGAATGGTTTCCTGCATCGTTGTTTAAAGATGAAGGCGGAGGCAATTATTTTAATAATCCCTTTATGGTTCAGTTTATTCACCGCGGTTTGGCCTATATACTCACTGCTTTGCTGATTATATGGTTTTTTAGAGCGGGTAAATCTGTAATATCCGCCTGGCTACTAAAAACAAAATTTCTTCCATTATTGTTGGTATTTATCCAGGTAGTATTAGGCATTTGCACCGTATTGTATTCTCCCTCCGCCACTGCATTGGTATGGTTTGGCGTGTTGCACCAGTTTACGGCCATGCTGTTAATGGTGTCGCTGGTATGGGTATTGTATTTAGTGAAAAGGTAAATACCAAAAGGCAAGAAACAAGAACCAAAAAGAAGAGTAAGAAAACACAAGCTGCTGAAAGCCGGAAGCTCATAGCTGAATGCTCTTGGCTGACGGCTGAATGCTGATAGCTGCTCACTTCTCCACATATTATTTTCTCACCTTCTTCGTTAAATACCAAAGTATTATATTGCGCTGAATGGC
Organism: Agriterribacter sp.; assembly: GCA_051955255.1. Taxonomy (GTDB): domain Bacteria; phylum Bacteroidota; class Bacteroidia; order Chitinophagales; family Chitinophagaceae; genus Agriterribacter. The sequence goes on along the minus strand of JBQCGX010000022.1, from coordinate 5,912 downwards.
TACTGCCACTTTAAAAGAATACCTGACAGGATTCTACCGATCGTTGCCTGTTCAACTGTTCATCCTGCACCTGCGCAGGTACCAGGTATTGCTTATCTTCTGGTATATACTGGCCAGTGCCATCAACGGCAACTTCATGAGCACTTTTGGCGCCGATGCGCTGTTTCTGGCGCCTGAATACCTCGGTAATGTAAACGGTGTAAGCATGGCAATAGTAGGCATTGCCACCGGCGTTTTTATTATGAGCTGGAATGTTACAACATTTATTTTGCATAGCAACCAGGTTAAGTTTCTGGCAACCACTTCAAAACCTTTTTTAAAGTACTGCATTAACAATGCAATTATCCCGCTGATATTCCTGCTTTTTTACCTGGGCAAAACCATCTATTTCGATGTGCACAACGAACTGCTTTCCGCAGGTGAAATTATTGTGCTTATTGCAGGTTTTTTGTTGGGACTGATCTTCACTATTATCATTGCCTTTTTATATTTTTTCAGAACCGAAAAATCCATGATGCGCACCATGGAGCCGGTGTTCCGCGATCCCAAAGCTTTTGGTAAGCAGTTTGGAGTGGGCGGAAAGCATTTTCACGAAAGAGGCATATTGCGGGTAGACTGGTTTTTTAATACCCGGTTTAAACTTAAAAAACCAAGAAATGTATCGCACTACTCGCAGGAGTTTGTAGAACTGGTATTTAAGCGGCATCATTTTGCGGCAGTAATGTCTATTATTCTCGCTTTTTTATTCCTCGCTTTGCTGGGCATGTTAATGGACAAGCCTCTTTTTATTATTCCGGCGGCGGCCGCTATTTTATTATTCTTTTCTATACTGATTGCCGGTTCGGGTGCGCTTACCTATTGGCTTAAAAGCTGGGCATTCCCCGTTTTATTGTTGATAGGATTGTTGTTGAACTCTTTGTTTGAACGCGAAGTGATTGATCCGCGCAATAAGGCCTATGGAATTAATTACACCAACCGTGCGGAAAGACCCATCTACACCCGCGACAGCATTTTACAATTGTGCACCATCGAAAAAATGGAGGCCGATAAAAAAAATATGATCGGCATTCTTGAAAAATGGAAGCAACGGCAAAATGAAGAAAAGCCTTTGCTCTATATAGTAAATGTGAGTGGTGGTGGCACAAGGTCCGCCACGTTTACATTGAATGTGCTGCAACGCCTTGATAGTTTGATGGAAGGCAACCTCATGAAAAAAACATTCATGATCAATGGAGCATCAGGTGGTATGCTGGGCGCTACTTATTACAGGGAATTATGCAGGTTAAAGCAACAGGGGCATCAGATTAATCCACTCGATCAGCAATACACCAATAATATATCAAAAGACCTTCTCAATCCATTGTTTGCATCCTTTGTTACCAGAGATATTTTTGCGCCTGCACAGCAGTTCAGCACCGACAAATACAAGTATACAAAGGACAGGGGTTATGCTTTTGAAGAACAATTGAACCGCAACACCGGCAAAATCCTGGACTATAGATTAAAAGACATTGCCAGCGATGAAGCATCGGCAAAGGTGCCGCTCATGCTCTTTAACTCTACGGTTACGCGCGACGGAAGGAAAATGGTATTCAGTTCGCAGCCGGTGAGCTTTATGATGAGAAACTGGCCTGATTCAGCACGCCTCGGTCCAAGCGATCCGGATGCTATTGATTTTGTAGCCATGTTTAAAAAGCAGGATCCATACGATATCCGGCTGCTTTCTATTATGCGTATGAATGCAACGTTCCCTTATGTGTTGCCCAATGTATGGTTGCCTTCTTCACCCATCATTGATGTAATGGATGCCGGCATCCGCGATAATTTCGGTCAGGAATCGTCGATGAGAATATTGAATGTGTTACAGGATTGGATAGCGAAGAATACGGGCGGTGTGATATTTATACAGATACGCGACCGCAGGCCGGGCGAGTGGGATGAAGGATATGATGACCCCAGCATTACCGGTATATTTACGAAGCCTATTATGACGCTTCAGCACAACTGGATGAAAATGCAGGACTATTACCAGCAGGAAATGGTTCAGTTTTCAGCCAACGGCTACACGTTCCCGTTCAAAAAACTAACGTTCTTCTATACCCCATCTCCCAAACAAAAAGGAGCGGCTTTAAATTTCCATTTAACGCTCAACGAAAAGCTGGATATTAAAAGGGCGCTGCAGTCAGACGACAATGCAGCTTCTTTTAATGCAATTATCCAACTACAGCATTCGGGGCAGGCTGTATCAGCCGGAACGCACGGGGAATAATGCTGATCGTAAAGCTTGGCGACGTTTCTTTAGGATCACCGTCAATGTGCAAAGGCGCATTTCCCGGATTGTTGATTATGACCTGTGAGGTTTGATAATACATCACACTGTCGTTTTTATAAGGTCGTTCTTTAGCTTCTCCGTTTAAAACCTGGTACAAAACCGATAGCAGCATCTGAAGTTTATTCATCTTCTGCACTACTACTATATCCAGCAACCCGTCGTACAAGCTGGCTTTGGGTGCAATGGTAAAGCTATTCCCGAACTGGTTGCTGTTGGCTATGCTGATAAAAAAGGCATCTGTTTTAATGGTAGATTCCTGTGTAATGATTTCGAAGCGATAGGGCTTTGCTTTGAGAAAGTTTGAGTAAGTCTGCTTAATATAGGTAATCAATCCTCTTTCCTTTTGTTTGGCAAAATCGTGTGCTACCTGCGCATCAAACCCAAGACCGCTGAGCATGCAGGAGAAACTGTTATTAATGGTAAATGCATCGGTTTCTGCCGGGGTGCCGGTAAAAAGCAGCTCAATTGCCTTTTGGGGATTTTTTGAAATGCCTGCACAAAGTGCCAGCCCGTTGCCTGAGCCGCAGGGAATCAATCCAAAATTTACCTGCGTATCTCTTAAATCGTTTACCACGCTGCTGATGGTTCCGTCTCCGCCGGCAACTACTACATCGGTCACGCCCTCGTTCTGTATTTTTGAACGAATGTCCCTGTAATCGCCTTCTGCATTGGTTGGGCATATTTCAAAAGGAACATTTTTTTCCGCAAGCTTTTGTTCGATAAGCCTGCGGAGTTTCGACCTGTTTCCCGTACCCGAAATAGGGTTCATTAAAACAACCAATCTGCGATTCATTTGTAGCAGCGCATTTAAAATTTTTTTGAACAACCTGATGCTGTTTTAGCCGCAGTTTCACAGCCTAACCAATCCTGCTTTCTCCGAGTACGAGCAGCTATCAGAAGAGGTGTTTTAAACGAGGCAAGGCAAGATATTGAAGTTTTGCGAGCGGCAACCAAACATTTGCTTCAAAACACAAAAGATCCAGGCAGATATTAGGTATCCGTCCTGGATCTTTTATAAATAGGTTCGCTTACAGTCTTAAGCTCTTTGCTTTACTTTTTTCCGGCTCTTAAGCGCGGTATCAATAGCCGCTGAAAGATTTTGAGTAGTTGGCTTTCCTTCAAAGCGCTCGCCGTTAATAAAAATAGCAGGCACTTCAGTTACACCGGCATCTACAGCTTCAGTCTGGTCTTCTCTCACATACCATCCGAATTTTGAATTCATCAGGTCTTCCAAAAAATGTTTGGCTGTTACGCCTACTTCCCTGGCATATCCCTTTAAGCTAATAGTGCCAAGGTTGCGCTGATGTTGCAGCAATACATTGTGCATTTCCCAGAATTTTCCTTCCTGGGCTGCCCCAATGGCAGCTTCTGCCGCTTTGAACGAACGCTGATGAATGCGCGTCATAGGGAAATGGCGGAAATTATATTTTATTTTTCCCTTATAGGTGTCGAGCAAGCCCTGTACCACATCATTTATTTTTGCTGTTTCAGCGCTTTCATAATCACCATATTCAACTATAAGAACCTTTGCATCCGGATCGCCCACAATTACTTCCTTTGGAGCTATAATCCTTTCTTCGACTTTTGTCTTCATGTTCCCGTCTTTTATGCAGCACAGGCTTCAAAACAAGTGCCACTTCGTATAATAATGATTTTATTTGCCCGTTTTACGTAAAATACCGCCCCAGATTTTACAACAGGCATGATTTTCAGGAGATTGTCACAATATAGTGTAAATGACATATTGTCCTTCCCTGAATCATTCATTTTAACAAAAATCAGGTAGGTTTGGGCGCTAAACCCGTATTTATACGATGTCGAAAGCTACAAAATCGGAAATCAAGTTCCTGGAAGGTCCACAGTCTCGTTGGGAAGAATTCAAGTTTACAATAAAAGTAGCGAGGGAGTTTATAAAAGGGTTCAGGGCGCTGCATTTTGCCGGACCCTGCGTTACTATTTTTGGTTCGGCCAGGTTTAAGGAAGATCATGAGTATTATGTTTTAACCCAAAAGCTGGCTGGTGAAATAGCCAAACTGGGGTTCACGATTATGACCGGCGGCGGACCAGGTATTATGGAGGCGGCCAACCGGGGAGCTAAAGCAGTGGGCGGCAAATCTGTAGGCTGTAATATTATCCTGCCTTTTGAGCAACAGCCCAATCCTTACCTCGACAAATGGGTGAACATCAAATACTTTTTTGTACGCAAAACATTGCTGGTAAAATATTCCTATGCATTTGTGGTGATGCCCGGTGGCTTTGGTACGCTCGATGAATTTTTTGAAGCACTCACCTTAATACAAACCAAAGTGATCGAGTCGTTCCCAATTATTGTTTTCTGCAAGGACTTTCATAAAGAGCTGATGGCTTATGTAGACAAACTCAAAGTTGCCGGAACCATCTCTCCCGAAGACCTGGACCTGGTGTTGTATACAGACTCTATTGAAGATGCTGTAGAACATTTAAAAGTAAAAAGCATTGAACAGTTTGGACTGAAATATGCGCAACCTAAACCGGCACCCTGGCTGTTTGAAAAGAGGTTGTTCAGGTTTTAGTGTTTAATTAAATCAGCAATACACTCTCGTTCTGTATTGTTATTCATCCAACCTTATAGCATTAGCGCAAAAGTTAAACTTACTTACTGTATAGCGTATATTTTATTTGTGAAGCATTGTTCGGATAGCTGAGATCATCATTCACTTCTTTCAATCTATTCAACGCAATCAACCCGAATTTTTTTACATGTTCAGTTATTGATCTTGCACCGTATTTTTACGGTATTTAGATATGTAAAGTTCAAAAAATCAATTAATTATTGTAAATGCCTCACCGTTAGATAAAAGATTATTTTTGATATAGATCAAAAATATTTCTAGATTCGCTTTCAAATTCACCGTTGCTAACTAATACATGAAGCACCTGTTAACCCTTCTGCTAATCGTTTTTTGTGCTATATCTTATGCGCAAGACAGTCAATCTGCCAGCGTTGTAGAAGTTCCTTCCAATTATGCTTCCCGCATCGATAAAAAGTTAAACGGTTTAGACAATCAGCTTAGCAAACAAAGCGAAAAATATTTAAAAAGCCTTTCCCGACAGGAAGAGAAGCTGTTCAAAAAACTGGCAAAGCTCGACTCAACTGCCGCCACCTCCGCCTTCGGCGATGCCAAAGAAAAATACAAACAACTCTCTCAAAAGTTAAACAATGCCAATGGCAGGATGGACAGGCTGCTCAAGGGCAAATACCTTCAAAATGTTGACTCGCTGGCTACTTCCCTCGGCTTTTTGAAAGAGGCAAAGAACATTGTTTCCGGTTCTAAAAATATCCAACAGCAACTTGGTAACTCTCTGCAAACCCTGCAGGGGCTGCAGGCGAAGCTCAACGAGGCTGAAAACATTCAGCAATTTATCCAGGAAAGGCAACAACAATTGAAGCAGCTATTAAGCAATTATTCGAACGTAAAAGGACTCAACAAATATTTTGGGAAGTACCAGCAACAGGCTTTTTACTACAGCAGCCAGGTAAACGAGCTGAAAGAAAGTTTTAACCAGCCCGATAAGCTGGTTGCAAAAACACTGGCGCTAC
>JBQCGX010000021.1:0-10346 GCA_051955255.1 Agriterribacter sp. | reverse complement strand
TTACATGATCTTGTATGCGCAGAAGCTTGTTCACAATGCCGGCGCCCGGGTAGTAATTTTTGATGCGGCCGGATATGTTGGAAGCAATCCGCTGCTAAACGAAAAAGTTCGAACCATTGAACAAAATGCTCCGAACCACATTTCATTGCAAAGCCAAAGAACAATTGACCGCGATTTTTTACTTCAACACGACCTCATGCTCGTGAGCCTTGAAAGCTGGAAAAAATTATTTGAAGCCAAAAGCATTTGGTTGCCGAATATTCCCTCCACACTTATCGTTTCAGACTATCATTCCTCAGCAGATGCATCATTATAAAGGAAACGATAAACCATTCTGCATTTATTTTTCGGGACTGATGTTAAGGTGTTTGTTAGAAAGCCATCTATGCAACTGGTGAGTATTTAATGATCCTCCATTTAAAAAATCGGCACGAAAGATGATTTAATTGCTGCCTTCCATTTAAATCTTTTCCTGTTGTTCAATAAAAATCACTTTAGTCCGTTACAAGGTGAACGAAATACATTACCATCAGCAGGATAATGATTTATACTTAGAGATTAAATAAAAAAACTATAATGAAAAGGCTGGCTACAATTATGCTACTTTGTTTTGGAACTATGCAATTATTTGCTCAAAATTATCCCGGCTACCGCTCGGGCAATTATTCTGGAGTGAACGGAGCTTTTTTTAATCCCTCCAATATTGCAGATAGCCGTTACCGTTGGAATGTAAATCTTTTTGGCATCCATGCCGGCATTGCCAGCAATAGTTTGTCTTTTAAGCTGAGCAATATAAATGAAACGATCGAAGGCGATAATACAGACAGTCTTTTGTTTGGCAATTCCAGAAAAATGGCCAATGGCGCTGTAAACGTTGATTTCTTTGGTCCTTCGTTTATGTTTAACATCAATAAAAAAACCAGCATAGCACTTACATCCCGTGTAAGAGCTATAGCCAATGTTATGGATGTTGATGGAAATTTTGTTCAAAGCATTCAGAACGATTTTGATGGCACCCTTCCTTATGCATTCAGCAGTAAAGGATCTCAAAAAATTGCCATTAACGGCTGGAGTGATTTCGGCGTTACACTGGGTCGCGTGTTGCTGAACAACGGGCAGCATTTTGTGAAGGGTGGTATTACCCTTAAATACCTGGCTGGTTCGGGAAACACCTATATAAATGTTGACAGGCTGCAGGCTACCATCGACCAGGATATTGAGACCAATGTATATTTCAGAAATGCAACAGGTAATGTGGGTATAGGATATGCGGGAATTGATTTTGAGAATTTTAAAGCACGAGATGCGCTTAAGTTCAACGGCAGAGGATTTGGTGGCGACATTGGTTTTGTATACGAGTATCGTCCGGATGCCGATATTTTAACCGAGCCGTACCAGAATAAATACAAATTCAAATTTGGTGTAGCATTGCTCGATGTTGGCTCCATTAAATACAAACCCAAGCCAGAAGAGCGCGGCCATTATACAATTAATGTTTCCGATGTTCAGCAATGGCATCCTGAAGATGTAAGCGGGATGTCTGTTTCCGAAATAAAAGAATACCTCGATAACAGTCCTTACTTCACCAGCAATCTCGAAAATGTTTCATCGTATAAAGTCAGCCTTCCAACCAATCTTCAATTAAATGCAGATTATGCTATCAGCAGGAAATTGTATGTTGAACTGGCAGGAAGAATTAACCTCGCAAAAAAAGACAATTACTACAATTCATTTTACTACAATACTGTTTCGCTTACCCCGCGTTTTGAAATACGTCATTGGGGAATATACCTGCCATTGAGCTACAACGATATTTCAAAGTTCAATGCCGGTGTGTCGTTCCGTTTAGGTCCCGTGTTCTTTGGATCAGGAAGCATATTCACGGCTTTGCTTGACAGATCAAAGCAGGCAGATGTGCATTTCGGTATCAACTTTGGTGGATTTTTCAAGGAGCCCAAAGCGAAAAAGGAAAAACAGTCTGAACCAATCGTTGAAGCGCCGGTTAAGGATACCGACAACGATGGCATTAACGATACCGAAGATGAATGCATTACTGTGAAAGGTATAGCAAAATATAAAGGCTGCCCCGTGCCCGATACAGACGGCGATGGTATAAACGATGAGGAAGACAAATGCCTTTCGGTGGCGGGTACCGTAAAATACAATGGCTGCCCCATACCCGATACGGACAACGATGGCGTGAATGACGAAGAAGATAAATGCCCCTCAACAGCGGGCGTGGCGAGATACGGCGGCTGTCCTGTTCCCGATACTGACAGCGATGGTATCAACGATGAAGAAGACAAGTGCCCGGCGTTGGCTGGCATTAAAGCCAATAATGGTTGCCCGGAAATAAAAGAGGAAATTGTAAAGAAGATGACTTACGCCGCAAAACAAATTTATTTTGCAACAGGAAAAACCAGCTTGTTGACCAGGTCATTCCGCTCGTTGGATGAAGTTGCAGGCATATTGAAGGATAACCCCGATGTGCATTTGCAGATAGATGGCTATACAGACAATACCGGGAAAGCCGAAACCAATTTGGTTTTAAGTGAAAAGAGAGCATTGGTGGTAAAAGAATACCTGGTAAGTAAGGGCATTGCAGACGACCGCATTTCTTACACAGGGCATGGCCAGGAAAATCCGGTAGCGAGCAACGCAACCGCTGCAGGTCGTGCGCAAAACAGGCGGGTTGAATTAAAATTAGGGTACTGACAATACGGCTTTACTATTTTAAAAAAGGTTGCTGTTGTTCACAGCAACCTTTTTTGTTAACTACCGCTTCCAGGGAAATTTTAAAAGAGGCTTTTTAATGGTATCGTCTCGTGGGTTGGTTAGTATTCGTCTTCTTCCGGCAAAACATTTTATCTGCACATCTGCGGCTTGTTAGCATCTAAAAAAACAACCTGTTGTATCCCCGTTAAACGATTGTTTGCCCTGGCGGGCGTGAGGAATTTATTGCTCCATACCTGCTGACAGCAGCGCCGGAGCTATAACAACAGCATTCATTCGCTGCTGTTGGCCTGTATTCTAACGCACTATTTATCAGAAAACAACAGGCCGTAAAACCTGGTGGGCAGGTTTCTTGTAGGTTGTTTACCAGTAAGCTCCCTTCCGGTGGCTTTAAAATTGCTGTGTTGCCTGTAAGGTTAAGATAACAGTTGGGCACAAACGCTTCACTTTAAAAAATAGAGCCGGCTGATACGAGGCGGAGGAGCATGGAAACAGGTAAAACATGAGCAATGAAAAGTGTCGTTCTCGCCATATTTGTAATGGTTGCATTGGCAGGAAGTGCTTATTCGCAGCACGAACAGCATCAGCAACAAAAGCAAGAACCTGCACAAACAACTAAAAAGAAAGCATCGGAAAAAAAGAAAACGGGTGCAGCGAAAATGGCAACGGACACATTGCATGACGAACAAATGCATGCGGGACATGACATGATGGAGGCAGATGTACCCATGAGCCATGCATTTTCCCTGAATTTGCCAATGAACCGCAACGGCTCGGGTACCGGCTGGCTGCCCGACGCTTCGCCCATGTACGGCTACATGATCCATTCAAAAAAATGGATGTATATGGTGCATGGAAGTATTTTCCTCCGCTACAATAACCAGGATTTTACGAATAGAGGAACCCGCGGTGATGCGCGGTTTGATGCGCCAACCTGGTTTATGCTGATGGGACAAAGGAAAGTTGGTAAAAAAGGACTTTTTCATTTTAGCTCCATGTTATCGCTCGATCCTTTTATTGAAGGCGGCAGGGGTTATCCACTCTTGTTTGAAACCGGAGAAAGCTATAAGGGCGAGCCGTTGGTTGACCGGCAGCATCCACATGATCTGTTCAGCGAATTGGCTGTTAGCTATGCGCATGCTTTTTCAAAAAATGTGGATGCATTTGTATACGTTGGATACCCGGGCGAGCCCGCGCTAGGTCCGGTAACTTTCATGCATCGCCCTTCGGCGCTGGACAATCCGAATTCTCCGATATCACACCACTGGATAGACGCAACGCATATCACATTCGGCGTAGCAACCGCAGGTGTAAGGCTTGGAAAGTTCAAGCTGGAGGGCTCTTCCTTTACTGGCCGCGAACCAAATGAAGAAAGATATGGTTTTGACAAGCCAAGATTCGATTCGTGGAGCGCAAGGCTTTCTTTAAATCCCTCCCGCAACTGGGCGTTGCAGGTGTCGCATGGTTTTTTGAAAAGTCCCGAAGAACTTCACCCGCAAGAAAACGTGCGCAAAACGACCGCTTCAGCAATATACAGTGTTGCTATAGGAAATGACAACCGCATTAATGCAACGGCGTTGTGGGGAATGAACAAGCAGAAAGAGCACGAAGGCGAGAATGCATTCATGCTTGAAGGCGCATGGCGAAAAAGAAAACTGTCGCTTTATACAAGATATGAATTTGCCCAAAAATCAGGAGAAGAGCTTGTACTTGAACCCCTGTTTGAGGAACATCAGATTTTTGGAATTCATGCTTTGACGCTTGGTGGTAATTACGACATCCTGGAACTGAAAAATACAAGACTGGCGGCAGGTGCTCAGTGGAGCATTTACCGGGCACCGGGGTCGCTTGATCCGCTGTATGGGGAAAATCCCATGGCGTTGCAGGTTTACCTGAGAATATACCCGGCACTGATGAAAATGTAAATCACTTTCAATAAAATCAACAGTCATGAAACACGAACATAGCAAGCATGAAGCAACTGCTCCGGCGGGCCATCAAAAGCATGGTAACCATTATAAGCACCTGGTGATAATGACGTTGCTCTCTTTTGTAGCGATGTATATACTCATGTACTCTATGGTGGATAAGATCAACAATGTTTTTCCAAACGTAAACCAGCTTTATATGGCCGGACTGATGGCAATGCCGATGCTGATCTTCGAAATGATTGTTATGAGAAGCATGTATGTAAATAAAAAACTCAACGCTGTCTTTTTGTGTATTGCTATCATCGGGATGATTGGTTTCTATGTCTGCATCCGGCAGCAAGCCGCTGTATCCGACAAGCAATTTCTTAAATCCATGATCCCTCATCATGCAGGCGCTATCCTGATGTGTGAACAATCGGACATAAAAGATCCCGAAATAATAAAACTGTGCGAAACAATCCGCTCAGGACAGCAACAGGAAATAGAACAAATGAAAGCCAAGCTGGAAGAACTGAACAACAAATAACAATTACAATAAAAAAAACGCTATGTCATTTATTAAAAATCAGAACAAAGCGAAATACACTTGTCCTATGCACCCCGAAGTGCAGAGTGATCAGCCAGGTTCTTGTCCCAAATGCGGAATGAAATTGGTTGAAAAGCAACAGAAGACTGAGCAGAGAAGCAGATCTATAATCTGCACCTGAAAGCAGGCAGAGCGATTGCTGCAAGAAAACTTTACGTGAATGGTTAACCGGAGTTGCGTACCAAAATGCTACCTGAAAAAATCTTTGATAAGATTAAACACCTCATCAAAATTTGTTTCAAGCACCCAGTGACTACCCCCAAGCATATGAACCTGGGCGTGGGGTAAATCCCTCTTGTAACACATTGCCTCCGCTGCATTAAAAAAAGGATCGTATTTCCCCCAAATGACAAGGGCGCGGGGCTGATGAATACGGAAGTATTCCTGGAAAACAGGGAACATTTTCATATGATTCCGGTAGTCGCAATTCAGTTCATATTGCATTTCGATATTACCAGGTCTTTTCATAGAGTCCCAATCAAGCATCCACAATTCAGGGCTTATTGTCGGCAGCAATGCTTCAGGCAGCCCGGCAGTATATTGCATCTTTACACCGCCCTCACTTAAAAATGCATACAGTTCTTTCTTTTTTTCAGGAGTCGGGTTTTCCCAATACGCCCTTATTTCATCCCATATGCCACGCACACCTTCCTCGTATGCATTGCCGTTCTGAACAATTATTCCTTCGATCTTTTCGGGATGATTTATGCATAGCTGAAGACCAACAGGAGAGCCATAGTCGTGAAGATAAATGGTGAACGATTTTAAGTTGATCTCCTCAGTAAACCTGTTGATATAAGCCGATATATTTTTGAATGAATATTCAAACTGATCCTTGGCTGGAAAAGCGCTGAACCCAAACCCCGGATAATCAGGAGCCACCATGTAAAGCCTGTCTGACAAGGCTGTCATCAGGTTTTTAAACATAATGGACGAGGTAGGAAAACCAGGCAGAAGCAACAGGGAAGGATTTTTCCTGTCTCCCGCCTCGCGATAAAAAATATCGATACCGTCTACTTTAATTGACCGGTTAAAAATCTGACGCCCCATGTTTGCATACGAATCAAAGATTGTGCCTTAGGTTGTTCTGAGCGATCAGCGGTTTATTGATTTAATTAGGAGTGCAGCCCCGGCGTTTATGCCTGCCGTTAGGTAGGCTGCTACACATGCCGCGGTTACTGCCTGTTACACCAAATAAATCGGGCAAAACCAATTATAGGGCGTACCTTCAGCAGAATTTGAGTTCTATCGCTCTTGTAAATCATCTCTCCTTCCTTTTTACATCTGCCATTTTTCTCAGATCATTTCCTGTTGATTGTTTCGCAGTTAGAGTAATTAATGCATTAAACCGGGTAGTATGGACATTGAAAGAATTGAGCATTCTATAAAACCGAGTATCAATAACAACAAACCGATTGATATTCATTTCAAAGGACGGGCACCCGTTACCGGGCTTTTTATACGGGCTGTCGATTACGACGAATTGAAATCAAAGAACTTCTGGCGCGTGGTGCAGATTTCTCAACTGGAGAAATGGTCGCAAACCAACGATGTTAATGTGGCAAGAATTTTTAACGGCGCTTCTTTTACCTCGCTTACCGCCACAAAGCTGTAAACCATTGCAGTCAAAAAAGCAAAGGGTAGGGCGCACAAACTATGTTGTATGGAAATAATAAGAGAAGACCTTGCATTTAACCATTACGCATGGTACGGTGAGCGTGTTGAACAGCGTGCGGATATGAGTCCTACCCGCAAACCCTTCGACAGAAACAACGGGGCTCACATTTTGTGGGTGGTTAACTGGTATGCCGCCGAGTATCCACGATTTCAAAAAACGGATATTGCTAAGCTGGAAACGCTGCTATCGCAAAAGCTGCCTGCGGGCTTGCTGAGCGAAAAATCGGTGTGCCTCTGGCTTGCAAGTACGTAATATGTTTTGTTGAGCTATATGCTCAACATGCTGTATTAGGGCGCAGGGCACACATCGTTGTATACCAACCGAGGTTATGCGCAGTTTTACTTGATAGCAGATGGCATTCTCCTATCGGTGGGTGTCTCCTCCCACCGAATAACTGCAATCGAATGACGGTAGCTGAAGACAACTATAAGTAGAGACAAACTGCTTCTCACACCATAACAACATCCGGTTTTAATATACCGCCGGCGGGATCGCAGAGACGGTGCAAGTGACCTATGTTTTGGTAACCTTATAAGGGACAAGGTCGATCTGAACCAAATTGCAAAGGCATCAACCTCTTACCGTCCTGGCGAGTCGCCGCCTTGCGGGGCGAAGACATCTTCCTCACCAGGCAGTGCGAAAGCTTGCGGCATTTCCTTCCCCACCTTGTTAGTGTTGAGTAAAGATTTTGTGCGTGAGATGCACCAGCAATAAAATACCAACTCACTTCTCTTGTTGGTATGCTTAACACGTTGCCTCCGCTACATACACAACAACGGCAGGGCTGTGGGCTCCACAACGATAAAATACCTTTTCCTTTCCACTTCAAAAACTACTATCTTTATCTGGCTTTCCGGAAGCATCCCGTCCACGGGAATAGGCTCAGCCTACCGGTGTGGTTTCTGCAAACACATATTATTAACTTAACTTCTTGCCTCAATGGTGGACATGGCAAACTCAAAAGAAGGAAAGTTATGTCAACAGTATCGCGCGGCCTGCCCGCCAATCCTCATCTCGATGTTCCTAAAAAGCAATCACGCCAATTGCTGCAGTTGTGCAAACAAGCTTCAGCCGAAGCACTCAACCGCATCCGCCAGCGACATCCAAAATTTCACAACACGCCCAACGAAACGCTGGTAAAAAATGTAAAGCTCAGCGACGCACAACTGGTACTTGCGCGGGAGTATGGCTTTTCGTCGTGGACGCAATTAAAGGAACGTATTACCGGCAACACCGCTGCCCATTTAATAGACAAAGCCATTCGCGCCAACGATGCCGCGGCGGTAACGCAGTTGCTCACCGCTTACCCCAACCTGTTGCATGTGCCGGTGGTGAGCGGCAACTGGGGACCGCCCATGAGCCACGCCGCCAACCTGAACCGGTTGGACATGGTAAAACTCATTGCCTCTTTAGGTGCTAAAGATTTTCAACACGCCTTTGATCGTGCATTGTTGCACGGCGATATTGAAGTTGCCAAATGGTTGTTGGGGCAGGGCGCTTCGTTTGAGCCGGGTATTATTATGGGGGCTTGCGAAACACTCAACCCCGATGGCTTTGCATTTCTGGACGACGAAGGGGCACCATTTACAGATGCAAAGGGCGACAGGCTGGCGCCGTTGGCGTTGGTGTTGGAAACCTATAGCCGCCGCCCCGAAGGCAAACACGACATTCTGCGCCGCTTTAAAGCAAGAGGATACCAATGGCCCGATACACCGATGATGGCCTTTCATTGCGGTGATCTCGAACTGCTGAAAAAGCAGTTGAAAAACAATCCCGGTCTGCTGAACAAGCGCTTCGGTTTGCAGGAAATTTATCCGCCGGAGCTGGGTTGCGGAAAAGCTGGTCCCGGGTTGCATGGTACGCCCATCGACGGTACCACGTTACTGCACCTCGCCATTGATTTTGACGAACGCGAGATTTTCGATTGGCTGATTGAACAAAATGCAGATATGAACGCTCCTGCCGTAATTGACAAAGAAGGTTTTGGCGGACATACGCCACTCTTCAATGCGATTGTGTGCGATGCCTATGTGAATGGCAGGCAACGGGATGGCTATATGGGTAGACGATTGTTGGAATCAGGCGCAGATATCAACGTACGTGTCAACCTACGCAAATTCCTCGACTGGCGAGACGAACCGGGTTGGCACATCAAACACAACGTTACGCCGCTGGAATGGGCTGCAGATTTCCCGGAAAGGGGTTGGGTGAGTAAGGAGATTGTACAAATGATAGAAGAACGAAAATTCTTTTAATCCAGGGTTCGGCTCCCCGCGGCTCCACTATTATCTTCATTTAACATGATAGCATCAGCAGGTCCAAAGTTCGGGTCTCTGCGGGGATACCTGTAAAGGGTAAATTATGCACTTGTAAAAGCTCATTATATAATTAATTCAAGTTGCTAGTTATTGGTAAGCTTATTCAGAGTAAAAGCCAGTATAAACATTACCAGTTTAAGCAGGAATCCTTTAAAGGGTACTGCGTGTATTTTTCTGAGGAATAGGGCCTTTATTTCGCTAAAGGCTGTCTCTATTCCTTTTCTCATCTGTTCTTTAATGAACCGTATCCAGGGCTCATCCGGTCTTTTTGAATTGTTTCTGCGTTGAATCATCAGTTCGATCAGATCAGTTTCTTTCATATCATCCTCTATCTGGTAATCAGTATAAGCGGAATCTCCATAAATCCTGCTCTCTGCGGCTACTGCCAATGGTAATTTTTTCAAAGCCTGTACATCGCTTTCACAACCTGGCACAAATCCAAATTCAACCGGAATGCCTGAAGAATTGACCAATACCTGAACTTTTACTCCATAAAAGTACCGGCGCATACTACACTGTTTACCTCTCCATTGTTTGCCTCGTAATAATTTGCATCGGCTGATTCGAATATTGTCACACACAGCTACTGGAAAGGAGTCTATTACATATTCTGAAGCACCAGCCATACTTTTTAGACAATGACCTAATTGCCAGAATATAGAGAATATCAGTTCGCTTACCCCGTGTAGCCTCCGGTTAAAGCGACTTTTATCTAACATTCCCGGAACCAACCTTGTCATTTTCATAAAATCCCGACCGTTATCCAAATGACCTCCAAAATAAAGAGCCGAGACGACTGCCGTCGTTATTACTTCACTGTCGCTAACCCTTCGACGGCTATCTTCCAAATGACCTATCCCTTTTAAAATATCATCTATAATACAATAAATCCCTATAATTTTATCTTCTGTGAGCATTGATAATTGAGTTTTGCGTGTGGTAACTCAAAATTATCTTTTATTAATGTTCACTTCTTTTACAACTTAACTAGCAACTTGGGTTAATTACCTTCTCAAAATTTGGTTATATATTTCTTTTAAACAAAGAATACGATGCGATTAGGCAGCAGCTTTTAAATCCAGACAAAGACATTTATCCCT
>JBQCGX010000020.1:0-43865 GCA_051955255.1 Agriterribacter sp. | reverse complement strand
AAGCAGATCAAAAGATCGGGGCCTGCGTCCAGCGTTACAAAACTCACTACGTTTACTCGTACGGTATCAACAGATGTGCAACCGGGCACAGTGGTTAAACTAACCGAATAGGTAGTGGTAACATCAGGACTCACCTGCACTACCGATCCTGTAAGGGGACTGATATTGTAATCAGGCGTCCAGGTATAAGTTCCCGGCGGACCAATGGCTGCCAATGATATGGTATCGATGTCACACATCAATGTGTCATGGGGCACAGTTAACAAAGGCTTGTCTCTTACGATCAACTCGTTCGAAACTGTTTTCACACAGCCTTTGCTGTTGCCAACGGTAAGGGATACCGTATATGTGCCCGACGCTGTGTATGTATATGGAGCCCGGTTTTCCTGCGAGACATCAGTAACGGAACTTCCATCGCCAAAATCCCAATTCCACGAATCTACCACACCGTAGCGCGTTTTGGTAGTATCTCTGAAAAAGATCGCAACATCTTTACATCCTTCAGTATAAGTAAAGCCGGGATAAAAACCGGGATACACTTTTACGGTAGAAAAAGCAGTATCCGAACAATCCTCTCCCCTGTTGGTAATGAGCATTAACCGGTAAGTACCGGTGTCGGGATAAGTGAAAGTGGGTCGCATTTCTGTAGACACATCATCTGTACTGTTCTGCACACCAAAATCCCAGTAATACGTTTTGATCAGCGAACTGGTGCTCCTGTTTTGGAAAGAAACGGTAAAGCTATCGCAGCTCATATATTCAGGTTGCAGGGATGCCGCTGCTATGGAACAGGACGCCACTTTTATCTGGATGTCCTTGCGATGCGCATTGATAAGTTTTCCTTTTCGATATTCAAAAACAGCTACCGTAACCACGTATATACCAGCGGCGGGAGCAATGCCGGAAACCAATCCTGTTTTACGATCGATGGTTACATTACCACCCATTGGCGACATGGCTCCAAAGCCAAACGAATAAGGAACAGAAGAATAAGGAGGTCCTGCAGGAACAGGCTGCGGGTTACCGGGAGAGCCCCCTACATAGGCGGCAGCAAAATTGTAACTCAGCGAATCTCCGTCTCTGTCTGCAGCACCAAAATCGTACATAAAAAAATTATCCTCGCAAACAATTACGGTATCCTTTGTGGAATAAGTAGCACTACTGTTCTTCGGTGCATCATCCGCAATCGTATAGCCGGGAATGTCGGCAGTATAAGTTGCTCCGCTCTGTCCCGAAGCACTGACGTTTGACATGTTTTCTATGCGGCAGCAGCGCTGATATGTTACCGTATACCCATAAGGCGTAGCAGGCAGGCTGACAGTAAAAATATAAGTACCTACTTCGTAACAAACGATGGGCGGGTTATCGATACACTTGCCGGGAGTGCCTAAGCGCATGGTTTCCTGGCGCGACATATTGATGGTAAAATTCTGCGCACTTGTAGACGTGCCGGAGGCATTTTTGGTAAAGATAGAAATAGCAGCAGCCGGGTCTAGCTGGGCGCCCGTTGAAAAACAATCACGGTACAGTTTTAATGTTATCTGGTAGGTATGTGTATTGCCGGAAGAGCTGATATAAACATAAGAAAGTTCACCACCTGTTATGTGTCGCGCGTATAAAGCAGAACAGCTAAACAAGCCAATAATTAGTATAAGCCAATATTTAGTTACCTCAGACATCTATTACATAGTTGAGGAATTTTGTCAAGGTTATCGTGGTTTGGTCTTTCCGTTCCCACATTCCCATATGAGCAACGCCGGGAAGGATATTAATAAGAGATAATAGAGGAGTGTGGCACTGGTTTAGGCTGTCTTGTAAATATACACTTTTATCTTCCTCACCAATAATAAATAGTACGGGTTTCAAAAAATTTTTTAGCACAATCGTCCTGTCCGGTCGTTCTATCATTGCTTCGTAATACTGTACGAGCGCTTCGTTGCTAAAGTTGCCTGAGCGGTTGATTAACTTTTCAATTTCGCCCGGATGTTCGTTTGAAAAAGCCTTACCAAACAAATTAGGAATGGATTGTTTTAAAAATTCCTGAGCGCCATATTTTTGGATAAAACTGATTCCCTTTTTACGGATACCAATGCGCTCTTCAGTATCGGCATAGGCAGTAGAATGAAACAACCCCAGACCATTTAACATGCCTGGAAAATATTCGGCAAATGCAAGCGCTATATAACCACCCATGCTATGTCCTATAATGGTACAAATGCTTACCGCTTCTTGGTCGAGGATGCATTTTACAATTTCGGCATACCTGTCAATTAGAAGTCCCGAATAATCTTTTTTACTTATTACAGGCGACTTGCCGCTACCAGGAAGGTCAGGCAAAATCAATGTAAAGGAATGCTTGAGTTGTTCAACCTGGTATTCCCATATCCTGCTGTCTTCACCAAATCCATGCAAAAGCAGTACCACCGGCCCTGCACCGGTAACAGTGTATACAACAGGGCTATCGTTATATTGAATGGTCTTCTCTTGCATAAGATTATTCGTTTACATAAATTATAAAATGAATACAGTTTGAGGCGTACGGATGTGATTAAGACCGCCTGCTGAATACGAAACTGCGCCAACCCAATAAAACTATCAAAGGCAGCAATGCTAAATTCAACTGCTGAGGCAAAAAGAACCAGCTTAACAAAAGCAGCGCATAAACAAGGGTGGACACCAGCCAATACTTTTTCAACCATTGTTTTTTACTTACAATGGAAAAAGCGGCAATAACATGAAATGGGATAGCCCACAACAAATTATAATTGTTACGGCAAAGCTGGTGATTGGTACCCGTCCACATAAAAACTAGTAATACACCCATCAAACCAACGGTCAAAAAAAGCAGGAAGTCGAGCGCCCTGAGTGTAGTGGCCGGTATTTTTGATTTTGACCGGCTAAGCAGCAGCCACAGCAACAGCATGAGTGCAAACAAAACAAATGGAGTAAACAAAGGCGCCTCAGGCTGCGGGGCAGTACTTGTATAGATGGTATTTTTTTTACTCACCAGCGGGCGGTTGCCGTTGAAAGCGCTGTCGAAGCCTTTATACAGATAGTCGGGCAAAAACATGGCTTGTTCATTCTGCACTTTTTTATCTAACCCGCTCCCCAGCAGGAAATCGATGCCAAACTTGCTCCAATCTGCGTGATTCAGGTCGAGATAATAATGGATCATGTTCCTGAAACTCGTATTGCCATCGGGCAAAATATTGCCAAACTTTAGGCCCGAATTGGTATTGGCGCGCACAATGTCCCTGGGCCGGGTAGAGCAATTGTCAAAAAGAAAATCGTAGCTGTAAAATTTGTTTTCTTCTTTCGCATTTTCCCGCAAAGCGTATAGCAGGCGGAGCTTTTCCTCGCCGGTCAGGTTTAGCTCCTGCTCCAGAATACTCCGTTGTTCAAGCGTGTAGCCACGTAAAAAATTGGGATATTGTTCTACTCCCAAAAAATAGGTGAGTTTGCCTTTAATAAAATTGATGTAAAAATCAGGATCGTAAAAATCGAATGTTCCGTAGTTATACACCCTGTCTGAATGTGTAGTAGTATCGGTAACACGAATGGCGCTGTGCCCCCAGGTAGAATACAGATCCGCGCCAGGTCCGCAGGTAAGCAGGCTTATTCTGACATGCGAAGAATCCTGCTGTGAAAATCCTGTCAACGAAAACAAAACTGTAACAACAACGAATGCGATCCTTTTCAACGATAAAAATTTGCGGGAAGTTCGGCGAAAAATTTTAAACGGCATTGGATTGAAATCCAATGTTACAATATTCATTCGAGCCTACGGCTCTGCCCATCACAAACAGCAAGAACCGTAGGTTCAGTCATATATTGTAAGGATGGATTTTAATCCATCTACCTCTCCACACCGCTACCTCCGCACTCTTCTTATAAATGGTTCGGATGCTACTTTTAGTTTTACAGGATCAAACATTTTTATCAGTAAAAAACCTGCCAGGAAGCCGCCTATATGCGCAGCGTAAGCTACTCCCCCACTTTCTTCTCCGCCCAGCATGCCCAGTCCGCTTATTACCTGGAAAGCGATCCATACGCCCAGTGCAAGCACTGCCGGAATGGATATAATGAACCACAAAAGAAAAGCATGCACTTTCCTTCCCGGAAACAAGAGCAGGTAGGCGCCTAATACACCGCTGATGGCACCCGATGCGCCGAGGCTGGGCACCAAAGAATTTTGCTGCAGCAATACGGTGGAGAAAACATGGCTTAAAGAAGCAATGATGCCACACACAAAATAAAAAATAAGGTACCTGAAATGCCCCAGCCTGTTTTCGATATTATCGCCAAAAATGCCCAGGTAAAGTATATTACCGGCCAGGTGCGCCCAGCCGCCATGCATAAACATAGAAGTGACTAAAGTAAAATATACCGGCACTGGCGTTGGTTGCAGTCCCGGCACATTAAAGCTCATGCCGGTATTAGGATCTATTTCCACATACGATTGGGTTACAATATCCATACCCGTTATGATTTCCGCAGGAACCGTAGAAAAAGCGTAGGTAAAGGCAAGATTGTTCCCAAATCCCTGGAAGAAAATGAATACTAAAATATTGACGGCAATCAGTGTGTAATTAACATAGGGCGTAATGGTACGGTCGGAATTATCGTCGCCTATCGGAAGCAGCATACGGAAGTGTATTTAAGGCACAAGTTACAGGTTGCAAGGAACATGGACAATACCCTGCGTCATGCAACTTGTAACCTATACCCTATAGAATCTTCTTGTCGTCCGTCATAAATACGCGCGTACTCACGGTATAAGTGCCACCGTTTACATCTTTGTATTTAAGATCAACATAAAACGCCCGGTATCCCGATGCGGGAAGCGGCTCGGTAACGGTAAGCTTTCTTTTATTGGCAAGATTGAGATCAGAGCTTGTCCACTTATCATTTCTGAAATCTGTATCGGGCGAATCGGCATGCCATACAATTACGTCGGTGAGTTCGTCTTTTGTAGCCTTAATGTTGAGCTTAACTCCTTTTTTGGTAATTGTTGAAGTCCACGAACATTCAGGGTAAGCGTGATTGGTAAGGGTAGTTCCAAAGAAGGCACTCAAAGCCTCAAAAGCCTGTTTGCCATCGCCCAGGTTATGTCCGGCATTGGGTACATAATGCAGCAGGTTTTTGCCAGGAATATCTTTCAGGTAATTTTTAATATTATCAACCACCCAATACTCATCGTTGGTGCCCATAAAAATCAGTTTGGGCATGGTAAGCGTAGACCTGTAGGAATAGGGATCGACCATAGTAGTTACCGCCGCACCGCTTTCTGTTTTTGCGCCCTGGGGTATGCCTAATTTTACGTAGTCTTCAATCTGCACACTATAGTCGCCCAATGCTTTTATCTGGTAATCGAGGCTTACCGGCATATTCAACACGTCTATCACCATAGGCGCAATGGCCTGCGCACGTTTGTCGTTTGCACCTGTCAGCCAGGTTGTCCAGCCGCGTTTAGATGCGCCTGATATTACAAACCTGTTCACTGCATGGTTCAACTGCTGTTTCGAAAATTCCTGTACTGCATCCATTGCTTTTACGGCGCTTTTCACCATAGGAAACAACAACGGCCAGGTATAATCGCCATCTTTTTTAAAGTTGTGCAGTGTAAACGAAATCAGTGCATCTTCTGTAAGCCCGTCATATAGAGGTTGGTTGGGCGTTTGCCGGAGCACGGCTACAATAGCACTGTTTTTTTCCGCAAGTGTGCTGATGCCTGCATTGAATTTATCGTCTCTGCCGTTCCAGTTAGGCAAACCATCTTTTACAGATCCCCCGGTTATAAACAGCAATGCACCATCATGCTTATTTTCTTTAGGAACCAGTATCGTCAACTGGTGTGTCCATATGTGTTCACGCCATTTCTGAGAAGTAAGCAACAGCGCATAGGCTTTTACGTTGCCAATATCATAGCTGTCTTTCAATTCCCATTTAAAAGTAGCATCACCATTGTTGAGATAACTTTTGAGAGCAGTGGCCGGCGTAACCTGCGCCATTAAGCTGCCTACCGAACAACAAAAAAACAAAGCAAAAAGAACAACAAAATTTTTCATATCTACCAATGATTTTTTATGTGAAAAATGAAAGGTGAAAGAAGAAGGCGAACGATTTTCACCTTTCACTTTTCACCTTTGCAACTCCCGCTGCGGGGCTTTCGTTTACCAGCTTCAACGCCTGTTCCATATACACTTCTCCGGTCATTTCGCCGAGGCTGGTGCGGCTTACGTATTCATATCTTTTAAAACTATTGAAATCAACTTTGGTAAGCATATAACCAAAAGCATCGTTGGTTAATCCAAACAAAAAAGGCTGTTGGGTATTCATATGCCGCTTTACATAATAACCGATGTTTGGCAATGCCTCACCCGGTATGGTAAGCACCTGCGCCGTGCCAATGTTGAGCAGGTTCAACTGGGTTTCGGCATAATCGGTATTGGGATTCTCACCTGCCAGCTTTAACGGGGAGTGACTGAGAATGTATTTCATAATGTCGGAATCTATCGGGAAGCGGATCTTTCTTGCCACGCAATAGATATCTGGATTCACCTGTGTTTCAGCGGCGGAAACAATACGCAACGCTTCATCGGCTAACAATTCGCCAATCCGTTTGCATTCCGCCCAATGGTTGGCTTCAGTTTTGTCATCAATGCGTGTATCTGCCGTTACCATACCACCCTGTGCACCATTCATAAACAAGGCAATGCCACCGGCTTTTGCCTCTATCCGGTCGTACAGCGGGCCGCAAAGATCTGGACTGAGTATACCTTGTTTTGAACCGATCACTTCCGGGTGTATGGCATAATTAACCAAAGTAGCAATTGGCTTGCCGGCATTTTTACCGCCGGTTGCAATGGCCTGTATAATGCCGCAGCGCGGGTCGTACAGGTCAGGCGCATAATAATTATACGCAATTTTGCCTTTGGCTTCGCCTACCGCAATTTTTAACGAGGCGGGCTCTGCCTTTTTTAAGGCTTCATTCACGGCATCGGCTACCTGCTGCACACACCAGTCAAGGTATTTAAGATCGGCAAACGATTCTCCCTTTTCGTTTGGAAACCCGTATGCATCGGGACCACTGTGTGTATGCGTAGCGCCGATCAATATGTTTTCTGGTGGAATGCCTTTAATGAGCGCGCGGGATTTGTTGCCCAACACCGACGGCCACCCTAAGTTATCGATGTTTACAATGGCGATCCTGGTGCTTCCTTTTTCCAGTACCAGCGCACGAACGTACAAATCGCCCTGCTTAACAGTAGCGGGTTTGGGCGTTCCTATTCCGCCAGACACCGGCAGTAAAGGATCGGGTGTAATAACCCTTACTGCGGCTCCGGCTTTAAAGGTTTGGGTATTAGCATTGAAACTGAATGCGGTTAAAAAAAGAAAAATAGCAACTATTACTTTATTCATCATTGTTTATTCGTATTTACAAAAAGGGAAACATCTTTATCCTTACAGAAATGTTCCTAAGCATAGAAATGTCGTGCCTACGGCACTGAGTTCTTTTCCTCTCCCATTGCAGCCTCCGGAATGGCGTCTCTGCTAGACTTCGCTCGATGAGCGTGACATTTGCAATCTCCACAATCCGGTCTTTCATCTCTCTCTCCTTTCACCTTTCACCTTTCACTTTTCACCTCTCGCTACTGCCACGGCTTGCCAGTACCCTGCACAATCCAAGGTTTAGACCAGGGACTGTTTTCAGATCCGTCGGTACCGAAGCTGGAATATTGCGTTGTCTCTAAATTTTGTTCAGCCGCTTCTACATTGGAGGCGTTCAGATTGCGCTCTTCAATGGGATAATAAAAACGCACCGGCAGCTCTTTGGCCACGGTTCTGCCCTGCACTCCATGCAGTTCGGGATATCCTGTTCTGCGCCAATCGAACCAGGCTTCTGTTGCCATAGACCAACTGGCGATCCATTTTTGTGTAATGATCTGTTCAATAGTACCATCGTAAGCTACTTCTGGTTGTGCAATGTAGGCTGCAGCCTGCGCAGGAATTCCCCAGGAGGTAAACGATGCTGTAATGGCCGCGTTGTAATGTGTTGCCGCATCAGCACCCACATTCCAGCCTTTTTGTGCCGCTTCTGCCAAAATAAAATGCACTTCAGCCGCTGTCATCAATCTCACTTTGGTGCCCCCTGCATCGCCTTTGGCAAATTTTGCATTTACCCATGAAACATGCGGGTTCTTGGACGATTGTTGAGGATCGGGACTGAGGTTATAGGTTTGCGGTGCATTTAATGCCACAGGAAGTCCCACGTAAAACGGGTTTTGATTAATCTGGTCAACCGTTAATGCTTTCGATGATAAAAAGCCGTTTGAGATCACTCTCACCCAGCTCCTGTTTACACCGTCTATTACGGTATCGCGCACCATCCTGTCTACCAGACCAGGCAGGCTCTCGTCAAGATAAATAGATATCTTCACCGGATCGGCCCATAGAGCAATGCGGGGATCATTTCTTTCCAGCATGGCGCTTACCAATGTGTTGCACATTTTAATGCGCCGGTAATCACTGCTGTCCGACTGGGGCACTGCATACGAAGGCCAGGAATCGGCGGCACTGTTGCCGGGTAAGCTCATAGCAGCATCATCGGCGGCACTGGTAATAAGAGGGTACTCGTCGGGGTTAGCAATGATGTTTTCAATGCCAGCCTGCGCTACAGAGGGCGACTTTACGGACAGGCGCATGTAATAACGCAGGGCAAGTGAATTGGCAAACTTTCTCCACTGCAGCGGATCGCCCCCATAATATACATCTGCAGATCCTACAGAACTATTGAATTGACCTTCGGACAACAATGTGTTGGCTTTGCTGAGGTTTTCAAGTATACTATCGTATATGCTTTGCTGGCTGTCGAATGCAGGAAATGTATTTTCTGCCCCGCCCAACTCTGCCTTTAGTGCTTTTGAATAAGGCACATCTCCCCACAAATCTGTAATAAGGCCAAACACCAAACTTTTCATCACCAGCGATATACCCTGGTGAAGCGGGTAGTCCAACGCTGTTGCCTTGTCGTACACAAACTGGTTGTTCCTTAAAATATCATAGTATCCCGTCCAGCTATTACTGTTGCCCCAGTCATAATTGTTATGACCGCCGCCCCAGCCGTCTTTTTGGGTGTGTTGCATTACGCCGGCTATGTCGCCGTATCCCAACGATACAAATGCGCGGCCCGACTCTGTAAGCACGGTTGACAATACAAGGTTGGGATTGGTAGTTCCGGGATCGGCCCCGTTGGGGTTTTCATTCAGTTCTACCAGGTGCTTGGTGCAGGAAAAACCGATGGACGAAAGCACCGCGAGAATTGTTATATATATCTTTTTCATGTTCGCTTAATTGAGGTGGATGATGGTTAGAAGGTAACGTTCAATTTTACACCAACAGGTATCGACCATGGGGTAACGTTGTACCGCTCAATTCCCTGTTTAAATTGTATACCGCCCTGCACGCCTGTTGTTGGCTGAAAAGCATTTTCGGGATCAATACCAATTTTAGCTTCTGTCCATAAAATAATATTGCGGCTGTATACTGAAAAACTAATGTCCTGCATTTTAATTGACTTAACAAGCGACGCAGGCAATGCATAGGTAAGCGATAGCTCGCGCAATTTTACATACGATGCAGAATACAAGGTAGGCTCCATAAATTCCCAAGGGTTGCTTACAGCATACAGCATTGGAATGGTTTTGTTGGGATTGGAAGGATCTTCAAGCCCGAGGATATTTTCGCCCAGGTTTTCTATATACCCCGTAGGATTGCCGTTAGCATCCCATCCCGAAGCGTATACGCCCGGAGCAAATAAACCGCCGTAAGGCAGGTTGTAACCACCAATAATTACAGGGTAGCTTGTATGCTCAGGAGTAGGCCATCCTACGCGCAAAAAACGTCCGTTGTGTACTTTGATCAACTCATCCGCATTGGCTACGAGGTAATCGCGCAGCTCCTTGCCGGACATGGTGCCGGGGTCGATAAAGTTGTTGAACTGGCTCGATGCTCTTCCATCTTCAATACCATACCTGTATGTCTGCGAAACAAACTGCCCGCCGTTCCTCCAGTCAAAGGTCATGCTCAGCGTCCAGTTTTTCCAGGTAAGATTGGTTTGTGCGCCCATAATAAACCGCGGGTTGAAGTTGCCCACTTTATTACGGGTTGCCAGGGCATCTAACTGCACCCATTTGGCGCCGTCTTCATTGCCATTGTCTAATAAAGGATACCCGTAATAAGGTGAACCCTTGTCTTCTACAACGCGCAGCTTGTTTCCATAAATGTCTCCCACTTCCTCACCCAAAAAAGTGTAGGCGCCACCTTTCGCATCCGACCAGTAAGTAAAGTAGGGCATTTCGTCTGCCAGTTCCATTACTTTGGTGCGGTTGCGGGTAAGGTTTACGTTAATGTCCCATCTCCAGTTCTTTGTTTGAACAGGCGTTCCTCCGAGCGTTAATTCAAATCCTGAGCTTCTTAACAAACCGGCGTTGATATTTTTGAAGCTCGCGCCGCTGGAGGGTGGCAGTCCTGTACTGAATATCTGGTTCTTATTGTCAACACTATAGTAAGTACCGGCAAAGCGCAACCTGTTTTGAAACAAGTTTACATCTATACCCAGTTCATACGAGGTGGCCAATTCGGGCTTCAGTTCAGGGTTTAATAGTGTACCCGAAGTAGTGAGTCGCGGAACATTATCCCAGGTTCCTGCATTGCTTAAAACCTGTTTTAACTGGTAAGCTCCGGCATCATTGCCTGCCTGGGCATAGCCGCCACGCAATTTGATTAAATTAATATCTGGCGAACGAAGACCCATGATTTCATTTACCAGCACACTTAACGAGGCAGAAGGATAAAAATATGCTTTGGCATCGGGCAAAGTGCTCGACCAATCGGTACGCCCGCTCACATCAAGATACACCATATCTTTAAATCCAATGGTAGCCATTTCGTAAATGCTGTTCACCTGCTTCTCGTACGAATAGCTGCTTGCATCGAGGTTGGCCGGCAAAATGTTCTGAACAGTAAATACATTGGGCACAATCAACCCCGTTCCATTTTTAGTAGCGGTTCTTTGATTATCGCCACTGTTATAACGGCTGTTTCCGCCCACAGAAGCAGACACTGAAAAATTGCCAAACTCTTTCTTATAAGTGGCCAGAAATTCGGCGTTGCTTTCAAAGCTTTTAAGATTAGTGATACCATAAGCGCCCAGCGGGTCTTCGGTATAACCGTTTGCCATTTTTGTTTCGCGCTTTTCATTATAGGTATCCAGTCCGTATCTCAGCATCAGGCTGATGTCGCGGGTGATCTGCCAGTCGGCTTTCAAATTACCATATACCCTGTCGCGCACAAACGAGTTGTTTACCTCGTATGCCAGGAAGTAAGGGTTATTGAAATTGGGGTGTTGGGAACGTTGTGCCAGCCCTTCCTGTCCAGGCACCCAATATTCTTTCAGGTCGAGTATATTAATGTTGGGCGAAACTGCGTATGCCCATTGCAGTGGGTTAGCGCCCCGCTCTCCTGCCGGGCGGTTATTGGAGTTGTTACGGCTGAAGTCGATGTTAGTGCTTAGTCTGAAATTTTTGCTCACCTTCAGCGAAGAGTTGATGTTAAGCGTGTTGCGAAACAGGTCGGAATTGGGAATAATACCCCTGTTGCGCATGTTTGAAAGCGATATCCTGTAATTGATGGACTCCGTATTGTTGGCTACCGATACACCATTGGTAGTAGTAATGCCTGTTTGCACAAAGTTCTTTACATTGTTTTTATACGAAACCAACGGTATGGGGATCTGGTTGCCATTTTCATCTAAAGGACTGTTCCATTGAATGGCAGAGTACCCTTTGTCGAGTTCGGGACCACCAGCACCACCTGATTCGTCAATGATCAGATAGTCGGGATTGAACCGGGGATCGCTTACGCCCAATGGGTCGGTCAGCAAATTGCCTGAAACCGAAACCGGTATAGCAGGGAAAATGCCGCTTGCATACTTGGTTTGCCAGTTTAAGAATTTGTATGGTTTATCAAAAACTGTATTGGACACAAAATTAACCGTGAGTTTCCGTACGCCTTTACCCGATTTGGTGGTAATGAGCACTACGCCATTGCCAGCCCGTGAGCCGTACAAAGCCGCGGCACTCGGTCCCTTCAGGATGGAAATGTTTTCAATATCATCGGGGTTGATACCGCCAATGGCGTTGCCATAATCCACCCTGTTGTCGTTGCCCACCTGGCTTACATTGTTTAACGTGTTGGCGATGGGCACACCATCAATTACAAACAATGGCTGGTTGTCGCTGCTGAGCGAGGTAGCCCCGCGAATAACCATGCTTACCGATGAACCGGCGCCACCTGTTTGATTGATCGTAACACCTGCCACTTTACCAGACATGGCATTCAATATATTTTCCTGCGCCACCCTGTTCATTTCCTTACCCGCCACTTCTTCAACAGAATAACCCAACGATTTTTTTGCCCTGGTAATTCCTAACGCTGTAACCACAACGCCGGAAAGCTCCTGCGCTGAGCTTTCAATATCAACCGCAATATTGGTTCTTCCGTTTACTGCTATTTCCACCGTTTTGTATCCAACAGAAGTAAATACCAGCACACTGTTGTTGTTCTTAACACTGATTGAAAAGGAGCCATCGTTGCCTGTAGTAGTGGCATTAGAAGTACCTCTTTCGGTTACAGTAACGCCTGCCACCGGACCATTGGCATCTTTTACAATACCTTTTATAATAACGTCAGCTAACGATGAGGGAATGGATGCAGCAGTCTTTTTTCTTCCGGGAGTGGCAGCGGCAATATCCTGTGCAATGGTTTCTATAGAAAACATTACCAGCAGGACCAGGCCTGAAATCCGGATCATAAACCAGCATTTTCTCATAATGGTTTAATTGATAGTTTGATTTAATTGTTTATTGTTTTTCCATTAAAAGGTTAAGCGGAGCATCGCCTAAGCCCGGAATGTTTACAGTGAGGCCCAGGTTGAGCTTTTCGGCAGAAATATTGTATATCCAGTGTGGATCGCGTACCTCGGCAGAGGGAAACAACGCCAGCACAGCATTGTATACTTCAAATTTCCACTCGCCCGATTTTCCGGCGGCAGGCAGTATGAGATCCGTTTCGCCGGTTATCTCGTAACCACCATCGCCATTAAACACATACATGTTATTGCGCGTGGGTTTAAAGAAATCTGCAACGCCCAGTAAATTGATGATGGGATCATCCAGCATACTGCTGCCGGCTTTAATAACTACCTTGCCATACGGAGGAGGCAAAGTAAGGCTAACGTCTACGCCCAGGGTAACATCCTTCTGCTTCCAGGTGCCGGTTATCCAGCCCTTTTTAACTTCAGAGACATCAGGCTTGGTTTCTTCGTCTTTTTTGCACGACCCGAAGAAAATACTAACGGTTAAAAGCAGTGTGCATGCAATGATTGAATATTTACTTTTCATAAGCACATGAAAATTATTGTTGAAGGTTGATGGAATGGATGATTGTTTTGGTTACTACAAAATTTGGGAGTTTATTTCATACAGCCGGAAGTTTGAGATGAATTTCATGGAAGGATAACATACGTTCGTTATTTAAAACTAAAAAAGCAATCGGACCTATAGTCAAATTTATCATCAATTTTATTCAAATTCTATACGCTGGCCAATGTTATTTTTTATTAAAAGGATGGCTTAAATTATTATGGAAGGTGAAAAGTGAAAGGGGAAAGATTACCCGACTTTAATCACTAACACTTACATATATGCGTATATAGATTCAAAATATAAACGCAATGCTGCATTCAATTGAAAATATTAAAAATGAAACAGGTCCTTGATTTTTGATCTTTCACTTTTCATGAAGTGTACATCTGGCGACGGAGATTGATCATGGCCCTGAAGGCAAGATTGTTTACAGACTGATAATTCATGCTAAGCCTGGCGGCTATTTGTTCGTAAGTCAACCCCTCGAAAAAACGTAATCTTACTACCTGTTTCTGGCGCGAGGTGAGCTGACCCAATGCTTTGTTGAGCTTTGTTTTTTGCTCTGTAGCCATATCGGAGGAAATAATGATCTCTTCTATATTCTGCTCCTGGTGTATGCCCTGATCGTTATCCATCAGTTGACCGATAACAATTTTGGTTTTCACCTTTTTGAGAATAATGCTTTTTAAAACTTTTACGAGGTAACCATAGGAGTGATTAACGTCTCCTATGCTGGCACGGTAATGCCATATTTCAATAAAAATTTCCTGCAACGCGTCTTTGGCAAGTTCGCGGTTGTCTGTCATTTTCAATGCTGCATGAAAAAGTCTGTCAATATAAGTATCATACAGGTAACCGAGGGCTTCGGCACGCCCTTCCTTGAGCTGTTTCCAGCAAGCAGCATCATTCTGGTAAAGAGTTTCAGGCATATCAGGTAAAATAAGCAGGTAAAAGATTTATTTTTCTAAAATACTTTCTATAATTCTGCTATTATTTCAATATTCAATTTTATTCCAAATTTGAAGAGTGACCAATAGTAATTCTTATGAAAAGAATAGCAAAAATTATGATGGGTATTTCTGGTGCATTAAAAGGCTATGTGCAGTGCTATAGAAAGTTGAAACAAAACTATAGCAAACAACCTTGCTTTCCTTTACCACAAAAGAGTGTTAACCTATATTTCATATAGGCGTGCCATATACGAATACACGCATCAGTGAACCGCTGAAACTCAGAAGAGATAGCTTTAAATATGAAGGGATGGAGGATTTTAAATTTGAGATTTAAGATTTGAAACCTTGTGACCCCGGATCTTACGATTGTATTCCTTGTTCTTGCATGTTGATCCTGAATCTTGAGATTAGGGCACCCATCGTGATCTCCACTGATTGCTGACCACTGATAGCTGATAGCTAAAAAGTATAGCGTACCGATGCGCCAACGTTTCCGGCATAAAATCTTGAATAGGTATTCAAATAACTGTAGCCGTAATAATCCGGTCGTATAATGGCAATTGTTGGTCTGAAGTCTGCACTAACATTTAAGGGTATGTTTCCAAATTTATAATCTACTCCACCTGTTGGAAACAATCCCAAACCAAAACCTTTGAGATCTTTGTTGCTCGAAAAAGTGTTGTAAGCAGTTAACCCGCCACCAACAAACCATTTGAGGCCTTCCACTGCTCCTATAGGAAAATGATGCTGGTAAGAAGCGGAAAAAGACAGATGGAACTGGTTATAGTTTGAGTAAACGCTGGCGTAGGGACGGAAGCCGAGATTCAACTCTATAGCGCCCGGAGTTGTAACAAAGGTTTTATAGGAAGCAGCAATCACATCGTAGTACCCGCCGCCTGCGCGTAAACCTATTCCATTTTTATAATCTCCACCATCCTGTCCGTTTACTGAAGCTGCGAAACAAATAATTGCAAACAATGCACTTGATAACTTTTTCATTTTCCTGGATTTAATTTAATAGAGTTAAGCAAAGTAATATAGTTAACGGAAACGGTCAAGGTTTATTTTTTGAGAGGTGTGCAGATGAAGATTTTTTATGTGAATCTGCGGCTTGCAAACAAGGCTGAACCTCGAATAATATATCAATATTAAGTCAAGAACTTTGTACAGCAACAATACCAAAGTCATCTAAGTGTGTGAAGACACAAGGAAATTACAATTCATTCTACCAGCAGGAGTATTTTGAGACAATAATGGTTGCTATATTTACTGCATAATTTTTTGAAATGAAATGTATTTTGCTACTGGCTCTTGCGATCAATAGTGTATTCGTGTCGGGACAGGAGAAAAAAGAAAAAATCTATCTCATTAAAGTAGATAAACTGTACGATAGCGAGAAAAATATATTCCTGGGCAAGCAGGAAATACTGGTACGTGGTAAAAACATTGAGCAAGTAGGCGTTAACCTGAAAAAGCCGGAGGGAGCGACAGTCATCAATCTAGCCAATTGTACCGTGACGCCCGGACTGATCGATGCACATACGCATGTGCTCACTATTCAGAAGATGGATGCAGCGTTTGAAATGGACCTGCTGGAACACTCAGACATTGAAAGAACCCTAAGGGCAATCGGTATTTGCAGATCATTTTTGAATGCTGGTTTCACCACCATTCGCGACCTAGGCAATTCAGGCATGTTCCTGGATTTGAATCTGCAAAGGGCTATCGATAAAGGTTGGGTTGAAGGACCGCGTATGATCATTTCCGGCCCCATACTAAGCCCGGAGGACGGACAGTATTTCAACCTCGCGTCGCACAACAGGTATGCAATAGAAAAAGAATACCGCGTAATCAAAAACGTGGAAGATGCCAGGCAGGCTGTAAAAGACCATATTTCAAAGGGTGCAGATGTTATTAAAGTGGTTATGGGTGATGGACGGCTTACTCTGGCCCTTGAAGAAGTGAAAAAGATTGTAGAAACGGCACACGCATTTGGTATAAAAGTAACAGCGCACGCTACCTACAATGAAGTAATAGACCGGGCGCTTGAAGCGGGCGTAGACGGTATTGAACACGGATATAATATTGCAGATAGCCTGCTGGATAAAATGGCACGAAAAAAAATATACTTGGTTCCTACCATCAGTTCCCACGATGCCTATATCCAACTCTTCAAAGACAACAATAAAGAACAGACTCCCGAACTGATGAAAAATCTGAAAAGTTTTATTGTAAGCAGTGAAGCGATTGTAAAAAAAGCCATTGCAAAAGGGGTGATGGTCGTAAACGGATCCGATATGTATCTCTTCACCGGTCAGGGACAGGGTAATACGGCCAAAGCTTCTATCGAAGCTTACTATAATGCATACCCCAAAGCAAATGATATTTTACAAACAGCCACTAAAAATGCGGCAATTGCCTGCGGTGTGCAAAATATAACCGGCACCATCAAAGAAAAAATGAGAGCTGATATTGTGGCTTTTGAAGGAGATATGGAGAACCATTTTATACAGTCACTTCGGCAGGTGAAGTTTGTGATGAAGGATGGAGAAATTTATAAGCAATAACTTGGCTGCATCTTTTTCGGTTGCAGCTAAATGCATGGTAGCGTATGACAAGCTTTCTGATAATCAACTACAGATGGCCGGAAGTGGGACTTGACATAGCGAAAGTTCTCTTTTGATTCTTGTTTTTTTATTTTCCTCATTTGGCTCTTTCGCTCGTAATTTGCACGCATGTTACAATTCCGAAAGGCAGATCTAAAGGATATTCCGTTGATAAGAGCACTCACTTTTACAATATGGCCAGCCACCTATTCGGCTATTCTTTCGCGTGAGCAAATTGACTATATGCTGGAGATGATGTACAGTGTTTCCTCTCTTGAACACCAGATAAAAGATCTGGGGCATCAGTTTATTATCGGTTATCAGGAAGAAGAACCGGTTGCTTTTGCTTCGTATGCGCCTTCGGCAACGGAGGAAGGTATATACAAGCTGCATAAAATTTACATATTGCCGGTTATGCAGGGCAAAGGCGCGGGCAAAGAAACCATTCAGTATATTATAAATGATATCGTACCCGCGGGAGCCCGGATATTAGAATTGAATGTAAACAGGCATAATAAAGCCAAAAACTTTTACGAAAAAACAGGATTTGCCGTACATGGCACCGAAGACAAAGACATTGGCAACGGGTACTTTATGAACGATTATGTAATGAGAAAGGAGTTATAACTTCATTTCCCTGATAAGAGTGCTCACCTTTTTTTGAATGCCTTCAGTTCTTCGCGCTGCTTTTTGCTGTACGAAGTCTCTGACTTCGTACCAATTATGTTCTCCCGGGACTTAGTCCCGATGTTAAACGGATTATTCAAAAGCTCTGGTTTAATTTCAATTGACGTTCTACAAACGAGACAAAGTCTCGAAAGAACATAGGAAGTACGAAGTCAGAGACTTCGTACAGCGAGTTTTTATGAACGACTATGTAATGAGAAGACAGTTATAACTTCATTTCCCTGATAAGAGTGCTCACCTTTTTTTTGAATGCCTTCAGTTCTTCACGCTGCATTGCAATAAAACTATTGTCTTCCAGCCTGCCTAAAACTTTTTCCATCTCCTGCTGGTTGTCGTATACCATCTGGCGGAAGGTGTTGGAATAATCTTTTGCTCTCGACTCAAAAATGCCTTCTGTTAACCATGTTTTGGTTGCGGCAGCTTTCTGCAACAATTCTTTAAAAAGCGCTTCAGAAAAACCGGCTGCAGATATATTGAGCGTCTGCAACAAAGCTGCGTATGCATGCTCAAACTTTTGCCTTTCGTAGTCAGAAGCCTGGGCAGTATAAAATGCATGCACGTCGTCCCAGTTTTTTACCTTACCGCCGCGCAGGTTTTTCCTGAATTTTTCAACGGAGGTCGTAGGTATCAACTGCCCGCCGACATTCAGCCATTCATTTCGGGTAGGTTTTGCCGGTAGTTGTTTGATTAACCCGGCAAATGATTTGATTCCGTATTTTTCAATGCAGGCAATGCATTGAAGCGTTCCATAGTATACTACCAGTTCCTTAAAAATATTATAGGCCTGTTGTATTTTTATTATCACCGCTTTGCGATCGCTGTTCTCAAAGCCTTCGGCGAGTATTTCGAGTGTGCCAACAACAGGGTCATTGCTATCGAGCAGTTTTTTTCCAACCTTGGTATACTCCTTATCTGTCCACTCCCTGTTTTCGTTATTGGCACGCGCAAAAGCTTTGCCGGTAAACAGCGACAACAGATCGAGCGCGCGCATTATTTCATTGATCGTATCGGGTGCAAGTGAGCTAAATTCGATTCGCTGTTCTTTTTCTATTCTTGCATCCCTGTCGTGGTATTTCCATTCGTTGCGCGCAATGGCATACAGGTTGTACATGAACCAGTATGCGGGCATTACCACCAATTGATCGGCTGACACATCGTTGCTGATCAAAGCAAATGGAATGGGTATATCAAGTTCGGCGGGGTAATCGCCTTTGGCAAGAATATTAAAAGAGGCGAATCTTGAATTGTGCTTCAGGCTTACGCATAATCCCGGCCAAAACCCACGACCGGCAATCAGCTCACCGTCCGGGCTGCGTGAGTTGTGGTTGGAGCCTACGGTGGCGCCTGCAGCCATATTGCTCTGTCCCATTACCGTGGCAGCGCATAAAAATGAATTGTTGTGGTGTTGCTCGTGCGAAGGAAAGATCAACGAATTGAGTACCTCGCAACAGGATATAGTGGAGTTATTGCCTAAATAAGAATTGATCAACCGTGCTCCATACTTCAACTGCGAATGAGAAGCCATGATGAACCGGATGGCTTTCACTCCATAAAAGGCTTTGCAACCCAGTCCCATTACGCCGTTCACCATTTCGCAACCTTCGCCAATTTGCGAAGGTGCTTCGGCAGAAGAATTAACAGTAAGGTTTTTCAGTTTGTTGGCGCCTTTAATGTAGGCGTCGCTTCCAATCCACGCATCTTTAATAATGCTTGTATTCTTTATGATCGTCCTGTCTCCTATTTTTCCATAATAACCGCGCTGTACATCGTATTCCTTTTGAGTGAATGCTTTGAACTTCTCCAGCATTACTTCATCGTCTCTATACTTAGACCACAACCATGCGTCGCCCGGCAGCATGCGTGTAAAGGGTATTACTTTACGCCCGCCGTTTTCGTTGCATATTTCCAGCCATATCCGGATGTTTTCATTCTCACCTTCCTTAATAATACCATTGCCGAACTTGGCTGCGCTGGTGGTAGAAAGCTCGTTGATGTTAACGAGAATGACCTCGCTGCCGATAATATAATGC
This sequence comes from Agriterribacter sp., assembly GCA_051955255.1. Taxonomy (GTDB): domain Bacteria; phylum Bacteroidota; class Bacteroidia; order Chitinophagales; family Chitinophagaceae; genus Agriterribacter. Next base: position 24,102 of record JBQCGX010000020.1, on the reverse strand, counting down.
GAAAGATAGTTCACGCTGTCAACAACAATATTATCGCCAAAGTCGCAACTGATAATGGTGCTGTTGTATAACCCCACAGGCATGCGCAGGTTATGGTATTCCAGGTAACAGGGTTCCAGCTTACCAATTCGCACCAACCCAAAAAATTTACAGTTCTTAACCAGTTCCGGGTTAAAAGCATCCGACACTAGAATTTTATTCCAGTCGTCAGATGTATTCCGGTTGCGCACCAGCACCTCAATTTCCCAGGCGGTTAGTCCACGGTATTGAATGCCGTTCCTGTTCTGGATATTGCGCAAATGATATTCGTCTTTGCCCTTTGGGAGAAATTCCGGTGCAATGAAATTGTATCCAAGCGAATCGATGCTTTTTTTGCTGATGATGTTCAAGGATCCTAATTTGAAATTTGAAGCCCCACCTGGCCTCCCCAAAGGGGAGGAAACCCAGGCACAGCCCGGCTAAATAAAATTGTTTATTAAAGTTTATACCTTGCGTCTCTCCTACCCCTTATCACTTATCACTTATCACTTATCACTTGCCACTTATCACTTGCCACTTCTATTCCACCGTTACACTCTTGGCCAAATTGCGCGGCTTATCCACGTCGTAACCTTTGGCCACGCCAATATAATAAGAAAGCAACTGCAAGGGAATGGTGCTGATAATGGGCGCAATCAGTTCATCTGCTTCGGGAACGGGCAACACATCGTCTACCATGGCAGTAATGGTTTCATCGCCTTCTGTTATTACTGCAATCACTTTGCCTTTCCGTGCTTTTATTTCCTGTATGTTGCTGATGATCTTTTCATAATACGCATCACGGGTGGCCACAAATACTACCGGCAACGATTCATCTACCAGCGCTATGGGACCGTGTTTCATTTCGGCAGCAGGATATCCTTCTGCATGTATGTAAGATATTTCCTTCAGCTTTAACGCACCTTCTAAGGCAACAGGGAAATTATAGCCGCGACCGAGGTACAGAGCATCGCTTACATCTTTATACTTCAATGCTACTTCCTGAATGTGCGCTGCGGTTTCCAGCACCTGTTTTACTTTTTCAGGCACATCGTTTAACTCTTCCAGTAAGTGCAGGTAACGGTCGTGGGTAATCGTATTTCTTTCTTTTGCAATCATTAAAGCTACCATGGTCAGTACTGTAAGCTGTGCGGTAAAAGCTTTGGTACTTGCCACTCCTATTTCCGGCCCTGCATGTGTGTAGGCACCGGCATGCGATAAACGGGCGATGGAAGAGCCTACCACATTCACAATTCCCAAAATAACAGCGCCTTGTTCTTTGGCATTTTCCAGCGCCACCAGCGTATCTGCCGTTTCACCGCTCTGGGAAATGGCAATGATCATGTCGCCTTTGTGTATGATGGGATTTCTATACCTGAACTCGGATGCATACTCCACTTCTACGGGTATGCGGCACAGTTCTTCTATAATATATTCAGCTATCAAACCTGCATGCCACGAAGTTCCGCAGGCAACGATAAGGATGCGATTGGCATTTTTTATTTTGTCGATATTGTTCTGAATGCCCGACATGGTAATAGTGCCTTGTGTAACATCCAGCCTTCCCCTTAAACAATCGTAAATGGTAGAAGGTTGTTCGAAGATTTCTTTGAGCATGAAATGATCGTACCCTCCTTTCTCGATAGCCGCCAGTTCCAGGTCGAGCTTTTGAATGAAGGGTGTCTGTCTTTCGTTGCCCAGGTTTTTTAAGATGAGCTCATCGGGCTTGATGATGGCGATTTCGTAATCGTTTACATACACCACCTCTTTGGTATACTCAATAATGGGCGATGCATCGCTGGCAAGAAAATGTTCTCCTTTACCGATGCCTATTACAAGCGGGCTGCCTTTTCGTGCTGCGATCAACGTATCGGGATTGTCTTTATCGATCAATACAATTACATAAGCGCCTACCACACGTTTAAGCGCAATGCGCAATGCTTCTTCGAGTGTGCTTCCATTGTTTTCCTGGATGTCTTCAATAAAGTTGAGCAATACTTCAGTATCTGTATCGCTGTTGAATTTGTATCCTTTCTTTATCAATTCCTGTTTAAGCGGCGCGTAGTTTTCAATGATTCCGTTGTGTATCATTGCCAGCTTGCCGTTGGCAGATAAGTGAGGGTGCGCATTCCGGTCGCTTGGTTCGCCATGGGTAGCCCAGCGCGTATGTCCTATACCGGTATGTCCTTCCAGGTCCTTTCCCAGCGTTGTTTCTTCCAGCGCTGCCACCTTTCCTTTTTTCTTATACAGCTTTACGCCATGGTTCAGTAAAGCAACGCCCGCACTGTCGTAGCCCCTATATTCCAGTCTTTTTAAACCTTTGATAATCACCGGGTATGCCTGCCTGTGCCCGATGTATGCAACAATTCCACACATAAGTAATAGTTAATCTGATTTAATGAATGTTAGTCAGCACGCAAACGTTTGCGCAATAGTACGAATAATTTTACCGGCAATCAATACCTGTGCCTATATATCATCTATTGTTAGCTTTTGATACCAATCCCAAATTGTTTAAACGAGATCGGGCACGGTGATAGCTTTGTGTTTTTTTAGAAAACGATTTATTAATTATGTAATGTCCATTATAAAAGCATCTCTAAGCAAATAAATTGTATGAAAGCTGCTCTTTTATTCGTCGTTTGCAGTATAACAGCACAGTTAAGTTTCGGCTATCCCATACCGCCACGTCCCTTGCGCAAGTTGATTCTTGAAAGTGAATTCATTATTGTCGCAACGGTACTTAAAACAGGGAATATTCAGCATAAAAAAGAAGAGTTGTGGGAAACCAGTTATGCGTTGCTGCGGGTAGAAAAGCAATTGCAGGGTCATCCTGTGCCAGATACAATAACAGTATATTATACCGCTGGGATGATATGCCCCACCCCGGCAAGATATACAGAGAGCGACAGGATAATTACCTTTCTGGACAAGAACCCGAACGAGAAAAACTCTTATCTCACTCATGCTCTTTCTTACGGAGTAAAATCATTTTCGAACGAAGAGAACAGGAATATTTATGTAAGCCGTATTCTGGAAATGCAGAAAATTCAAACCATAAGCAAACCCGCAAAAAAACACGAGGAAATCATTAACTGGCTTATAAAATGTGCTTCGAATCCGGTAACCCGCTGGGAAGGTGTGTATGAACTTAGCCCTGAAAGCGATTTTATGTCGTATTACGACGATGATAAATCAATGAAAAAAAGTGTTTTTCTAAATACTGCGCAAAAGGAACTTTTATTTGAAAGCTTTATGAGTGTTGATAAGCCCGACCCTACCGACCTATACATGGTAGATATAATAGCGGGAGTAAACGACGGAGTTTTACTCACCAGGCTGAAGAGCAGCCTGGTGAATGCCGAACCTGAAGACAACTGGGAATCGTCGATTATGATGATTTATATAGTTCGCCTTACAGATAACCGGGAATTGGAAGCGATTGAAAAAAAGTTTACCAAATCGTTGTACAGCAATCCGCCCGATGGCAAGGAGCCGCCTTCCAGGCAACTGTACAAAGATTTCATTAAAAAGATGGAAAATGTACCCGCAAAACAGAGCTTGTCTACCGTAGGTATAAATGCAGGTTAAAAAGGCAGGTTTTACCCTGCCTTTATTCTCCAAATGGTATCGCTTGTATCGTCTGTCAGCAGCATGGAGCCATCCTGCAATACCAGCAGTCCTACCGGGCGCCCACGCACTTTATTGTCTGCCGGGTCAATAATAAAGTTTGTCAAAAAATCTTCCGGCTCGCCCGCCGGCTTTCCGTTTTTAAACGGCACAAAAACAACCTTGTAACCACTCAGCACCGAGCGATTCCACGATCCATGCTGCGCTATAAAAGCGCCATTCCTGTACTTTTCGGGAAATGCCGTGTGCTTGTAAAACACCAACCCAAGCGAAGCCGTGTGCGCTCCCAAAGGCACATCGGGCACAATGGTTTTTGCCACCAGGTCAGGCTTTTGATCTTCGGGTTTAATGCGGGGGTCGGCATGTTGCCCAAAATAAGCGTAAGGCCAACCGTAAAAGCCACCTCGTTTTACACCGGTCATATAATCCGGCACCAGGTCATCGCCCAGTTCATCGCGTTCATTCACTGCAGTCCACAATACGCCCGTTCCGGGTGCCCAGTCCATACCCACCGGGTTCCTCAGTCCACTGGCAAATACTTTCAATCCTGAGCCGTCGGGATTAATTTCCCATATTCTTGCTTTGTCTTTTTCTACGTCCAATCCTTTTTCGCCTATATTGCTGCCCGATCCTATTGCTATGTAGATTTTACTGCCGTCGGCATTGGCAATAATGTTCCTCGTCCAGTGCTGGTTGTGCTTACCTGCGGGAAGGTCGATGATCTTTTTTCCGCCCCCGGTTATTTTTAAGTCGCCGTTGGCATAGGGATATTGCCACAATGCATCTGTGGCAGCCACATAAAATTTGCTATTGAGCAGCAACATGCCGAATGGCTGGTTGAGCCCTTCGAGAAATGTTTCTTTCTGGTCGGGAATCCCGTCTTTGTCCTTATCCCTGAAAAGGATGATGCGCCTGGCGCTTTTGCGCATGTCGTTCGACTTATTCGCACCAATAATTGCCGCCCCTACTTTTTCAATCACGTTGTGTTCTGTATTTACCTCGGCAACCAGCAGGTCGCCATTAGGCAACTGGTACATCCAGCGTGGGTTTTGCAAGCTGTCTGCAAATTTTGACACAGTAAAACCAGCCGGCGCAACGGGTTTTTCATTCTCTTTCCAGCCTACCACATTGCTGAAATTCATGACAGATTTGGTAGCGAAGGGAGCCGGCAGAGTGTCCACTATGTGATATTTTGTTGAATGTGCTGTAAATCGTTTGGCTTTTAACAGGATGCCCGTGAGGGCAAACAGCATCAAAAACTTGAGATGGATATTCATATACAAACAGGTTGATCTGCTGTATGTATTAAAAAATTGTGCCCCGGGGTATGGTGAATGAGTGAAGTGGGTTGAGTGGGAGAATAGGGTAATGGATTGAGTGAGGGTAAGTCTGCTAAGTAAATCAACTTATTCACTCACTTAACTATTTAACCATTTAACTATTCAACCAATCTCCGTGTAATATACTGTACAGCATGTGCATTCCTTACCTCGCCACGATGCAGGAGGTTGAGTCGTTTCCGTACTGCGTCCTGCTTTGAGAAGCACTTAAAAATGGCATAGCTTTGATTGATTATACTGCCACTACAATACACCGTTACATCAAACTCATGGATTTAAGATCTCATTACCCTTACTGGTTATTAAATCATGGCATTATCAATAGTTACCCCTCTTTGCCGGAAAATACAAACACCGACGTTGTTATTATGGGAGGAGGCATTACCGGGGCTATAGCAGCGTGGTATCTTACCCGGGCTGGTATACCGGCTATTGTGGTGGACAGGCGGCATATTGGAATGGGTAGCACCGCTGCCAGCACTGCCATGCTGCAATATGAAATTGATGTTCCGCTGAAGCAGCTTATACAGAAAGTGGGAGAAAGCAATGCCTGCGAAAGCTATCTGGCCTGTTACCAATCTATAACCGATTTGCAGCAAATATGCAGGAGCTTAAAAAAGGATACGGGCTTTAAGATCAAACCGAGCTTCCAGATGGCATCCTACAAAAAACATGTCCCTCAGATGGTTGAGGAAGTGAGGCTTCGCAAAAACATTGGCATTGAAACCAGGTGGCTGGATGAAGCAGAGATGCTGCAAAAATTCAATGCAAAAAAATACGGTGGCATTCTTTCAAAGCTGGGAGCAGAACTCGATCCTTATGCTTTTACCCATGCTGTGCTGGAAGCATGCATACAAAAGGGGTTGCTGGTTTTTGACAAAACGGAGGTAACGCGCATCCGCCATGGAAAAAAACAAGTGGTATTGCTAACAGATCATGGGAAAACCATAAAAGCAAAGCATTTGATAATAGCCTGCGGCTACGAATCGCAGCGTTATATACCTAAGCCCGTGCAAAAGCTGCATGCCACTTATGCAACGGTGAGCGAGCGGTTGCAAACAAAGGAGTTGTGGTATAAGAACTGCCTTCTCTGGGAATCTGCCAATCCTTATTTGTATTGCAGATGTACACGAGACAACCGTGTGATTGTTGGCGGTAAAGACGATGGCAAAGTACCTTCTGCACGCGATGCGTCGGTAGAAGAAAAGGCGGGTGCCTTGAAAAAAAGCTTTCAGCAGCTTTTCCCCGACATTGAATTCAAACCCGATTTTAAATGGGCCGGAACATTTGCGTCCACTAAAGACGGACTTCCTTATATCGGGAGCATTCCTCAACGTGCCCATACTTCTTTTGCATTGGGGTTGGGTGGTAATGGCATTACCTTCAGCATTGTTGCTGCGCAAATTATACGAGATCAATTGACAGGCAAAACAAACAAATGGGAGGATCTTTTCAGGTTTGACAGGTAAAAGATTTGAAGTTTTGAGATTTGAGACATTAGTGTCCGACTAACTAAGTTAAGCGGTTGAAGCTCAGTGTATCGCCTCACCCCAACCCTCTCCTCGCGGAGAGGGAGCAAAACCCGCTACAGCAAAGGGCTTCAGCGATTTTTTAAAATTTTAACCGGACAACAAAGGATTTGAGATTTGAGAACCGTAGGCGCAGTTTGGCTGCCGATCGCTGATGGCTGATGGCTGACCGCTCCCTACAGCTTAATAAAGATCTTACGCCTGTACAGTATATAAATGGGAATGAAATTGAACGCTACAAAGAATAAAGCGTATAATAAACTTGCCAATTCGGGTTGTATACCGGCATCAATCAAGCCTGTCACAGCTCTTTCGTTGAGTGGCGCTCCACCAAAGGGTGACCGGTAAAAGAACAGCGCCCATATATCTGCCAGTACATAGGCAGTAATGGCATTGGCTCCGAAAATAATACCGGGACCTGTCCATTTTGTATAGCCTTTTATATCTACCAACAGGTATAACGCTCCCAATAATAATGCTGCAAATCCCGACGTTACCAACACAAAGGAACTGGTCCAGAGGTTTTCATTTACAGGAAAGATCAATCCCCAGAAATACCCGAGTATGGATGAAAACATTCCGGCAGTCATAAGGTAGCTCACTTTTTCGTAAGGTGTGTAACTGGCAGTCATCAGTTTGCCTGCCAGCATTCCCGTAATGCCACTCACCACCGAGGGAATGGTGCTAAGGATGCTTTCCGGGTCCCAGGTGCCCTGCCACATTTTTCCCGGCAGGAATTTACTATCGAACCAGGCCACTATGTTTACACCCGGCTCCAGCATTGCTTTGCCAACGCCGGGCGTGGGAATCAATGTAAGCATTAACCAATAACCTGTCAGCAACACAGCGGCTATCCATGCCTGTTGCTTCCAGGTGGTGTTCAAAAAGATGACAGCGCAGAATAAAAAAACAAACGCAATGCGATGCAATGTACCTGTCCAGCGCACATCATGGAAATTAAAGTCGGGCATCAGGTTCAGGAACATTCCTACGGCAAAAATCTTCAACGACCGGAAAATGATCTTTCTATATAAACGGCCTTTGGGTGCCCCTTCTGCCAGTTTTTTATGATAGGCAAAAACAATAGATACACCAATTACAAAAAGAAATACCGGTGCAATGTTATCGGTAAAAGAAAGTCCATTCCATTTGGTATGCCTGAGCGTGAAATACACGTATTCTTCCATGCCTGGAAAGTTTACCATGATCATGGCTGCAATGGTAAAGCCGCGCAGGGCATCGAGAGAAATAAGGCGGTTGTTCGGAGGCAACATAAAACAGCTTTGGTATTAACCGGTAGAGCACTAATTAAATTTCAGATACTCTAACCCGAAACTGTTTTATTGAGGAAAAGATCAAGGATTAAGAAACAAGATCCAAAAAGCAAAAGCAAATTGGTTCTTGTTTCTTGCATCTTGCGATTTTTTAACTTAATAAGGGTACAAAAAGCTGATGCTGTTACCTGCGGGACCGGTATATACCAGCTTAAAATAATAACTTCTTTCGGGACAAGATACGGGTTCGCCTTTGGCATCCAACCCAAAAGTGGCAGTGGCTGAAACATTGGCTACAGTGTGTTTTACCACACCACCGGTTATACGAAAATCGCAATCCTGGCGAATAACCACAGGCTCAACTGTAGCGGTGCTGAAAGCCAGTCCGAAACGGTTAGTGCCCCATTCTGCAATGTTGTTTTGTCCACCTTCGCTATGTGTGCCGCTTGCAGACAGCACAATTCCATTGCTGTAAGTATATACGTGTTGTTTGGCTACCTTCCATGTGCGTGCATTGGCATTATCGAAAGCAACTGAAAGATCGTTGCTGGTAATGCTATGTGTGATGGATTGTTGTGAAGAGAGGTTTTTTAATAACCCACCGCTTACATTGGTATAGGTTTGTGTTCCATTAATAGTGATGCTTTTGTTATCGCTCAAACGGGTAACCTTAAAGTTTTGAAAAGAAACGCTCACAGCAGCACCTGCTTCGTTCCAGTCGGTTCCTTCAGCAAAAGACAACACGATGGTGCCTGTTCTTTTTTTAGAGCCCTTGCAGTTTTCACCATTGTATTGAACGGTGATGGTTTGAGGATTGCTTTCGGCATTAAAGCTAATGCTCGCATCGCAAATGTAAACCGGCGGCTCCTGGTTGCGACCGCTGTAAGTTACCGCGTAGGCAGCAAGTACCGTTTCGGCATCTAAATTGGCTTCATCCAGTTCGGCTGTAAATAAAGTCTGATCATCCGAATGAGCTATTATTTCTACCGCATTGTTATTGTCTGCATCCTTTTCTTTTTTACAGGATGTAAAAGCTATTACTGCTGATAACGCAAGCAGTGCTAAGAGCGAAGTTTTTTGTTTCATAAAGAAGGATTGATTAAATAATGCCGGCATAGACGGGAAGGACGTACACTGGTTTAATGCCCTGTTAAGTTTTTGCCCGCACGCAACTTTAATGAACGGTGGCTGACTTCGCTTTATTTAGTGGTTAAGCAACAAGTACCATATGATAAGGGGGAAGGTGGAGGGTGTAAGGAAGATGACAATGAGGTTATAGGCCTTACACCCTACACCCTCCACCCTATACCTTCTTCCTCCCACCTTTCCGTTAAAACTTACCAAATATCAACCATAACCGGCTGCTATTTTAGCTTTTGATTTGGTCAAGTGGCATAGTTATTGTTCCTTTGTGGCATCCTCAATTCCAATTCCCCTCTTGAAAAATAACATTTATTTCCTACTCCTAATGGCGCCATGCTGTAATGTTATTTTCTAACTTATTAAAAGACTTAGCACATGAAAAAGGTTTTTGCAATTGTTCTTTTCGTTATTGCCGTAGGAGCTACTTTCACTTCATGCACTTCGGCAAGAGAAGGCTGTAAGGCAACTCAGGGAATGGTTGGCTATAAATAAGCGAGGTTGCTGATTGTTTAGTACAAAAAATTTGAAGGTTATTGTTGCAATAACCTTTTTGTTTTTTCAGGACGAAGGGATGTGCCAATTGAAGTGTCTGATTTGCTGATCTGCGCAGCTACGGCTGGAACCTGGTACTACAACATGGGCGATAGCAGCCGGGCGCAGGAATCGACGAACTCCGCTCCCCTGCCGCGTTTCAGCCATTGACGCAACAACACTTCTTCGCTGTGTTTTATATCCTCCAAAAAAGCATCTTTTAACTGGCTGTTTATTTTTTTGCTGTACACCACTGCATTGATCTCGAAATTAAGATCGAAGCTCCGTACGTCCATGTTAGCAGTACCAACAATGGCAAGCATATCGTCTACCAGCATGGTTTTAGCATGCACAAATCCTTTGTTATACAAATATATTTTTACGCCCGAAAAAAGCATCTCCCTGAAGTAAGAGCGTGCGGCGGCATTTACAATGCGGGAATCGGAAACACCCGGCAACAGCAGGCGCACATCTTTTCCACTCAAAGCAGCTTTCTTCAGTGCATCCAATATGCTTTCGTTGGGAATGAAATAAGGAGAAGTGATATACACTCTTTCTTTCGCCAATACAATGGCGGTAAAAAAAGAAAGCATAATGCTGGACCGCGGATAATCGGGTCCTCCGGCACTTATCTGCACCAGGTCGTCGCCAAAGGGAGTAGAAAAATCTAATGGAAAAAAAGAGCGGTCAACCTCCAGCCTTTTGCCGGTGCAAAAGTTCCAGTTGGCAATAAAATGATATTGCAAACTGTTTACAGCGGGTCCTTCAATTCTAATATGCGTATCGCGCCAGTACAAAGCGTTGGTGCCATTGTTAACATACCGGTCAGATATATTGATGCCGCCGGTAAATCCAACCTTCCCGTCAACAATAATAATTTTTCTATGGTCTCTGTAATTGAGCCTGTTGGCCAGTAAAAAGAACTTGATCTCGTAAAATGGATACACCTGTATGCCCGCTTCTTTTAAAACGGGCACTATGGTTCTTTTAATGCTGTGGCTGCCAAAGTCGTCATAAATAAACCGAACCGTAACACCCTGCCTTGCCTTACGAACCAGTATCTCAAACAAGCGATCTGTAATACTTCCGTTTTCAATAATATAATATTCAAGGTGAATAAAATGCGCTGCTTTTTCCAGCGCTTCAAATACATGCTTAAATTTTTCTTCTCCGTTCAGCAACAGGGTGGCGTTGTTAAAGCTGAGGGCTGCTCTTGAATCATTCATCAAAAGCTGGATCATATCTTTCACTCCCTCCAGGCTGCTGGCATGATCGTGTACAATTTTTTGTGAAATGGCCACTACCCTGCTCTCCAGTTGCTTGAACAAATTATGATTGGCGATCACTTTTTTGGAGAAGAGCCGCTCCTTGCGGTAATTGATGCCGAAGGAAAAATAAAAGATGCTACCTACCACCGGCAAGCCAACCACCAATAGCAGGTAGGCCAGTGTTTTTGAGGTATTGTGTGTGTCGCGTATAATGCGTATAGCAGTGAATATATCGAGCAATACTATAAGTATAGTAAAAACGGTAGGATAGTATTTCAATACGAGTTCCATCATATTGCAGTAAAAAACCCCGGTAAAATACCGGGGTTTCGTCAATTATCAAAAAATCGTACCATACTTATTAATCGTAGTGCAGTTTCAGGTCAACCCTGCGGTTTTTAGCGCGACCTGCAGCGGTTTTGTTGTCTGCAATAGGTCTTTCTTCGCCATAACCTGCAGACACTAATCTCTTAGGATCTACTCCAGCCTTGTTTACAAGATAGTCAACTACTGACTGAGCTCTGGATTGGCTGAGCGTAAGGTTCATTTCTTCCTTACCAACGTCATCAGTGTGTCCTTCAACATCGAGTTTCAGGTTAGGATCTTCTTCCAGCACTTTGGCAAGATCGTTCAGCGATTTGTTTGATTTTGCCAGCAGTTTTGAACTACCTGTAGCAAAGTATACATTCTTAGCCGCAACATCAACGCGTTTCCTTACTTCTTCTTTGATTTCAGGACAACCCTGGTTGCTTGCAGGTCCGGCCAATGCAGGACATTTATCTGCTTCATCGTTTACGCCGTCGCCATCAGTATCGGGAACAGGACAACCCTGGTATTTAGCAGTACCTGCTTCGTTGGGGCATTTGTCTTCTTCATCGTTTATACCATCGCCATCAGTATCGGGTATAGGACAGCCCTGGTATTTAGCCAATCCTTTTACATCAACACATTTGTCGTCTTTATCCTGGATGCCATCACCATCAGAATCGGGACAGCCATTGAACTGTGCCAAACCTGCCTTGTCGGGACATGCATCGATAGAGTCAACAATGCCATCATTGTCTGTATCAGCAGGTGGCGGCGGAGGAGGAATTACTTTTGGTTCTTTTTTCTCGAACAAAGAACCTGCTACGCCAAAGCTGTAAAAAAGATGATTGGCAGTAGTGGCATCTGTTACCGCTACGCGATATTGAGCATTCAAATTGATGTAGGCATGATCGAGTAAGTTAACCTGAATGCCCAAACCTAATGGTACATAAGCACCCCAGTAACCATTCCATTGTGAGCCGCCTATACCTGCAGTGAGGTAAGGAGACACCCAATATTTGTCGCTTAAAAGCTTGGCATTGATATTCGCATCGAGCTCAGCCAATAGCTTGTCGTTACCACCCTGAGGCTTGTCCGGTACGGGATAGTCTGTAAACGTACCACCCAAACGTGCCATGAAATCAAGATGATCGGTTAATCCCTGGAAATACGACAGTGCCAAACCGGGGCTCATGCGCCCTGTTTTATACCATTGTTTATCTTTCAAAACCTGGTTAAGCGAAGTATTTTTTAAGTCTTGTGCAGTTTGAAAATCGTGAAAGGTGAAAGCAAAACCAAATGCGGGCTTCTTCTTATAAGGATTTTTCACAGCATTTTCCTGGGCAAATGCAGTGGCAAAGAAAAAAACCGCTGCTAATAGCATTAAAGGCTTTCTCATAAATTAATTAATTTTTAAAGTTGTGCAAAATTATACTGTTCATTGCTAAAGTTCCAAAATAATTATTTCAATTTTTTATTCGAACTACTTCTACATCTGGCTCATCTACAACTTCAACTTTCACTTTTGTCAATCCTTTTTTTACAAACCCTAACTGCCGGGCAGCTTCTCTCGATACATCTATAAGACGTTTGTTTTTTGGATGCATCCTGTCTGTAATCTGAACTATGACGGATTTTTTGTTGCGAAGGTTGCTTACTTTAACCCATGTTCCTAACGGAAGCTTGTTATGCGCTGCTGTTAATTTAAACTGGTCAAACTTTTCGCCATTTGCCATCAGCTTTCCGTGAAACTTTGCACCATAGTAGCTGGCAGTGCCCCGCTCCACTTTATCGTCGGTACCATGCTGAGCATAAGCAATCAAACAAATTAAATGTAAACCTATAGTCAATGCAAGATATTGCTTCATGTGCGGTTATGTTTCTAACAATAACGTGCGCAATGCCATACTATTATAACAGAATAGCCAGTCTATACTACCTGAACTATTAATACCCTGCTTCCAAAATAGAGCCAGAATTTTATTTGCCGGCAAAATATTTGTTTCTCGCTGTCTTATCGTCGGCATAAACGTCGTCGTAAAAAACGATTCTCCCCTCTTGTGCTTCGGTAGAAATATAACGGATGAACACAGGTATTTTGCGCGAAAAGTTCACAACGTGCTTTTCTTTTCGCTTCATCCATGCCGAAAGCGTATCGGGCTTATACCGCACTGAGTCGTTTTTTACAAGGTATTTGTATAGTTTTTCCCATTGCTGCACCCTTACGCAGCCATGGCTTAATGCTCTTGAAGGACGCGCAAAAAGCCCCCTGGCATTGGTATCGTGCAGGTATACACTGTATTTGTTCCTGAAATTGAATTTGATCACTCCCAGCGAATTGTCGTCGCCCTCACGCTGTTTGAGCAGGTACGGAAAATAATTTTTATTCAGCTTGAACCAGTTGATGGCATGCGGGTCGATGATACTGTCGTTTTTATCTACCACCATCAGGTTTTCTTTGGCAAGATAATCCACATTTTTCTGGATCTTGGGCAACATCTCCTTAAAAATAATGCTGTAAGGCACTGTCCACTGCGGGAAAATGATAAAGTTGGTCAGTTCACTGGTTAAAACAGGCGTTCTTGTTTTTGGCTGCCCCACCACCACTTTTGATTCAAATCTTAACGTATCGGTATCCCATAACCGCAGTTTGAACGACGGAATGTTGACCCATACATACCTGGCGGGAAGGGTATCTGCCATCAGCTTATAACGGTCCAGGTTAATCGCAATTCTTGTAAAACGCTCCTTATCGTTGTCATTCAACGATCCCACCACGGCAGGCCCCGCTTTTCCATCCACTTTCAGCTTTTTGGCTTCCTGGTACGAACGTACCGCCTGCGCAAGCTCAGCCGTATCGGCAGCACGGTCGTTAAACGCTATATAACCTCCCTCGAACAAACGGGTTTGCAGTTGCTTTAAAAACAAGGCGGAGTCTTCGGGAATTTCTATCGGATAAGTAATGTACGTGTAGGTTTTGCGATCCATTGAATCAAGAAACGGTTTGATTGCATGCCGTAATTCCTGATAAGGTGGCAACTGAGGTTCCAGTTCCTCCAGCAACGGGGTGAGTATTTTTTGCTGATGTATTTGCTGCAATAGTCCCACATAAAAAGAATCTGTAAGCACGGTGTCCTTCCTCAAAGTAATGCTGTCTCTTTCAAGCCTGCCAAGCTTCAAATCTTTCACCATACGGATAGCAGCATCTGTAAGCATTATGTCTGCCCTTGCCCACAATGCCGCATCCATCATTGCAGTCGAATCTTTTTTTAATGCCTGATGCATGTGCTGTAGCGACGTGAAATGATAATCAGCAGGGAACAGGCCATACAGCTCACTGTTTTTAATGAACTCATACAACGAATCCGCCATTGGCAGCCATGCTTTCTGGTCGCTCCATGTTCTGAGCGAATCCTTGGTTTGGTACCATTTTTTAGCCACATTAATCATTGCAAACCGCACACTGTCGTTCAGCTCACCATTTTTTTCGCCCGCAAAACGAAGGATATCGGCAATGTTCTCATATGTTTTTTTATTCAGATTTTCCGGCTGCTTCACAATTTCAACCGATTTCGGTTCTTCTTTCGGGCTGCCGCAGGCCAACACAAAACAACAAAACACACCAATACACCATTGATAACAATTCCTGATTTGCATATTGCTTTTACTGAAGTTCACAGCAGTGAGACGCGTGTTCATTATAATGGGTTGGGTGTAATTTGTTTAATTATAGCAAAAATCATCAAAAGCGCTCAAAAATAAGCGTTTGTGCAGATTTTCGCTCATACCGCAAAGTTTATTATCATTGCGCAGCTTTCCGAAAATGGGCGCATTTACCTTTGGTGAGAAAGCTCAAACTTTCGCAGGCGGATGGCGACCCCGCCTGTAGAACCCTCTACCGGCAGGTGTCTCACCGACCGAAAAAATTATGCTAGTCCGAAATTTTGAAATACACCCACAAAATAAAAAGTGTATGAACAAATAAATGTCTTTGTGAACAGCTTTTGTTCTGTTTGTTTATATTGCTTTGTAATATTCTTATGACACACGGTTGGTTGCATCAAAAAAAGATCGTAATTATTGGCGGAACTACAGGAATGGGGCTGGCGGCCAGCCTTTCGTTTATTGCCGAAGGAGCGCAGGTGGTAGCCGTAGGGCTGCACGAAGATAGCTGTGATGCCGCTGCCACCAGGCTGGGCAATAGCGGCATGGTAATTTGTGCCGATGCCACTGCTTCTCTTACAGCTACCAAAGCCATTGAAACCTGTGTGCAGACTTTTGGCGGTTTTAACGGACTATACCATGTTGCCGGGGGCAGCGGACGAAGAATGGGCGACGGGCCTTTGCACGAGTTAACACTGGAAGGCTGGAACAAAACATTTGAGCTCAACCTTACATCGCTCATGCTGTCGAACCAGGCTGCCATACAATGGTGGCTTCAGCACAAGCAACCCGGCTCACTGCTCAACATGAGTTCGGTGCTGGGCAGTTCGCCTTCGCCTGCCTATTTTTCAACACATGCCTATGCTGCCTGCAAATCGGCAGTAACGGGTTTTACAAAATCTATTGCTGCCTACTACGCCAAAGATAACATACGTGTAAACGCCATTGCGCCCGCACTGGTTGAAACACCTATGGCACAACGGGCTGCCACAAACGAAGAAATCATGTCGTTTGTAAAAACCAAGCAACCGCTCGACGGGGGCAGGATAGGCAATGCTAACGACCTGAACGGGCTGGCATGTTACTTCATGTCTGATTATTCAAAATTTACAACAGGACAAATTGTGTATGTGGATGGGGGCTGGAGCGTAAGCGAGGGACAAATTTCTAATGCATAAAACAACAGTATGGCGGCTATTGGCATAGACCTGGGCGGAACCAATATAAAAGGAATTTTAATGCAGGAAGACGGCACTGTGCTGAAGCTGCTGCAGGAACCTACCAACGAAGCAAACGAAGCGCACTGGAAAAAGGCGATAGCGGTGATGGTGAATGCGCTGCAAAGCGAAGCGGGCAATGCTAAAATACCAGTTGGCTTGTCTGCCCCCGGTTTGGCTGGAGATAACAACGACAGGATTGTGTTGATGCCGGGCCGGTTGAACGGATTGGAACATTTTGTTTGGAGCGAGTTTTTACAAACGCCTTCTTATGTATTAAACGATGCACATTCGGCTTTGATGGCCGAAGCCAAATTCGGAGCAGGCAAGGGCTACAAGGATATTGTAATGCTTACCTTGGGCACCGGCGTTGGCGGCGGCGTAATGATAAATGGCGTGCTGCACCAGGGCATGCTGAACAGGGCGGGGCACCTTGGACATGTAACGTTGAATGCCGATGCTGATTTTTTTGATGTAACCAATATGCCAGGCAGTGTGGAAGAGGTAATAGGCAACTGTAGTGTAGAGCGCCGGTCGCTGGGCAAATACAAATCAACCTACGACCTGGTGCAGGATTATAAAAAGGGAGATGTGTTTGCCACTTACACCTGGCTGCATTCCATTAAAAGATTGTCGGTAGCACTCAGTGCTTTCATCAATATCGTCTCGCCGCAAATTATTATACTCGGGGGAGGCATAGCCGAAGCGGGCGACGATTTATTTGTGCCGCTGCAAAAATTCATGGATATATTTGAATGGTATCATGCCGATACCAGGGTACCTGTGGTGCAGGCTACATTTAATGAATATGCAGGAGCCGCGGGCGCCGCCGCATTTGCGTTGTATAAAACTAAAGCCAGCTAAATAAATAGTTATGAACGTCATCTGGGATTATCTTCAGCAAGCAAAAAAAATTGTAGAACAGGCCGAAAAACAACAGGAGCAAATTCAGCAGGCAGCCGCGTGGTTTGCCGACAGCATTCTGAAAGGAAGAATGGTACACGTATTTGGCTCGGGACACAGCCGCATTATGGTAGAAGAAATGTGGCCGCGCTATGGTTCCTTTCCCGGTTTTAACCCTATTGTTGAACTGTCGCTTACCTTTCACAACCTGGTGGTAGGTGCTAACGGTCAGCGTCAGGCGATGTTCCTCGAAAACGTAGAAGGACTGGCAGAAAGAATACTGCGCAATTTCGATATACAGGAAGCAGACAGCGCGTTGATCATTTCGTCGAGCGGCTGCAATATTGTTCCCATCGAAATGGCCGAACTTTTTCAACGCAAAAAAGTAAAAGTGGTAGCCATTATTACAGAAAAACATGCGGCTGTTTCTACCAGCAAAAGAAAAGATGGCAAAAAGCTGAACGATTTTGCAGACATGATACTTGATACCGGGGCGCCTGCGGGCGATGCTATGATACAGGTTCCGGGTTTAGACACCCCTGTAGCACCGGGGTCAACACTTGGCGGCGTGTTGATGATAAATACGATTAAAGCAGAAACAGCAAGGCTTTTAACGGCAGCGGGTCAACCGCCCAAAGTGCTTACTGCCGGTTGCCTGGTGGGTGCCGAACGGGCAAAAGAATTGTTTGAAAGCGCTTACGATGAACATGCACACCGCTTAGTCGGCCTGTATAAAAACGTTGGCAAATAAGTGATAGCTGCAAATTCGCAGCTTAGTTCACCCTGCGATCTGCGGCTCAGAATACCTGGCTAATCTTGAATACTGCTTACATCTTTTTTAATCATAATCCATAGCCTGGATCTACGCATCTGCGGCTTAAAAACAACGACATGCATCCCATACGTACTACTGTTATCGGAAGTTATCCCTTTCCCGGATGGCTGGAATTCGCCTCGCAAAACCTCAACAAATTCGGACCGGCAGACATAGAAGAAATGATTGAAGATGCAGTTATTGCTGCTGTGCACGACCAGGTTACCGCCGGTCTGGATGTTATAACCGACGGTGAACAAACAAGGCTCGATTTCAATCTTTCCTTTTACGGTTATATAAAAGGCATTTCTCCCAACGAAAGCGAAACAAGAAAATTTGGCCCCGCTGCGCATGACCAACGGGGTAAGCATAATATTGTTGAAACCCTCTCCGCCCCTAACGGACTGGGAGTAGTAAAAGAATACCAACGCCTGAAAAAACTGGCGCCGGCTGGACCTGTACTGAAAGCAAGTGTGCCGGGACCTTATACATTGAGCGGTCGTTTGCTGCCCAATGCCGAATACAAAGACAGGTACGCTATTACAGAAGCCATATTGCCTTTTGTGCAAAAAGAGCTGGAAGCGCTGGTAGCAGCGGGTTGCGAAGAAATAACAGTAGACGAACCTTCGATGAGCTGTTATGCTTACAAAGAGAATACTAAAAAGTTTGCCGAAATTTTTAATCGCACCGTAGAGCCGGTGGTTGGAAAATGTTACCTCTCTACTCACTTATGTTTTGGAAATTTTAAAGGACGCCCGGTTGGTTACAGAAGCGTGCAGCCAATGATTCCTGATTTCCTGGATCTGAAGGTGAATGAAGTGCACATTGAAATGGCCAACAGGGAGTTTGCTGAAATTGAACTGCTGGAAACTTTTGCCAAACGCATGAACGTGGCGGTAGGTATTATTGATGTAAAGAATTATTACATTGAAACGCCGGAAGACGTAGCGGCAAGAATAAAAAAATGCCTGCAATATATTCCTGCCGATAAATTATCGGTTGCGCCTGACTGTGGGCTGAGCCAAACCGCCCGTTGGGCATCGCGGCAAAAACTTGCCAATATGGTTAAAGGAGCGAAAATGGTGAGGAAGGGACTATAAGTGGTAGGTGGTAAGTGATAAGTAGTAAGAAAATACGTTAGCCGCAGATTCGCAGATGAGATTAATCTGCGAATCTGCGGCTGATTATAATTGAAATACATGAATTTAATTTATGCTGTACGAAGTCTCTGACTTCGTTACTGCTTATATTCTTCCGGGACTTTGTCCCGGCATATCTTCGTCTTAATTTATGTTTCGCTCATCACAAGGTTTTCACGTTGTAAATTGAATACATGAATTTAATTCCCGCTGTTGCAAAGAATGAAGCACTGTTAGAACAGGTAGGGCTGCACGAGAATGATCCTGAGCATTTCCACATATGGTGGCTGGGGCAAAGCGGGTATTTATTGCTATGGCAGGGAAAACGTGTGTTGATAGACCCCTACCTATCGGATTCGCTTACCCGAAAATATGCAGATACCAAAAAGCCGCATGTGCGGATGAGTGAAAAAGTGATGGCGCCGGAGTTGCTGAAAAATATTTCCATTGTAAGTTCCAGTCATAACCATACCGATCACCTGGACGGAGAAACGCTGATACCTATCATACAACACAATCCCGGAATAACATTCATTATACCCGAAGCAAACAGAAGATTTGTAGCAGACAGGGTGCAATGCGACGTATCCTTTCCCGTTGGGTTGAATGAAGGAAAACATTTCAGCAAAGACGGATTTACTTTTCATGGCCTGCCTGCTGCACACAATGCACTCGACAAAAATGAAAAGGGCGAATGCCTGTATATGGGCTACATCCTTCAATTTGGCAAATGGACAATATACCACAGTGGCGATACGCTCTGGTACAACGGCCTGGAAGATATATTACGCCCATACAATATTCACCTGGCATTGTTGCCCATTAATGGCAACGACCCTACACGCGGCGTAGCAGGCAACCTCAACGTGCAGGAAGCAGCCTCCCTGGCAAAAGCGGCAAACATTCAGCACGTTATTCCCTGCCACTACGATATGTTCACCTTCAACACAGCCAATCCCCTGCACTTTGCCAAAGAAGCAGCAGCTATCGGTCAGGCATATACGGTGTTGCCCATTGGCGGGCATTGGAGCAGTGAGGATTTGTAGTTGGGGGTTTAGCGTTTGGAGTTTAGCGTTTCGAATTTGCAGCCTGCTTCTAAAATTGAAACAGCTAAACCGTAAACCGTAGACGGTAAACCCGAAATACAAGCATCTGTTACCGCAATTTTCGTTAGCATGTTTTACACAGGTGTTAGCAGGCTAATATAAACTATTAATACATTGGCTGATGTTCTTTCTTAAATGCTGCCAAAGATTTATTCAACAACGAAGCCGCCTTCGAAACGACAAACGATAAAACAACAAACGCTAAACCAGTTCCTTCTCACTATCAATATAAAAACAATGTTCATGGCGTTTCATGCCAATGCGGGGATAATAATTTACGGCTGCGGGTGCAGATAACAAGATGAGCTTCGCTTGAGGGGCGGCAAGCTTTGTTTGGCGGATCAGCTCTTTGCCGATGCCTGATCGCTGGTACGATACATCCACCGCCAGGTCAGACAGGTAAGTGCAAAAAGCAAAATCGGTCAACGCCCTTGATACACCCACCACTTTTCCGTTATCCCTTGCCGTTATAATAAGGTTGGCATTTGCCAGCATGGTTTTAATACGATCAATGTCGTCAACCGGTCTCCGCTCGCCAAGCGTGGAAGCGCGGAGTACATCGATAAAATCTTCGGCAGATAAATCGTTTTCTAACTGGTAGGTGATCATACAAAAAACTTAAAAAATACAGCGGTAGGTAATATGTCGTTTAGAGAAGGTAGCCCCGGTGGCTTCGTGCAATGCGATCATTTTGGTATTAAAATCGCCCACCCACGATAGTTCCAGCTCTTTGTACTGATCCAGCGGCAGTACATATTCTTTTAGCTTGATGAACATAGCCGATTCCAGTCCGTGCTTTTGAAATTTTGCTTTGGTGCCCATAATCACCGCCCTCATGCGCTGGTTTTTGCGGGTGTATTTGTTGAACAGGAATTTGATCTTGCCCCACACATCCAGCTTTCCTTTAAGGTTGTAAATGTATTCATTCGTATCAGGCACTATCACGATCATCGAAGCAGGCTCACCGTTTACGTATGAAAACCAGATGAGCTTTTCATCCATGATCACTTTCATCTTCTCGAAAGTTTCACGAACCGTTACATACGTCATGGGCGTAAAGTTTTCAAAGTCTTTCCAAGCATCATTGTATATCTCTATAAAGTCGTTGGCAAACTTGTCAAACTGCGTTTTTTCAAGGTGCCTGAAGTCATATCCTTTTTTCTTTACAACCCATTCCGCAATTTTTGTGAACCTTTCGGGAAAAGGTTTGTACACATCAATCCGGTTCGATATCTGCTCATACAACGGCGTGAAACCATAACGCTCAAACAATCTTTTATAATAGGGCGGATGATAGTTCATACCATAGTAAGGAATTACAAATCCCTCTACCAGCAAGCCCCACCACATATCATTTTCGCCAAAGTTGATGGGCCCGTCCATCGCCTTCATACCGTTAGCAGCCAGCCATTTTTTGGCAGTATCAAATAACATATCTGCAGCAGCCTGCTTGTCAATACATTCAAAAAAGCCGCAACCACCTGTTGGCTGCTCGTATATATAAGCCTTCTTTTCGTTTATAAATGCAGCTATGCGCCCAATGATATTTTGCTGATCATCGCGCAAAAGCCAGCGGATGCATTTGCCATGCTGATGAAAATTGTTTTTTGCAGGATCGAAAACGGATTCTATATCGTTGTCTAACGGACAAATCCAATTCGGGTCGTTCTTGTATATTTTTTTAGGCAGATCCAGGAATGCTCGCCGGGTAACTGCACTGTTTACTTCAATAATCTCCATTTGTTATAATCTCTTAGCGATCGCGTTTGTACAAAATAACAAAAAAAAAGATTCAAGCTGCATATCCTTATTTTTGCACTCGTTTAAAATTGAATATGTCTGTTATTTCAACCATAGAAAAAGCGGTAACTGAAGCGTTGAGTGCTCTGTACGAAAAAGAATTTACAAGCAAAGATTTCCAGATCAATCAAACGAGGCCCGAATTCGAGGGTGACTATACGATTGTGTTGTTCAACCTGCTGAAGCCTTTGAAACAATCGCCCGATGCATTGGGCAAAGCGCTGGGCGATGCATTGCTTGCAAAAAACGCGGCGCTGTTTTCTTCCTACAATATCATTAAAGGGTTTTTAAACCTGGTGGTTTCCGATACTTACTGGAGCAACGTTTTGCATACACACTATGCCGATAAATCGTTTGGCAAAAAACCGGCTAACGGAAAAAAAGTGGTGGTTGAGTACGCATCTCCCAACACCAACAAACCTTTGCACCTGGGACATTTGAGAAATATTTTTTTGGGATGGAGCATTTCGGAAATATTAAAGGCCGAAGGCTACGACATTGTAAAAACCTGTATTGCCAACGACAGGGGCATACACATTTGCAAAAGCATGGTTGCCTGGCAACTGTTTGCCAATGGCGCTACGCCGCAAAGCACCGGCATAAAAGGCGATCATTTTGTGGGCGATTATTATGTGATGTTTGGCAATGAACATAAAAAGCAGGCAAATGAACTGATAGCGGCTGGCATGAGCAAAGAGGACGCTGAAAAGAATACTCCCATTATGCTGGCAGCGCAACAAATGTTGGTAGATTGGGAAGCAGGAAAACCAGACGTAATAGCGCTTTGGAAAACCATGAACAGTTGGGTATATGCAGGCTTTGATGTTACTTATAAAAGAATAGGCGCTGATTTTGATAAAATGTATTACGAAAGCAACACTTACCTGCTGGGCAAGCAACTGGTGGAAGAAGGTTTGCAGAAAGGTGTGTTTTATCAGAAGGAAGACGGCAGTGTGTGGGTGGATTTGACCAAAGACGGACTGGATGAAAAAATTGTGAGAAGAAAGGATGGAACAGCCGTATATATTACGCAGGATATAGGACTGGCGGTTGAGAAATACGAAGAGTTTGGCTACGACAATAGTATATATGTGGTGGGTGATGAACAGAACTATCATTTCAAAGTGCTGAAACTGATATGTGAAAAGCTGGGACTTCCCTCGTCGGAAGGCATTTACCATTTAAGCTACGGCATGGTGGAACTTCCCAGCGGCAGAATGAAAACGCGCGAAGGCACCGTGGTAGACGCCGATGATATTATGGACGAAATGGTAGCCGTGGCAAAACAAAAAACAGAAGAGCTGGGCAAGGTGAATGATTTTGCACCAGAAGAGCTGGGTCAGTTGTATAACACGATAGGGTTAGGAGCTTTGAAGTTTTTCATCCTTAGGGTAGACCCTAAAAAGAGAATGATCTTTAATCCTGAAGAGAGTATCGACTTCCACGGTTTTACTGCGTCGTTCGTGCAGTTCTCGCACGCAAGGGCAAAAGCTATATTAAGAAACGAAGCGGTAAATGCTGCATATACATTTCAACTTAATGAAGGTTTATTGAAGCTTGAAAAGGAACTCATTATTTTGCTGGAAAAATATCCTTCCATCATTCAGCAGGCAGCCGATGAGCACAACCCTTCCGCCATTGTAAACTACTGCTACGATCTGGCCAAAACATTCAATTCGTTTGTAACCGAACACCGGGTTTTAAAAGCTGAATCGGAAGACAAAAAACAGCTAAGATTGCGGCTCTGCCAAATGACCTCTAACATTATTGCGTCGGGGATGCAACTGGTAGGGGTAACCGTACCGGAGAGAATGTAGAGAAGGTGGAAGGTGTAGGGAGTAAGGTGTAGGGGAAAACAAAAAATACAAGACCAAAAAACAAGAAACAATTAGCTATCAGCCGTCAGCAATCAGCTACGATTAAATAATAACCACTGCATAAGCCGGGCTTTGCGCGTTGCGCTCCTCCCCTTCGGAAAGGCGGGAGGGGCTTTCCTTCCTTTTGAGAAAGCTTAGGATGGGCTTCAAGATACAAGTTGCAGTTTGTAAGCCAGAGTCATTTAGTTAATACTTGTTCAAGCTCAACGCCATCCATCAGACCGCCTTTTGGGCGGGCCGATGGGAAAGCCGGTCGGCCCGCCCGAACAGGTATTGAGCGCGGCGGGCGGTCTGACCGACAAAATAAGCCTCATCTGCAAACTGCGGCTCACTAATATAATTATTAAAAATTTCCAGCCTTGATCGGCTTAACTAAACGGCATACTTTATAAGCCCTGCAACCTATATCTTGAAACCTGTCATGTCCTGAAAAAAGTAGACACTATTATTACTATTACCTTTTTCTTTTTTTGTTACTTTTTTTCTTTTTAAAATCCACATTTCAATTGTGGATATCCTTCAAATTCCTTGGTTTTACAGCCGT
>JBQCGX010000019.1:0-14358 GCA_051955255.1 Agriterribacter sp. | reverse complement strand
CTTTCTGCCGGTAATGCCCTCCAAAAAGCAGCAGGTGCACAAGCAATGGATAGAGCTGACACAATTCCACCCTGCTTTCCCAACCGGCGGCGAGTGGAAAATGATATTGGTAGGAGTTGTAAAACTTTTGATCGAACCCGCCGAACAAGCGCGTCATTGCCAGGTCCATTTCCCTGGAGCCATAATATACAGCAGGATCAAAAATGGCGACACGCCCGTTGGCACCGCAAATAAAATTTCCGTTCCATAAATCGCCGTGCAACAAGGAGGGGCGTTCGTTAGGAAAAATATCCGGCAAACGTTGGCACAAGTTTTCCGCCTGCTCTAATTGAGGCTTCTCAAGCAAACCTTTTTCGTATGCCTTCGTAGATAGCTTCATTATTCTTTCTGCAGCATAAAAGCTGCTCCACAATGAATGTTGTGTATTGCTTTGCGGCAACCGTCCAATGAAATTGTCGTAGTCAAAACCAGCGTTTTCGTGCGTATTGTAATGCAGCCTCGCCATTCCTTCCCCAAAATCTTCCCAAAAGTCTACCGCAGGTGCTCCGCTCTCAACAAACTCGATCACTAAAAATATCTGCTGGTGAAATTTACCGTCGAACAAAGGGCGTGGCACTTTCAAAGCACCCGCATCTGCCAGGTGTATCAAGCCTCTTGCTTCTTTTTCAAACATATCAAGGCCAAACATGGCGGCATTCAGCTTTACCAGGAATTTTCCCTTGCTGGTATCGAGCATAAATGCCTGGTTGATGTCGCCGCCGGTAACGGTTTCGGTGCAATGAATAACGGTTTCTGAAGCAAAAAAATCGGTAAACCGCTGTTGCAAATGAGCAACCATTGAGGTGTGTAACATAGTTGTATTTAATTTGAAAGCTGTGATTTGGATTGGGTTAAAACATTCCTGTCTACTTCACCTACCAGGAAAACACTTCCGCATATAACAATCAGGTCGTCTTTATAAGCGTGTTGCATACAATCCAGCAAAGCTGCGTTTACATGCGGGTAGGTGTTACCGTTAAGCCCTTTGCCTGCGGCTATTGCTGCAAGCTGGTCTTCCGGCAACGCCCTTGGTATCTGCGCCCTTGTAAAATAATACTTTGCTTCAACAGGTAACAACGCAAGCACTTTTTCTATTTCCTTGTCTTTTACCATTCCTATAATAATGTGCAGCTCATGATAGTTCATCCATTCTATTTGCGCACAAACCTGTTTTATTCCATCTTCATTGTGCGCTACATCCATCGCTACCACCGGGTGCTGATGAATAACATCCCACCTGCCAAACAAGCCGGTTGATTTTTTTACATGCTTCAATCCATCCAGCAATGCTTCGTTGGAAATCATCCATCCACGCAATTTCAACTCATCTATAGCCGCCAGCACCGTAATTGCATTTTTAGCCTGGTAAATACCGGTAAGGTCCAACGCAATATTTTGTTTGTCATTGGTGGCAGCATCCACCACGGTAAGACTCAATTCGTGATCTTTGTAATGATAGTCATCCACATATCTTTTCTTGTCCGCCTGTATCAGTGCTGCCTTTTTTTGCCCGGCTACCTCGGCAAATACCGCGTCGGTTAAAGAACTGCTTTCGCCGATCACCGCAGGAATACCGGGTTTAATAATGCCGGCTTTTTCAAAAGCAATTTTTTCCGGTGTATCGCCCAGCAGGTTTACATGATCCATACTCACATTGGTAATAACCGAAACCTCGGGCACAATCACATTGGTACTATCCAGCCTGCCACCTAATCCGGTTTCAATAACGGCAATGTCTACCTTGCAGCTAACAAAGTATTCAAACGCCATTACCACTGTTGTTTCAAAAAAAGAAGGCTCAATTTCTTTGATCAACGGCTGAGCCATTTGCACAAAGTCTACTACAAATTCCTCGGGTATCATATTGCCGTTCACTTTAATCCTCTCCCTGAAATCCTGCAGGTGCGGCGATGTGTATAGTCCTACCGAGTAGCCGGCAGACTGCAGCACCGAGGCAAGCATATGGCTTACAGATCCTTTTCCGTTGGTGCCAGCAATGTGTATGGTTTTTAAAGAATGGTGCGGATTGCCAAGCCGCTCGCACAAAAGCAATGTATTGGTAAGGTCTTTTTTAATAGCTGCAGCCCCTATCCTGCTGAACATAGGCAGTGCGGCGTAAAGATAGTCGATGGTTTCCCTGTAGTTCATGTTGATGGTAACCTCTGAAAAGGTTTCCAAAATTAGGACTTAAAGAGAAAGGTGAAAAGCGAAAGGTCAAAGATCTTTACCTTGATCTTTGACCTTTCACCTTTGATCTTTCACCATACAATTAAATGGTGCTGCTGTACAGCTTCAGGCGTAAAAAAGCGTACATAATACCATTCAACTGGCAACGCATCAAACGCCTGATGTCTTCTCCCAGGTATGGTTCGTTTAAGATTTCGCGGTACAACCTTATCATTTTTTTCTCACCGTCTTTGCAAAGTTGTAAAATACTGCCTGCATTGTGGCTGCTTTCATCAGTAGCATTGGCAGTAGCTACCAATATTTTAACCGATTCGTTTGCAGAGGTTGAGTCTTCGTTTTCAGATCCCATGATCTGAAGTTGCGAGAGCAACTCGCTTGCATACTGATTGTTTTCCTGCGCAAGCATATTGATGTTATCGCGAAGCTGCCTGTCGGTAATTTTCGAAGCTGTTTCCGCGTACTTGTCTCGTTCACTTTTTAAAGTGCCCAATAACCGAAAAAGTTTTTGAGTTACATAGCTGGGAGCTTTGTAGGACGAGGGCTTTAGCATAAGATTTAATTTGTACTAATTTAAGATTTTAATTCCAATAATGCAACCATTAATACGCCCATCTACTCCTAAACAATTGTTATTCTACTTTACGCTAGTAATTTAAAGTAGTTTTGGGTATGCTTTTTTCTGAAAACCTTCGGTTCACGTATATACTGCCGGATAAAATAGGGTGCTTACATTAGATTGCTCCTGGAAAACAAACATGAAAAAAATAATAGAAAAATTCAGGATTGACAAACGTATACGCGTAGGGTACGGCTCTGCGTTCATTCTGCTGCTGATATCGTATGTGCTTACTCTTGTTGTGAATCAAAAAACAGGCGAACAATCGAAACTGATCCGGCACACCAACACCGTCATTTACCAGCTCGAAGATTTTCTATCGTTCATGAAAGATGCAGAGCTGGGTTTTAGAAGCTATGTACTAACCGGCAACAAAAACATGCTTGAGCCGTATTATAAAAGCAGAGCAAAGGCGGGCCCAGCCTACTACGATCTGCTAAAAGAAATAATGCCGGCAGCTACACAAAAGTCCAAGCTGCAGCAAGCCAAAGTGCTGATGGACGAAAAATATGCTTTGATTACAAAAGCGATAGATGAATTTGAAAACAATGATCGTAAAATTACGCCCGGCTTACAGGAGTTTGAGCGGCAGGGCAAGGCAAATATGGATCAGCTAAAGCAGGTAATAGAGCAAATGCAGGTAACGGAAAGAGCGTTATTAAACGATCGCACCAATAAGCTCGAAGACAGGTACAGCCTGCTGAACAATATTGTTATTGTATCGCTCCTTTTTGCATTGCTGCTTTTTATTCTGGGATATTTCACTTACGTGTCGGAAAATCGCGCCAGGCGAATTGCAGATGTGCGAACAGAAGAATACAGGCGGCAACTGGAAGACAGAATAAAAGAACTGGATAAAGCGAATAAGGAATTAAAGGAAATGCGAAGGCTTGAAAAGTTTACAGCAACGGGGCGCATAGCCAGAACCATTGCACACGAAGTAAGGAACCCACTTACCAACATCAATCTTTCGGTTGATCAGCTAAAATCAGAGCCGGATGCAGATGCCGACTCCAGGGAGATTTTTTATGATATGATACTGAGAAACAGTCATCGCATCAATGTATTGATAACCGGCTTGCTGGATTCAACCAGGTTTGTGGAGCTGAATTCAGAAAAAATTTCCATCAACCAGCTGCTTGAAGAAACCCTGCACCTGGCTGAGGATCGCATAACGTTGAACAATATCACGATTGTAAAAAAGTTCAGCGACGGCATTTGTGATATAGCAGCCGATAAAGAAAAATTAAAAATTGCTTTTTTAAACATTATTGTCAATGCCATAGAAGCAATGGAACCGGGCAAGGGTGTTTTAACCATTACCACGATCGATCAAAGCGACAAATGCATTGTTACAATAAGCGATAATGGCAGCGGCATGGACGGCGAAACATTAAGCAAACTTTTTGAACCCTATTATAGCAAAAAAACAAAGGGAACGGGGCTTGGACTAACCAATGCAGAAAGCATTGTATTAAGCCACCGTGGAAGCATACACGCAGAAAGTACGCCCGGCAACGGCACTTCTTTTATCATCACGCTTGAATTTGCACCGGATGGAGAAGAAGGAAAGGTGAAAAGCGAAAAGGGGTGAAAAGTAAAAGGTCAAAAGTGAAAGTTGACCTTCACCTTTGACCTTTTACTTTTGATCTTTCACCTTTATCACAGGCTTTCAATCCATTCTTTAACTTTTTCCTTCGTTTCTCCTACTTTTTTTTGTATGCGCCCCAGCAACTCGTCGTCTTTTCCTTCTTCATACAGTAGGTCGTCATCTGTAAGGTTAGCGTATTTCTGCTTGATCTTGCCTTTTACTTCGTTCCAATTGCCTTTTAAATTTAACTTCCATGATTCCATAGAGCTGTGTTTATTGTTAATAATAAGATAGGTGTAAGGTGTAGGGTGTAGGGTGTAGGGCGTAAGATGCAGGTATATGACGAAGAATGAATTTTTCTCTTCAACCACCCGACCTGCTTGACTTAATTAACCCGATCAACCCGTTAGTCACCACGTCAGGCTGCACCGCGAATGACTCTTAACAAAATAGCGATGATAGCAATTACCAATAAAATATGAATAAGTCCGGAAGCATGATACCCTAAAAATCCGATTGCCCATGCAATGATGAGGATAACAGCGATGAGATATAATAAGTTTCCCATACCTGAATGTTTTAAAGTTTTAGTAATACCACGTATAGTTAAAATATTCTGCCAAAGCAAAAAGGTATATGCCAGCACGGTTATGCAATAATGTTATACAGGTAATCCATTATTAAAACCGGCTTTTCCGGGGATTAATTTCTACGCTTTGAGAAAAAAACCAAGTGTTGCATAAACACATGAGGCAATCACGTCCCATATTATTTTTCCCACATCTGTTTCAAACAAATACATAAATCGGGCAAAAAAATACCCAACCAGGGAATGTATGTCAACAATCTCATCTTAAAATACTCCCTGGCGGGTGGTATCAGTAGATTGAGGCTTTGGCAGGATTTTTAGTTTATCTAAGGCGTATTTTAAGATTGGTAGTTTTTCAATGGTGTATTACCGGAGCTAAATTGTTGAAAGCCACTGCAAACAGTGGCTTTTAATGTCCTGAACGTTTTCTTTTCCGTAACTTTAAAATGCTTTGTAAATATTAAATCCAAAATTTACCTCATGAACAGGATTTTGATTATTGACGACGATATGGACATGTGCGCTTTGCTGAGCCGTTTTTTGCAGCGCAAAGGTTTTGAAACTGATATGGCGTATACGGGTAATTCGGGGATAGCAAAATTCAAGGAAAGTTCCTTCGATATTGTTTTATGCGATTTTCGTTTGGGAGACAAGGAGGGGCATGATGTACTTCGCGAAATCAAATCGGTGAAGCCTGCCACAACCGTTATCATTATTACGGGATACTCTGATATTAAAACAGCGGTAGACATTATTAAACAGGGAGCGTTTGATTACATCACCAAACCTCTTATTCCTGACGAAGTACTGAATGTGATTAAAAAATCGCAAGAATATACCGACTCAAAAAATACAGCGGCAAGCCAGGGAGTTTCGCCTGCGGTAGTAACAAAAGCAAAAGCCAGTATTCCGGCATCGGACGATGAATACCTGGTAGGAAAAGATCCGCAAACGAAAGAGTTATACAAGCAAATAAGGCTGGTAGCACCTACGCCTTACAGTGTGATCCTGTATGGAGAAAGTGGTACTGGTAAGGAGGTGATAGGCAAAACCATTCATCAGTACAGCGAAAGAAGATCAAAACCATTTATTGCGCTTGACTGCGGTACTCTTTCGAAAGAACTGGCAGGCAGTGAACTGTTTGGTCACATGAAAGGATCATTTACCGGCGCCATCAACGATAAGGAAGGACATTTTGAAATGGCAAACGGTGGAACACTTTTCCTTGACGAAGTTGCCAATTTACCGATAGATGTGCAGGCTGGATTGCTGCGTGTGATACAGGAAAGAAAGTTCAAGCGTGTGGGTGGTACCAAAGAAATGAGCCTCGACATCCGCATCATCGTGGCATCTAACGAAAACCTGCAGGAAGCTTACCGGAAAGGCAGGTTCAGGGAGGATCTTTTTCATCGTTTCAATGAGTTCTCTATTCATATTCCACCGCTGAGAGATCGTAAGGAAGATATTTTGCCGTTTGCAGATTTCTTCCTGAAAAAAGCTTCGGCAGAGCTGGGAAAAGATATACAAGGCTTTGAAGACGATGTATTGAAATTGTTTGTGCAATACTCATGGCCCGGTAATTTAAGAGAGTTCAGAAACGTAATTCGAAGGGCTGCGTTGTTAACCGATACCCCGCTTATCAATTCATCTGTGCTTCCTTTTGAAATCATAAAACCAACGCAGCTCAACGAAACTTCCGAAAAAACCTCGCCGTCTTTTGCAGACCCGCTAAAAGAACCTGATTTGAAAGGAGCGGCTTCGCAGGCCGAGTATGAAACGATATTGAAAGTATTGAAGCAGGTAAACTACAATAAAACAAAAGCGGCC
Source organism: Agriterribacter sp. (assembly GCA_051955255.1). GTDB lineage: Bacteria > Bacteroidota > Bacteroidia > Chitinophagales > Chitinophagaceae > Agriterribacter. The sequence continues at coordinate 7,509 of JBQCGX010000019.1, read as the reverse complement.
GTTATCCTTAAAATAGACAGGAAAACGCTGTACAACAAGATCAAGGATTATGAAACTCAAAAGCAGGTAGAATAAACTTTACTTCATTAAATGCTTTAATATGAACAGCAGCGAAGCAATGACTACTTTAAAGGAAGTGTTGGATGAATTGAAGAAGCGTGGGCAGGACAAGGAGTTTCGTATGAACGGCGAAAGCTTTACGCTGGATGATAAGCGTTTGTATGAGCCAACCGATCTTACAATTGTAAAAACCTACCGTTTTGAAGGAGATTCTAATCCCGACGATGCCTCTATTCTCTATCTCATCCAAACCAACGATGGCATTACAGGTTTTGTGATCGACGCATATGGCGTATACAGCAGTGCTGAAACGGAAAAGCATAACCGCTTTATCAGGCAAATACCCGTAGACCGCGGAGACGGGCAGGAGCACTACTCCTGAGCCTTTGTATACATGGGTATTTCTGCCAGGGCTGTAACGCCATCCTTCACCCTTTCGTATGCAAAGCAATACGAACCGTTGGTTACTACCAGGTAGCGCACCGGCAACGACATATTATACCGGATGATCTGGTCAATGGTTTTTGGTGTAATATCAACTTCCATTGCCTTGCATTCTACTATCAGCAGCGGCAACGCAGCTGCGTTGTAAGCTACAATGTCGCATCGCTTGTATAATTCACCCAGTTTTATTTCTTTCTCTACCGCTATCAACGCCGGTGGATACGCTTTTACCAACAGCAGGTATTGAAGAAAATTCTGCCTCACCCACTCTTCGGGCGAAAGGATTACCCATTGTTTGCGCACGGCATCGAAAATAAAATCTCTTCCGTTTTCGTTCCTGATCTTGTACTGGTATGGTGGATATTCAATTTTAATCATACTTACAACGAATTTGCTAATTTAGATAAATAAAGAAGTATGCACACAAAAGAAGATATTGTTCAAAACTGGCTGCCACGGTATACAGGCGAGAAATTGAAAAACTTCGGAAAATACATCCTGCTTACCAACTTCAGCAACTATGTATCGTTGTTTGCCAAATGGAACAACGTACACGTAACAGGTAAAGACAAACCTATGCAATGCGCTACTGCCGACGGCATTACCATCATCAACTTTGGTATGGGAAGCCCGGGAGCAGCCACCATTATGGACCTGCTGACGGCCATAGAACCCAAAGCAGTTTTATTTTTAGGCAAATGTGGCGGACTTAAAAAAAGAAACAAGATCGGCGATCTGATCTTGCCTATTGCAGCCATCCGCGGCGAAGGAACATCCAACGATTATTTTCCACCTGAAGTGCCCGCGCTGCCCGCTTTTGCTTTGCAAAAGGCCACGTCAACCACTATACGCGATTACGGTGTAGATTACTGGACAGGTACCGTATATACCACCAACCGGCGGGTGTGGGAACACGATGAAGAGTTTAAGCTTTACCTGCAAAAGATCAGGGCTTATGCTATTGACATGGAAACCGCCACTATTTTTTCGGTTGGCTTTTACAATAAAATTCCCACCGGTGCATTGCTGCTGGTGAGCGACCAGCCTATGATACCCGAAGGCGTTAAAACTGCTGAGAGCGACCGGAAAGTAACAGCGGGTTATGTTGAAAATCATATTAAGATAGGAATAGACTCGCTCAAGCAACTGATCAACGATGGACTAACGGTGCGCCATCTCAGGTTTTAAAACAAAACCGTTGGGCTGGTAATAAACAGACTGGTGATGGTTGTTAAAAGCACATCCTTAACTAATGACTTGGATTTTAAACTATAAAAATCAACACATGAAAAATCTGGCATTCGGTTTACTGATATTGATCTCTGCCTCTTGTTCCAACACCAGCAAAATGAGCACTTCGGGCTTAAAGGGAAAACTGGTGGTAAGTGAATTGTGCGCACATTACGTGGTAGAACTTACTGGCGGAAGCATTCCTGCAGATAAAACTGCCGCTAACTGGAAGGATGACAAACGCAGCCAAACCTATCCCGTTGCATTTACAGTAGCCAACAGGTGCAGCTTTGAGAAGGCAGGATTGAAAGAGGGCGACGAATTCAGTTTTGTGCTGGATGAAAGCAGCGAGCCCGAAACTTGCGCAGTTTGTATGGCCTACTACCCCACTCCACCGCAGGCGCTCGCCATTAAAGACATTAAAAAGCTTACAGAAAACCAATAACTATTGGCACTTCCCCTGTTAAGTGTTCAGGACCTTTGCATTGATTTTTCAACGCAGGCAGGCATATTCCGTGCGCTGCATCATATTTCCTTTACCGTTAACCGCGGAGAAATTGTGGCGATTGTGGGAGAATCGGGATCGGGAAAATCTGTTACCTCTTTATCTGTCCTGCAACTGTTACCCACTCCCCCCGCGCAGTACAACTCGGGGAAAATCCTGTTTTCGGAAGATGGTTCCGGCGTCATTGACCTTTTACAGCAACCTCAAAAAAACATGCGGCGTATAAGAGGCAATAAAATAGCCATGATATTCCAGGAGCCTATGACCTCGCTGAATCCGCTATATACCTGTGGCAACCAGGTAATGGAGGCAATGGCGCTGCACACCGGTATGCCTGGCAGAACAGCGCGGCAAAAAACCATTGAACTGTTTGAAAAAGTACAGCTGCCCGATCCTGCGGCTATGTTTAACCGTTACCCGCACCAGTTGAGCGGCGGGCAAAAGCAGCGGGTAATGATAGCCATGGCCATGAGTTGCGAACCAGCCTTGCTGATAGCCGACGAGCCAACCACAGCGCTGGATGTAACCGTGCAGCAAAATATTTTGCGGCTGATAAAGGAACTGCAACTGGAAAAGGAAATGGGAGTAATGTTTATCAGCCACGACCTGGGGCTGGTAGCCGAAATTGCAGACAGGGTGCTGGTAATGTACAAAGGACAAATAGTGGAGCAGGGCGATATCCGCACTATATTCAGGCAACCCACTCACCCCTACACAAAAGCACTGCTTCAGTGCCGGCCGGTGCTTCATAAAAGATCAGAAAGGTTGCCGGTAGTAAGCGATTTTATGGAGATCGACGAAAGCGGGGCGATCATCGAAAAAAAAGTTGTATCAAATATTCAGGAAGAGCGCCCAATACCCGCCATTGCCAGTCCGTTGGCTAGTGAAGTTCCTGTTGTAAAAGTGGAAAACATACAAGTGTGGTTTCCCAAAGAAAAAAAGCTGTGGGGCCGGCAAACGGGATTTATCAAGGCGGTTGACGATGTATCGCTCGAAATATTCAGGGGAGAAACGCTTGGACTGGTAGGTGAATCGGGCTGCGGAAAAACAACGCTGGGGCGTGCCCTGCTGCAACTTATAAAGCCAACATCAGGACGGATCTATTTTAAGGGTGCTGATATTACTGCTTTTACCGGCGAACAATTAAGGGCGTTGCGGCGCGACATGCAGATCATTTTCCAGGACCCGTATTCATCCCTCAACCCCAGGCTCTCTGTTGGCAGTGCTATTATGGAAGTCATGCAGGTACACCATATAGGCAATAACGATAAAGAACGATTGGAAAAAACAATGCACCTGCTGCAAAAAGTTGATCTGAAACCGGAACATTTTAAACGGTATCCCCACGAGTTCAGCGGCGGACAACGACAAAGAATTGGTATTGCCCGGGCACTGGCGCTCAATCCGTCGTTTGTTATTTGCGATGAATCCGTATCAGCCCTCGACATGAGCGTACAGGCACAGGTACTGAACCTCCTGAATGATTTAAAGAAGGAATTTGGCTTTGCAGCTTTGTTTATTTCGCACGACCTGTCGGTAGTGCGTTACATCAGCGACCGTATAGTGGTAATGTACAGAGGCAGGATAGAGGAAAGCGGTACTGCCGACCAGATATATTACGATCCGCAACGCGAATACACCCGCAGGCTGATAGCGGCGGTGCCGAAGGGGGGGGATGTGAGATTTGAAATTTGAGATTTGAGATTGGGCGGTTGAGGTTTGGAGTTTGTTGTTTGAGGTTTGGAGTTTGGGGTTTGGAGTTCCCGGTCTGCTCCTGCGTTCTTGTCGATCCTGGATCTTGCTTCTTGTTTTTGTTTTTTGGTTCTTGTTCTTTGGATCTTGCATCTTGGGCCTTGTATCTTGTTTCCTGGTTCTGGAAATTTTAATTTTTGGATAGCATTTATTACGTAACTTTGCCCGCTGTAAAAATTAAGATGTTTACATGAAACCTGGTGCCGTAAGATCAGGTTCAGGAACTTAGATCGTATTCCCCGCCTTCGCTTGTGGTAAGTTTCATGTGACCGTACAAAACAATAAACACGAAAATGAAATTATCACAATTCCGTTTCGACCTCCCACTGAACCTTATCGCTCAACATCCCGCAAAAAAAAGGGAAGATGCCCGCATGATGGTGGTTCACCGCCATACAGGCAATATAGAAAACAAACATTTCAGAGACATTCTTGACTATTTTGATGACAAGGATGTTTTTGTTGTAAACAATACCAAGGTATTTCCGGCGCGTATGTACGGGCGTAAAGAAAAGACCGGCGCCAAAATCGAAGTTTTCCTGCTGCGCGAACTGAATCACCAGAATAAACTCTGGGATGTTATTGTTGATCCTGCACGTAAAATAAGAGTGGGGAACAAATTGTATTTTGGGGAAACGGAAGACCTGGTAGCTGAAGTAATAGACAACACTACTTCCCGTGGAAGAACCATTCGCTTTTTGTTCGATGGTACTGATGAGGAGTTTAAGCAAGTGCTGAACAACCTGGGCGAAACGCCGTTGCCTAAATACATTAAACGCAAACCCGACGAAGAAGACAGGGAACGCTATCAAACCGTATACGCCAAACACGAAGGGGCAGTTGCTGCTCCCACTGCTGGTCTGCACTTTAGCATTGAACTTATCAAAAGGCTCGAAATCAAAGGCATTCGCTTTGCAGAAGTAACCTTGCATACAGGGCTTGGCACCTTCCGCCCTATTGAGGTAGAAGACCTGAGCAAGCACAAAATGGACGCAGAATATTACCGCATTGAGGAAAAAGCCTGCGCCATTGTAAACAAAGCACGCCAAACCAATAAAAGGATATGTTCTGTTGGCACCACCACCATGCGGGCGCTCGAATCTTCTTTTACTGCAGAAAAATTGCTGAAACCGTCAGAAGGCTGGACGAATACATTCATCCATCCTCCTTACAACTTTTCTATTGCAGATTCGCTTATCACCAACTTTCACCTGCCTAAAACCAGCCTGTTGATCATGACCTGCGCATTTGCGGGATACGATCTTGCGGTGGAGGCGTATAAAAAAGCGATAAAAGATAAGTATCGTTTCTTCAGCTATGGAGATGCGATGCTGGTTATATAACCCAATCGTATTTTACAACACAAAGCAAGCAGCATTCCTTTACAGTATGTAATGATTGCTGCTTGCTTTTTTTTATAATAGTTCTTTCCTCCGCACCATCGCGTGCTTTTACTGCTTCATTATTTTTTTTACGGTTACTGCACCGTCGGCTTTTTTTATTTGCAGCAGGTAAATACCAGGTTGCATACCCGAAAAGCTGATAGTGGTAGGTTGGCGGGTGGGAATATTTATATGGCGTAAAACCTGTCCGGCACTATTGATGATGCTGAGATAGCCATTAACATTCCGAAGATTCAGGACTTCTTTAACCGGCACAGGATAAGCCTGTAGTGCCTGGTCGCTCCCAACAAATTTTATAGCGATAACGTTGGAATATTCGACGCTGCCATTTTTCTTTATGATCTTTAACCGGTAATAGTTTGCGCCGGCAAGTGGTGCCTGGTGCTCAAAACGGTAGTTGCCATTGCCGTTGCCCGGCACATAATGTATCTCTTCAAAAACCAGGTCGGCGCCCGCAGTTTCTATCGCATACCCTTCCAGGTGTCTTTCGGTGATTGTCTGCCACCGCAATTGGTTGCCTGCGTTGGAAGCGCCCCCTTTGAGTTGCAGCAAAACATCCGGCAAAGCAACAAGGTTCTGCTTTTCAAAAGCACCCATATCTACAGTGCCGTTCAGGCGATCGTTTCCGTCCAGGTCGGTAGTAATGGATGAGAGATCAGGCGTTTGACCGGTGGCGAAATAACCATTATTTCCTTTTTCTACTACAGGGTTTTCATTATCGTTTCTAAGCCGGTAATCGCCATCAGTGGTAGGCGCGGCTGTGCTGACAACAGGATTGATAAATACGTCTGCTGCACTGATGCCCGTAGCGTTGATATTGCCATCAGCAGTATATATATAGCCCTGCACCAGGCTGTACATCATTGAATTGGAACCACTGTAAACAAGAACGCCGCTGCTGTTCCCCAAAATAACGCTGTTGCGGATGGAAGCGTTGCTCTCCGTATGGTATATAGCACCTCCTTTATCGGCAGCATTGCCGCTTATGGTTACATTGGTGAGCACCGGGCTGCTGTTGCGCTCGCTATACATACCACCGCCTTCGTTAGTTGCAACGTTTCCACTAATGAGCACGTTGGTAAATATGGGTGCGCTCTCGGACCTGTTGAAAACACCTCCACCGTCGTTAGCTGCCGAATTTCCGCTGATAACTACATTGGTGAGTATAGGGCTGCTGTTAAAAAGATTGAACATTCCGCCGCCCCCATACTGGCTGTTGTTCAGTGTTTTATTTCCAACAATCCTCACATTGGTAAGGATGGGCGAACCGCTGTAATTGTATATGCCGCCGCCCCTGTCGGCTGTTGTATTGCCGCTGATGATGAGATTGCTGAGTGTTGGCGAGGCATAAGAATTGCGCATACCACCACCGTCGCCGGAGGAATTGCCTCCTGTTATAAAAAAGCCGTCTAGCAAAGCCGCAGAAGATAAAGGAACGGAGGAAGAAAAAACGTTGGAGATAACGCCCACCGCATTGTTGCCGTTGAGGATAGTACTGTCATTCGCACTGCTTCCGATCGATCTTTGCCATAGGAAGTTTTCCGTACCGGAGAAACTGCCGTAGATCTTTACGCCTTCTTTCATTTTAATAGAAGCATTCAACGTATAAATGCCTTTCCTTACAAACACACTGTCACCGGCGGAAGAGGCGTTAATAGCCGTTTGCAGGTTGGTATAAGCATTCGTCCAGTCTGCACCACTATTGGTGCCGGTAGCATCCCGGTTTACAAAACGCTTCACTTGTGCGTTGGTATCTACGCAATACGATAATAACAATAGCTGGATAGTAATGACGGTGCCATAGGTTTTCATACGTTACGGAGGTTTTATCTTTCTTCTAAAAAAGCGGCAAAAGTAATGGGTTCGCCGCCAGCAACTGTTTACAAAAAATTAAAATAATTTGTTTGTTGGAAATTATACCAAATGTTAAAAATGCTGTGAGTGCCATCAATAAGCAAGGCTAATAAAAATTGCGCTATGTCATCAGCATGCTATCTTACAAAAGCAACATCCTGTTGAAAAATCGCGATTTCCACTCTCCTGTTCAATGCACGGCCATCGGAGGTGCTGTTATCAGCTATCGGATCAGCTATGCCGTTGGCCGATAAAATGATG
>JBQCGX010000018.1:0-70354 GCA_051955255.1 Agriterribacter sp. | reverse complement strand
AGCCTGGTAGGTAGGTTGAAGCAAAGGGTCTTCTGCATCAAACGCGCGGGTAAATAACGATACCCATGGTGTGCCGTATAAATATAAATAGTAACCTTTCGGAAGGTTCCCCAGCGAGGGCGTATGTTCAATGTATCTTACAATAATATTTTTATCCTGGATGGAATCATAACGGATAGGGATATACACTTTCTTTGCCTCTTCGCCCCACGAAGCAGGACCGATACCCAGTTCTGCTGCTTTTCTCAGGCTCCACAACAGCGAACCCTGCTCCGTTATTTCTCCTCTCAATGGCTTCAATCCCAATCCCTGTATCATGCCGTTATTTACCCACAACCCATTTTCTTTTACGCAGGCATCCAACTGGTACTCAACAGCAAGTTTCAATATATCTTTTGCCCTGGCAAGGCGGTCGGCATCACGTGTATACTGTGCCTGCAACAGAGAAATATGTGCAGCAAACGCACTATTGAATGCTACCCAATCCACCTTTTTTCCTTGAAAGTTCTGGCATTCCGTTCCGTCATATCCTGCAAGCCAGGCCCACTTCGCACCATTCGTGTTCGGATAAAAAGTCTTTGCCAGATCTTTGGCATTTTCCACTGTGCTTTCAAACCAGTTGGGTAAAACTTTGGCTATGTTCGGCTGGTTCGCGGTCAACAGCGCATTCCAGCAAAACATCATGTCGCATTCCGTACCAATGGCCCCGCCATATCCTTCTTTCCTTGGGCCAAAACAACCATCTGGCAGTGGATTATTATCCTGGGTTGCTTTTAAAATGTATTGCGATAAGATATACTTGCGCATCATTTCATTATCAGGAATATTAATGGAAGATTTTGCCCAGAAGGTTTTGTACAGCGCTTCGCTGGCATCCTTCAGGTGGTTGTATCCTTTTTTAGATGCATCCGCAGCCTTTTGAAATGACCTGTTTATGTAATCAACGCCATCCATTATTTGGCTTGCAGCAGCAATATAAAAGTAGGCTGGCTTGCCGGGCGACACGTTTGCAGCAACAATGCCATTAGCCGTATCCGTTATAACGTTCAATCCTTCGCCTACCACCGACAGCACCGCTCCGTGACCCTCTCCTAAACTTGTTGACGCGGTGATTCCTTTGGAAACAGCAATTTGTTTTTGTACATAGCCGGATTGCGGAGCTACCTGCACCTGGAAGGTATTGGCTGCATCATCTTCCAGTTTTATTACGAGCACGCCTTCATCGGTAACAAACTGTGTACGGGTTGAATGATGCGATACCCCGTTTACCGTTAGTCCAAGTTTTGTAACAAGGTGTCCCGTGGATACATTCAATGTTTGATGAAAGGATTCGATGTTTCCGGGAGTAAGGGTGCCAGATACATTATAGCCGCCTTTGATTGTAAAAGGATTGGCGCGTTCGTAACGGTTGCTTTTCCACCAGCCTGAATAATAAATATCAGGACTGTAAGGCGCTTTAGCCGGCTTTTCCTGGCAAAAACCATAGGGATCAGGCAATAGCACGAGACCACGGTTTCCTATTACAGGATATTGGTATGCATCCGCATTCAGATCGGTTTTGGTAACATTGCCTGCCGACAGGTTGCTCCATGCAGCGTCATCCTCAATATTACTTTTTACACTTGCTTCCCTGTAGCCTGTTACTAAAAAAACTAAGAGTAGAATGAAAGCCAACCGCGAATTTCTCATGGCAAATTTGATTTGATTCGTGTAAACTTTTGCTTTAGTAATTAAGATTGTTGGAATACTACAGCAGCATGACAATACATTTTATCACTTAACTAAATTATAAATAAAAGCGTACAAGTTGCCATGCAGATGCGCTCACTTCAACATTTTTCGTGCCAGCGGGATCACGGGTATGTCTTCAAAACCAGCACTAACGGTTTACACTAGCGGCAGAAGTGAGGGAAATAGTAACCACTTTCTCAATACTATCTACCGGATTCTCAAAACCGTTTCCATCAGGCACAACTTTGATATACTTTGCCTGCATTAAATAAGTATATGAAAACTATCATTACCGCAATACTGTTGATGCTTTTTCTTAGCATCGGTTGCAAAAAAAATAATGACAAACAACCCGACACCCCCAATGGAGAAAAGCCAATTGGTCCTTTTTCTATTTACGGCGAGGAAAATTGCGACGGCTGGATAGAGGGGCTTGCCCCGGATTTTACTTATGGCGAAGCCGGGAAAAAGATCGTGTACTCGGCCAGCCTCCAACCCTCCGACGTGTGGACGCCGGAATTTTATGCAAAAAAAGTCGCTTCCGGTGAGTACATCGTTTACTCCATTGAAAAGCACAACGTCGACACCACTTTCTGGGTATGGTATGAGCCTGACGAGATCAATAACAATTGTTCCTTCTCGGCTGCCGGTTGCGGCACTGTCAGGTTAGAAGCCTTTAAAGACTTGAAGGCTGTTAACGGAAGCAAATACAGGTACAAATTCGATCCCGACAATGTGGCCGGCACCTTGATTGAAACACCGGGCGGAAGATTTTTGTATACCGGCGAAGGCAAAGAAAGAAGTACCGGAAACTGCAACAGGTTTACGCATGTGTTTACTGCCATCAGCGCGCCCTGCAAAGCGCTTTCAGAAGGGGAGAAAATCTTTGACTGGTGCTTTAGGAATAAATGGTTCTTCCGCAAATGATCTCCTGTAGGCACACAGGATTGGTTTAATATGCATACAGTAAATGGGCAAATGCAAAATTTTGTGCTGCATGCAGCAACAATTTTGAATATTTTTGGAACTGACCGGATTGTATTGAGCGGGTAGCCGCCAGCGTTGGTAGCCATCAAATAAATTTAGAAGAAGCAACATTCCGGTCGACCAAAAATGTGATGCATACAACAAGCAAATACCTGCTGACGTTCCTGGTGAGTTGGCTGTGCCTGGCAGTAACCGGCCATACTAACGGTTACGCGCCCGCTAAAGTTGTGATTTTGGCCGGCGCCAAGAGCCATCCCGCGGGGTTTCATGAATATATAAAGTCTTCCCGTTTGCTGAAGGCAATGCTTGAAAAGCATGCACCCGGCAAATTGGTTGTTGATATTTTTTACGACTGGCCTACTGACAGTACTGCATTGGACGACGCCAATGTAATTGTTTGTATTTCTGATGGAAGGGATGGGCACCTTTTTAAAGACGCTTCCTTTTTAGTGCCGGAGCGTGTGCCCGTTATCGAAAAACAGATGAAGCGTGGCTGCGGACTTGTGACCTTTCACTTTTCAACTTTTGCACCTGATGTATATGGTGAAAAAGTGCTACAATGGGCAGGTGGATATTTTGACTGGCAGGATGACAAAGGAGACCGCAACTGGTTTTCCAACATTGTAAACCTCAACACACAAGTGTTGCCTGCCGCACCTGAGCACCCTGTATGCCGTGGTGTGAAGCCGTTTACAATAGAAGAGGAGTTTTATTACAATATCAGGTATCCCGTTAACGAACCGGGTTGGAAACCCATACTCACGGTGCCTGCTTTAAAAAGCGATAAGCCGAATGGTAATACAGTGGCATGGGCGATAGAAAGAAAAGATGGATCGAGAGGCTTTGGCACCACGATGGGGCATCATTTCGCTAACTGGAAGAATGATGACTTTCGCAAGCTTGTTTTAAACGGCATTGTATGGGCTGCAGGGGTAGACGTTCCCGTTAGCGGAGTGAACGCTCCTTTTTACACAGACAGGGAGGTGACGAGTATCTTATTCAAAAAGAAACAAAAAGCGCTTATCCTTACCGGTGATAATATAGACGCGCATGAATGGCCCAAAACCACTGCTGTGCTGCAAACTTTGTTTGAAAAAGAATCACCTTTTCACACCGACGTTTCTACTGATATTGAAGACCTGGGACAATATAACCTGCGCGACTACGATGTGCTGATATTGAATTATTGCAACTGGAATCATCCAACGCCTTTAAGCGACCTCGCCAAACAATCTTTCACCGATTATTTATCGGCCGGTGGCGGATTGATGATCCTGCATTTTTCAAACGGTGCGTTTCATTCTTCTTTGCCCAATGCCCCGGCAACCGATTGGCCGGAGTACAGAAAAATTTGCAGGCGCATATGGGATCATCATAGCAACAGTGCGCACGATGCTTATGGACTTTTTACAGTAAATGTCCGCTCACGCAATAATGCCATTACAAAAGGATTGAGTGATTTCGAAACCACCGATGAATTGTATTACAACCAGAAAGGAACGGAACCTGTAGACACTTTGCTTGCTGCCCGGTCGAAAAACACCGGTAAGGATGAACCTCTCGCCTGGCAGTATCAATATGGTAAGGGGCGCGTTTTTCAAACATTACTCGGACACAATGCGCAGTCCTATTCCGCTAAAGAATTCAGAAGGTTGCTGTTGCAGGCCGCTCTGTGGGCTTCGGGCAATACAAAGTGAAAAGAGAAGTAGGTTGGATAGATTATCCAATGCCGTTAGTTAAGACTAATGCCCAAAAAAACAACGCCGCTGCGGTGTTTACCGGAGCGGCGTTGCTGCAATGTCTTTGTGGACGGGTTTACGACAATGCTTCTTACAGGGTATGGATTATCAGGTGTCTTACTGGTTAATGTTGGTTTTCAAAGGATCGGTTTCTCAGGTTAGGGTAGGGTTTCCAGGTTCAGGTTTTTCAGGGATCAGGATCGGGATTTTCGGTTAGGATCTATTGGATTTGTTACACAAAGAAACGATGCTTTGCGTTTATAAAAAATCGATGGACTTGTGATTGTTTTGTCATACCCGCTCCTACAGCATCGGAAAACTACTAGTGAGCTGTCAGCTATCAGCAAGACACAACTTGCTAAATGCTTATGACTGACGGCTGATTGCTGACGCCCAACGCCTGACCGCAAAAAGATGACTATATTTATCCGGATATTTGAACGATAATACTTAACATGACGATACCGCGTATGAAACGGCTGCTGGTTTGCGGGTTACTGATATTACTCGGTGCCTGTTCGGCCGACAAGAAGGATACCACATCCGCATGGCCAACCTTTGGTCATGATGCCTCCAATAACAAATTCTCCACGCTCACTCATATCGACACCTCTAATGTTACCCAACTGCGCGAAGCATGGCGTTATGAAGATACTACAGAAGGTGGCGGTGTTTATTTTAACCCGGTGATGATGGGCAACCGCGTCATCGGCCTGATGCCCTCCAACAAACTGGTTGCCCTCGATGCCGCTACCGGTAAGCTGTTGTGGGAGTTTGTACCCGATTCCTCCTCCATTCCCAACTGGTCGAAGGGCATGACCTACCATCCCGGAAATCCGGACAGGATCTTTCTTATTTCCGGCGACAAGCTCTACTCCATCAATGCGGAAAATGGAACTGTGATCAACAATTTTGGCAATAATGGCCGCGTCGATTTTTACGAAGGGCTGGAAGTGCCCGACTCCATGCGTGCGCAGGTGCCTGTGTCCAGCAATGCGCCCGGCGTGGTGTATAACGATCTGTTTATTGTCGGATGCAAAGTGCCTGATGAATTGCCATCAACGCCCGGCGATATCCGCGCGTTCAATATCAATACAGGCAAGCTGGAATGGGTATTTCATGTGATACCCAAACCTGGGGAGTTTGGTGCAGATACCTGGAGCAAGGATGCCCGCCTGCGCAATGGTGGTGCCAACTGCTGGGCAGGTATGGCGCTGGATGAAAAGCGGGGCATTGTATTTGTGCCCACTGCCTCACCGTCTTTCGATTTTTATGGTGCCGATCGTCCCGGTCAGAATCTTTTTGCCAACTGCCTGCTGGCGCTGGACGCGAAAACGGGGAAGCGCCTCTGGCATTTTCAAACCACGCACCACGACCTGTGGGATCGTGACAATGGTTCTCCGCCCAACCTCGTGACTATACAACGCGATGGAAAGGAAATTGACGCAGTGGCGCTGGTTACCAAAATGGGTTACCTGTTTGCATTCGACCGCGAAACTGGTCAATCGCTGTATGAAGTAAACGAAGTGCCTGTGGATACCGTTAGCAGCATGCCCGGAGAAAAGCCTTGGCCTACACAACCAATCCCGAAGAATCCACCATTTGCACGGCAGGGATACAACGAACAATTTTTTGGGCGTTCGTCTGCATGGATCAAAGAAGAGATTGCGAGAAATAAATACAAAACCGGCGTCTATCAGCCACCGTCTATGGAAGGGATTATTATGCTGCCTACGGCGCATGGCGGATCGAACTGGGGCGGCGCTTCGGTTAACCCCGAAACCCGTACGCTGTTTGTTAACTCCACCGACATCCCGATGATATTGAAGCTGACTGACCTGGAAAAGATCCGCGCAGCCAATCAGCTCAATCCTGAAATACTGTTCAGAACCTATTGCGCCAATTGCCATGGTGCTGATAAAAAAGGTACGGCGGTGGGACCTGATCTTACCGCGCGCGTAAAAAAATACAACAGCGCGCAGATTGCCAGCATCGTTCAGAAAGGCGCACCACCCATGCCATCGTTTGGGTTTTTGTCGCAGGAGCAGATTGCCTCCATTGTTGCATATGTTAAAGACACGGTGGCGCAGCAGTCGTTCGAAACAGCCGGCATTCCGCAGAATAATGAACCCTATGGGTTTAACGGGTACAGTTTTTACCTAGATCCCGAAGGCGATCCCGCCATAGCACCGCCGTTTGGTACCATAACAGCCGTCGATCTCAACACCGGCAACATTCAATGGCAGGTTCCGCTTGGAGAAGATCCGAAGTTCAAAAAGATGGGTATACCCAATTCCGGTATGTTTAACCGTGGTGGAAGTATTGCTACCGCTGGCGGATTGATCTTTATCGGTGCTACCGGCGACAATATGTTCCGTGCCTTTGATCAGAAAACCGGTAAAGTAGTATGGCAATACCAGTTGCCCGGTATGGCAAGTTCCGTCCCGTCCACTTATGCCATTGGCAACAGGCAATACGTGGTGGTATCGGTAAATGGCGAACAGCAAAATAATTTTAAGGGCGGATATATTGCTTTTGCGCTTCCGTAGAGCAGGTTTCGGGTTTGAGGTTTGAAAGTTTCAGCAACCTCAAATCTCAAATTTCAAATTTTAAATCATCACGCCCGTTGTGCGAAAGAAAATAATCTTACCTAATATATGGATGTTGCTGCTGCGGGTAGCCTTACTCGTTTTATTCGCATACATGTATCAATGGCCCCTTGAAAAAATCAGGATGGAAGAATATCAGGACAACGTGCTGGTTTTCTGGCTTGGACTTGTTAGTATGACCATGTTTACGGCTTACGTCTTCTGGACACTTTTAGGTGTATTGTGTGTAACGATTTCCAGCGACAGGTCGAACATTCGTTTCTGGTTTTTTTACAAAACAATTCAGGTAACCGGTTCGGATATTGATGGCTATTATAAAACGGTTCAGAAGACGAAGGTGAGCACTTTCCGTGGCTTGCTGATACGATTGAAATCCGGTAAAATAGTTGAGGTGACAGCATACAACCTTGCTTCATTAAAAGAGATTACCGACTTTCTTGTTCATAACAGAGCGCCACTGAAAGGGGACAAAATTCCTGGTTTCCTTTAAAGCGTTGGGTTTAACAATCAATGTTAAATATCTGGCAGTAGCAATTGGTGAAGTGTTAACTTACAGCCTGCATACTAACGCCTGACCCATTACGTTAAATAAGATAACCCATCAAAACCCTGTTTATGAAATACATTGTTTCGTTCTTTTTTCTGATCGCTTTTTGCTTCAATGGAAATGCTCAAAGCGGTTCTGCATTTTACCTTGGCCCAGGCTTTGGCTTTGACCACGGCGGTATAGGAATAAAAGCGGAATACCAGCCGGTAAAATATATTGGCGTATTTGCAGGAGCCGGCTACAACCTCGCCAGTCTTGGCGCTAACGGCGGGATTATCTATAATATTTTGCCCGATAAAAGAGTCACTCCCGTTCTTACGGCTATGTATGGATACAATGCTGTATTGAAGGTTGACTACCAAACCCGCACCGATTACAGCGTATACAATGGGCTCACCGTTGGGGCAGGTGTCGATTTTAAATTAGGACACAGCAAGAGAAATAAGATCAATGTAAACCTGCTGGTACCATTGCGCAGCTCCGCCTTTTTCAAAGAATACAATTACATCCGTGAAAATGGAACCATTACACAGGAGATGATCCCCATAGGAATCAGTTTTGGATGGAACTTTTTGATCGGCGGTAGGAAATAGTTGCAGGTTACAGGGGGCGGGTTGCACATTGCTGCAATTTCAAACATCGTTGTATGAGGCCTATTGGAGATTCCTCCTTCGTCGGAATGACCAACAGAGGGAATGTTGCTGAACACCTGTGCTGTTGCCCATTGTCTACCACTGCCTGCCATGCCGAGGCCTCTGTATCTTGTGAATACTCAATCAGCCATCTGGGATTCCTCCTTCATCGGAATGACAAGCAGAGGGGTGCTGTTGAACACCTTACTGTTGCTCATCGTTCTACCACTGCCTGTCATGCCGAGGTACGAGGCATCTGTACCTCCTCACATATCCTTTGGCGGCAATGCAAAGTACTTCGCTATTTCGGCAGCAGTGGGCTGCTTCAGCGGTCTTACTATACGGAAACCCACAAACGATGCATCTGTATTCCACCAGTCGCTTTTGGGTATCTGCGGATCGCGTTGTTTCCATCTTGCGGCCGAGCCCAGTCGTGCCGCAGAACGAAGCTGTTCCTCATCGTCATCCCACGACCCGCCCCGCACTGCTCTTGGGTACAACTTTGAGGGAACAGCCCAGGCATTGGGTTGGGTACTTTCTGCTGTTGCATAAAAACCAGGAATGTATTGATCCAATGTCCACTCACTCACATTGCCATGCATGTCGTACAATCCCCAGGCGTTGGGTTTTTTAGTGGCTACTTTATGATATTTTTCATGGCTGGTTTTACTGTACCACGCATACTCGCTTAATTGTGCAGCATCGTCGCCAAAAGAATAAGCCGTAGCCGATCCTGCGCGGCAGGCATATTCCCATTCCGCTTCGGTAGGCAGCCTGTAAAAATGCCCGGTTTTTTGGGTAAGCCATTTACAGTAAGCCAGCGCTGCATATTGCGTCATGTTCACCGCCGGGTAACCATTTTTACCCATACCAAAACTCATATCGGTAAAGGGTGGGGTAGGCGAAGCAATCGCATCAACCGTTACTTTTTTACCTGCTGTGTTTTTCGTTTTGTCTGTCTTTTCCTTTTCTATAGCAGGATATACAAACAGCTCAAATTCGTCCCAGGTAATTTCATGCTTCCCCATCCAGAAAGAATCCAGTAGCACGGTATGCACAGGTCCTTCTGCTGCCTGGTGTCCTTTCTCCTGTTCGGGACTTCCGATAACAGCTTTGCCGCCCGGTATCGGCACCATGTCAAAACTTATTCCCGACCCGGGAATAGATTCTGTATACGGAGTAAAATCCACAAAAGAAAAATTCCTTTGAAAATAGGTAAATGAAAACAGTGGCAGGAAAGCAACAATAACGATGCCGGCTACCTGCTGCAATATTGTTTTTTTCATTGTGATGAAATTGCTGTCGGGGTATTATTTAGATTTAACCGGTTGCTTTTCATTCAGTAAAAAAAGGATGGCAGACGACATGCTCAGCACTCCTGTTTTGATGCTTTTTTCTGTATCAGGAAAAAAAGAAGAAGAATGAATAGTGGGTAAAGATTTTTCACCTCTTTTGCTGGCCAGCATGTCTTCTTCTTTCACTACTCCAAGAGAATACATCAAAACCGGAACGGGCGTTTTCTCTCTTCCATATCGTCCAAAGTCTTCGCCGTACATTTCGGGCGCAAGTTGCAGCACGTTGTCCTTTCCCACCAGGGTAGCAAAATGAGCGGCTACCTTTTCCGACAGAACAGGATCGTTGTATACAGACGGCGTGTACTCGTTCCTGATAGCTACCACCGGATGCAGCTCTTTTTCCAGCCCCGCAGCAACCGCTACGCCTTCGCAGGTTTGTTTGATCCTGTCGATGATCTTTTGCTGTACCTCATCCTTAAAAGAACGCACGGTGAGTTCGAGCTTTACCTCGTTGGGAATAATATTTCCTTTGCTGCCGCCGTGAATAGAGCCAACGGTTAATACGGCAGGATCGAGGGGCGAAACTTCCCTGCTTATAATTGTTTGCAGTTCCAGCACCAGTTTGGCCGCTATCACCACAGGATCTTTTGTTTGCTGCGGCATAGCGCCATGCCCGCCTTTTCCTTTTACGGTAATATCTATCATATCAATATTTGCCAGCGCATAGCCGGCACAGTAACCCAGCTTGCCCGACTGCACATTTGAATTAACATGCAATGCCAGCGCATAATCCGGCAACGGGAACCGTGTATACAAACCATCGGACAGCATGGCTTTGGCACCGCCCGCCCTTTCTTCGGCAGGTTGTGCAATAAACACCAGCGTTCCTTTCCATTTGTTTTTCAACTGGCTCAGCACTCGTGCAACGCCCGCCCATACCGTCATGTGGACATCGTGCCCGCAGGCATGCATTACAGGTGTTGTCTCTCCCTTATCGTTTTTTACTACCACCTCACTTTGAAATGCCACACCGGTTTGCTCTTTTACCGGCAAGGCGTCCATATCGGTTCTTACCAGTATCACAGGACCTTCTCCATTCTTCATGACCGCTACCACGCCAAAGCCACCCACTTTTTCTGTTACTGTAAAATTCCCGTTCGCCTTCATCAGGCCTGCCAGCCGGGCAGCCGTTTGCTCTTCCATAAAAGAGAGTTCGGGGTGCAGGTGCAACTCTTTATACAACTCCTCCAGGGAGGCATACTCTTTTTCAATGATCGCTTTTATGGATGTTGCAGCATGTTGTTGGGCACTAACGTGCGCCGCAAAAAAAAGTGATAACAATAAATAACCTAAACGCATACCCGAATGTTTGATCATTGATTAAAGTTCTTTTATATAAATATTGGCAAACTGGAACAAATTGTTGTTGGCATGATCGTCCTGCAATGCAATGGCGCCATTGGCTGCAATGCCCGGCAGCAGGGCATTGTCAATTACCAACTGATCATTCAAACGTACCGAAATTCTGTCAGCTTTCATAGTGATCATAAAGCGGTTCCATTCGCCGGGCGGTTTATCGGCTTTTATTGTAGGTGTTACTGCGGCGCGTATGTCGGCAGGCAGATTTTTATCCACGCGGTATCCGTATATTTCCCCTGAGCCGAGATAACGGTAACCTATATTCACCTGGTTCTTTGAATCGCCGCGCAGGTATATGCCTGTATCACCCGCATAGGGAACTTCTACCTGTTTGTTGGTTCCATCGGCATTCAAAGCATTTTCTCCATTGGGCAATACCACCGGGCTCAATGCCGGCGCCGGCTTTCTTGTTAAACGCACATCCGCCATCAATATAAAATCACCAAAGCTTTTTTTAGTCCACAGACATTTGTCCGTTTCGGTGCTGTTGCCGTCGTAGTTGATCATGTTGTTTTTGACTGTCCAATGATGCAGATGACCAGGCTTCATCTCCCAGTTGTCGAAATTGTTTCCATTAAACAACGCAACAAAATGCTCATCCTCCGTAACAAACACCGACGGTGGCGGCGGCGTGGCGTTCAATTTGCGCTGGTATATCAACTGTTGATCAACATGACAACTGCACAGCATTACCAGCAATACTATCATATATGGATAACCGTGGCGCATAGGATTATATTATGGGTGACTTTCCGGGTTCAGGAACAGGATAGTTGCCATCTTTATCCGGCTTTACCGGCGGTTCGCTGTTCCAGTTCATTTTCTCTGGAGCCAGTACTATTTCAGAATTGAATGCTTCCTCCCATTCTACCATTTTACCAGAGTGCGAAGCCATTCTTCCCAAAATGGTTGTCATGGTGCTCATCGCTCCCCATTCGGTATCGTTCACCGGCGTATTGTTTCGGATGGCAGCAAACAGTACATCGTGTTCTACCTGGTAGGCGCTTTCGGAATCTGTATTTTTATTTCGCCAGATGCGCTCGCCGCTCAAATCTTTTATACCACCCTGCAAACTAGCCGTACCGTTGGTTCCCTGGAAATAAGCGCCACCCTTGTTCCAGGTGCCGCCAATATGCCTGATCTGGCTGTTGAGTTTGGTGCCATCTGCATATTCGTATTCAATATAGAAATGATCAAAGATGTCGCCGTTATCACTTCCCCTCAATGACGACCGTCCGCCTATGCCCTGCGCCCGAACAGGGTAACCATCCTTCACCCAGTTTACAATATCTGTATTGTGAATTTGCAAACCTGCCGGCGAACCAGCCCAAAGCCAGTTGAAATATCGCCAGTTCCGCATCTGGTACTCCAGCTCTGTTTGTCCTTTTTGCCGCGCAACCAATTTTACAGGACCAATTAAATAATAATCAGTAGCAGAAACAATTTTGCCGATGGCGCCTTCTTTTAATTTTTTAACCATTTCAATATAGCCCGGGTCATACCTGTTTTGCAAACCCACTACCACTTTCAGATTTTTTTCAGTTGCCAGTTTCCCGGTTGCTAAAATTTTCCGAATGCCGGGTGCATCCGAAGCAAGCGGCTTCTCCATGAATACATGCTTGCCGGCTTTTACAGCGGCTTCAAAATGCAATGGACGAAAAGCCGCCGGCGTTACCAGCAATACTGCGTCGGATACCGCTATCGCTTTTTCATACGCATCAAAACCAACGAACTTGTTTTTTTCAGGGACTTTGACGGCGTTTTTGATCGACTCAATTTTGATAAGATTGTTATAGGTTTCATCCAGCTTATCTTTAAACACATCTGCCATTGCCACCAGCACCACGTTGGATGTAGTACTCAATGCATTTACGGCAGCACCTGCACCACGACTTCCGCAACCAATGAGCGCAATTTTTATGGGCTCCTTATTCAATGTCCACGCACTTGCATTAAAAGGCAGCGCAGCGCTTACCATACTGCCTCCTATAACCGCAGCGGAATTCCTGATAAAATCTCTGCGGGGGTGGAGCAATGTATTTCCTTTTTGCTGGTTCATACATATGTATTTAATTATTCAAAACGAAAGCTTCCAAATTTGTTGTACTCGTGAAAATTACCGCTGTTCAGTTGCCACGACCACAGTGTTTCCCCTTTGTCATAATCTATCCGGTACAAATTACCCTTCCATTCGGTGCCGGATGAAGGCAGTGTATTCAGTATGGGCTTCAGCAATTGATAGGGTACAAATACTTCTGTTGTCCAACCGCTCACCCTTGCATTTGTTTTTCTTTCACCACCGGTAACAGATGTAGCATGTTTTGTTTTGCGGTCATCTTCATAGTGAAAAGGTATCCAACTGTTCAATTTTCCTTTTTCGTTGAAGATGATGATGGGCAATTCATAGTTCAGCGGCGAAAGTTCATATTCAAAATAAGCAGGTCGTGTTGCATCGGGCTGCAGGAAAATTTCAATTACATCTTCGTTCCATAAATCTAAAAAATCTGCCTGCATGGTGTTGCTTAATTTTTTGTCCTGGCAGGAGAATAAAAAATACATACCGCTTCCGGAATACAGCAATTTGACTTTCGTTTCATACACCACGCCGGTTGCTGTGCGCAGTGGTATAGCAATCCATTGCGCACTTGCCCAATTCTTTGCTGAACCATTTCCTGAAATTTCAAAATCGGTCGTTTTCCGAATAAGGAGCTCACCTGCTGGCGATAGCGCATTTCCCCGATGCTCAGTGAAGAACATGAATGTAAAAAGAGAAAAAGCAATGCATCGTAACATAACAAGTATTTATTTGCCCAAAGCCGGAAACCATTTTTGCGCGTTCTTCCTGTATATTTTGTCTATCACTGCCGTGGGAAGATGCAGACCCCGGAATGGCTCCGTTAGTTCAGGAGCGTCCATCAACTCGTCGGAAGTAAAAAATTTCCAGTGGCTCAGCCATACTTCCTGCGCTTCTTTTTTGGCAGTTGTAGTATCCATGCTGTCGTCAATCACTAAATCGGTAGCATATAAAAGTCTGTCCTGGTATTTGATAAAGAAATCGCGAACTTTTTTATGGTCTTTGATTGCCTGGTATTCCAGGTGGGGTATGCGTGCCGCCATGTCTACTGCCATTCCAGGAAACTTGTCCATCCTTTTTGCGAGCTCATCCACGCTCCATTCAAGGCTGCCCAAATGCGCACCGTCAAACCGGAGCCGTGGATGTTTTTCGAGTATATGGTCTCTTGCATTTACCTGGTCTTCATACGAAGGCAATTCAGGATGCAGGAACATATGGTACTCAGGATGTTTTTTAAAATAATCCCGGTCGTTTTTTACCGTCATTTTATCCAACGGCAGCCAGCAATTTTTGGGTTCGCCCAGGTGCCCAACAAGTGTAATATTGTTTTTTTCGATGAAGCTGAAAATGGTGTCGAGGCGCGGGTCGTCTGCCATTACAAATTGGCCTGCTTTGGTTTTGTATTCCATCCCTATATTCTTCCACACCTTGACGCCAATGGCGCCGCTGTCGAACGATGCTTTCAAATAGTCGATCGTTTTTTGTTGCCAGTTCGAATCTTCAAACCCATTGATGTCAAAGCTGGTGGCATAAGCGAAGTTGCCCTTGAAATTTTTTAAATGTGCCAGCGTATAGTGTTGCTGCTGTGGCAGTGTGGGATAATCTGGTGCGCCTACGTTCAGGCTGAGCAAATTGAAATTGTTCTGTTGCGCAAAATGGATGAAATAGGGATTGTAGGTATTGATGTGTACATGTACATCATATTTCTCCACTTTTGCATAATCGTCCGGGCTGTAATAAGTTTCTTTGGAACCCGAGGTTTCTGAACAGGATTGCAGCAGCAGAAAAAAAGGAATCGACAATAAAAAGATGTGAGCGTTTTTTCGCATGAGCTGTTATTTAAAAGCGGTTACTGGTTTACGTTATTTAAAAACCTGGTTTGAAAGTAGTCTATATATTTTTGTAATTGTATTAAATAGCCCTCCATATCCAGTTGCTGTTCGTCTATAATCAGGTACGCCATGTCAGGCGCGCGGTTGGCAAAATGCCGGGTGCGGTCCTGCTCAAAAAAATATTGCTTTGCTGAGGTGGACATTCCTTTGGGAAGCCTTGTTTTTTCCCACAAGTTAACCAGCGATGCAAATACAGATTGTCTTCTTTCGATGCTGCTTTTAACAATATTCTCCGCCTGCTGCAGATAGTTGTACGATTGTTGAAGATCAACAAAGCGCAGTTGGTGCGCCTGTTTGATCGTCCCTTCCAGGTGCGAAAGATCAAGATAGGTTAAAGCAGTATGCCGGATCATATTGGCAAGGCTGATGAAAATTTCTACATCGTATTTATTGTCAATATCGCGCTCCAGGTTTTTATTGCAGATGTTGATGAGCGTATTCATTTTATCAAGAAATATTTCCGACTGCCTTACTCTTTCTGCATAACGGGTATTCCAGAAAGGATCATATTCGAGCGCATCACCTCTGGGCAGGTCGGGCAAATGCGTTTTGCCGATCTCACCCCATGCCCATACTTCTCTTTCAAAACTCTCCATATAAAAATATGCACCTTCGTTCAGCAGCCGGTATATCGAATCCATTGCAACTGCGTTTACACCATACCGGTTGTTGAAAAATGTGTGTGTGAATTCCGGTGGCGAGGGTGCGGATGCATTCCAGGAAAATGCGGCTGTGGTAGCAAAGGTGAGCATCCATGCCTGCATGGGCAACCCGGAATCATCCCACGAAGTCCTGATCACGCCATCAAAAACATTTTTGCCCAGGTTGGCTTTTAAAAACCGATAAGAATTTTCCAGGCTGCCTTTCAATGTATCGCCGTTGTCGCCCTTGCTGAAAAAGTAAGGAAGAAACAATTGCTCTATACCGGGGTTGGGATCGTATGCATAAATGGAGTAGCCTAAAGCCTTTGCCTGTTTCGCATATTGCAGATCGGGTGTTTCATAGTCGTACGATTCGGTGAGCACAATTCCTTTTTGCGGCGTAACAGGCTTTTCCTCTTTCATATCGGTGTGGTATACCCGCAGTCTTCCTTTTGCCCAACCCATGGGCGCTTCCCATACCATAGGTTGGCGGCCGGCAGCCTGTATTAATTTTGCCGACTTGCCTACAAACAAATGAAACAATCCGCTCTTGCCTATTTCTTCTTCTTTCTTTTTACAGTTGGCGCATTGCCCCAGTTCATACGTCTCATCCGTGCCAATATGCACAAACGATGAACCGGGAGTAGCCTCCATGGCATCTTTCCATAAATCATTTAATAAGCGGTAAGACGAATCCTTCAACGGGCAGAACTCAAAGTTCGACGCTGGTATTTCGCGCAGGTGCGCGAACTGCGGCCATTTTAATATAAAACTTGCATGTCCCAATCCCTGCACCAATGGTACGATCTGAATATGATATTGTCGGGCGTAGCGGGTAAGCTCCTGCATTTCTTTCATGGTGAACGCACCGGGTGCGCCAATTTCGGGGTGACTGGGATATTCAAACTTATCTTCCCATTCCCAAATGAGCATATTGACTTTGTATTTTGCAAGATCGCGGATAAAACTTTCCACAAACGCACGTGTATCCTGGTGGTGCTTGGTATCGTAGTGCGCAGCTCTTTGCCTGGTATCGGGCCAATCGGTTATTTTCATGCCCCTGATATAAATGCCGGATTCGTTTTTCTGGACGAGCTGCATCAGGGTTTGCACGCCGTAAAATAATCCTGCACTGCCAGTGGCCGTTATGGTTAGTTTGTTTGGTTCAACGAGTATAGTATAGCCTTCGTTTCCCAATTTCTTATTGGCACCTTTGGTGGTAAGCACAATTGATTTTTGGGAGGTGGTTGTTGCAGTTTGTGCCGGTAATCCAAACTTTTCCTTTAAAAATGCAGACAATTGCCCGGCAGAAAATTTTTCATTTGCCGAAGCATTTTTGTCCAGCACGATGGCAATGTTGCCAGACAAATGGAAATCATTGCCTGTTATTTGCACTTCCTTGGGAGAGGGGATAATGTAGATGCCCTTTTCTGCCAGCGCTGTTTGCTGCGAAAAGCCGCGTGTAGTTAAAAGCAGCAGCAGAACAGCAAAGGTTTTACAAGCGAAATATTGTATGCGCATGAATATTTTTATACTGAATTGATGTGAAAAATAATTGATCATCTCTCAAAGCTCACCCGGCTTTCGGGACCGGCAACGCCTGCAATATTCACTACCCTGAAAACCAGTTGTTCTTTTTCTCTGTCGAGTGCTACCGTTAGCGAATCAGTCACGTTTTGCCAACTGGCATCGGGCGTTCGTTTTAGCTGGTATGTTTTAAAATTAGGCGTGCTGGATTGCAGGTGAATATGAGCGATATTGTTGTCAATAGTTGCTTTTATCACAACGGTATTGGGTGTCCATTCTATTGCCTTTCTTTGTGTTACGGGTATCAAATACCTGGTATGATATGCCCAATGAGGTTTACCATCTCTGAACCAGGTGTTGTTATCAAAAAAGGAATCGGCATAGAGGTTCAGGTAATTAAGGGTGTCGCTGTTTTGCGGCCAGTTGGTAAACCGGGTATTAATTTTTTCCCAGGCTATCCAGGTATAGGCCTGTGCAAAATCTCTGGTGTACCATTTTGTGAATATGCCTTTGCTGTTTTTCAGACTGTCGAAAGCGATCGCCGTTCTGGCGGGACCTTTCACCAATACAATGTCGGCTGCCTTGTTTTGTAAATAGGCATTTCTTATTTCCAACGCCGACAATGGGATACCGTTCTTTTCGAAATGATGATTGTATTTAGCGTCAGACAAAAACCATTTTTGATAAGTATTGCTCCATATCTCGTTGCTGCCGTGATGCCAGTCGGGGCCACCCTTTACACCGGGACCGGAACCCATGCACCTTGTTATATAACCATAACTGTTCATGATGGCATTTTGCACTACCATATAATGCCCGCAATGGTATCCCTGCCCTTTGATGGCTGCATCCAATATTGCTTCGGCATCTCCCTCTCCGGGGTAGTTGTCTTCAAAATCACTTATTGTAATAGTGTTGGAGATCCAGTTGCGCAATAATAATATCCGCTTAAATTCATCCTGTTCGTCATGAAAAATAGTATCGGTTTGATATTTGTTTTTCAATGCCTGGAATTTAGGAGAAGAAAGATCTTCAAATGCAACGAAGGCTGTATTGGCGGCGTACAAAGGATTTTGTTCTTCTGTTACATGATAGGAATGGCGGTTGTTACAGCCTGCAACAGTTCCTGCGATCAAAATCCAGTAAGCCATTTTCTTTTTCATTGTATTTCGGTTTTGTCTATCGGAGGGTGTCTTCACCTACCAGTAGTGGTAAAGGGCTGATGTCTTTGCATCATCAAACGTTCATCAAATCATCCACCTCACTGCATCGTCACTGCGAGGCGCCAGCAAGATGCTGGCGCTAAGCGAAACTTACAGCGCGAAGCAGTCTTCGTGCACAGGTAACTGTTACCATGTGCGTAAGATGGCTTCGCCGCCTAAGGGAGGGCTCGCCATGACGGTAAGGGATTGGTGTCTTTGCATCATCAAGCACAGTCAGGGGTCGTTCGTCTCTTCACCAAGTCATCTACCTCACTACCTTAGGGCAGGCTCGTCATGACGGTGAGAGGTTGATGTCTTTGCATTACCAAACATCTTCTGGGTCCTACGTTAATATACTTCGGGTGGAAACATGCCCTGCCTGGGATGTTGTAATGGCAACCCGGGTTTTGCATCCCACCAGAACCTGCTCATCATTTTATCGCCGCCATTTAACCGTGCCACGGCTTCGGTTACATGGGCATTGTTTCTTGAATATTCAGAAGTAGGGTAGGTGAGCCTGCGGGGAATATTTCCATTCGTACTTCCAGGGTCGCCGCCGGTCCATATCCTGGGATACCCTGTCCGCCGGAACTCTGCCCATGCTTCGGTTCCCTGGTGATACATTGCCAGGTATTTTTGCACGATGATGTTTTCCAGCTTTTCTTCTTCGGTACCAGTAGCAATGCTGGCGGCAGGAGAGGCCATATAGTCGTTTGCATCGGCAGTAGGAATGGCATATTGCTCAAGCGACACGGTAATGCCATCGCGAAATAGCTGCTCTTCGTTTTCTGCTGATAGCCCTGCCAAGGCCGCTTCGGCTCTCAGGAAAAATACTTCCGCTGCATTCATTACAACGATGGTGTGAGTGGCTTCCTGGAAAAACATCGGCAGTCGTGCGGTAGAATCGAAACCGTATTTTATTTTCTGATCTCCCTGCAAGGTCATTGGTCTGCCGCGATAACCCGCCGCAGGTTCGGTAGCCTTGTTGGCAAATACCGGTAAGCGCGGGTCATCTCTTTTCAACAGTTCCTGCGTAACGGTAAAGCCTACCCACACAGGATATTGGTTGCTGTTTACATAATCGTTGTACAGCGGGTTCCGGTTGTTGATGTCCGTTCCGTCGATGGTGGTAAGCGTAGCATTCCATGCGTTGTCATCGATCAACGGCGCAGAAACAACGTCGGTGATGTGCTGACCGGCTAATGTTTCGTCTGCATATCTTACTCTGATGGCCAACCGCAGTCGCAATGAGTTGGCAAATCTTTTCCAGTGCTCAACATCTCCCTGGAATAAAATATCGGCGTCGCCAAACGAGGTTTGTCCTGCGTCATCGCTGAGTTGAGCAGCGGCTTCCTTCAGTTCGTTCAGCATGTCTTTATAAATGTCTTCCTGCGTATCGTATTTGGGTTGATTGATCGCTTCGTCTACTCCTAGCATGGCTTCTGAATACGGAAGGTCACCATAGGCATCGGTCAGTTGTTGAAACAGCCATACTTTCCATATACGTCCTATGGCATGTTGATTTCTCAATTCCGGCTTGTCTGCCATTAAGCGCACTACTTCGGAAATGTTGATCAGGTTGCCCTGGTAGTCTGAAAAAGGGGTTGACCAATCCTGGTTTTGGAAAATTACACCGGAAGCTTCGTTGCTGTAATAATTAGAATATTCTTTGAAAATAGTATTGCTGTAGGTGGTAAAAATAGATTGCTTCAGCACGGCGGTGAACAGCATGGAAGGCTTGATCACATCCTTCGTTACGATCAACGGGTTGGTGTTCATCTTTTCAAAGTTTTTGGTGCAGCCAAAGCCGAACAACAAAAGACATGAAACGAGAACGGTTTTTATATAGTGCATACTAGTTCTTTTTTGACGTTTTTTAAAATGAAAATGACAGGTTGAAGCCGAGGCTGCGCGTGGTGGGCACGCTCAACATTTCAACACCCTGTGCTGCCGTTGTTGTATTGAATGCGGTTTCGGGACTTATTCCCATCAGTTTAAATTGCGGATCGCGGTACAGGTAAAACAGGTTTCTTGCTACCAGCGATAATTTGGCAGACTTCAATACGCTTCTCTTCAGCAGCGGTAATTGCCCGAAGTTGTAGCTGAGGCTGGCTTCGCGAAGTGCTACGTAGTCAGCATCTATCACGCAGGTTTCGCCAATGTCTGTCCATGGCCCTTGCAAGGCATAATAATCCTGCGCCAGCAATACTTTATCGCTCTTTACATATTTTCCATCTGGTTGCAGGATCACGCCGTCGGCAATCAGGTTGTCCCTGTTTTCGGTGAACTTGCCTGTGCCGCCCGCCATCTGGTTGTACTTTGACATAGAGTATACCTGTCCACCCTGTCTAACGTCTATCAGCACGCTGAGCTGAAGACCTTTGTAGCTGAAGGTATTGGTGATGCCACCGAGCCAGTCGGGCTGCACATTCCCAAATACAACAGGCTCGCTGCCGCGTTGCCAGGCTCCCTGTTCGGTCAACACCCTGTCGCCGTTTTCATTTCTTAAAAAGGGCAGTCCTACAATGTTTCCATACGATTGTCCAACCCGCGCCTCAATAACGGCTCCGTTGTAGGTGTCAAGCAGGGTGAGGGTTTCAATGCCATCAGCAAGAGAAACCACTTTTGATTTATTTTTTGAAAAATTAAGCGTGAGGTCCCAGCGGAAGTTTTTACCGGCTACCGGGGCGGCATTCACAAAAATTTCCACGCCTTTGTTTTTGATCTCGCCTGCATTAATGATGCGGGTAACAAATCCGGTGGCTACAGAAATCTGTACGGGCAAAATCTGGTTGATGGTAGAGGCATTGTAATAGGTGAAATCCAATCCAACCCTGTTTTTAAAAAAGCGCAGCTCGGTACCGAACTCATACGATCTTGTCAGCTCGTTTTTAAGATCTGCCAGTGGAATTTCGCTTGACACGGCCGCAAATGGCTGACCGTTGAAACTTGAGGTGGAGATCAGGTAACCGCTTTTGGTTCTGTATACATCTGCATCGGCACCGGCCTGCGCATACGACGCACGCAGTTTGCCGTAAGACAATACGGAGGTATTCATTTTCAAAACATCGGTAAATACAAAGCTCAGGTTAGTGGAAGGATAAAAGAAGGAGTAATTGTTGATGCCCAATGTGGACGACCAGTCGTTTCTTCCGGTAACATTAAGGAACAGGAAATTTTTATAGCCTAATTGTGCATCGAAGTATGCCGAATTGATTTGTTTTTGCGTGGGAAAGCTCGACGAGGTAACCCGCTTGGCATTGCTCACATTGTACAGGTTGGGAATATTAAAGCCGGTGCCTTCTACACTTAAAGTATTCGTTCTGCGGTTGAGGTGATTGGCACCTGCAGAAAACGAACCGGTAAAATTTTGCGACAGGTTACCCGATGCCGTTAGTAATACATCGCTGTTCTCTTCTTTAATGTTGTAGTCATTGTTGTTTACCCTGCCATCAACAATACCAGGCGTTCCTACGCCCACGCGTGAAAAACGGGTTTCGTTGTAAAAATCGGTTCCGCTCCTTGCCTGCAACGTAAGCCAGTTGGTAAATTTATAACGTGCCAGCACATAGCCTATTACCCTGTCGCGCCTGCCATCTGCAAGCAGTTCATTCATGATCCAATAGGGATTTCTCGGACTTCCGGATTTGTAGTTGATGCTCGACCCGTCGGCGCGTTTATAATCCTTTAGCCAGTCCAGGTCAAGAAAAAGCGGCATCCTGTTCAGCGCCACAGTAGCGGAAGTGCCGCTGCCACCTGTTTCGGGTGGGTTAACCGTATGTTGCCGAACGTAATTTACTTTCGCTTCTACCGACAGTTTGGGTGATACTTTGAAGCTGGCAAGCAGGTTCACCGTTTGGCGGTTCATACTGTTGTTAGGAACAATGCCGGTATTGCGCATATCCGATAACGAAAGCCGGAACGTAGCGTTTTCATTTCCTCCCGAAACACCGGCTGTGTTGGTAACGGTAGAGCCGGTGCGATAGAATTTCTTGAAGTTGTCATCGCCTTTCGCCGTATAAGGAATCAAGCCCAGTTCCGGCCAGGTGGCAATCGAAATCAGCCTGCCGTCGTATTTGCCGCCCCAGTTGTCTTGCAGCCAGCCGGGCCATTGCGACACAGTCTGCCCGTCTATTACAGCGTTGTCGAAAGATGCATAGTTGTCGTCGTACCCGCCGCCCCAGATGCTTTGGAAGGTAGGCGTTACGTTTACTTTTTCAAAAGTTACGTTTGAGTTGATGTCTACGGTAAGCTTACCGGATTTTCCTTTTTTGGTAGTGATCAGGATAACGCCTTTGGCACCGCGCGAACCGTACAAGGCTGCGGCCGCGGGTCCCTTCAATACCGTAACGTTTTCAATATCGTCGGGATTTACGTTGCCGATGCCGTCTCCATAATCACGTTGCCCTCCAAATATGCTGGGTGTTCCGAGCGTCTGGTTGTCGATAGGAACGCCATCCACCACATACAGCGGCTGGTTGCTGCCGGTAAGTGAACTGCTTCCGCGGATCACCACATAAGAAGAACCTGAAGGTCCGCCGCCCGAAGGATTTACGTGTACTCCCGCTACTTTTCCTTTCAATGCATTGGCTACATTCACTTCTCTTACTTCGGCCAGCTTGCTTCCGTCTACGGTTTGAGTAGAATAAGCGAGGGATTTCTTTTTTCGTTCAATGCCCATTGCCGTTACTACCACTTCGCTGCCTTCCGTAATTTCGAGGGCGAGTTTGACGGAAAGCGTAACTTCACTGCCAACCGTAACCGACGTTCTTTTGTATCCTACAATCGTAAATTCCAGTACATCGCCTTTGCTTGCTTCTACCGTAAACTGCCCGTCGATGTCGGTAGAAGTGCCGGTACGGGTGTTTCGCACCACTACCGAAACGCCGCCGAGCGGCGCGCCGCTTTCATCGGTTACCCTGCCGGTTATCTGTCTGGCGATTGCTATACTATCTGTTTGTGCAGTTTTTGCAGCAGGCAGTTCTCTTTGTTTGATCACCACCGTGGTGCCTACTAAAGAATAGGTAAGCGGCTGATGCAGGAAACAAATGTCCAGTGCTTTTTCTACCGGCACATCCTGCACATGAATGGTAACCTTGTCTGCCTGGCTGAGCCACGATTCGTCGAAGAAAAAAGACAATCCCGTTTGTTTTTTGATGGAGCGGAATATCTTTTGTAATGAGCTGCCCTTTTCAGAAAGGGTAACTTTCTGCGCATTTACTTTTGCGCTCACCTGCAGACAGGCTGCAAGTATAAAAATGGCTGTGAACTTCATCATCAACAGCGTTTTGGTTACAGCATGCCTGTGGCGATACAGGAAGCTGCAAAGTTTTTTTTGCATACTTTTGTACATGTTTGGGTTAAAAAAACATTTTGCTTCAACAATTGTGGACTGACCCGAATAAATCTTAGCCGCCCTGAGGCTCAATTCAGGGCGGTTTTTTATTGGCGTTCCAGCGCGTTTATGCTACTGCTTCTCTGGCAGTACAATAATTTTTTTGCCTTCTATTTTAAAATATACTTTGCTTTCTTCCATGATCTTCAGCACATCGCTGGCATTGCTGCTGCGCGATATTTCTCCTCCGAATTTCCTGTCGGGAACGGCTCCTGCATATTCTATTTCCACATCGTACCATCGGCTGATCTCCCGCATCAGCGTTGCCATATCTGTTTTATTAAAAGAGAAGTAGCCGTTCTTCCAGGCCATTACCGCATCCACATCCACATCGCCCGACACTTTCATCTTCCCGTTTTTGCCAATGCCCACCTGTTCGCCGGGTTGCAACAAAGCAGATTCATTGTTGTCGAGCGATACTTTTACGCTTCCTTCCAGCAAGGTGGTTTTCACCGCGGTTTCTTCCGCATAGGCGTTCAGGTTAAAGTGCGTGCCCAGCACATTTACTTCGCCACTGTAACCCGATGGCGTAGTGAACTGTACGATAAACGGTATTTTTTCTTTGCCTGATTTTGAATATGCTGCCGCAATCTCAAAATAAGCTTCACCCGTGATCTGCACTTTGCGTTGCGCGCCTTCAAACACTGCCGGGTAGCGGATGGAAGAAGCTGCGTTTAGCCATACCTGGCTTCCGTCGCACAACACCACTTTATACTGCCGGCCTCTTGGAGTGTTAATCATATTGTAGATCGGTTCTCCGCCCGTTGCTTTTGTTTTTTCATAGTTGATCGAGCCATTGGCAGTGGTTAGTTTTGTTTTTCCCTGTACAGCAAGCAGCCCGTTTTGCGCAGTGTCCAGGTTAACCGTACTGCCGTCCGAAAGGGTGAGGATGGCGCCATTTCTTCCGGGTGCGATATCATTTTTATAGCGGTTGGTTTTTGTATTTGCTACGGGCAGTGACTTTTTTTCGTTTGTGAATGACCGGTAGGCAATGGTTCCACTCACCATAAACACCAGTGCAGCCGCGGCCCAATACCATTTTCGTTTTATAGACAGGAGTGCTGCCTTTGGCGCTGATGGAGGAGCGTTCATTATTTTCTTCATTGCCTTGTTCCAATCCGGCAAATGCTGTTGCATGGCCGGCGGTACTTTTTCTCCGTACTGTAAAAAAATAGCTTCCTTTACCGGGTCGTCGTCCTTCAGTTCATCCATAGCCTTCCAGAACTCCGCAAGTTCCTGTGGTGTTGCCAGGTTATGGATAAACCGGTGATAGAGCCATTGCAGGCGATCCTGATGTTCCGTCATAGTATAATGCTTATGATCGTACTACGTCATCAACCAGCACCAATAACTATTGGTTTTGCAATTTTTTTTGAAAAGATCAGAGCAGGAAAAACAGCCCGAGGGCATTGCCATGTTTAGCGTAGGTTTTTACGTAACTGGCTATGGAGCGGGTTGCCGCCATGATGGTATTGTTTACCGTGCTGGGCGAAAGATGAAGCATTGCGGCAATCTGCTCGTGCGATAGGCCTTCCTGTTTGCTTAACTGGTAAATGCGTTTACGCTGCGGCGATAGTTGATTGATCGCTTCGTACAGGAGGGTTTTTAATTCCTCATTGAAGAAGGGTTCTGTGCCGGCGGGATCTTCTACCTGGTTGAGGTGGTCGAAATATACCTGCCTGAGCCGCGAATGGCGGGCGGTGGTTCGTAAAAAATCCATCACCTTGTAGTAGCCTACTTTGTGCAGGAAGGCGCCGATGTCTTTGATCTGTTCTGCCAGGCTCCTGCCCAGCCAGAGTTTCATAAAAATGTCGGTAACAATTTCTTCGGCTATTTCGGGCGATTTGGTATGGCGGAGCAGGTAATAAAACAGTTTTTCGCGATAGCGCTCAAAAAGCTGGGTAAAAGCATTTTCATCTCCCTTTGCGATCTTGCACAGCAGCACAGCATCAGTATCAACAAGAGATGAAAGCACTTGGTTTGTTTTGGGTGATTAGAACGCTGAAGTTTATTCTGGTAATGAAATTAAATAATATTAAGGTAACAAAGGTGCCCGGTGAAAAACAATTTTATGTGGAGCATGTTTTTAAATGCGGATGGATTGAAATCCAACCTTACAGTATGCGACCGAGCCTACTGTTCTGGCTGTTGTGATGAGCGAGCATAAAGTTTTCAGGATTCATCTTTCACTAATGACAGTGCATTTGTCTGCCAGGCATGTTAAATGCATTAACTTTTGTCAAATCCTTTTTAATGGAAGAATTGAAAGCACACATTTTTAAGCACAGAAAAGAATTCAAAAACTACCAACAAAACAGCTTTATTTTGAGCTTCCGGTTACTATACATCGAATAAAAATTAATACCGTTCTGGCACGATTTTGTAGCTGTTCTTCCACAAAATGTACGCTATGAAAGTAATGAAAACAATTGCCTGCCTTTTAATAATGGCAGCGTTTTTAGCATCCTGCTCTAAATCTGATAATAAGGCTTCTTCCATGTTGCATGTACGCCTTACCGATGCCCCGGCTGATTATGATTCGGTTAATATCGACCTCAGGGAAATACGGATCAAATCAAACAACGATGTTTCTGATGAAGGCTGGCAAACGCTGGAGACTAACGCAGGCATTTACGATTTGCTTTCTTACCAAAATGGGAATGATACATTAGTAGCGCAGGGGCTTATTGACTTAAGGAATATTCAGCAAATCCGTTTGGTACTGGGCGACAGAAATACAATTGTGGTTGATGGCGTTAGCTATCCCTTAACCATCCCGAGCGGTTCAGAATCGGGTCTTAAAATAATGTTGAATAAGGTTGTTGCACAACCAGCCGATACTGTTATTCTTGACTTTGACGCGCTTCTATCTGTAAAAGAAGAAAACGACGGCTTTAAGCTAAGACCAGTAATTAAGGTGAAATAGCAGATAAGAAAATAGTTATTGATGTAAAATCATAAACCGGTTAGTTTCATAACCGGTTTCTTTTTTCCAGATGCGTTCTCAAAGAAAGCTCTTCAGATTGATCACTTCGCTAAACGAAATAACCTGTTTAAAAAGCAGCCCCTGTAAAAACAGGGGCTCAACCAAAACTAACTGCCTATGAGGAGTTTTTCCGTCCGTTTATTTGCATTGCCCGGTGCGTTTATCCCTAACCGGTACTTTCTTAGTAATTGGCCGCATGCAATTGTAACCTGTTGGTTAAAAGTATTGACCTATGATAATCAAACGAAGCCTTTTAGCTTTTACCAGTTCAGATCTTTGCCCGGAGGGTGAAGGAAATACCGCTTTTTATTTTCGGTATGCCTGCTGCAATACTTTTATAATTTCCTTTGCCCACAATGAATAGGTTGCTGCTGTATAATGTATCCCGTCGCTGATTGCATATTGCTTCAAAAGATATTTTCCATCCGTAATCTTTTCATTCAAATCTATCAGCATTGCTTTTTTTTCTTTTGCCAACGCCCTGATAGCAATATTGAGTTTTTGAATGGCGCTGTTAAAGGTTGGGGGATGGTGCCATTGGTAATTGTGTGCAACATAGGTTACGGTATGCAGTACCGGTATTATATTCTCACTTCGCAATGTATCGATCAGTTTGGAAAGATTGCTGATGATGACCTCCTGTGAAATGCCGCGACTGAGATCATTAACGCCGCCTTCAATAAAACAAACGGCTGGCTTCAGATCAAAAACGTCGTTGATCCTGTTAAGATAGCCTTCTGTAATATCACTTCCAATGCCCCTGTTGGCTACATCGTTTCGTTGCAGGATGGTATCCCAGAAGCCGCCTTCTGTGAGGGAATTGCCCAGCATTACAATATGCTTTTCGCTCTTTTGTTTTGCGAATAATTCCATCCTTTTAAAATAATGTGGATTGTCTGAATAGGAATAGCCTGCTTTTTTACCGGGTGCCAGTCCAAACACACTGTCAATAAAATCATAAGCCTGCCAT
This sequence comes from Agriterribacter sp., assembly GCA_051955255.1. GTDB lineage: Bacteria > Bacteroidota > Bacteroidia > Chitinophagales > Chitinophagaceae > Agriterribacter. Next base: position 42,708 of record JBQCGX010000018.1, on the reverse strand, counting down.
CTTACCCGGAGTGGAAAATCGTGTTCGCTATCGGGGTAGTGTACCTGAAGATTGCCAGGTGCCTGCAAAAAATCGTATACTTCTCTAATATCAGCTATTCCCTTTTTTATGCCGACTGTATTGAAATTGGCATCATTTACAGGTGAATTGGAAAAAAAAGCCCGGAGAGCGATTGCGGCTATCGCTTCATCAAAATCAAAAGGAATTTTATCGGGGTCAAGATTGTATTTATCCCGCATCAATGGCATATATCTTTCCTGCGCCCAGGGCCATAGTTTTCCGCCGTACTTGTGTGCCGATGTTGAATCGCCATTAAAGTAATCGTGCATTAACGTCCAGCCGCAACTGGATACCACTACTTTTAAGCGATCATCAAAAGCGCCGGTGAAAATTGCATTGTGCCCTCCCAAAGAATGCCCGATCACTCCAATCCTGTTGGCGTCAACGTCGGCTCTTGACAGGAGCAGATCGATGCAACGCATATTGTCAAATATGCTTTTCATCGTTCCTGATTGATAGCGATCGGTTGTAAAATCATACTCTTTCAGGTCGCCAAAGCCTGGGTAATCAGGCGCAATCACTATATATCCTCTTTCCGCAAGTTCTTTTGCATAAGCCAGGTTGGGCTTGCCCGTTTGTCCGTCTACAATTTTTTTTCCCTGTATGCCTGTTTCGTGCAAGGCGAGCATGGCAGGGAATTTTTTATTATGAGTTTTCTTAACGGGCACATACAGGTAAGCTGGCACTTCTTCCTTTTCTGCGGCTGTAAACCGGATATTATAGCGTGTATAATTTTTTGTGGTTACACTGTCAAGCGTTTGTATGTTGAACGGGGGCAAATGCTTTCTTTCAGGAAGGTTGCCCATTACCGCCTGCATACTGTCCTGTATCTGCCGGCGCCTGGTTTGCCATTCATCGAAAGTATGAACCGTTTTTCGTTCCCCTCCTTTAGCGATGTAAGAGAGCAAAGCGATAGTGGGTAAGCTGTCGGCTTTCTCTATTACATTTCCGGAAGATAGTGCAGGCATTGATACGATAGCCAGCACGCTCAAAAGGATATAACGACTAACATTCCACGTATTAAAATGATTACTGCGCATATTTTGGAAAACTTGAATAATTCATTTTCAAAGAATCGTCATCAGAGCTATGACAAGATATGCGAAAATGAAGAACCTGTCAATATTTGTTCTTTACCGGCGCGTGTGTTTATCCGTTAGCGAGCTGTCAGCAATCAGCTTTCAGCAAACCGGGAAAGCCGGTCGGCTCATTTGAACGGGTATAACAAAAAAGCAACAAGAGCCATCGGGCCGCCCGTACCGGCTCGGGCGGGCTCGGTCGAAAAAAGCCATATTATATGTACATATGTATGTATTTAGAATAATGCTTTATTTTAGCCCACAATACAAATAGTAATTGCATGCTGGGAATAAAAAAGGCGGTACTTTTTTGGGCGATATTATCCATTGGCATTGCAAAAGCGCAGCCATCAAAAGACAATAAGACTCACAACTCAAAAGTTACCGATATATGGGTAGTGTTTAAAACGCACTTCGATCTTGGGTTTACCGATCTTCCTGAAAATGTATTCAAGCGGTACCGGGAAGAAATGATGGACAATGCGTTGAAGGTAATTGAAAGCAGCGCAACCCTTCCGCCGGAAAAACGATTTGCCTGGACGGTTTCGGGCTGGCCTTTAGAGGCACAGATACTTGGTCCTTTGCAAACGCCTGAACGCCGGGCGCGCATTGAAAAAGCGATCAGGTCGGGTACGCTGGTGGTGCACGCCCTTCCTTTTACAACCCATACCGAATCGTTGGATTATGAAGACCTTGTACGAGGGCTGAATTTCTCTTCCACTGTTGCACGCAAATACGGGCTTCCGTTACCCATCAGCGCAAAAATGACGGACGTGCCGAGCCACTCGTGGATCATGCCTACGCTGCTGAAACAGGCAGGCGTTCGTTTTTTGCAGTTGGGTTGTAATCCTGCAAGTCAATACCCGCGCTTCCCCGAATTGTTTTGGTGGGAAGGACCGGATGGCTCAAAGGTGTTGTGCAACTATACTGCTTTGTATGGTTCTGATATTAAGCCAACACCAGGTTGGCCCAGCAAAAATTACCTGGCCATGCAAATGACGGGTGATAATCACGGCCCGCCCACTGTGCAGGAAATAGACAAACTGCTGGACTATGCGGCAAAAGAGCTGCCCGGTGTGAAAATACATTTTGGTACGCTGGACGATTTTGCCAAAGCTGTTTTAGCCGAAAACCCCGATCTGCCTACTGTAAAAGGCGATTGCCCCGATACATGGATACAGGGGTTGCAATCCAATCCGAGAGAAACAAAGATTGCCAGGAACATCCGTCCGCTCGAATCTGCGTTAGATGGGTTGCACACTCAAATGAAAGCCTGGGATCTGCCCGTTGAGCCTGTTGCGGCAAAACTGGCAAAGGCTTATGAGCAAAGTCTTTTGTATGGCGAGCATACCTGGGGAATGAATGCCGAGTATGGCCCGCGTTACAGTTATGGCGATGACTGGAAAAAATGGATGGCGGAAGCTGCCGCGGAACCTCTGCCTGAAAATGGTAATTATGCCCTGCTGAAAAACAGCAACTCACGCAATACAGCCACAGGGAGCAAAAGAAAATGGCTTCGTTCTTACGACGATAAGCGGCAGTACATTCTTACAGCAAATGATATTGTAAGTAAAGAACTAAAAACCCATCTCAATTTACTGGCAGCTTCCGTCAACAAAAAAGGCAAACGCATTGTTGTATACAATCCACTTTCCTGGAAACGATCTGGAATGATTGAGAACCCGTGGGAGAAAGGAAGCTATTTTTTTGTAAAAGATGTGGCGCCCTCTGGCTTTACCAGTTATACTATAGATGAACTGAAAGGTGGGAATGTTACGTACGACGAACAGTCGGTATTCAATACTCCTTATTTCAAAGTGGTGTTTGACCTTACCAAAGGAGGCATTGTTTCATTGATTGAAAAATCAACCGGGCGTGAGCTGGTTGATGCATCTTCGCCGTATGTGATCGGTCAGTTTATGCACGAACGGTTCAGCACACACGAAGTAGATAAATGGTTTAATGAATACAGCCGTATTAAAGAAGGGTGGGGACTCAACGATCTGGGCAAGCCCGGCATGCTCGATGCAGAAAAAGCACCGTATGTAAATTTTACACCCAACACGTGGAAAATTAAAGTAGCACATTCGGCCGCTGCCGATATTGCAACCTTAACAACAACAGCAACAAACGGCTATGCCGCAGCATACACACTAACGTTTACGTTTCCACGAGATGCTGCCTATGTGGATGTGGAATGGACAGTAGATTCGAAAACGGCAGACAAACAACCGGAAGGCGGATGGCTTTGTTTTCCATTCAAGGTAGAAAAGCCAGCATTTACAATAGGACGCCTGGGTGGTCCAATCAACCCGGCTACAGATATTATACCCGGCACCAACCGGTACCTGATGGCGGTAAACACCGGCGTGTCCATTACACGGGATGATCAATCGGGAATGGCATTAACCTCTATGGATGCGCCACTGGTAAGTATTGGCGAACCAGGTTTGTGGAAATATTCAATGGGCTATATGCCAACCAAACCATCTGTATTTGTGAACCTTTACAATAACATGTGGAATACCAATTTTGCTTTGTGGCAGGATGGCTCGTGGAGCGAAAAGGTGCGTATTTGGCCGGTTGGCAAACAAACACCTGCTGTTGCAAACCTTGTTCAATATGGATGGGAAACCCGGTTGCCATTGTTAACGGGAACTGCCGAAGGCGAAGCGGGACAATTGCAGGCTGCTAAAAGCGGCATAGCTGTTTCGCGAACGGGTGTATTGATAACGGCATTTGGTGAAAACCCCGACGGAGAGGGAACCATTCTACGGTTGTGGGAGCAGGCTGGCATATCGGGCAACTGTACTGTAAAGCTGGAGGAGGGAAATAAAGCAAAAGCGGTGGTGCCCATTGATTTGCGCGGTAATACAACCGGTAAAAAGATTTTGATAAAGAACGGGGCATTCAGTTTTAACCTAGACAAATACTCACCCGCTTCTTTTTTGCTTGTTTATTGAGAGTGGATGTTACAGGCGGGCGAAGACATCCGCCTGCCACAAATTGTTGCTAATGTTCGGCTTACAAAAAAACTGCAAAAGACACACAAGCGAGCTGATTATTTCCCCCCGCAGGGGGAAATGCTTCAACCTAAATGTATCTTGCAAAAGGGGTGAAGTGTGTCCTCCCCCCAGGGTAAAAATCATTGATGTCTAAGAGCTACTCCCTCATAAGGGAGATATTGAAGCCTTTTGTGATGCTATGTGTGAGTCTATGCTGTTTCATTTTCCTGATTAAAAAAATTTAAAGTTGACGACTATAATACCTGCCAGTAAGAAAAAACGACAAGGCCCATCGGCCCGGTCGTATGTTGTAAGGACGGATTTCAATCCGTACGGAAAAGTGTATTTTGATAACGGTAATACGCAAACGTTTGACTGATTACACCTGTTTTTTTTCTCATTGCGGATTGAAGAAGGGGCATAAATAAATTACAGCTAAAGTCCTATATTAGCGTGTTTGTCGCCCAAAACCTACTATAGCGGTACCAATGATTGCTGATGATTTAAATATTGATAAAAAGCTTTTCCAACAAATAAGCACCGATGATGAACTGGCGTTCAGAAGGTTTTTTGATTTGTACAAAGTTGAAGTATTCAGAGCCATCATCCGGTTGACGAAATCGCAGCTCATTGCCGAAGAAATTTTACAGGAAGTGTTCATCAGCTTGTGGATCAGCCGGAAACACCTGGCGAAAGTGGAAGAACCGGTTTCATATCTTTACCGCATCCTCCTGAATAAAACTACCGATTACCTCAAAAAAGAAGCAAACCAGGAAAGGGTTATTAAAGCGGTTAAGCAGCAATACGAAATCTCTTCTGTTGATAATAATATTACCGAAAAGCTGGTAGATGCCCACGAAAGTTTGCGATGGGTGGAAAGGGCCCTCAATCTTCTGCCACCACAACAAAAGATTATTTATAAGCTAAGCCATCACCAGGGACTGAGCAATGCTGAAATTGCAGAAAGGCTGTCCATTTCTCCCCATACTGTAAGAAGCCACCTGGCAAAAGCCACCAAATTTGTGCGTACCTATGTAAAAGATATTGCCGTGGTATTTGCTATTGTTGTAGCTCCACATTGCTCCAACTGATTTATTTTTTTCTCACTCATCACTTTTCCGTTTATGCCACTCTATGGTAAAGAGAGGCGTTACAATCAACCCGCTTCTCCGTAAAATTTTAAAGCACATGTATGATGAACAACGGGCAAGGCACCTGCTAAGGCTTTTTGCCGATAATGCCGCCACGGAAGAGGAAATCATGGAAATGCTTGTTCTCTTCAGGGAGGATGCCGGCGACCAGGAGCGGGAAGCGCTGATCCTGGAATTGCGTAAGAAAACGGAAGACAAGCCGGAGGCAGCAATTGACTGGGAGAAAATATGGGAATCTATTCAGCGGTCGGCGGTTCAGCCAACGGCACCGGTTAAAAAAATGTACTGGTGGCGTGTGGCCGCGGCCGTTGTTATTTTATTGGGCATTGGCTCTTATATATGGTTTAACCGCAGCGCAGAAGCTCCGAAAGAGATGGTAAAAAGCAAACCTGCGCCAACCCTGAAGGATATTCAGCCCGGCGGCGACAAAGCTGTATTAACACTGGCAGATGGCTCGCAGATTATGCTCGATAGCTCTGGCAATGGCAAGCTGGCTACCCAGGGAAATGCAGAAGTGATAAAGCTCTCTGGTGGGCAACTGGCATACAAAAGCGGCGAGAAAAAGACCGGTGAAATTTTATACAATACCATGAGTACGCCCCGGGGCGGTCAATACAGCCTCATCTTGCCCGATGGCAGCAAAGTGTGGCTAAACGCTGTTTCTTCTATCCGGTACCCAACTTTTTTTGAGGGCAGTGAAAGAAGGGTAGAAATTACCGGCGAAGCCTATTTTGAAGTAGCCAAAGATGCTTCACGCCCGTTCAAAGTTTCAGTACATTCCAACCCCGGAAATGAGGGTATGGAAGTGGAAGTGCTGGGCACGCACTTTAATATCAACGCCTACAACGATGAGCCTATTGCCCATACAACCCTGCTGGAAGGCAGCGTAAAAGTAAGTCGGGCTGCCGTTAGCACCATTATCAAACCCGGGCAGCAGGCTCGTTTTGACAATAGCGGTTCAATGAAAGTGATTACAGATACGGATATTGCTGAAGTGATGGCCTGGAAGGACGGGCATTTTATATTCAGAGATGCCAATCTCAAATTCATTATGCGCCAGATTATGCGGTGGTACAACGTGGAAGTGAAATATGAAGGCGATATGCCCGAACGGTATTTTACTGCTGATATTTCAAGAAACAAAACACTGGCAGACGTTTTGAAAATATTAGAACAGAGCGATATCCGCTTCAGGCTGGATGGAACAACGCTTGTTGTTACGTCTTAATGTTCTTATTGCACGGAATGAAAAATTTTAGTTTACAATATGAATGCCGGATGAAATAGCAAGGTATAAACACGAATGGTTGGTTGCCAAAAAAAACCGCTCCGGAGGTCGAGACCGAAGCGGTACAATGTAAGGGCTAACCTGATAAATACAATTTGGAGAACTGTTTATTTTTTAACCCAAACAAAGCAAAGTTATGCATTTAAAAGGTCTCTTTGCCCCACCTGAAACGGGGTTAACCAAAACCTGCCCCGCCAGGTTACGCGGGGCGCTGCTTGTCATGAATTTAACAGCAATTCTTCTTCTCACCGTCAGTTTGCAGGTAAGTGCCGGCAGCGTTCTTTCGCAAACTGTTTCCCTGTCGGGGAAAAATGTGTCCCTGGAAAAAGTGTTTAAAGTAATCAAAAAGCAAACCGGCTACGATTTCTGGTACGAAAGCAAGCTGGTAAAGCAGGCAAAGAAGGTAGATATTTTTGCTGTGGATGCTCCGCTTGAGCAGGTGCTGAATACCTGCTTCCGCGATCAGCCGTTATTAACCTACTCCATTATTGAGAAAACCGTTGTTGTAAAACCCAGGGCAAACATCGATGCTTTGGAAAACAACCCGCTGCCACCTGTTGAAGTAAAAGGGGTTATTACCGGCGAGAACGGCAGGCCGCTGGACGGCGCTTCTGTAAAATTAAAGGGAGCTGAAAAAGGAACTACCACCGACGTGAACGGAAATTTTGTACTGGACCTGCCATCGACAGGAGGTGTGCTCGTCATCTCCTATGTTGGATACGAAACAACAGAAGTGAAAGTTTCCAGGTCAACCTCGCTGCAAATCAATTTAAAACTGTCGGACTCAAAAACAGAAGAAATTGTAGTAGTAGGATACGGTACACAAAAACGGAAAGAAGTATCCGGAGCTGTAGCGTCTGTAAAAGTGGGTGAGCTGAGCGCCAACGCCAGTAATAACCTCAGCTCTGCATTGCAGGGTCGTGTGGCAGGCGTATCGGTAGAATCCAACGGTGGCTCTCCGGGATCGGGACTGTCCATTACCATCAGGGGATCGAGCACATTGGGAAACAACAATCCACTGGTGGTAATAGATGGTATTCCTTTCGGCAGCCTGGATGGGCTCAATCCTTCGGATATTCAAAGTATCGACATACTTAAAGACGCCTCGGCAGCGAATATTTACGGCGCAAGGGCTGCAGGCGGGGTAATTATGGTTACCACTAAAACCGGCAGGAAAAACACAGCTCCCAAAATACAGTTCAATGCTGTTTACGGGCAAAACAGTATTCCAAAAAGAATATCTGTAATGAATAGTGCCCAGATCACCAAAATGTTCAATGATAACGGCGGGGCCTACCCCGAGGCTAACGGTGTAAATACCAACTGGCAGGATGAAATTTTTCGCACCGCGCCTAATTTCAAAGCGAACATTGACTTAACTGGCGGGTCCGAAAACTTCCTCTACAGCCTGTCCGGAAGCTATTTGAAACAAACCGGTGCCGTTATTCACTCAGATTACTCCAACGTTAACTTCAGGATAAAATCTGTTTATGAAAAAGGCAGGGTGAAAGTAGGTGAAACGTTTATTTACAATAAAGCCGGCGGCAGAGATTATGCCGGGGGCAGTGCCGACCAAACGCACAGCTCTATCATTACTTCCCTGGTAGCATCGCCCACCGTACCGGTTTACGACGAAACCAATGCCAATGGCGGATGGGGAATGCGTCCGGCAGCGTTAAAAAATCTTACAAATATTGTAGCCTTCCTCGATGCAACCCGCAATAACAGCAATAATGCAAGCATCATACTGGATGCATTTGCCGAAGTGAGGCTGTTTGACCAGTTGAAGTACCGGTTGAACGTTGGCTATTCAACTTACCGGGGTTATCAGAACAACTATCAGAACCCTTACTCCGACGGCAGTACAACCATTACCAAGCCGCAAACAAACATGGGTTCTTCCATGAGCAATCAATGGCTGGTGGAAAATATACTCAGCTACGAAAAAACAATTGGCATACACCATTTTTCAGCAATGGTGGGTTATTCCGCGCAAAAAGACAGTTCCAACGGCTTTGGTGTTACCGCCTATTACCCGGCCTTAGGTTTGTATGGAATATCGGCAGCAACTTCGTGGGACAAACCTTCAGGATCAACCCAGTCAAGCTCCAGGACATCGCAGTTCGGAAGGGTTACTTACTCTTACGACAGCCGGTATTCGGTGTATGCATCGCTGCGCCAAGATGCTTCTTCTATATTTGATCCTGCTTATAACAAAGGCGTGTTTTATGGTATTTCCGGCGCATGGGATGTAAGCAATGAAGCATTCTTTAAAGGATCTTCCCTGTCAAAAGTGATTGATTACCTCAAGATCCGTGGCGGGGTAGGCACATTGGGAAATGATCGCATATCGTTGTATACTACCCAGGCGTTGCTGAGAACCAATTTGAATTTCCTCACAGATGGTGGCATGATCATCGGCAGCATACCAAGCGGTGCACAATCGCCCAAAAACCTTACATGGGAAGAATCAAACACAACCAACATAGGGTTTGACGCCAATCTTTTGGACAACAGGCTGAGCATTGTTTTTGACTGGTTCAAAAAAAGCTCTAAAGGTGTATTGCTGAGCGTACCTATTCCTTTAAGTACCGGTATTAATGGTGCGCCCCCGGTAAATGCAGGCAATATCAACAACAATGGTATAGAGTTGAGCATTAATTATGGCGAACGAAAAAAAGACTGGTCGTATAACATCGGCTGGAATATGTCTGCCATCAAAAATAAAATGGTAGCGGTAACCATCGGCAGCGGCAACCAGCAGTTTGGCGATTTGCAAAGAGGCATTGTAGGGTATCCCTTAGGCAGCTTTTTCCTGATCAAAAACCTGGGCACTTTCAAAACACAACAGGAAGTGGATTCCTATACCGGGCACAGCGGTAATAAAATACAACCCAACGCACAACCGGGCGATCTTAAGTTTGAAGATTACAACAACGATGGCATCATCGACAACAACGACCAGCAATACGTTGGCTCACCCATTCCTACTTTTGAAACAGGGCTGAGCGGCAATGCATCGTGGAAAAATTTTGACATCAATTTATTACTGCAAGGTGTATTTGGCAATAAGATATACAACGGTCCGCGCTACTGGATAGAAAAGATGAATGAGTACACGAACTTTTCTTCCGATGCGTTGAATGCATGGTCCACTACCAACAGCAATTCAAATTTCCCCCGTTTTATTTTAGCAGATCCCAACCTCAATGCAAGGCAGAATAGCGACAGATGGCTTGAAGACGGTTCTTATGTTCGTTTAAAACGCATAGAGTTAGGCTATACATTGTCGCAGGCATTTACTAAAAACAGGTTAGGCATTGAGAGAGCACGGATATATGTTTCCGCAGAGAACCTGTTTACGATTACAAAATACAATGGCTTTAATCCTGACCTGGGCAACGGAGGCAATCCGCTCAGCAGGGGCAACGACTGGGGCGGTTATCCCATTCAGCGGGCTGTTATGGCAGGTCTCACAGTATCGTTTTAACATTAACAACATTAAATTTTGAATGATAATGAACAAAATATTTAAGCTGTCATTTATAACCATTGCGGCAACGCTAACCGCAATAATGGGATGTAAAAAAAGCTTTCTGGAAACCAGCAATCCCAACCAGCTTACGGAAGATAAGTTTTGGAAAACCGAAGCAGATGTAAAGTCAGCCATCGCTTCTGTTTACAGTCCTATGCGTTTGCCGCTCAGCGGCTACTGGGGTGCCTTCAGGGGATACCAGGACATTAACGCACTTGGCGATGATGTGCTCACCATTCCCGGTGGCGAACCCGCTACCACGCAGGTGGCATACTTTATAAACGATTCGAAAAACGGAGACATCCAGGACATATTTGCCAAACTGTACAGCTCCATTTACAGGGCCAACCTGGTAATTGAAAATGCTGCACAGACGGAGCTGGATGCAACCTTAACCAAGGGTTTCGTGGCAGAAGCAAAATTCCTGCGCGGCTTGTCGTATTTTATCCTGGCTTCCAACTTTGGAGATGCGCCGCTTAAAATAACCGTCGCTCAGTCGCCCGACGATGCTTTTGTGGGTGCATCGCCCGTAGCCGAAGTATACCAGCAGGCCATCAAAGATTTTTCTGAATCGGTGGCAGACCTGCCTGTTACACGACCCGCAGGAGACAGGGGTAGGATTACACAGGGAGCAGCGCTTGCATTTCTTGGTAAGACTTACCTGTACATTAAAGACTACCCGAATGCTGAAACCACTTTGGCAAAGCTGCTTACAGCGCCTTTTGATTACGACCTGCTGAACGACTTTGAAGATAACTTCACCGACAAAAATGAGTTCAACAAAGAGTCGGTTTTGGAATGGGTATACGGCGCTTATAACAGTCAGTACAGCCCTTGGAACGAAGAAAGCGGTGGCAATGCCATGTACAACTATCGCCCCCAGCTTACCGGCAGTCCTGCAAGCGGCGGCTGGTTCAAGTATATTCCTTCGCAGTTCCTCGTAAAGGAATTTAAAAAAGAACAAAGACCTGGTGGTGCCGATACCAAATTTGATAAGCGGATGTATGCCACGCTGATGTGGAAGTATTCTGATTTTGGCGAAGCGGATGCAACCTGGTACGACAACAAAACATTTGATGATTTATGGAACGCCGCAGCCACCAGCATCGACCGGTTTGAGCCTGTTTATAAAACTTTTCCCGAAGGCAAATTCCTGAATAAAAAGTTTACCACTGCATGGCGCAATGCGGGCAGCGGCGATAACTATTGGGCTGCCACGCCGTCTACCGCCAATGTAGAGGTGATGCGTTTTGCTGAAGTACTGCTGCTGCATGCCGAAGCTGCTTTGTTGAATAACCATCCCGACCTGGCATTGCAAAGCATCAACCGGATAAGACAAAGGGCAGGTTTGGTAACCAAAGTATCGGCTGATTTTCCGACTACCGCCGACCTGATGGCGGAGCTTCAGCATCAGAAATTGCTTGAATTGTATTTTGAGCAAAACAGGTGGAATGATTTAAAAAGATGGTATCCAACTGCTGCCGATCTGAAAACCTATATGTCTGCCAACCTGAAGCAGGGCGCCGATAAAATTGAAAACAAACATTATATTTTTCCAATTCCCGCCGCCGAACTGCAAACCAATAACAAGCTCAACCAGAACCCGCTATGGAAATAATGAAGAGCTCCCTCTTCCGGATACTACAGGCATTGCCTGTAGTATCTTTTTTATGTATACTATTGGGAGGTTGCCAGCCAGGCGATAACATTCAACTCGAATCTGTAAATGAGCAACCCACGGCTAACAATGTATTGATGAAGAAGATCAATGTAACCTGCAACAAACAGGCAAACATTTTTATACGCTATTGGGAAAAAGGTGATACTGCACGGTATGTCACTCCTGTTTCGTCTGGCAAAAAAGAACATCTCTTTGCTTTGCTGTATCTGAAGCCAGTTAAAACATACGAGTATGAAGTGGTTGCACAACAGGGTGAAGAGGAAAACGCTATCAGCAATGTAATATCCTTCAGCACCAGAGAAATACCGATGGCAGTACAGGAAATGGTGATTCCGGCTGAGATGCAGGAGCCGCTGCCAGACCGTTTTTCAAAAGGTTTTTCGCTGATTGCACGGCGCGATTTGCCGGGGCAGATGTATATTATTGATGGCAAAGGTGCAATAGTGTGGTATCATACCATCAGCAATGCAGGATATAAAGTAACGCATTTTACAAAGCAATCCACCATCTTATCTATTGTAGCCCCGCCGTCATATCCTACCAGTTACGGCGATGAAATACTGGAAGTTTCACTTGCGGGAGATACGGTATTGCATTTAAAAAAAGGGGAGCGAGGTTTTGATAAAACCATTCACCACGAAATATTTTACAATGCCGCTCAGCAGTTGGTGACACTAACGCTTGAAAAAAAAGTGATGGACCTGAGCAGTGTTGGTGGTTCAAAAACAGATACCATCACGGGAGATGGAATACTGGTATTGGATAACAAAGGTAACAAAACCTGGAGCTGGTCGGTATTTGATGTAATGGACCCATTAAGCGATGCAAAAATTTTAAAGGACAAGGCTGACTGGCTGCACGCCAACAGCTTGGGCCTGGACAATGATGGAAATTACCTGCTGTCGTTTTACCTGTCGGGGCAGGTATGGAAAATTGATGCAAAGACAGGGAAACTGATCTGGCGAATGGGGCGTGGAGGAGATTTTTCTTTTCCGGAAGGAGGGGCGTTTTCCGAGTCTCATGCCGTACACCGAACTGCTAACAACCAGGTATTGTTGTTTGAAAACGGCACACAAAATAAAAAGTCGCGCGTGCTCGCATATACGTTAGATGAACCCGGCCGCAAGGCAGTGTTGAACATGGAGCTGGATTTGCCGCTGCATCTTTACAGCGAAAGGATGGGAAGCGCCTTCCGGGTAGATGATTCCAGTATACTGGTTTGCAGTTCGCAGGCCAATGCAGTATCATTGCTAAACAACTCCGGTGAAATTTTATGGAGAGTAAGAACCGGTTTTATCCCTTACCGGGCAGAATTTATTGACAGCCTTCAAATAAGCCGCAGATTCGCAGATAATCCTTCATCTGCGCATCTGCGGCAAAAAAACTTTCACTAACTAGCATGCTCCTTCAGTAAATAAGAGACCTGTTGCAAGCAAGCGCAGTGTCAAAAAAAATTAATGCCGGGATTTTTAAATGGGAATATTAATAAGCCGCGGATTCGCAGATAATCCTTCATCTGCGCATCTGCGGCAAAAAACTTTCACTAACTAGCATGCTCCTTCAGTAAATAATTAGAGACCTGTTGCAAGCAAGCGCAGTGTCAAAAAAAAATCAATGCCGGGATTTTTAAATGGGAATATTAATAAGCCGCAGATTCACAGATAATCCTTCATCTGCGCATCTGCGGCAAAAAAACTTTCACTAACTAACCGACATTGCATTAAAATGTAAACCACCGGTAGCCGTCTTAGCCACAATTATCAGTAAACAATATTACCCTTGCTTATCAACGATTTTACCGGCGATATCCTCGATACAGCTTCTGCCGAGCAGCTTGCATCCATCAGTACCACGTCGGCAGCGTCGCCCGCTTTCGGCCATTGCTGCGCGCCTTTGTCATCCAATGGAAGCACGTTAGCCGTTGCCAGCTTCAAACTTCTTGATAATAAAAATTCGGTAGAGTAACCATAGAGCTGCGCCATCAGGTTGGCTTTTTGCAACACACTTCCGCTTCCCCAGGTATTCCAATGGTCAATAATGCTATCGTTGCCCGTTAGTACGGTAACATTGTGCTTGTACAAGGTCGGTATAGGCATTATCAGTCCGCCAAAAGGTATGGTAGATACAATGCCGATGCTGGCATCGCCCAGTTGCGCTGCTATTTCTTCCTGCTTTGGCTGTTCCAGTTTTCCTAAAACAAAACAGTGACTTATAAAGGTCTTCTTCTTTAAAACAGGATTTTCATTTACCTTTTTAATAAGGTACTCTACTGTTTTCAAACCCGACTCGCCCGATTCGTGCAGGTGTATATCTATTCCCTTATTATTATCTAATGCCAACTGCACCGTGAAGTCGATGGTTTTTTCAATAGCTCCGTCAATGCTGTAAGGGTCCAGCCCACCAATAAAATCAATATTCATTTGGGCGGCATCCTTTAAATAAGGAACCGAATCTGTATAAAAAACGCCATGCTGCGGAAATGCCACCAGCTCTGCTCCAAAACCGTCCTTTTTATTTTCCAGTGCTTTTTGCAGATTTTTCAGCGATTGCAATTTTGAAGTAGGCTCAATGTTTACATGGCTTCTTGCAAAAGAAGAACCTTTTGACTGAAGCAGTTCAACCAGTTTTTCTGCGCCATGAGTGGATGTTTTCAGCATTTCCGGCAGAATTTGCTGCTCCAGTGCAATCATGCCCTTTACCCCGCCCGTTCTTTTCTTGGTGGCGCGCCACGGTCCGCCATAAAAAGTTTTATCGAGGTGAATATGCATGTCTTTAAAGGCAGGCAGCATCAACAACCCCTTTGCATCAATGGCTTTGGAATCGTTAGGCGTATTGGCCGAAATGCTTTTGATTTTTCCATTGCTGATGGCAACGGCAAACAACCCGGTTGTGGTATGAACAACCTCATCCCCTTCATACTCAAACCCCGTTTCCAGCCTTACATTTTTTAGCATATAGTCTTTGCCCATGGAGTCATTTTTTTTGTCTGCCGGTTGTTGGGCCGAAATATCCCTTGCATTCAGAAATACTGGTGCAACAGCCATCCCGGCAAAACTCAACCCGGATTGTTTCAAAAAATCTTTACGGGATATTCTTCGCTTATGCATTGGCTGAAGTATTTGATACAAAGCTAATGAATGGCATGCCTTGCGGTGTGTAGAATTTATTTCAACCCTTGAAGGATTTATTACTATTCCGGACCGTAGTAATAAATCTTTCAAGCATCAGCATAGATTTCACAACGAGATGGTTAAAAACATAGCTTACTTTGTTGCAGTGAATCGCGAACTAATCAAGAATAGATATGAAAATAGTATTGCTGTTATTATTGATGAGCGTGTTTGCATCGTGCAGCGCCAAAGAACATCCATCAACAAATGAAATGAGTATGCAACAGGAAAACATTATAAAGCTGGTTAAACGAAATGATATTGCCGGCGTAAAACAAGCGCTTGATAAAGGAGCTGATGTAAATACCCGCGATGGCAATAAACGCAGTTTGCTCCTGCTGGCTACCATCAATAAGCAGGTTGAAATGGCAACGCTGCTGACGGAGAGAGGTGCAGACGTGAATTTGCAGGACAATATCCAGGACAGCCCGTTTCTTTATGCAGGCGCAAGCGGGCAAACGGAATTGGTAAAGTTGTTCCTGGCCAATGGCGCCCGGTTCGATCTCTTTAACCGGTATAACGGTACAGCCCTGATCCCTGCCTGCGAACGCGGGCATGTAGAAACAGTAAAAGTGCTGGTGAGCACCAAAGGCTTTCCTGTGAACCATGTAAATCGTTTGGGCTGGACTGCTTTGATGGAAGCCATTGTTTTGGGTGACGGAACAAAAAAATACCAGGAAATTATACAGTTGCTCAAAGACGGTGGCGCAGATCTTACAATACCAGATCATGAAGGTGTTACACCGCTGCAACATGCGCAACGCCGTGGGTTTGCGGAAATAGTAAAAATTTTATCGAAGTAAGCATTGTAAAATATAAAATGAAAGATCAAACATATACCCTGAAGAACGTGTTGCTGGAAACAGGTTTTGAATATGAGGGAGACGAGGTGGTGAAAACAAAAACAGCCCTGTTCTGCATGGAGGTAGAGAACGGCAAAATAAAAAATGTTAAACCCAATAATCCTGGGGCAAATGGAATAGATGCAAAGGGGTTGTTGATGCTGCCTGCATTTAAAGACATGCATGCACATCTCGATAAAATGCTCTTTGGCTTGCCCTGGCAGGCAGTTTCATCTAAAAGGAAAACGGTAAAGGATATGATCGCTTATGAACAAACGATGATTCCTGAATGGCTGAAAAGCTCTGTAGAGCGAACCGGGAAGATGATCGACTTTCTTCATTCGTATGGAACACATTTTATCCGCTCTCATTTTAACATTGATCCAACATCGGGCTTCAACTCTCTGCACCACCTTGAAAAAGCGTTGCAGCATAAAAAAGAAACACTGGCGGCAGAACTGGTTGCCTTTCCCCAGCATGGCATCTACTATACCCCAACGGAACCTCTTTTAAAAGAAGTAGCCAAAATGGAGGCAGTGCATTTTATAGGAGGAGTTGATCCTTATTCCATTGACGGAAGCGTGGAAAAACCAATGGAGCTGATTACGCAACTGGCGCTGGATAATAACAAGGGCATCGATATTCACCTGCACGAAAGAGGAGAGAGCGGTATAAAGACCATTGAATTTTTAATTGACAGAGCGATTGAAAATCCACAATTGAAGGGAAAGACCTACGTTAGTCATGCATTTGCGTTAGGACATCTGGACGCTGCAGCAACAGAAAAAATAGCCGAACGCCTTGCCCATGCCGGTGTGGGAATTGTGTCGTCAGTTCCATTCAAAAATACCATCATGCCCATTCCAACGCTTAGAAAATATGGTGTGGAAGTATTGATAGGCAATGATAACATACAAGACCATTGGGGCACTTTTGGTTCCGGCAACATGCTTCAGAAAGCAAACCTGATTGCATCACTTTATGGTTATAGCACCGAGTGGCAACTGTCGCGCACGCTGGCATTTGCTACCCGTTATGTGCTTCCGTTAGATGATGAAGGCAAACAGCAATGGCCAAAAGCAGGAGATGCTGCTGATATGGTACTGGTGGCTTCGTCCTGTTCAGCCGAAGCGGTATCGCGCATTTCGCCTGTAATGTCGCTGATTCACAAAGGGAAGATTGTGTTTTAGAAAATGATGATCGGATATGTGATCTTAACGGTGCAGGTCTGGTTTGATTTCGTCGGTCAGACCGCCCGCCCGAACACAAAGCCAGGCTTCAGGGCGGGCCAACCGGCTTTCCCATCGGCCCGCCCAAAGGGCGGTCTGATGGCTGAAAATCGAATGTCCCTTCCTTGTTATAAAATCTACAAGCACCGAGATGAAAAGAGCAAATACTGCACAAGGGCCAAATAATTTTATGCGTTTCATCGGTCAGACCGCCTGCCCGAACACAAGGCCAGGCTTCAGGGCGGGCCAACCGGCTTTCCCATCGGCCCGCCCAAAGGGCGGTCTGATGGCTGAAAATCAAATTCCCTTCCTTGTTATAAATTCTACAAGCATCGGGATGAAAAGAGCAAAGACTTTGCACAGCTCGAAAATAATTTTGTGCGTAATAAATTTTATTGAATATGAAGTATAATAAAACAATTGTGTTGAGCATAATAGTGCTTTCCACCACTCTGTTTATTGGTTGCAGTAAAGACAACGATGAACCGCAAAAAACACAAACACCAGGCGAAATACTGGCCAGCGTTTCCTGGGAAACCACCAACGCAAAAAATAATAAGGGCGAAGATGTGGCATTGACAGATGCCAACGTATCTAACTTTGTTGGTTTCGCTTATTTTAAAGCGGATGGAACATTTGCCATGTACAACCTTGATGATTCGCCTAAAATGCATGGCGACTGGACCGTTTCTGCCGATGGAAAAACCCGCACGATCGTAGCGAAGGACAATGCCGGAGCTACATTGTTTACCCGTGTGGTGGAAATTACGGTACTTACAAAAAATGAATTTACCTACAGGATCTATCCCAACAACGACGACAAGTCGGTTTATTTCGACATTATTCACACGCCCACTACGCATCCCGAACCTAAATAGCAGCTAAGGGTTGCGTTGATATAAGGCGGCATTGCTGAGTTTGTTTTTGATAAAGCTGTTGTATAAAAAACAGGAATGAGCGGGCGTTCTTTCGCAGTTCATTCCTGTTTTTTTATTAATTTCCCCTGAGCCCTTTAAAAACGGGAAACAGGTTTAATGACAAAGCCAGCAGGTGAAAACAAATATGTGCCGGTTATAGGCATCCAGGAATTCAGAAAAGGCCAACTGGCGGGGAGAGACGAACTGCTGTTTAACGAGCTGCGTGGCGAGAAGCACATAGACAAACCACACAAACACGATTTCTTTATTATTATATTGTTTGACAAAGCACAGGGCGTTCATACCATTGATTTCATTGACTATCCAATAGAAGACAGGCAGATACATGTATTGTTTCCCGGGCAGGTACATCGCTGGGACATCAAGCCTAAAACAATCGGGTACCAGTTAATGATCGATCGTATTTTTTTTGAACGGTTTGCTCCCCATTTCCGTTTTTCGTTTACGAATTACATGAACCATCCCGTCATTCCTGCTACTAAAAATAGTTTCGGACTGTTGAAATACGAATTTGATGCCATAAAGGACGAACTCAGTACCGGTAACTCTCTTAAAGAACTGATCAGCGCAAGAGCTGCCGTTATTGCTGCGATTGTAAGCAAAGAGGCAGAAAATCTTTTCACCGACTTTAAAGTATACCAGTCAAACCCCAAGCTTACAAAATTCAATATGCTCATCGATCAGCATTTTAAAGAAGAAAAGCTGGTTACTTTTTATGCATCCAAGCTCAATGTGTCTGCCAATTACCTGAACATCCTTTGCCGGAAAAGCCTCGGTGCATCTGCCACCCAATTGATTCAGCAACGGGTTTTGCTCGAGGCCAAACGACTGCTCCAGTCAACAGATCTTTCTATAAAAGAAATTGCGTTTGAACTTGGCTTTGTAGATCATGCTTATTTTTCCAATTCTTTCAAAAGTCATACCGGAGCTACGCCTACAGAGTTCAGGGAAAAGTAAAACCTGCTGGCTTCTTTTTTTGCGGGTTATTATTATTGCAGGAAATAAATTTATTTTGCAAGATAATTTCCCTGGCGAAATAACCACTATTGCCTGCCGTTAGATTCAATGTAAAATCATTCCTATCAACTAATTTTGAACAGCAATGAGTATTGTTCACAACAAGGATATCGGCACCAAACAAAAGGCACTGGCAATTAACCTCGACCCTCAGATATATGGCTCCTTTGCTGAAATTGGCGCCGGGCAGGATGTGGCTGCTAATTTTTTTAAAGCAGGCGCTTCATCGGGCACCATCGCTAAAACCATGTCGGCTTACGATATGACTTTCTCCGACGCCATTTACGGCGTTCAGCAAAAAAAACGGTATGTGAGCGAAGACCGGCTTCTTTCCATGCTTGATCATGAATACCAGCTTTTACTGGAGCGCCTGGCGGCATTAAAAGGCGATACCACTACTTTTTTTGCTTTTTCCGACACGGTGGCTGCGCTCAATTACAATAAAACAAATGAAGGGCATGGCTGGATGGGGGTGCGTTTTCAACATGCGCCCAACAGCGAACCCAACGATGTGGTGCTGCATGTAAAATTGCAGGATAACAACAACAACCGCCAGCAGCAAGCCACGGGCGTGTTGGGAGTTAATCTTATATATGCCTGCTATTACTATCGCGAAACGCCACTTACTTTCCTGTTGTCTTTAATGGATAACATAGAGCGCGACAGGATTCAGATTGATATGATCCGTTTTGAGGGACCTGCTTTTGCCAAAGTAGACAACCGCCTGATGAGTCTGCACCTGGTGAGATATGGATTTTCGGACGCTGCGGTATTTGGCCCCGACGGAGAAAACAGGCAACCTTCTGAAGTGTTGTATAAAAAACACATCGTGGTGCTGCGCGGTCGTTTTCGCCCGGTAATTAATGTACACATGGATATGCTGCATACCGGTGTTAAACAGTTTTTGGAAGAGCCTGATGTAGATAAGGAAAATGTGGTGGTGCTTACAGAACTTACCTTGCAGGGATTGAAGGAAAGGGATGCAGATGAAAAGGCCGAGATTGATGAGAAGGATTTCCTGGATCGTGTAGACGTTCTTTGTTCATTAGGCCAAACCGTAATGATCTCCAATTTTCAGCGGTACTATAAACTAGTGGCCTATCTCTCTTCCATCACCAAGCTGAAAATTGGGATGGTGCTCGGCTATCCCAATCTCGAATACATTTTTACAGAAGAGCACTACCAGGATCTGCCGGGCGGCATTCTGGAGGCTTTTGCAACCCTGTTCAGTCGCAAAGTAAAGCTCTTTATATATCCCACTTTAAGAGACGGCGTTATCTGCAATTGCATTAAATTTTCTTTACCTCCGGAACTCATCGACCTGTTTCGCTACCTGATAACCAATGATAAGATAGAAGACATTCAACACTATGACGAAAGCAACCTGCAGGTACATACAGATGCCGTGTTGCAGCAAATAAAAAATGGAACGCTCGGATGGGAAGTACACGTACCCGCTGAAGTTGCTGCGATGATAAAGGAGCGCCAGCTTTTTGGCTATACTTTACCGGTTGGGAAGGTGAAGTAGTTGAGGAGGAACCTTAGTTGGTTGTTTTATAGAAGGACATCTAATGTAACATGCTGTGAAACAAAAGGAAAAAATACTGTCCTCTCAAAAACATCTCGTACACAATTTCCGGTAAAAAAGAGCCTGGATAAATATGCTGAACAAATTCTGTTCCACTGTTAGGCAGTACATAAGGTCCTGACTTCAACTCTTCCTCATAATTTACTTTTTTATTTACCGGGATGATAAGCTTGCACGCTGCACTTTTCAACAGGAGGCTGGTATCCTGGGTGTGGCCGATAACAGCAACAGCAGACTGCAGCAAAGAAGTGAAAGATTTTTTATCATTTTTGAATATTTAATAATTATATCAATTCTTTAATAAAAGAAATGAAAGCCAATTATAATTGCATATATCCAGCAGTTGTACAATAGCGTATATAAAAACGCTATTGCCAGGCTTCTTGCCATATTACCCTTGCACCAGCGACTTTTTTTAAAAACCAGTCGGAAGGCTCTGAATACAACCCAGTAGAGCATTGATCCAACTGCCAGGATAGAAAGCCAGATAATGCCTGCTGCAAAATAAAAAACAATCGTTGCCATAATCGCCATTACAATCCATAATAATATCGATACAATAATTCCTCCAAAGTCATCGCCAACATCAATAGAGCTAAAGTCATCAAGTCCAATATCAGGTGTTTTTTCAAGCTTATGTTTAGTATAAAGTTTCCCAATGCTATCTTTCATTTTCCATCCATTATATAA
Organism: Agriterribacter sp.; assembly: GCA_051955255.1. Taxonomy (GTDB): domain Bacteria; phylum Bacteroidota; class Bacteroidia; order Chitinophagales; family Chitinophagaceae; genus Agriterribacter. Next base: position 21,435 of record JBQCGX010000018.1, on the reverse strand, counting down.
ACCCGTAGTAATAAATACGATCATTACTATTGAAATGATTGTAGCAGATGCGAGTGAATTTAGGTAAAGCGACCGGTGTTGCTCAAGCCCCGTGAGGTACACGATCAACACAAGCATTGGAATAACAACAAGCGTAGAAATGAATACTGTGTGTGAATTGATCAGGCGTTTTTTCAAGTTGACAGATTTGTGGGTTGGTTACTTAAATTAACCTGAATGTAGCAACTTTTTAAAACAAAACAGCACCGGGGTTTCAATATCCCAAGTGCTGATCGTAGTATCTTTTCAAAATGAGAGTTCGGCGCTCAACTGTTCACGATTGCTACGTTAAGGCAAGCTTACCAGGCTGCATTGCTGCTCCGTTGCGCCCGCCGCGTGAAACCCGGGCGCAGTTACTGCTTATGCACATACGTCGATGTAATTTCTGTCGTATTCGATTTTTGGGGCTCTTCTTTTTTAGCCATTTTAGCGTCGCGCGTATTTTTTTGAACCGCAATAGCCGCAAAAATGGCAAGGGTAAACGACATGGCGTAAAATCCCTTTTCGCTTTTGGTAAGCGTTGCATTCCACAGTCCCACCGTTAGCAGAACAATGCATAAAATGGTAGCAAACCATGCAATGCCATAATAGAGGTTCGTAACCGGAACGCCTTCCATTTGGTCGCGCACTGCTTTTTGCACCGATATAGCCGAAAACAAGCCGAACATCAATACGGTAAAGTAATAGCCCTTCTCGTTCAGTTGCATGTCGGCATTCCACAATCCTATAATAAAAGCAACAATACCTGTTAGTAAAGCAAACCACGATGCACCGACGAAAGCGGCAGAAGGTTGTTGGTTGAGTTTTTGTTCCATAATTTTTTGTTTATGGAAACAAATCTATTCTTCGCAGTCAACGCTGGTTTTGACAATGATCAAAAAGCCGGAGGTTGATTGTTAAAGCCTGCTTCGTACCCGGCTCAATGTTTCCTGGCTGATGCCCAGGTAAGACGAGATAAATCCCAGGGGAACACGTTCAATGATATGAGGTGCACGTAGCAGCAGGTCTTCATAACGTTCCGTTGCCGTTTTAAACTGGGCGTTTACAAAACGATCTTCTAACCGGATGTAATATTTTTCGTAGGCAATGCGAACCAGTCTTTCAATTTCGTGGTGACGGTCAAACAAGCTTGTCAGTGTGTCTTTAGAGATTGCCCATAATATACTGCCCTCTATCAGTTGTATATTTTCAACCGAAGGCTGCTGCGTGGTAAAGCTGTGAAAGGAAGTAACAAAATCGTTTTCAAAACCAAACCAATGGGTGATCTCTTTACCATCCAGTGTATAAAAACCTCTTAAAGCGCCTTGCTGCAAAAAGTAAAGGTGCCTGCATATTTTTCCTTCCTTTACGAGGAACTCATTTTTAGCCAGTGTTATTTCTTCAAAACAATCTTCCAATACTGATTTAGCCTCCGCGCTAAGCTGGTAAAAAGTTTCAAGGTTTGTTAGCAATTGCTGCATGAAGAGAATTTGAGATTTGAGATTTTTGATTTGAGATTGCGCCGTTCCAAGACACTCACTATCTGCCAATCGCTGATAGCTCAAAGCTGACGGCTGATAGCTGCCCGCTAACTCACTGCCTTAATAAACTTCTCCATTTCCGTCTGGGTGCCTACGGTTATTCTCGACCATTTGCCCTCTTCTTCCCAAATGCCGGTGCCGATAATATTGTTGGCTTTAAGTTGTTCGAAAAAATCTTTTTTGTAATCTTTCAGCGAAAAATAGATGAAGTTGGTGTGCGATGGAATGCAGGTGATGCCGAGCCGTTCCATTTGTTGTATAGCATAGCTTCTTGAATGCTGTATGCGACTGTATACCATTTTTACAAATTGCTGATCCTGCAACGCAGCAATGGCGGCAGCAGCCGATACCACACTCATGCTTCCATTGGGCCAGGGTTGTACGCCTGCAAAAAGTTGAATCGTATCGGGGTGGGCAATGGCGTAACCTGCTCTTGCTCCCGCCAGTCCATAAATTTTAGAAAAGGTTCTGGCAATCACCAGGTTCTTATTTTCCTGCACCAGGTTGCAAAGCGATTGTTCTTCGGTGAAGTCGAGATAAGCCTCATCCAGCAGTACCATTGTTTTTTTAGTAGCTTCCGTAACAAATTCAACCAAATCATTTCTTGAGCATAGGGTGCCCGTTGGATTGTTGGGGTTGCAGATGTAAACAATACCCGTGTTGGGTTTGATTGCTTTTAGTATGGCTGGCAGGTCTATTTTTTTTTCTGCAGTAAGCGGCACAATTATCCGTTCTATGCCAAATTGTTCGGTTATTGCCGTCCAGTAGTTGAAGGAGGGAGAAGGTGAAACCGTGCTGCCTTTTTTCAATACCGCAATGCGGGCTGCTATATCGAGTATTTCGGTAGAGCCCGCGCTTGTTAAAATGTTGTCGGCGGTTACGCCATGCTTTGCAGCAAGCGCTGTGCGCAGTGTGCCGGTAAGATCCCTGTTGTAGCGGTTGCTCAACGCTATATGATCTGCCATTGCTTTTCTAACCAAAGACGAGGGACCATAAGGATTTTCATTCGACACGAGCCTTATCGGTTTGTCGTCTGCCGGCAGGTCATATATTGGGGCTGCTACTGCTTCCAAACTGCCTATTCCAATGCCTGCCACTCCTAACCCCATTTGTTTTAACCAGTTTCTCCTGTTGGTTATCATACAATAGATTTAATGAAGTAATGAATGTAACATGTCGCTACAATTCCTGTAATGTTACAGTACCCCGAACAACATTTTTTAAATACCGGCAATGAGTGTATTAAAGTTCGCACATTTTTGCAAACAGCTTTATAATTCTCAACTTCTTGCTACCTTAACGTAAAAATTTCAATTATGCCTGCCCATTCGAAAAATTCGTCCCGTAGAAAATTCATTGCTAATACTTCCCTGGCTGCCACAGGATTTTTTATTGTACCCCGTCATGTGTTGGGTAAAGGATTTATACCGCCCAGCGATAAACTGAATATAGCCGGCATAGGAGCCGGGGGAAAAGCCAACGTAAACATTCCATACGCATATAATAAAGGCACAGACAATATTGTTGCGCTGTGCGATGTAGATGACCGCCAGGCGGTAGACAACAGGAAACTGTTTCCGAAAGCGCCGTACTACCGCGATTTCAGGCAGATGCTGGAAAAGGAAAATAAGAATATAGACGCTGTTATTATTACCACGCCCGACCATATGCACGCCGTGCAGGCAATGGCCTGCATGCAAATGGGCAAGCATGTGTATTGCGAAAAACCGCTTACGCATGATATTTACGAGGCCAGGATATTAACGCGCGCCGCAGAAAAATACAAAGTAGTTACGCAAATGGGCAACCAGGGCAGCAGTGGCGACGATACCCGTCGTATTGAAACCTGGGTGCAGGATGGTTTGATAGGAGAGGTGCGTACCGTGCATGTTTGGACGAATCGCCCTACCTGGCCGCAAGGGGTACCCGCGCCGAAAGGAAAATTTGCCATTCCTAAAGAAGTAGACTGGGAATTGTGGTTGGGCACTGCACCTTACCGTGAGTACAACCCGGCCTACCTGCCTGCTATCTGGCGTGGCTGGACCGATTTTGGAACAGGCTCCCTGGGCGATATGGGTTGCCATTTTATCGACGTGCCTTACAGGGCTTTAAAGCTCGGTTATCCCACATCGGTAGAAACAAGTGTAGGATCGGTATATACCGGGTTCTTCCAGGAAGCGATTTATACCGACAGCTATCCTCCTTCTGCCAAAACACATATACAATTCCCCGCGCGCGAAGGCATGCCTGAAGTGGAAATGATATGGTACGACGGCGGCATTAAACCCAAACGCCCCGAAGAGTTGTTGCCTGATGAAGAAATGGGCGAGTGGGATGGTGGTATTATTTTCGAAGGATCGAAAGGTAAAATTATGGCGGGATTGTTTGGCAGGAATCCAACGTTGCTGCCTACCCGGAAAATGAAGGAAATGGAATTGCCCAAATCGAAATTCGAATTGGTGGAAGGAAGCACCGAAGGACACCAGCAGCAATGGGTTAAGGCCTGTAAAAAAGGATATGGGGCGTATACCAGCTCATCATTCGATAAATCTGGCCCGCTTACCGAAACAGTGCTCATGGGCAACCTGGCGGTACACAGCTACAATTATTTCGAGAAGAATGCGAAGGGTGAAAAAATATTTCCCGGCAGGAAGAAATTATTGTGGGACGGCGAAAACATGCGCATCACCAATTTTGAACCCGCCAACCAGTTTGTACGCAGAAAGTACAGGGGTAATTGGAAGTTGGAGTTGTAACCATAACCGGATGCTAATAGCTAGCTTACTTAACTGAATAAGTGGGAAGCTTTTCAATCCATGATTTGTTGCTTTCAATCTCAAAATCAAAAATAGAAATTGGCATAAATTGTAATTTGGTGTGTAAAGAGTCGTCGGTAGAATGAAGCTCCAGGCTTTTGTCCGACGATTTTTTTATTTTATATGTAGAAACCGGAACGGAGTTTGGGTTATAAGTGCGGTTAAATAACCAGAGTTGATTGCCAACTGAATCTATTTTATATGTATAGTCCTTTCTATTCCCCTTTGTATAAATGATTGTCAACATTTGGTTGGGTTTAAAAATCAAGAAGTTCCATCTTTTATCTTTATTGTATAAAGAGGGGATTGTGTCTCTCCCTAAAATGAAACTTTCTACCTGATAAATAGAAGAGGTGTCTTTAATGTGCTTGTTCAGGCTTGTTGACAATACGCAATATGCATCAGTTACCAAAAAAAGCATAATCACTACGGGCAATACTTTGTTGAGTACTTTATAACGCCTTCTATTCGGGATGCGGCCGTGGTAAACTTCAATTTTGGCAGGCTTTCCCTGAAGAAAAAATGTATACAGCATTTTAACATAAGGTACCAGTAAAAAAACGATCATAAGCATTACCAGGCAAGCCAATATTCGGGCCGGTACTTCATACGCAAAATTCATTACACAAATATTGATTGTAATTACAAATGCGATGAGCAGGCCGAGGACGCTAGTCTTTCTGAATAAAAGCAAGATTGCAACAATAGTTTCAGATATGCCTAGAAAGATCTGGAATTCTTTTGATGCGCCTATAAATGTCCACATAAAACCGGTTTTTGTGAAAGACCCCAGCGGTGTTAAATATTTATCAACACTCAACTGCGGCATCTGTGTCAAAAACATTTTTCGTATTCCATAGTAAAACATTATTACTGCAAGAACTATACGTACCACTTCTCTCAATTTTAGTGTGTACCGTTCCAGCCTTATCATGGAGGTGTTTAAACTTTTTATTTGCACACATGTTCCAACAACTGAAATAAAAAAAATGGTGAAAAGTGTTATTACTATAAGTAACAAGGCAAAAGGGCTATCAACCGGAACGCCGGTGTGTGCGTTTGCCTTATAGCACCCGTTACCAAAACGATGGTCTACCCAATAAACAACAGGGTCCAGAAATTTATAGAGAGTTTTGAAGAAAGGGTAATCAATGCCCCAACTGGATAAGAATGTATGCAGGATAACATTAAGGAATGCGATAGTAACAAATAGTACAAGTAGGAATGTAAAATTCCTCACAAACAATAGGAGTACAGTGTTCATGGCAAGAAGGGTTGAAACTTGTAGTAAAGATATATGTTTTCTGACATTAGATAAGAAAATAATATATATCCTCTGTAGAAAAGTTTAAATTTTCTCCTTCGATAAGTTTTTGGTAGTACAGAGGAAACAATGATCTTCTCAGGCTCTTGTCGTCAATGGAAGGGCGATAGCCTTAATATGCCGAGACCCCGGCAAACTTAATCAAAGCCATTTCCTATTGTGGAGAAAGTTTGCTTCTCCCGCCTTAAGCGTACGCTGTTCTAATTTGCCGCTGGCGGGATCGCAAGGACGATGCGGAGGGGTTTATGTGTATGATTGGGCTGTGAGCGCAAGCACGGGTTAAACTGTTCGCAGGTTCAATCTGAAACAGGTCATTAAGGCATCAACCCCTTACCGTCATGGCGAGGCGATGATACTAATAATGCGATGATCTGAGTAAGCGTAGCCGAAGCCATCTTCCCCGGGCGGCGGCTTTTTCCAATCAACCAATCCCCACTCCCCATCCTCACTTCATCATCTCCTTCGCATTTTCCAACGCTATGGCAGTTGGTTTTTCTCCGCTCAGCATTTGGGCTATGGCGTCTATTCTTTCGTCGTTTGAAAGAAGTTTTATGCGTGTGTTGATCCTGTCGCCTTTTTCTTTTTTATATACAAAAAAGTGTGCATCAGCTTTGGCCGCGATCTGGGGTTGATGGGTGATGGCGATTATCTGGTGCGATTTGCCCAGGTCTTTCATAATAATACCCACCTGCCGCGCCGCTTCACCGCTGATGCCTGAGTCTATTTCATCGAAAATAAGCGTGGGTAACTGAACCGATATGGCAACGAGCGACTTGATGCAAAGCATCAGCCTGCTCAATTCGCCACCACTGGCAACTTTTTTCAATGGCTCAAAGCGATTGCTCTTGTTCGCATCAAACAAAAACTCAATTGTATCTCCCCCCGAAGCAGAAAGGTTTGCGGGAGTGACCTGCACTTTCAGCCTTGCATTAGGCATGCCCACCTGCGTGAGCAGCTTTATTACTTTTTTTTCAAACGGAGCCGTTTCCTTTTGTCGTGCTGCGGTAAGCGCCTCTGCCAGCTTTTTTGTTTGCTGCAATTGAATAGCAAGTTTTTTCTCCAGTTGCTCAATGTCTGTATCAAGGTTCAATACCTTGTCCAGCTTTTGTTGCAGCTCTTCCTGTATGGCCAGTAATTCAGCAGTAGTTTGAACGCCGTGTTTTTTTAAGAGCTTGTACCCGGCAGACAAGCGATCGTTCAACACCTGTATGCGTTCTGCATCGAAACGAATATCGTCATTCAGCTTTTCTATTTCATCTGCAACATCCCGCAGCTCTATTTGCACCGACGATAGTCTTGTTGCAAGCGCCGACATATCGGTATGATAGGCATGCAGCGATTGCAACTGGCTGCTCAATGCCTTCAGTTGCTGTACTACCGGCTGCTCGCCTTCATTCAACTCAAAATAAATTTTACTGAGTGTGGATTTGATGTTCTCTGCATTGTTCAGCAGCGTTAACTCTGCATCAGCCTCTTCCAGTTCGTTGGGTTGCAGCTTTACTTCTTCCAGTTCGTTGTATAAAAATTTATAATAGTCCAGTTCTTTGTTAAACGAAGCCTGTTGTTCTTTGGCAATATTCAATTGCTTTTGCGTAGTGCTGTATTGCGTATATGCCTGCCTGTATTTATGCAGCAACGAAGCATTGCCTGCCAGTGCGTCCAGCACTTCGCGTTGAAAATCATCGTCGCCCAGTTGCAGTGTATCAAATTGCTGATGCAGGTCAACAAGCATGGAAGTAAATTCCCGTAGCTGCGACAGGTTAACAGGCGTGTCGTTAATGAAAGCGCGCGACTTGCCATTGGCGGCTACTTCGCGCCTGATCACTATCTCATCTTCTGCATCCAGGTCGTTTTGCTGCAGGTAATGTTGCAGGGTAGTACGACCGTGTATATTAAAGAAACCTTCGGTAATGCATTTTTGGGTTGGATCGAACAATACAGCGCTATCGGCACGTTCTCCCAATATCAAGCCCAGCGCGCCTACCAGGATGCTTTTCCCGGCTCCCGTTTCACCGGTAATAATATTCAGTTTATCAGAAAATAGTATTTCAACCGATTCGATAATAGCGTAATTGCGTATCAATAATTTCTGAAGCATAGCACCTGCAAATTATAGGGCTTATATATTTTTTTGAAAGGTAGCAATTCTTTGGAAAGCCGAAAGGTATTTATCGATGTAAACGTTTTTTGATTTTGACTTGTATTGCACAATAAACCTGGGGTGTTCCAGGGCTATTATTTCTTTAAAGAACTTTTCCTTTTCATTCAGCTTTCTCAAAAAATTTTCGTTCTTGCCTGTACCAAAACAAAAGCACAAGTCGGTATACACGCCCAGCTTTATTTGTTGGCGGATGCTTTTAATGATGAAAGGGTATACAGCTTCGGTTAGTGGTACACTGTCATAATAATTATAGTTAACCACCGTTTTGCTACCCGGCTTAATGGCTGTAAAACCCAAAGGGGAAATAGAATTGATATAGAAATGGCTGTAAAATTTTTCAGCGCCTCCATACGCATCTATCATTTCATAAATGAATACGGATGAAGGCTCGTGCGCCATTTTACCGGTATAGGGAATGCCGCATTTTTCCACCAGCCGCTTAGGGTCGGTAAAGGGAATGCCTGTTATGCCGCCGCCGAACCTACCGGGGTTGATGCCTAAAATAATGTGGCGTGGCTGCTCGTCGTTGTAATATTTGCGGTAAAAAGTGTTCGACAGTTGCAGCACCTCCTTGCTTTCCCTGAAGGGGTTCATGATTTGAATGCCCGGCGGAAGCTCGCCTGTATAGTTCAATTGCTTGTTAAAGCTGATTACTTTTTCGGCAAAGGTTTTCATCAAGTTTCAAAATTAAAAAAGTTCAACGATGTGGATCGTGAGACACGATCCACGGCGGAGAGATGTTGATCAGCCGCAGATTCGCAAAAGAGCTTTTAATCTGCGCATCTGCGGTAACTCAAGGTTTTCATCAAGTGTCAAAATTAAAAAGGTTAACGATGTGGATCGTGAGACACGATCCATAGCGGAAAAATGTTAATCAGCCGCAGATGCGCAGAATGAATTTTTAATCTGCGCATCTGCGGCAAAAAACCTTCAGTTAATAAAAAAAGGCGCTTTTCTCAAAGCACCTTTTATGAGTTGTATGGTTAATTTTTTATTGTACTTCCGTACCGTTGTACAGATCTTCATCTATCAAAATACGTCCGCAGTTTTCGCAAATGATGATCTTTTTGCGCTGACGGATCTCACTCTGCCTTTGCGGAGGAATAGCGTTGAAACAACCGCCGCAGGCATCTCTCAATACAGGCACAATTGCCAAACCGTTGCGGTAGCTTTTGCGGATCCTTTCGTAAGAAGCCAGTAAGCGCGGGTCTACTTTGTCCCTTGCTTCCGTTGCTATTTTGTTGAATTCTTTTTCTTCTTTTTCTGTGTCGGCCACAATTTTTTCCAGCTCACCTTTCTTGTGTTTCAGTACCCCGTCTTTAGCAGCCACCGCTTTTTTTGCATTTTCCAGCAAACGCGCTTTGTCGCCTATTTCTTCGTTGGCATCTTTAATGTGTTTTTCAGCCAGTTTTACTTCCAGGTTCGCCAGCTCCATTTCTTTGTTAATGGCTTCAAACTCACGGCTGTTCTTTACATTCTCGCTTTGCTTTTCGTATTTTTTTACCAGCGCCTGCGAATCCTTAATGATATTCTTTTTCTGTTCTATGAACTCCTGTATACCATTGATCTCCTCTTCCACACGCGTTTGCCTGGCGTGCAAACCCTGTATCTCATCTTCCAGGTCGCGCACTTCCATAGGAAGCTCACCCTTCAGGATTTTGATCTCGTCGAGCTTGGAATCTATTTTTTGCAAAGAAACAAGTGAAGAAAGTTTTTCTTCTACAGAGAATTCTTTTACGTTGGCCATATAATGATAATACAGTTTACTGGTTAAGCGTAGTAAAGTACCGGGTTGGTATTCACTGCGGTTTTAAGGACGGCAAAGGTAGGGAATTTTTCCTGCAAAATATCATGCAGCAGGTCTATGGTAAATTGTTCGCTTTCGTAATGGCCAATGTCTGCCAGCACCATATGCCCGTCGGCGTCAAAAAACTCGTGGTATTTCACGTCCGATGTAATGTAGATGTCCGATTTTGCCTGTAAGGCGTTGGGAATCAGGAAGCTGCCGGCACCTCCGCAAAGTGAAACCCGGTGGATGAGGCGTTGTACGAGCGCTGTATGCCGGATCACGCGGAGTTTAAACAACTCCTTCAGTTTTGCCAGAAAAGCCTCCGCCTCCATGGGCTCAGGCAGCAGCCCCGTTAATCCCGATCCCAAACCCGGATGGCTGTTTTCCAGCAGCAAAATATCATAAGCCGGTTCCTCGTATGGATGTGCCTTTACCAATGTGTCTGTTACCCGTTGCTGTAACCAGGCAGGAAATATTACTTCTACTTTTACTTCGTTTTCCGAGTGTCTTTGCCCGGGTGTGCCAACAAAAGGATGGGTGCTTTCACCGCCCTTAAAAGTGCCGGTTCCTTCGGCGTTAAAGCTGCATTCGCTATAATTGCCAATATACCCGGCGCCGGCTTCAAACAGGGACTGCCTTACCGCTTCCACCTGCGCCTGCGGCACAAAAGTGTATAGCTTTTTAAGATAACCGGTTTTCGGAACCAGTGGCTCACGATCTGTCAATTCCAGTTTGTCGGCCATATAACTGCTCACGCCTTGCTGTATATTATCCAGGTTGGTATGGATGGCATAAATGGCTATATCGTGTTTAATAGCTTTTATAATGGTACGCTCCACATAGGTTTTTCCGGTAATTTTTTTGAGTCCCTTAAACACAATGGGATGATGCGCTACAACGAGATTGCATTTTTGAGCAATCGCTTCTTCCACCACCGCTTCTGTTGCATCGAGCGCGCACAATATGCCCGTGCATTCATCCAGCTTGTTGCCTGTAATCAATCCTGCATTATCGTATGCTTCCTGCAAAGAAGGATGCGCCCGGTTTTCCAAAACGTTAATGATGTCCTTAATTTTCATGACGCTGTTAATGGGTATATAAAAATAGACATTACTTTGCTGCGAAAATATGCAATGTGTGATGACAGGTATTAAGGTTATATCGGTAATGCTGCTTTCTTGTTTGGGTGCTCTACACCTGCAAGCCCAGGAAGGCATGGGCAACTGGGAAACCTATGTAATGGAGATAGACAAACGTCCTGTTTCTGTAGTGGTTGATCTTGCTTATGGTACTTCGCCTGCGGCCAAAGTAAAGCCCAATGTTTTGATCGTAAGCGTAAACCTTTTTACGGAGCATAACAAAGGCATGCCGTCGGGAGCCGAAGCCAAAAAGCTGGATACCCTGGAAAATAAGCTGGTGCAGGCATTGGGTGAAAAACTGAATGCTGCTTACGCCGGGCGCTACACGCAAAATGGCAGGCGCGATTATTATTTTTATACAGCCGATACGCTCGATTACAGGCAACCTGTTTTAAATGCCGTAGGACTGTATGCTTTTGGCAGGTGCAAGATGATGGCAACGCCAGATGCAAAGCTGGAGAACTATTTTAATGTGCTGTATCCATCGCAAAAAGAAATGCAGCGCCTATACAACAGGCGTATGCTGGACAGGCTGGCGCAAGCGGGCGACCAGGTGACAGCGCCCCGGAAAATAAACCATTTCCTTTTTTTTAAAAGCGAGCAGGATCGCAAAAAATTTGTGCGGGTAGTGCAGGAAAATGGGTTTACCATTGAAAACGGCGGTGAAGAAAAGGGAGTAAAAGACCGACCCTATAGTTTGGAAATATCCAGGATAGATAAAACAGACCGCGCCAGCATAGATAAAGTGAGCCTGTATTTGTGGGAGCTCTCGCTGCAATATTCCGCGAGGTATGATGGCTGGGAAACGTTTGTGGTGAAGTAATTTATGGTTTATTGTTTAACGTTTGGTGTTTGCCCAAACGATAAACGACAAACAACAAACCATAAACTCAAAGTTGATATGACTGCTGAAAATAAATACAACGACTTTGTCCATCACATGAGACGCATAGCCGATGTGCGGTATGCCAACGCTGTTTTGCAGTGGGACCAGGAAACCTATCTTCCGCCGAAGGGAGCTGCATTGCGTGGGCAACAAATGGCTACGTTGAGCGAAATTGCGCACGATCTTTTTGCCGATGCCTCTCTTGGCGATTTATTAAATGAACTGTCGGGCTCAGAGGAGCTGACGGCGGAGGAGCAGAAAAATGTAGCGTTAACGCTGGAAGATTATAATAAGAACAAAAAATACAGCGCTGCTTTTGTGCGCAAAATGTCTGAAGCTACCAGCGCAGCCTATCACGCATGGATAGACGCACGCAAACAAAACAGCTTTAAGGTTTTTGAAAAGGAGCTCGATCACCTGGTATCGCTCAAAAAAGAAGAAGCTGAGATATTGGGCTATAAAGCGCATCCTTACGATGCCCTGCTGAACGAATATGAAAAAGGTGCAACCGTTCAATGGCTCGACCAGTTGTTTGATGAGCTCCAGGTTCCCTTAAAAGTACTGTTGGACAAAATAGTGAACAAGCCTGCGCCGGCTACCGATTTCCTTCACCAGCCTTTCGATAAAGACGCCCAGTGGAAATTCGGGCTGGAAATATTAAAGCTGATGGGATATGATTTTGAGGCTGGCCGGCAAGACTTATCCGAACATCCGTTTACCACCAACTTCAGCGCGCAGGATGTGAGGGTAACTACCCGCATAGACGAAAATGACTTTACGTCGATGACATGGAGCTGCCTGCACGAAGGCGGGCACGGCTTGTATGAGCAGGGGTTGCCGGTTGAAGCGTACGGGTTGCCGTTAGGTGAGTACTGCTCGCTCGGTATTCACGAATCGCAAAGCAGGCTGTGGGAGAATTGTATAGGCAGGAGTTTTGCGTTTATCAGGTTTGTGCTGCCCATCATGCAACGTTACTTCCCTCAATTATCGTCAGTTAGTGCGCAGCAACTGATGGGGGCGGTAAACAAGGTGCAGCCCTCATTAATACGTACAGAAGCCGATGAGCTTACTTATCATTTTCATGTTATGATCCGTTACCAGGTAGAAAAACTTTTAATGGAAGGTCATCTTGCCACAAAAGATATTCCTGCCTGCTGGAACGAACTGTATAAAAAATACCTCGACGTAACTGTGCCGGATGATAAGAACGGGTGCCTGCAGGATATACACTGGAGCCACGGAAGTTTTGGGTATTTTCCCACTTATACCCTGGGCAGCTTATATGCGGCACAATTTTATCATAAGATAAAACAGGGTTTTGCAGGGTTGAACGACGCGATTGCTAACGGGGAGTTCACCGAAGTGCATAGCTGGCTCAAAACCCATGTGTATCAGTATGGTAGAAGATTTACGAGTGATGAACTTTGCAATAAAATAACCGGTGAGCCGTTACAAATGAAGCATTTCATTCAGTATGCATCCGAAAAGTATGATGCTGTTTATTTTTGATCTTAAATGTTTTGTATGAAGAAGTTCCGTACTGTTGCTGGTATATTCGTGCTCTTTTTTATCGCTGCTGCTTTTTCGGGGTGCAAAAAAGTGAAAGAAGACCTTGCAATGAAATTTTTGCTGGGGGCGATGACGAACGGACGCTGGATTGTGGACACTTATACAGAAAATGATGTGAACGAAACAGCCGCATTTGAAGGGTATGAGTTCCAGTTTACGGAAGATGGTAAAGTATTTGCGATAACCGGTGCAGGACAAACCGAAGGAACCTGGGTAGGCGATGTAAACAACCTGACCATTTATTCTAATTTCCCGTCGGCTGGCGAACCACTGGTGAAGCTGAATGATACCTTTAAGATAACGAACAATACTACCAAGCTGGTAGAAGCCAAACCCACCAACAGCAGCCGGAACGTATACCTGAAGCTGGTTAAAAAAAGCTGATCCAATTATCCAACCAGGCAATTATAGCCTGCGTACATTGAAAATCAATCTCTCATAAGTATTGAATATCCTTCCTTTGAAAGCGGCCATCCGTTACTCCTTTGCAATGTAAAAAATGCAATAGTTTTGAGCGGATTTGCGACAGTTGCAACGCGAAAGAATTATGACGGATGCCTGTGTATTGCAGGCACGACGAGCCAAAGCATCGAAAGATCATAATTAATACGCTGATAGCCGATCGCCCATTGCTGATAGCTGACCGCTGCCAGCTAAAATCCAGATCCGTCCCTGTATAAATTATTATTGCTTGGAAAAAAGAATATTCAATACCATATTCGTATTGTTACTTGCGCTGGCTGTAAAGGCCCAAACACCTGTTGCTGAATTCACTGCATCTGTTCAGGAAGGTTGCTCGCCTTTAGGGGTAGCCTTTACCGATAGGTCTACCGGCGATCCCAAATACTGGAACTGGGATTTTGGAAACGGGCAGTTGTCCAACCAGCGAAACCCTACCACTACCTATTCGGCACCAGGCACTTATACGGTAACCCTGGTAGTGCGTAACCAAAATGGTGTAAACGCTGTTACCAAAACCGATTACATTACCATCTACCCTTCGCCCTCCGTTAATTTGTCGGCCAATATTACAACTGCCTGCTTACCCGCCTCCATTCAATTTACCGGCACTGCCACCACAACGGTAGGCACCATCACCAGCTATGCCTGGGATTTTGGCGACGGCAATACTTCTACGCAGCAAAATCCATCCTATACGTATGGCCAAACGGGGTATTACAGCGTATCTCTTACCGCTACCAGCAGCAACGGTTGTGTGGGGCGCACCGGCAGAGCGCGTTACATACGCATGGTAAGCGGTATTGAAGCGGAGTTTTTAAATACACCTTCCGCGGAATGTCGCCCACCCTTCAATGTTGCCTTTACCAACGAATCGTCTGGTCCGGGAACGCTCACCTATCAATGGGATTTTGGAAATGGCAATACGTCTACCGATCCAAACCCTGTAGCGCTGTTTAATACAAGTGGCAACTATAACGTATTGCTTACTACCCGAAGCGACTTTGGTTGCATGGATACCGTTAGGAAGACCGTTGCCGTAAATGCATTTACTACCGATTTTATTAATCCCGATACTGTTTGCATAGAGCAGGCAGTCAATTTTCAGAATACTTCTGCGCCGGGTGTTCAATCGTTTGGCTGGGATTTTGGAGATGGCACCGGTTCGTCGGAAGTGAGCCCTACCAAAACATTTGCAACCGCCGGCACCTATACCGTAAAGCTCGTAAACAGGTTTAGCAGTTGTACCGATTCGCTTGAAAAAAACATTGTGGTAACCAATAAGCCTGTGGTAGATTTTACAGCTACCAATGCCGCCGGATGCCAGGCGCCGCTGGTGGTAGGTTTCCAGGCAAATGTTCCTTCGGCAGTAAGCTGGCAATGGGATTTTGGCGATGGCAACCAGGGCACAGGGGCCGCGCCGCAACATACCTACACATCTGCCGGCGAACAAAATGTGACGCTTACCATTACCACTGCCAGCGGCTGCGAAAATTCAGCTACTAAAAACCAGTTCGTTCGCATTGTTCCACCAACGGTCAGCATTACCAACAACAAAGCAAGCGGTTGTGCGCCATTAAACAATGTTACCCCGGTTGCCAATGTAAATGCTATAGATGGCGTGGCTTCTTATGCCTGGGATCTGGGTAACGGACAAACCAGCAGCAGCGCTACGCCTTCTGCTAATTATCCAACAGCAGGCAATTATACCATCCGCGTTACCATTACAACCAACGGGGGCTGCACCGGCACCAATACTTCAACAGTAAAGGTAGGCACACCCCCTTCGGCTGTCGATTTTACCGTGAATTCGACAGGTAACTGCATTTCCGATGTAGTAGATTTTTCGGGGACTGCCACCGGTGCTAATGAATGGATGTGGGATTTTGGTGACGGGACTACAGCTACAGAACAAAATCCACAACATACTTATACCGATACCGGCAGGTTTGATGTAACATTAACGGCGCTAAACAACGGCTGCCCCGCTGCCGCTGTAACTAAAACAGGAGTTGTTTTTAAACAGGCACCTGTTGCTAAATTTGATTTCAGACTCGATTGCATCAACCGTAAGGCTGTTGCATTTATAGATTCATCCATTACAGATGCGAGTTTAACCCCACTCAGCTATTTGTGGGAATTTGGCGATGGGCAAACTTCTACGGCTGCCACGCCCGGCACGCACACTTATGCAAACTATGGAAGTTATCAGGTACAGTTAACCGTTACCAACGGCGCTTGTTCGACAATGCTGTCAAAAACCGTTGATGTTTCGCCGCTCGATAGTACGTTCAGCGTGTCCAAAAATCCATTGTGCAGGGGCGAGCGTGTTACGTTTACCGCATTGGAAAATCCATCTAATGTACAGTCATATAATTGGTCGCTTAACGGAGCGACCGGTTTTAGTGGAAACAACACGCTCGATACTTCCTTTAACGCATTGGGCAATCCTACAGTACGGCTCACTGTTAGAGACAAATATGGTTGCACGGCGGGCAGTACCCAAACTTTAACCATTACCGGCCCCAATGCATTGTTCCAGGCTGCATCGCTCACGGCGTGCAAAAATGGCTCCATCACTTTTACCGATCAGTCAACAGCCGGTGCAGGCATTGCCTCCTGGACCTACGATTTTGGCGACGGGCAAACGCAAACCTTTACCCGTGCTCCTTTTAGCCATGTATATGCCGATACCGGCTTGTTTGTAGTAAAGCTGAAAGTAACCGATAATGCAGGTTGTATACACGAATACACTTCGAACGACACTATAAGAGTTACCAACCCGGTAGCTGCTTTCAGCGCTGCCAGCCAGTTGTTCTGCCCGGGACTGGAATTGCCTTTCAAAGATTCTTCCCGTGGGTATAATCTTACTTACGAGTGGAATTTTGGAGACAATGAAACAAGCACCGAACAAAATCCCCTGCATGTATACGATGAAGGACAATACACTGTAACGCTCACCGTAACAGATGGCGTGGGCTGCACCAATTCCGTTACCCGCACCAACTATATTGACGTGAGAAAACCGGTTGCAGCCTTTACTGTGGAGGATAGTACTTCAACCTGCCAGTTGCTGGAAACCAAATTCTATCATACCAGCCAGAATTATGAATCGTTGTTGTGGGATTTTGGGGATGGTTTCGATTCGCGGTTAGACCAGCCCGTGGTAAGACATTTTTATGATGACTTCGGCAATTATACAGCAAAGCTATATGCAACGGGGTATGGTGGTTGTGTGGATTCTGCTTCTTATCCCATCAATGTATATGACCCCAATGCGTATACGCAGATCAACTATACCGTTCCGGCTTATGCCTGTAACGAACTGACGGTAAACTTTACTTATACCGTTCCGCCCAATACCAAATACTATTTTTATTTTGGCGATGGAAGTGTTGATTCTTCGGGCCAAAAAACATTGCAGCATACTTACAATTATCCTGGCAACTACACGCCTACTGTTTATATGGTCGATGCTTCAGATTGCCGGTCGCAGGTAGGAGGAGCTACACGAATAGATATAAGAGGACCTGTGCCTGCATTCAACCTCGACAGACGCGCTTTTTGTGATTCCGGCACGGTGTTCGCCACCAACTTTACCATTAGCAGAACCGATGATGCTGTTGTATCGCAGCTATGGGGTTTTGGCGATGGACAAACGTCTACCGACAAAGACCCGCCACCACACACGTTTACACGGCCGGCTTCCTATCCTGTTGTACTGTCGGCTACTACCGCCAGCGGCTGTACGCTGAGTTTTACAGATACCGTAAAAGTGCCGCGCACGCCACAGCCTGTCATCAACATCAATGATCTTACCTGCGTGAACCGTGCCGTAAATTTTGATGCAACACTCGTGTATCCCGATACTGCCATTGTCTGGAGCTGGAATTTTGGCGATGGCAGAACCTCAACCGAACAAAACAATATTATTACCTACGAACGTCCGGGCGATTATAACATCTCTCTTTCTGCGGCCAACTTTCTCAATTGCAGGGGCACCGCAGAAAGACCTTTTACCGTAGCTCCGCTGCCTGTTATTACATCGCAGCCGGTAACCATACCAGTTGGCGGGCAGGTGGTACTGCCGGTATCGTATAGTGCTGCGGCTGCGCTGTATTCGTGGGCTCCGCCCGAAGGGTTGAGCTGCACCAATTGTCCTACGCCTGTTGCCAATCCGCAGTTTACCAAAACCTATACGGTAACCGTAACCGATAGCAACACCTGTGTAAGCTCCGGCGAAATTACCGTTACCGTGCTGTGTACAGAAGAGAACTATTTTGTGCCCAATACATTTTCACCCAATGGCGATGGCATGAATGATGTATTCTATCCCAGGGGCAGGGGACTGGCAAGGGTGCAGAGCATGCGTATATACAACCGTTGGGGGCAACAGGTATTTGAAAGAAAGAATTTTATGGCGAACGACCCCTCCAGCGGCTGGAACGGAAAGCTGGGAGGGCAATCGCTGCCGCCAGACGCATATGTATATATTGTAGAGTTTGTGTGCGACAATGCGCAGATTGTACCGTTTAAAGGAAATGTCACCTTAATAAGGTAGAAGGTGGAGGGTGGAAGGTAGAAGGTGGGAGGTGTAAGGAATAAGGTGTGGGGTGTAAGGTGACGCTGTTTGGGAAATCCTGCAACTTGAACCCTGCATCGTGCTAACGTTGAAAGCTAATCGAAAACCCTAAAAGAATAAGATGAAACTACGCTGTCTTCTATTATCGTTGTTTGCCGTGGTTGCCGCGGGGCTGCAGGCGCAGGATCTGCATTTTTCGCAGTTCTACGAGGCGCCGCTGCTACGCAACCCTGCACTGGCCGGCTTGTTTGAAGGCGATGTAAGAGTGCAGATGGTATATCGCAACCAATGGGCGAGCGTAACCAATCCTTATCAAACCGGTTCGCTGAATGGTGAATATAAACTTCCGGTAGGGAAGGGCGATGATTTTGTAACTGCAGGTCTGCAGGTATTATGGGATCGTGCCGGCACCGTAGCGCTTACCACCACCAACCTGTTACCGGCGGTTAATTATCACAAATCGTTGAGCGCCGATAAAAACCGCTACCTCTCACTGGGGTTTATGGGCGGCCTGGTATCGCGCAGGATCGACCGATCCAAAGTTACCACCAACAATCAATACGACGGATTTGGTTACAACGGGTCTTTGCCAGATGGCGAAACCTTTGCCAGCAATTATTCCTACTTCGACGCCGGTGTGGGCATGAGCTACAATGCCTCGATAGGCGATAACAAAAACAATAACTTTTTTGTTGGCATAGCTTATCATCATTTCAACAAGCCTGTAAACTCTTTTTACCAGCGGTTGCAGCATTTGCCCAAATGGGTAGCATCGGGCGGGGTAAGAACCTCCATGGGCGAAATGGCCTACATCACTATTAACGGCGATGTAAGCGTGCAGGGGCAGTTCCGCGAATATATAGGCGGCGCCATGTATTCCAGGAAGATCGGCGATTTTGAGGTTCCGGACTACATCGTGCATCTTGGCGCATATTTAAGATGGAACGACGCCGTTATACCTGTAGTAAAGCTGGATTACAAACCTTTTTCGCTGGGCTTCAGCTATGATATGAACATATCGCAATTGCGCACTGCCAGCCAGGGCAGGGGCGGCTTTGAACTGTCGTTAAGTTATGCCGGTTTTTTAAACAGCCGGCTCACCAGCAAGGATGTTTTGCGTTGCCCGAGATTTTAGGAGAAAGCAAAAAAACAAGAACCAAAAAATAAGAACCAAGAACCAAGAAACAAAAAGCAAAAATCAATTAAGGCTGAAAACCCAAAGCTGAGAGCTGAAGCTCATACCTGATGGCTGACCGCTCAATTGACATAAGCTATTGATTCTCTGAAGAAATTATCATTTTACCGGGATAAACAGCATACTGGCAGGCATAATTTTACGTTATCTTTTACAAGAAAAGTCTATTTTTATATTGTGAAAAAATTTACGCTAATCATTTTGCTGGGTTTTATAACACATTTTTCCGGCTATAGCCAGGAAAAACTAAGTTATGTCCCTGTTTCAGCGAAAGATTTCACAGTTAAGATTATCAAATTCTATCCCAATCCCGCCACTACGGTTATTAATTTTGAGTTCCAGCGGGGATACGACAAATCCTACAACTTTCACATTTACAATTTCCTGGGCAAAAAAGTACTCGAAATCAACAATGTTTCGGTAACCAACCAGGTAAACCTCAACGATTTTAACCGTGGGGTATATATTTTCCAGCTTCGCGATAAATCCGGCAAAATCATCGAATCCGGTAAGTTCCAGGTATCCAAGTAGCGGTGAGCTATCAGCTTTCGGCAATCAGTTTTCGTTTGGAGTTTATTGTTTGTGGTTTGAGACGTTTAAGAACGTACCTTCAATGATAAACCGAAATAATAAACGCAAAACAACAAACCCGAAATTCTGCACTAATGAAGCTAACGACAGCGCGGGCAACAAACAACCACTCTCATTTTTCATTGCGTTCGCCTTTGCGTTATCCCGGAGGAAAAACACGAGCCGTGCAATACATCAGTCAATTCTTCCCCACACATATTCAAACATTGATCTCGCCATTTTTCGGAGGGGGCTCCATTGAACTATACATGGCCTCGCGGGGCGTAAAAGTAACAGGATTCGATGCCTTTAAACCACTGGTTGAGTTCTGGCAATGCTTATTAAAAACCCCCGATCGTTTAGCCGCCGAAGTAGAAAAACATTATCCCCTGTCCAAACCCAGGTTTTACGAGCTGCAGCAAACACAAACGCGGTTCAAAACAAAGCTCGAAAGAGCAGCCGTGTATTATGTGCTCAATCGTTCTTCGTTTTCCGGCTCCACGCTTTCAGGTGGTATGTCGCCCAACCATCCCCGGTTTACCCGCACTTCCATTGAAAGGCTACAAGCATTTTACAATCCGAATATCAATGTGCAGCCCGGCGATTTCAGACAATCGTTGCCAAGCAACCAGGGCGTATTCACTTATCTCGATCCGCCCTATCTTATTAAAAGTTCCCTGTATGGTAAAAAAGGCAATGCACATAAAGATTTTGATCATGCAGGTTTATACGCGATGCTGAAGCATCGGAAAAACTGGCTGATGTCGTACAACGATTGCGAAGAAATAAGAAAAATGTACAAAGATTTTTACTTCATCACCCCCAACTGGAAATATGGTATGAGCAAAGACAAGCAGTCGAAAGAAGTGCTCATCTTCAGTAAAGATTACAATGGAAAAACCTTTGATTGCTGATCTGTTTTGCCGGTCATCACAATTCTGCCGGAAAACATTTTGGGTTGCAGTATCTTACTCCTTTAAAGTGTTGTTATGATTACTTTTTTGTTGTGGCTCATCTTACTGGTGCTGTGCGCTCCCCTCGCAATACTGGCATTGGTATTATACCCCATTGTATGGTTGCTGCTGCTGCCATTTCGCCTTTTAGGCATTGCAGTAGACGGTGTGTTTGCGTTGATCAAATCCATTTTTATGTTGCCGGTTAGATTGTTGCAACGGGTAGGGTAATATCAGGCAGGGAAATGCAGATGGCTGGTATGCTACCTTCGTAATACTGCGATACGGGTGGATTGAAATCCACCCTCTGGAGTTTGGTTATCTTCTGATGTAAAACAAAGGGTTTATGGCGTCAATTATAGGATTAATGTTGTTAATGATTTGTCGTTGTTTGAGCACGAAGTCGGAGAAAGATTTGCCTAATTTTTCAAAT
>JBQCGX010000017.1:0-42126 GCA_051955255.1 Agriterribacter sp. | reverse complement strand
CTTTTTGTAGAAAAAAAACCCCTTGATTTGTATGAGGTACGGAGGCTTTAAAAAAAGTGATCCTGCATTATTTATTTCGTAGGATAGAAGTATTTCTAATAACAGAAAACAAACGTATTAATTTCACAGATGCCGAAAAAATTATCAAATATCAAGCTCAACATTCTTATTCATAATCAGTGCGTTCAAAAAATAAAAAAGATGTTCTGATTCTATCGTCATCTTTTGTTACAACAACAGCGAAAACATGGAAGATGATTGTACCAGTACCTTATCTAAACCATCACTCTCATTTCCTGCCGGCAAAATTACCAATACTTTCCCTCTGGAGAATGAGTTGAAAGGCGTTTATCTGTCAGTTTTTAAGTCTCGGATCTAAATAACAGTCTGCGATTAAGAGTAAACCAATATCAGCTTTTAAAATCCTGCCAAATTATTTAAGTAGAATTTTGGGAGATCTATTTTCTTATGAAGATGTTGCCAAAATAAAAAACAAAACTTATCGGGTTACGTTATCATGTAAATGGGTAGTAAAATTTTGAGTGATATATCCATTTTCTTTTAAAACACCCAATATGCAGATTGCAGACGTACCCGTTAATGAAGAACAGAGATTGCAGGACCTCCTTTCTTACGAAATCCTCGACACTGCAGCCGAACGGGAATTTGATGAACTCGTTCAACTGGCCGGGCAAATTTGCAACTGCCCTATAGCACTGATAGCGCTTATTGACAGGGAAAGGCAATGGTACAAAGCGAGAACGGGAATTGAAATGATAGAAAGCCCGCGCGACACCGCCTTTTGTGCACATGCTTTGCAAAGCGATGAAATATTATTGGTAGAAGATGCTACCAGCGACGACAGGTTTACTGACAACCCTAATGTTACCGGCGGACTACAAATAAGATTTTATGCAGGCGCGCCCATTATTTCGCCTGCGGGACACCGGCTGGGCACTATATGCGTAATAGACAAGCATGCTAAAACGCTCTCGGATGTGCAATTGCAGGCAATGAAAATATTGTCGAACCAGATTACCAAATTGCTGGAACTGCGTGTAAAAAACCGGCTGCTGGAGCGACGCGCGGCAGAACAAATAAGACTAAAGAACAAAACGGTTCAAAACACCCTTCGCAGGCAGGAACGGCAAAAGCGATACATAGCATCTACCCTGCACGAAAACATTGCGCAGGCATTAACTGCAAACAGGTTGTACCTGCAAATGGCCGAAGAAAGTGAGCAAATGCGATTGCCACTGATAAAAAAAGCAAATCAGAATATCGGCAAGCTGGTAGAAGAAATGTGCCGCCTGTCGGACTCTATAGCACCTTCCACACTCAACAGGATGCCGTTGCAGGAATTGCTGGAAGACCTGGTGCGGGAAATAAGGCTTGAAAGCACTTTTAATATTGTACTGGAGTTATCGGGAGATATAGAAAGCATTCAGAATGATCCGAAGATCGTATTGTTTAAAGCAGTTGAAAAATGGATGAAAATGTTATCGTTTAAAGATGACATTACTGAAGTAAAAATTGAATTGTCTGTTTTTGAAAACGCCATTCTCACCATCAGCGATAACGGCACTCACCACGATGCCAATGAAATAGCTACAGACACTGCTACTATTAAAATGGAGAACCGCATTGAAATGCTGGGTGGCTCTGCGGAATTTTGTAACATGGATCCTACCGGCAACATGCTTACGGTAATGATATAAAAAAATATTGTCCAGTTAAGATTACCACAGTTCCAATTTCTTAAAGTTCAGAATTGTCCTGTCTTGCCTGATAAATAAAAACATTCGCTTTTTATCGGTCAGACCGCCGGCCGCGCACAATCCCTTTGGTCGGGCCGACCGGCTTTTCCCATCGGCCCGCCTAAAGGGCGGTCTGATGGATAGATTGAGCTTGAATAAAGCATTAACTAAACGGAATTGATATAAGGTTAAAAGGGATAACCGATACCGATGTTATAAATAATATTTTCTTTTCGCCAGGTATTGTTGCCAAATTTAATATCATCAATTACCCAACGCTCATTTTCGGGCAGCCAGGGTTTGCGTATGGGAAAGGCAACATCCAGCCGAAGCACCAGGAAGGAAATATCAAAACGCAACCCCAGCCCTGTTCCTACAGCTATCTCCTTCATAAATTTATTACTGAACTGAGCGCCGGGTTTATCAGGATTATCATTATACAACCATATATTGCCGGCATCTACAAAAATGGCCCCGTGTACAATGCTGAACAATTTTGCACGCAGCTCCGAATTGAATTCCAGCTTTATATCGCCCGACTGATCGGGTAAAAATGTTTTGTTGTTGGTATTGTTATAAGTACCCGGCCCCAGCGAGCGGCTGCGGAACGCCCTGATGCTGTTGGTACCGCCCACAAAAAACTGCTTGATGAACGGAAGTTCGCGTGAATTGCCGTACGGATACCCCAATCCCACGATCAACCTGCTTGCCCAGGTATTTTTAGAAGAGAGCGGGATATAATATCGCAGATCCGTTTCTACTTTTACGTATTGAGAAAATGCTGCGCCGAATATGGTTTTAGGATCACCCTGTCGTTTGTTCGCCCCCGTTACTAACCCTGCTATATTGCCCGACAGGTCGAGATTGCCGTTAAAGTATAAGCCTTTCAATGCGTTGTTGCCCGACAGTTCGTTGTAGTTATAATTGTAATTGGAGCCGATGATAAACTGCTTTTCGATGGCTTTGGCAAGCGTGGGATTTTTTGCAATACTATCCTGGTATTCCTGTGTAACACGCCAGGGCTGGACGTAATTGATGGCTATAGGATTCAACTGGTGCTCCTTGGTAAGTGTTTCCTTCCACGCATACCCGAAATTGGCACGAAAGGAATTCATCAGGTACAGCTTTTCTTTGGAAAGCACATCGTACGCCAGCAGGATATTGGTTTTAGGCATAAAACCACTCCTGGTATTAATAGAAACAAAAGGCACCAGGAACCTCGGGAAGCTGAGCTGTGTTTCCAGTCCGCCGCGATAAGTATTGTACCCTTTCAACTGCCCGCTGAACTGCACTTCAAATCCCGCGGTTGCATCTACAGACAATAGTTCTCCACCTTTGAATGTATTGCGATTGCGCCAGCCAACGGTAATGGCTGATCCGGTAAGGTTGTTTGATTTGGTGTTGACATTCACATCGGCGCGCAGCGATTTTTTGGGCAATGAGGTAAGGTAATAGAAAGTATTCAGCCTGGCAGAATCGTTGACCACCACCGGTTCAAACCTGTTTTTTACAAATTTAAACACGCCCAGGTTCACCAGCCTGCTAATGCTCTGGCTATGATCTTTGCGGTTGTATACATCGCCTGGCAAAAATTGCATCGCCTGGCGGAACATGCGAGGCTTGTAGGTTTTACGCCTGTCTACCAGGTAGTATCCTTCAAAAAATTCGGCGTTCTTTTTCAGTGTATCCGCTGCGTTTGCATTTAACCGGTAGCCGGGAAAAATATATACATCATTGATGGTATACACCTTTTTTGCCCTGTCGGGTGTGCCAGGTTTTATTTTCACATGCAGGTCAACCTTATTATTGCCAATGGTACTGTCGGCTTCTATGATCAGGTAATCGGAGTTGAAAAAATAAAATCCCTTTTCCTTTACGTAAGCGTCTATACGTTCACGTTCTGTTTTAATAACAGCAAGGTCAAACGGATTGTCTTTTTTGAGCAGCGTATTTTCAGATGCTTCTGCAATGTACTGCTGCAACCTGCCGCTGTCTGCCGGCAATGTTATTGAATTGATCGTGTATCGTATGCCGGTAGTTACCGTGTAGGTGGCTGTTGCTTTTTTATTTTTTACCGTGGTATCGGCTTCGGCGGTGCTTTTAAAATAGCCCTGGTTTTCTAAGTTGCTTTGCAATACTTTGGTATTGTAATCGAGGCTTACTTTACTCAACAACACGGGAGGCTCTCCCACTTTGTATTTGAGCCAGCCAAACAGCGATTTCTCCTTTTTGGGATTGCCTGCAAAATTGTAAATCATCAGCTTAAAGGGAATGCCTAAAATCTTTTTATTAGGCAATGGCCGCGTTAAGCTTTCCAGTTCCGAGGTGAGCCTTTTCCTTTCCTTGCTGGTAGCTGCCTTGTCTTCAATATCTACCGAAACGCCTGTATACAATGCATCGCCGGCCGGCACACTGCGTGTGGTGCTGCACGAAGCAAATACCAACACGATGGTTACTGATAACAAAACATGATATATACAACTCTTCAGCATGTTTATTCTGCACTGTTTTTGGGTGTTTGCGGATCATCATTGTTCTTTTCACGTTGTTTCTGTTCGCGCCTTTGCTGCCGCAGTTTTTTTCTTTCCTCCGTCGTCATTTTACGTTTGAATATTTCCCTGAAACGATTGTAATCAACCGTAACAATAAAGCTCAACCCTGTTTCTACAATATATCCTTCAATAATGCCCTGGTATTCGTTTTTACGATAACCGCGCAGCATATAACGCCCGTCTTCGCTCAGCCTGTAATCGAGCGCCACATTGCCGGCTATATTGGTAGATTGCTGATTTGAATTTTGCGGACCTTCCAGCTCAAAATTGCTTCCTACGGTTACCGTTAAACGATCATTCAGCAATTTTTTAGACAAGCCTACATTCAGGTCCGTCCGGTTTTGTCTTTCGCCCGTGGTATAATCGTCAGAAGATGCTACATCAAAATTAAGATCAATGCCTTTGATCAGATCGGCCGCAAGCCTGTTCAACTGTTCGGTCATCAGTTTGCTAACGCTTTGCCTCACCAACGTAGAGGTGCTGGTGGTACTGCTGCTGCTAAAGGGGTCTTCGGCTGTAAAACGGTTAAGCAGCAAGAGCGAAAACACCTGCTTGTTCATTTCAGCATCATCCTGCCGCAACATTTCCAGCTTTGTTCTCACCGTATTGATAACATCTCCCGAAACTGCATAGTTTTTATTTTCGGGAAGGATGATGTCGAAAGTGATCTTAGGCTGCATCAGTTTTCCTTCCATCTTCAACATAACGTCAAAGGGCAGTCGCTGCAGATAGATATTGCGGTTAGCCGCAGCATCAGAACCCAATTGATTTTTTACCAGGTCAAGCGGCGCCGTATTAGCAGTATACTTCGCAGTGATGCTTACATTGGCGCTGGTGGGCTCACCTTCCCAGGTAAGCTTGCTGCCCTGCACAATGTTGAACTTTCTTTTCAAAAAATTAAAGGTAAGATCATAGCTTCCCTCCTGTAATTCGTAAGTGCCTGCCAGGTTTATTTTGCCGCTTTGATCTATACCGGCGTTCAACTGTGCTTCGCCTTTTACATTTAAAAAATCGCCGCTACCCTGGTCTACTATCAAAGTAAAGTCAGCCGCCTTATCTACTTCCACGTTTACATTAATGTCCATTCCCTGGAAAGAAGACGTATTCAGCGAGTCGTATGTTGCCTTGAAAAGCGAATCATTCAACGGTGCATCCTTATCCACAAACACCACCACTCCTTCCCTGTCTACCACGCCAGGTTCGTTTTGCGGCAACACAATCGTCATTTTAGTATCTTCATTTACCTTCAGCCTGCCATCAATGGCAGGGGCGGTTTCGGTTCCTTTTACTTTAAGGTTGGTATCAAAATACAGTACTCCATAAAAAAGTTCGTTGTCTTTATCGGTGCTGTTCAATGCCCTGAAATTATCTGCTCTTACATCCAGGTCAAAATTGTAATTGGTAAAGTTTGATGTTGCGGCAAGCCCATCCAACCGCAGTTCATTGCTAGCAGAATCTTTAATTTCAAAACGATTGAACCGAATGCCTTCCTGGTTCACTACAATTTTCTCCTGATCTATCCGCAGGGGATTGTTCAACATGCTGAGGTTAAAAGCCGCTTTGTTAAAATTGAGTTCGCCATTTACCTGTGGCTTGTCGATGGTGCCAGCAATATCAAACTGCCCGTTTACTGAGCCCGATGCATCGCGCATGGCGCCGGCAGAAAATGCCTGCGCCGTTGTAAGCGGAAGTTCCCTGATATTGAGATTCATATCAAAGCTGCTGTTGGTGGTAACATAGTTGCCCGTTAAATGAACATCGTTCCCACGCCCTGTAATACTTACATCGGCATTATAGGTATTGGCAACTTTATTATCCACCAGCAATTTTACGTTGCCTACCGTATCCTTTTTCACGCTCAGGTTTTCAACAGTAAGGTCGCCGGTAAAAACAGGTTGAGACGTGATGTTATTGACCACTACTTTACCATCGAGCTTTCCATCTGCCAGGGTTGAGTCTGGCTGCACAAAACCTGTAATGGTTGCTATTCTAAAATCCCTGAAAGCGATCTCCATCGGAGCATTTGCTTCTTCAGAAGTGCTGTTGATGCTGAGCTGCTGCGCCTGCTGGCTGAGCACAAAATTTTCAGCATGGATGTCGCCTTTATTAAACGTGATCTTGTTTCCTTCCGAAGCTACCCATGTATCGTAATTCAGCATGAGCTTTTCGGGATCAATCGAAAATTCGTAGATGCCTCCTTTCAACTGGTGAATGAGTGCGCCCAGGTTGTACTTCTGCTTTCCTGTTTTGTCTTTTATATTCAGGGCGAGGTCTACATTGTTATTGGCAAGTGTTGCATTGACTTTTGTTTGATACAATGCCAGGCTTTCGCCTATGCTTACCTGTTCCACATCGGCAGTAATATTAATAGCACTGTCTGCTGTGCCTGCCAGCAACACAAAGTTGCTGATATGGTTCGTGCCGATGTGTACCTGCGGCGCTGTTAACCGGGCATTAAAGCCCGTATCGGTAGAGAAACGGCTGTGCAGGGTTACAGAGTCCATGCGCTCCAGCGTGGGAACAAAAGTTTGCAATACAGGTCCGTTCACAACTTGAGCATCCAGTGTAAAATCGTAAGCCGAAAGAGTATCTGCCCTGCTGCTGTCGGACATTGAAAAATAGGGCTCGATGGATCTTTCTATTACAGTACCCATTTCCGTTAGCTTGTATTTGCCTTGCAGCGTGGCATTCAGCACATCGCTGTTGAACTGGATATACCTTGAGCTGTCTGTGGCATCGGCTATCAGCTTTACCGTATCTACCTGCACCCTTTGCTGATTGTGCACCAGTAAAGATTCCAGGATAAAGAGTTTTCCCTGGAGACTGTCGGGGTTTGTGCCGGTAAAATCAGCGTCTATCTTTCCCCGGTATACAAACATATCTTTTGTAAAGTGCAACGGGTTTGTTTTGATGCTGTCGATATTCATTACCAGCTTTACGGCAGGGTATTGACGGGAAAGATCAGCATCGGCATCGAGCGAAATGTGAATGTTGGGATCGGCGATAGAAGCATTTACGGTAGCCTGCTGGTTGGCAATGCTGCCATCAATGCTGAGGTCTTTGTAATTGTATTGATTTAAAATGGCAGAAATGATCTTACCCGATAAAGTTGCATTGGCATAGGCAGGATCGTAGCCTTTCCCTTTTACTGTGAACTTTGCTGTTACAGGTCCAAAGTTTTTTTTGTCCTGCAATATCGTTCCCAGATCGAGCCTGTCAGCATACAGCACCATATCGTAAGACGACCTGCGCGTGTCCGTTACCTGGTTCAGCCAGCCTTTAATACTGGCATTGCCCGATGTGGTGGCAAGCCGGATATCAGTATTCAACTT
Source organism: Agriterribacter sp. (assembly GCA_051955255.1). Classification (GTDB taxonomy): domain Bacteria; phylum Bacteroidota; class Bacteroidia; order Chitinophagales; family Chitinophagaceae; genus Agriterribacter. The sequence continues at coordinate 34,485 of JBQCGX010000017.1, read as the reverse complement.
ACCGCTGTTGCCTTTTATTTTGCCCGACAGGCTCAATTGTTCGGGTATGGTAATATTGGAGGGAAGTGTATTGGCAGGCGCCAGCAATACAATGTCTCGTCGCGATGTGCTGATGTTTTGTATAGAAAGATCGGCCGTTATTTTATTGGCATCGGGCAAGCCTTTGATGTTGCCCTTCATATTCACCCTTGTATCATTTAATCCACTGAGCTGTAAGGTGCCTATTTGCAGATCGCCCACCGAACCTTTCACATTTCCATTGAACTGCCATACAGCGTTCGGATTGGCAAATGCAGCCTGCGAGCGCAGCGACGGAACAAAAGTGAGTATGTCTCTTCCGGAAATTTTGCTGTCCGTCAGCTCAATGTCTACGTGCAATTGTGCTATATCTTTTTGCAATGCTTCCAGCGAAGGATAGGTTAACACAGCTTTGCGCTTCAGCTCTGTGCCGGGCGTTTTCAACAACAGGTCTTTTACATAGGCCTGTTTTCCCGAATACAAGAAATTCGTTTGCAACTCCTGCAACACAAACCCGCTTTGCTCCTGCATGTACGCCTTTTGTATGTTGCCTGCTATTGAATCGCCGGCAAAAATAAAATCGCTGAGTTGCAAGGTTACCGAGTCGGCTTTCAGGTGCATGTAATCCATGCCTTCTTTTGCCCACGGCGCATTGTCATCATCAAAAGCAAGGTTGTTGTCGTTCAACTGCAACGATCCCAGGCGCAGGCGCCAGCCGGCATCTGCCCTGCTTTCCACTTCCTGCTGCACTTCTTTTTTTACAACCGCAGTTTCGGGCTTTTTACCAAAGCGAATGGCAGCGGTTGTGCCCCCAAGTGTGATGGATTCAATATCGATAGCACGGTTGACAAGGTCCATTGCTTTCGGTTGAATATTCAATTCACCCAGATCAAGACTGGCAAACAGTGCCGACACTTCGTTGCCATAATCCATTTTTATTTTCTGCAGGTCAATTGCTCCTATATCCAGTTGCACATTAACAGGTTCGCTGGCTTCCTGCCGGTCTGTCTCTTCCGGCTCGGGCGTTGCCAATGGCTTTACCTGGTGAATATTTGCAGTGAGCCCTTCAAGTGTAACCTCTGGTATTTTAAACACCATTTTATCCAGGTCGAACGTTGTGATATTGGTATTGAACCGCGTGAGGTATGCATTTACATCGTTGCCGGTAACATCGTCTTTATAAACAATTCTTATTTTATTAAAGTCCAGCTCGTGCAGGGTAAAAGGAGTGCTGCTCGTGTCTGTGCTGGTATCTGGCTTAGCATCTTTAGAAGCAAAGGCATCGATGATGAACTGGAAATTAAAAACTGTATCCGGCAACTGTCGTTTAACCTTTGCCGTAATATCGTCCAGTTCAACCCTGTTTATTTCTACACCACCTCCTGTTATAAGCTTCCATATACCAATATCTACCTGTATGCCTCCACCCCATAGCAATGTGTCGCGTTGCCTGTCTTCAATATATATATCTTTCAGCACCACTTTTTTGGGCAGGCCAATATAAATTTTACCTACGGCAACTTTGGTTTGCAGTTTTTTTTCAAGATAATTAACAGCTTTGCCTTTAATGAAGTTCTGTACGGGTGGAGTGAGGATCAAACCTACGAGCACTAAAAAAAACAGGAGCAGGAATAGAATGGTTTTAACAACGATTCTTACAACTCTTTTAACTATGTTGGATTTCTGTTTTTCCTTCACCATGCTTAATCACTGCAAATAAAAAGTAATCTTCTCTTCAATAGAAAAAATTGTGCTACAATTATTTAGCTATCCTGTTAAAAAGAGATGAGGCAAAAATTGCCCACTATTGTACTGCGTGTAAAGATAAAAGGGTACGTTTATTCAGGCAAAGGATACATTTCAGGATCTTATCCTATTAGTAGGCGTCTCCGCCATGCCCATCAATTTTACGCCCCGTTTCGTGTCTCACGAAACCAAGATTTGAGTCGTGAGACACGACTCACGGCGGAAGGGTTGCGTGTAAGGATAAAGAGGTTAACTTATTCAGGCAAAGGATACGCTTCAAGATCTTATCCTATCAGTGGGCGTCTCCGCCATGTCCATCAACCTTACGCCCGGTTTCATGTCTCACGAAACCAAGATTTGAGTCGTGAGACACGACTCACGGCGAAAGAGAGCTGCGTGTAAGGATAAAGAGATGAACTTATTCAGGCAAAGGATACATTTCAAGGTTTGCATTGAGCATGTCCTGGTTGAATAGCGTATTTTTCCGGTATTGGTCAATCACCGGGTTGGCTTTGTCAAAATCTCCTGCTGCAAGGTAATTTACAATCAATTCCAGCGTGCCTTGCTGAAAACCAGGTTTGTATTGATAAAGCCTTTCAAAGCAGCTTCTTGCTCCGCCGGGGTCTTCTTTTAAGTTATAGGTCAGCCCGCGGTAATAATCCAGAAAAGGATCTTTGTTGATCATGGTGTCTATTTTGTCTATTGCCTTCAGTGCTTTGTCATACTCCTGCCGGGTATAATACAAATCCAGCAATGCCAGGTACATATTGGGCTGGCTGGCATACAAGTTTTCAAACCCCGTCAGTGCTTCTTCATATTTTTCATCGCTTAATTGCACATATATCTGCAGCTTCAGCACCTGGAAGAGCTTTTGCTTTTTAATATTCTCCGGCAGTCGCTCAAATACCTTTTTAGCCTGCTCAAATTCACCTTTAGCCATCAGCAGTTTTATCGTCTGAATATTGGTAGCCGCCTTTTCATTAGAAGCGTGCGAAGGTGAAGCGCCTTCGAATGATGTGCCAATATCCGCCATCGATTTGCTCAGCTCCTCGCCGGTGGTATACACAAACACGTCGGCTATGTAAACGCTGTTCCGCTGTTTTATCAATTCATAATCATGATAGTTCAGTCCATCATCGCCAAACAACCGGAATATGAGGTGCTGCACTTTGTTTTTTTCATACTGCTTTACAAACTCATAACTGCCGTTTTGCCGGATGCTGTTAATGATCTCTCCACCCAAATTGTTTTTGCGTATCTGTTTGCCAATAGCAGCGGCAAAACCAGGCGGCAGCTTTTCGCCCGAAGCTTTTTTTACTCTTTCGCCAAAAGCATTTTCGCTAAAAAGACTGCCAAAGGCAGCCGGCATTTTGTTGCTGATAAATGAATCGATCCGCACAGCCGTTTCACTGGCTTCCTTTACTGTTACCGCTGTTTGCTGCGAACAGGAAGCAATAAAAAAGGACAGTATTAAAAGAAAGGGCAATTGTTTACCGGGCATTTTAATGGGTTTAGCTATTTCTTTCATGGCGCAATTTTTTGAGGCGCGGATAATTGAGTAATGGGCGTCAGCTCTACCTTCCTGAATTCTACTTCTGCTCCTTCTGCCTGCAACGCTATCTGCCCCCGGGTGGCGGTGCATCCGTATCCATCGTTTACCAGGTCGTTGTTTACCCACACCCTGATGGAATCTTTTATACATTCAACCACCATTGTATTCCACTCGCCCAGCGGCTTCTCCGAGCCATCGGTGAGGTTGAGAATGCGCCGCTTCTTTCCTTCGGTTATTCCCCACTCGTCAGGAGCGCCTCTCCTTTTTTCCATATCAGGTACTTTAATGTCTTCTACAATGCACCAGAAATCGCCTGCATTTTCATGCATCATCTGCGCCTCAATAGATTTCGGGAACATCTGGTACAATGATCGTGGCGTAGAAGCATGCACCAGCACCCCGCAGTTGCCCGGCTTGCCTGCAAAGCGGTACTCTACTGTTAACCGGTAGTTCTGGTATACGGCATCAGTAATTAAATGCCCGTTGGGATCACCCAGGCTTACCAGCAAGCCATTGCGTATTATGAAAGGATTGCGTGCTGCACGATTGGTATCCATTTCGGGTACATCAATATGCCAGCCCTGCAAATCTTTACCATTAAAAAGACTGATGGTTTGGGCCGATGAGTGGAGCATCATAACGGCAGTAATACTGAGCAGCAGTGTGGCTTTGGCAAACATATGGAGAGGTTAATTGTTTATCGTTTATAGTTTAGCGTTAGAAACTCCGGAAACTATAAACCCAAAACGACAAACGGCAAATCAATCATTATTTCCACAGCCTTGCACCACCCTTAATGCCATCCTGGTTGTTTGCCAGTTCGATATTGCTGTCGAGTTTGAATTTCAGTTTTTTTGCATTGCCCCCGCTAATGTATAACTTATCGTAGTTGAACACGGTTTTAAGAACGGCTATTACTTTCACCATGCGCTTGTTCCACCGGACCACTCCGTATTTAACAAGCGCTTTTTCGCCAACATATTTATCGTAGGTGAGCGTTTTAGTAAACGGATGGTGCGCCATTTCCAGGTGCGGCAGCAACTGTCCGTCGCCGAGCAATGCCGTGCCAAAACCCGTTCCCAGTGTGATGATCATTTCAAGCCCTTCGCCGCTGGCTATACCCAGGCCCTGCAGGTCGGCATCGTTCACCACCTTGCAAGGCTTACCCAGCAGGGCTTTCAGCTTTTCGGCCAGGTTGGTTCCGCTCCATTGCGGTGTTCCAAGATTAGGAGCAGTTTTTACTACGCCTTTTTTTACATACCCCGGAAATCCCACCGATATCTTCTGATAATCTTTGAAATGCTGTACCAGGGTTTTGATCGTGTTCAATACATTGTCCGGCGTTGACGGGTCAGGAGTATCCAGCTTTTTATAATCTTCCAGCAAGTTGCCTTCTTTGTCTAATACAGTGGCTTTGATGCGCGAACCACCGATGTCGATGCATAAAATCCTTTCTTTTGATGCCATGAGCGTGCTTTTAACAGCGGTAAATGTATGTATAAATGCTGTTGACGCTTTTGTTTTGCCGGGCAGGTTTTCAACATTTTTTGCTACAGGAATGTATGTGCGCCCATGGTATTGTTATTTCAATCTTTCCATTTCACTGTAAAGCGCCTTAAAACAATGCCATTGCGTATTTTCGCCGCCCCGTTCGTCTTTTTTGTTTTGGTAATATCCCTGCATAAAATTTCCGGCACCGGACCAAACGGTTTGCATCATGCCGTAAAAATTAGGACTCATGGCAGTGGTAGACTGCGTTCTGAAATTGACCATATCATTCAACTGGGTAACTGCAATTCCGGGATTGCGCCAGGGACAGGTAATTACTTTAAAACCTTTCATGGCAAAATAAACGGCGGTTTTATCGGGACGTTCGTAATGCCAGTCGCAAATCACCACGTTTTTCGAAACCATATCTATGGCAGGATGTGTATTGTTGAAGCTGGCTTCCCACATTCCAAGTCCGGTTGTTTTACCGTCAAGCAGCCTGTCGCCCCATATCCACAGTATCCTGTTCGATTTGGCGAGATGGTCGTTGATAAGGTTCACCTCATCGGCAAATAGTTTTGCCTTGCTTTTGCCTTTACAGCGAGGGCACCTGGAATCGCCGATATAAAAAACTTCGTCCATGCCGGCATGAAAAGCGTCGGTTTCAAACACATCGCATATCTCATCCACCAATGCAAATACAATTTTGTGAACGCCGGGGTGCAGTGGGCAATAACTTTTGCAATACAGGCTATCGGCATTGGGCCATTTATATTCTTTCGGCATTTTTACATGGGGCGTTTCATCAAACTCAGGGTATTTGCGCAACAGGTTGTGGGTGGTTCCTGCCCACGACTGATGCCCGAGCAGGTTTACCTGCGGTATTACTTTTATGTTCCCTGCACGGCAGACGGCCACAATTTTCTTTACGTCGGCTTCGGAAAGCGCCATGCTGTCGCGCAGTTCCGGATGAGTTTTGTATTGATAATTGTAATCGACCCGTAAAATCAGCGTATTTACGTTGCGGGGCATCAACGCTTCTTTTATAAAAGCAACAAACGAGTCTACCTGTTGCACCGAAGGCGCTGCAATACAAAAGCCTCTTACGGGCAATAAACTATCCAGCTTGTTTTGTGCAGATGCAGCCAGGCAGAAAAAAGCAGCAAGAATGAGTAATATTTTTTTCATAAGCAATAACTTAATTCAATATAATCATAAAAACGGTTACTCCTGAGGGTTATTAATTATTAAATAAAAAGAACCACAAGTTTTCAAATTTGTCGCACCTTGCCCAATAATCAGAAACGTATGCCTTTTGCCGGTCAGACCGCCGGCCGGGCTCAATAGCTGTTCAGCGGGCCGACCGGCCTTCGCATCGGCCAGGCCAAAGGGCTGTCTGATGGATGGTGTGGGACTTGAGTATTATTCGAATTTAGTTAACTGGACATAATCAAAAAGGGGTATCTCGTATAGAACAATCTCTTTATACAGGAATAACTGCTCTTTGTTCAGAAATATTTTGCCACAGATTATAAATAAAATGCACCCATCTGCGGCTATCCGATTTCTTTTTTATTTTGCAGGATAGCGGAAATGCGATTAACCTTCTGTTAATTTAATAATTGGTCAGTTTGGCCTATTATTGCGCCTTCGTTCAATAAAGGATCTGGTTTGAACAACCGGATGTATGAGTATAATATTTTTTGAAATCGCTCTGAAAGGGAAACTCAGATTGTAAAATTTTCTTTGTCATATACCTGTCCATTGCCCGGCGATGGATGTTTAAAATTCCTGGATTATGATCATAACTAAAAACCGGTTTTTTATTTTTTGTACCATGCTGGTCATGGCCGGTGCCGTTAACGCACAAACCCGCGTAAGCTCCGCTCCTGCCCAACCTAAAATTATTGTAGGCATGATGGTAGACCAGATGCGCTGGGACTATCTCTACAGGTTTCAAAACCGTTATACGGAAGGCGGTTTTAAAAGATTGCTGCGGGAAGGATTTACCTGCGAAAACACCCTGATCGACTACTCTCCCACCATTACAGCGTGTGGCCATACCTGTGTGTATACAGGTTCTGTTCCTGCTGTGCATGGCGTGGTAGGCAACGATTGGTTTGACAGGAGCAAAGGAAAAAATATTGGCTGTGTAGACGACGAGTCGGTAAACATTGTTGGATCGGAAGGTGGCGGAACCGGACAATCGCCGCACAACAACTTAACTACCACCATTACCGACCAGTTGCGCATTGCTACCAACTACCAGAGCAAAACGGTAGGCGTTGCCATTAAAGACAGGGCTTCTATTCTTCCTGCCGGTCATGCTGCCACAGCAGCTTTCTGGTTCAACGGTAAGGACGGCAACTTTATTACGAGCACTTATTACATGAAGGAACTACCGGATTGGGCCAAACGCTTTAACGAAAAGAAAATGGTGGACCAGTATTACAACAACGACTGGGAAACCCTTTACCCGATTAATACTTATACCTTAAGCGATGCTGATGATAAAAGCTATGAAGGCACGAGCAACGGCGAAGCAAAGCCGGTGTTTCCGCATAAATTAAAACAATTTAAGGGAAAGAATTACGGAGCAGTGCGTACAACGCCTTACGGTAATACACTCACTTTCGATTTTGCAAAAGCAGCCATTGAAGGTTATAACCTGGGCGGTGGAAAATTCACCGACTTCCTGGCGGTAAGTTTTTCAAGCCCCGATGCAATAGGACATACGTATGGACCTAACTCTATTGAAATTGAAGACAATTACCTGCGCCTGGATAAAGAGCTGGCAGATTTTTTTTCCTACCTCGATAAACGTTTTGGCAAAGGCAATTATTTGTATTTCATTACTGCCGATCACGGTGTATCGGAATCTCCGGGATACTACCTGGAAAATAAAATGCCTTCCGGCGCACTGCTCGACAAAGATTTTGAAACGCCCCTGGTAGAAGGATTGAAAGAAAAATTTGGAGTAGAAAAACCTATTCTTTCTTTTGCCAATTACCAGTTGTATATGAATTGGGAAGAGCTGGACAAAAAAGGGGCAGATCGCAAAGAAGTGGAAAGAGTTATCAAATCTGTTTTGCTGAAGGCTCCTGGCATTGCCAATGTGCTGGCAACAGAGTCGTTGGGCACGGCACCCATACCAGACTATATTAAGAACATGCTGATAAAAGGATACAATGTAAAACGCAGCGGCGATTTTGTTGTAATTCCGCAGCCTACCTGGAAGGGCGGCAGCCTAAAGGGCGCTACGCACGGAACATGGTATCCTTACGACGCGCACATACCTCTGGTGTGGATGGGCTGGAAAATAAAACCCGGTTCCACCAACCGTGTTACGGGTATGACAGATATTGCCCCCACGTTGGCAGCCTTGCTGCATATACAAATGCCCAGCGGCTCTATCGGCGAACCAATCAGGGAAGTGATAAGAAACTAGTGAAAAGTCAAAAGTCAAAAGTGAAAGGTCAAAGATGGAGCATGTTTCATCTTTGACCTTTCACTTTTTATTTCTCACCATCCACCCTTCACCTTTCACCTTTCACCTTTCGCCCTTCACCTTTCCCCTCTCCCCTCTCCCCTCTAAGGCACAATGGTGGTAAACAGGTACACTGCAAACAGCACCAGCAGTACTATGCCATGCTGCACATTGGTTTTGCCTTTTGCAAGCGAGAGCATAATAGTGAAAACAGACAGGAACAGCAAAAGGGTAGATTTCGTATCGATGCCGAGTGTAATGGTAAAATCGGTAACCAGCGATACAACTGCCACGGCGGGTATAGTGAGTCCTATACTGGCCAACCCCGAGCCCAATGCCAGGTTCAAGCTTGTTTGCAGCCTGTTTTTGCGTGCCGCCCGAACGGCGGCCAGGCCTTCGGGTAATAATATGATGGCAGCAACAATTACTCCAACCAGCGATGGTGGCGCACCTGCCGCAGCTACAGCAACCTCCAGGTCGGGCGCCAGTGCTTTGCCTAACAATATTACCGCGCCCAGGCTCAGCAACAGCAGCACAAACGCACTATAGGTTGTTTTTTTGGAGGGAGGTGCTGCATGTTCATCCTCATCGCTGTCAAAACCCTGCGGCAAAAAATAGTCGCGGTGCCTTACGGTTTGCACCAATACAAATGCTCCATAGAGTATTAATGATACAATGGCTACAAATATCAACTGGGCAGCACTGTAATTTGGACCGGGAACAGTGGTAGTGTAGTTGGGCAATATAAGTGTAAGCACAAGAATGACCGTTAATGTTACAAGGGCAGTATTGGCACCAAGCGGTCCCACCATTTGCTCACGGTGCAGCATACCGCCTATGAGCAGGCACAGTCCTACAATGCCGGTGAGGATAATCATTACTGCTGCAAAAACAGTGTCTCTGGCCAATGCTGCGGTGCCCTCTCCTCCTGCAAGCATAAGGGATACAATGAGGCCAACTTCAAGGATGGTAATACAAATAGCCAGTACAAGCGTTCCATAAGGCTCTCCTATTTTATGAGCTACTACTTCTGCATGATGCACGGCAGACAATACCGCACCTGTTAATGCCACTGCTATTGCAACGGCATACCAGCCGCCTGCAAAAGTTGAATTGCCTGCATAAACAACCCAGGCAAGCAAGGGGAAAATAACGGACCAGAGGGGAAGCGAGATTTTGAACTTCATAAGTAAAGATAAGTAATGACAGAAATGTGCGAACACGTAAACGATATAAGCGGAACATGAAACCAGATACGGTGCGCCGGACGGATTGAAATCCGTCCTTACAATGTGATCGAGCCGACGGCTCTTGCTGATTGTTTTATGCAGAGCCAACGGCTCAATTCAATTTTGTTACGTAGCAAAGCATTGCGTTTTACTTAAAACTAAATGCTCACATTTTGTCGGTCAGACCGCCGGCCACGCCCAATACCCGTTCAGGTGGGCCGGCCGGCGGTCCCATCGGCCCGCCCAAAGGGCGGTCTGATGGATATTGCTGGTCTTAAATAAGTATTACCTAAACGGCATTGGATTCAATCCAAAGTCGTTTAGTTAGTGAAACTCTTTTTTGCAGCATTCGCAGATGATCCTTTATGCGATCTGCGGTGCGTTAATATAACTGTTTAAAATTTCAAACCTGGATAGGCTTGAAATCTCGCGCAGACAGCGATGGCATGGTTTTTATACAGACCTATTGTATTACTTCTAAAAGAAAATTTTTACCATGACGGATACTACACTGCAAAGCGCCCCGGCAAAAAAAGTATTGATTATAGAGGATGAAGGTGAAATGTGTTTACTGCTGAATATACTATTAGATGATAAAAGCATGGAAATAGATCATGTGCAAACCTTGTCGAAAGCCGAGGAATATCTTCTACATGAAAAGCCATCCCTGATATTACTCGATAACAGGTTGCCGGATGGATACGGACTGGATTTTATTAGCTTCCTGAAAAAAGAACATCCCACTGTAAAAATTATCATGATATCGGGATTAGATCCGGCTGCCGAAGATGTAGCACTTGAAAACGGCGCCGACATCTTCCTGGAAAAACCGTTTTCAAAAACGCAGCTCCGCAATTCTGTGAATGCATTGCTGAATTAATAAAACCGGCATTAATCCCTATGCAGAGGTCAACATCTGCCATATGCGAGGAACAGGCAGTCATTGCCCGTTCCTTGTTTTTTATTGCAATAACGCGTAGTTAGTACTAACGCCACCCATCAGACCGCCTGCTGCCTGCGCTTCTTGTTCCGGGCAGGCGTGCCGATGAGATAGCCGGTCGACAAGCCGTGAAGCTGGTGTTGTGTTCAGGCGGGTGGCGACCGCACTTTCCCATCGGCACGTCCGAAGGGCGGTCTGATGGGAAAGTGCGGTCTTAAAAAAATATACACTAAACAATTTTACTTTGCAAATCACGCAAACACCTGCTGCCGCGCACACACGGGCGCCATACCAAACCGCAAGCGAAAGGCTTTACTGAAATGAGAAGTATTTTCAAAGCCGCTTTCAAAAGCTGCTTCCGACACCGTTTTGCCCTGGTTGGAAAGCAGGTGCATGGCATGGTTCAATCGCTTTTCTATTAACCACTTGCCTGGTGAGGTCTGGAATACCCGCACAAAATCTCTTTTAAAAGCCGACAGGCTCCTGGAGCTCATTTTCGCAAATTCTTCGAGCCTGAGGTTATAGCAAAAATTTTCTTCCATCATTCTTTGCAGCGACACGCTTTGTGGCTCCTTTTGCAAAGAGCAGAAATACGACAGCAGTTCATTGTTGCCGGGCTCGTCGGCAATGGTAAGAATAAGCTCCGTAAATTTCAGCTTCAACAATGCCTGGTCGGGCTGGCGACTTGCTTCAAAATAGGGGTGCATGGAATGGAAAAAAGATTGCACGGAAGATGTGTTGTGAATGCTGATAACGGGGCTGTATTGGAGCGGCATACTTTTAATGGGCTTCGATCTGGAGTTCAACACTTCCCGAATAAACTCATCGGGCACAAAGAACAAGAAGAAGCAGAACTCCGTATCAAAAAACTGCTCAACAACGCAAGCGCCTTTTCGCACGAATACGCAACTTCCTTTACGAAGATCATATGACCCGTGCGCAGTGTGCCATATTTTTCGCCCGTCCAGCACATACATAATATAATTGTAGTGGCTCCACAAATCTTCAAACTTGTTGGTAAGTCCGCAGTTAAACATAGTAACCAGTGAGTTGCCACAGTAAAGCTTACGGCAAAGTTCTCCACTTCCTGCTATACGCGCATATAAGTTATACATACAAGAAACTATTTTACCAAAAGTCGGGAGAGGAAACAGGTGCGGAAGATCAGTAAGAAAAAGGATTGGCGCGAAGGTAGAAGAATCCGGATTGCTTTTTATAGCGGTTGCGTAAATATCATTCCTGGTTGAGTATTTGGTTCATTTTTTTATGAGACTTGCTCAATAAAAAATAACCCGACATCAAACGATGCCGGGTTAAAATTACCACTGCGAAAACTGCTTTGTTTTAAATGCCTTTATTTATTCCCAGCCGGGATTTTGTGTCAGACTTCCGTTTGATAAGGCAATTTCATTGGTTGGTATCGGCCACAAATAATCTTTAGCCGGATCAAATTTCCTGTTGGCAACGGGCTCCAATATTAAAAAGCCATTTGCATCTAAATTGGTAGGAGTTGTGCCCGATCCGTTTTCACTGGCAAAAAACTTGCGCCCTTTAATAGCCTGGGGCAGCACGGTTTCTGCGGTTTTCCAACGCAGCAGATCCCAGTAACGGAAGCCTTCAAAGGCAAGCTCCACCGTTCTTTCGCGCCTTATTTCGGTTTGCATGTTCAGTCCATTACTTGTAACAAATGCGTTGGTAAGCAATGGAAGCTTGGTGATATCATTACCTGTAGCACGATTGCGCAAAGCATTAATAGTCATATCCAGGTCACTATCGCTAATAAACCCGTTCAGTTCGTATTTGGCTTCGGCGTAATTCAGCAGCACTTCTGCATAGCGTAAAATATTGTAATTATAAAAAGACGTTTGCTGCGTCCAGGCGCTCACAACAAACATCTTTTTAATTTTATAAATGATGCCCGGTGCATAGGTTACCAACCCACCATTTTGGGGATAAGTTTCACCTTTAATCCAATAGCTCGCAGACAATCTCGGGTCTCTGTTTCTAAAATCGGTGAAAGTGCTGGTTTGATTAACAGAAGAGTCCCAAACAGACTTGCCTACCGGCAATCCGTCGGAATATAAATACATATCTACCAGGTTTTTTGTTCCTACAATTCCACCCTGCTCAAGCCCCGATCTTATAAAGCTGTGCGATGCAATATTGTTGTTGAGCGAAACACCATATAGCCGAACCATGAGGTTTTCTTTATTGGTGGCGTAGGTGTAGTTTACCTGTGGCCCGGGTTCCCTGGTAATAGGATTACCGGTGGGGCCGCCGGCGTATTGAAATGCATAGGAATAGCTATCGCCACCATTATCGGCATACAGCGTGTGCTTACCCTCGTTAATAACTGTTTGAGCAGCTTCTACCGCAATTTGCAGGTTGCTGTTGGCGGTGGCAATGCCTCTTGCCTTATCCCAGGTACCTTCAAACAATGCCACTCTCGACTTGAATGCCAGGGCTGCGCTGCGGGTAATGCGTCCATAGTCGGCGGCAGTCATAACATCCGGTTGCGGGCAGTTGGCTGCGGCAAAATCAAGGTCTTCATAAATCAGGTTAATTACCTCCTGCCTGGGACTGCGTTTTGTATACAACAAGGTATCGCTGGCTTCGGATATTGTTCTTAAAGTTATCTGTACGTCGCCCCAGCGTTTTAACAGGTCAAAATAGGCCCAGGCCCTGAAAAACTTTGCCTCCCCTACATACCTGTTAATATCTGCTGCTACACCGGTAACACCGGCAGATTTTTCAATAATATTATTGGCAGCCCTTATCAATTTGTAATTGGCTGTCCACTCACTGGTAGTTGCCGGCACTTCGCGGCTGCCGTTGCTTACATTGTCTCCAGACGAGCTATAAGCAATGTCGGAATAGCGATCTATGTAAGGTTGTATATCTCCTGCCAGCCCCGGCAGGTACGTGTATAAATAATTACTACCGGTTCTCAGGTCGGCAGCCGTTTTCCAAAAACTACCTTCGGTTAACTCGCTCTGCGGTATCTGGAGCAATTGTTTTTTGCAAGATGTAACAGCAATTATAAAAAGCATTCCGAGCAAATAGTGAAACCTTTTTCTGTGTATATATAACATATAAGATGATTAAGATGATTAGCAGCTAAAATTTAACATCAAGTCCTAACGCATAGGTTGCTGTGTATTGGTAGGGGTAGCTGACATTGTTAGGGCTTTCGGGGTCAAAGAATTTATACCAGGCTTTGGAATAAGTCAATATATCCTGACCTGAAAAATAAATCCTCACGCTTTGGGCCTTCACCTTTTTTATAAAGCCACTATTGAAGGTGTATCCCACCTGCAGGTTTTTCAGCCTTGCGTATGCTGCATTTTGCAAATAAGAACTGTTCTGCCTCCTGTTGGTTGTACCGCCATTTTGTACCGGGCGAGGATAACGGATATTCGTCTGGCGATCGGGAGCCCAATAATTATCAATGTAATCAGCCCAGGGGTAACGCCAGCTTTCCAGGAAGGGAACCATTTTTATGGGGTCAATTACAAAAGTTCGTTTGCCAACGCCCTGGATCAATGCAGAAAAGTCGATGTTTTTCCACGACGCGCCCAGGGTTAGTCCGAACAAATATCTTGGATCGGTGGTGCCGAAATTTACCAGGTCGCCATGATCTTCGGCGGTACCTGCACCTGCACTAATGATGTTATCTTTATTGATATCAGCGTATTTAAGATCGCCCGGCCCCTGAATGGTGGTGTTGAACTGTTTAGGGCTGTTATTCACTTCCTCCATTGTTGCAAAATATCCAAGCGCCTGGTAGGCCCATACAGTATTAAGCGGCATACCCAGTATTAATCTACGCTGCCCTTCGCCATAAGTAGTAGTGCCGCTATAGGTTACCAATTTGTTGGTGTTATCGCTCAGGTTAAAGCCTACCTGGTATCTGAAATCAGAAATATTATCGCTCCAGTTCAAACTAAAGCCCCATCCCTTTGTAACCAGTTTGCCATCGTTAGTGGTAGCGCCGCCAATACCCAGTATAGCTGGCAGGGGAACAGAAATAAGCATATTGTCGTTCGTTTTATTATAGAAATCAACACTTCCGCTTAATTTGTTGTTGAGCAGTGTAAAGTCAACTCCTATATTTTTGGTGGTGATGGTCTCCCATCCAAATGCGCCAGATGCCAGCGTATTCAGGTATAAACCATTTGTTGCAGTGCCATTAAAAGGGTAGATAGTAGACGAAAGTGTTGGATAAGCAAGATAATTTCTTTCCCACGGATACTGGCTTAATTGAGCGTTGCCCAATTTACCCCACGATGCTCTTACTTTTAGTTCATTAATAAATTGGATGTTCTTACGAAAAAAACCTTCCTCCGACAAACGCCACGCAGCAGATATACCCGGATAAGTTTTTGACTGGTAACCGGGAGCCAGTCTTGAGCTGGCATCGCTGCGGACATTAAACTCTATGTAATATTTGCTTTTGTAATCGTAGTTGAACCGGCCAAAATACGACACCAGCGTGTTCCTTGCCAGTCGATCTCCTAAAAAGCTATTCGGCGTATTCTCATTGGTTGTATAATTTACTGTTGGCAGTGTGGTATTGCTAAGGTTAGATTGCCGTACGCCGGTAGAGTCATAATCATAATACTGGTATTGAAAACCGGCCAGTACATGAAAATGATGATCGTTAAAAGATGTAGTGTAATCGACAAGAGCATTGTAAGTGTAAGAGGTTTGAGTTCTACGCCCTTTTGCTATCTGCGACCTTGAGCCGCTTACCGGTGTTGTGTTTTGCACCCAGTTTACAGGTGCTGTTGCATCGTACAATGGAGCATTGGGATCAGAAGCTGGCGAAGCAGACCAGAAGTATACAGGCTTATCAAGCTCATCCTGGTTGGTTTGCTGTATACGGGGAGCAAACATAGAACTGAGCACAAGCCCCGGAACGATATTTTTGGCGCTCAACGTAAAGGTGCCATCAAGGGCCTGGTCTAGTTTTTTGTCGTAGCCTCCTTCTTTCAATATACCATAAGTAGCGTTTCCATAAAACCGGTCGGGGTAGCCAGGAACATGAATGGGCACATTATTTCTTAAATTGTAAATGTTGTACAGCAACGAATAACTGCCCTCCAATCCTGCGGAGCCCCCGGCAGACATAGTGGTGGCCCTGGTATAAGCAATCCTGGTATCGAGCGATAAAAATTTATTGAATTTAGAATTGAGGTTGAATCGTACGTTTTGCCGCTTATAGCTGTCGGGACCCACTTTAAGAATGCCATCGTTGTTTACCATTCCCAACCCAATAAAGTATTTATTGTTTTCATTTCCGCCGCTCACACCTATGTTATGCGATGTATTAGCATAATACTTCTGCAGCAGGAGGTCAACATAATCGGTATTAAAATAGTTGCGCGTATTATAAGTGCCGTCATTCAAAATATACCCGGGACCTGTTTTCAGTAAATTCAAATACACGGAATCAATGGTTGGGGCCTCAAGATTTTGTGCATTGGCCTGTGCGTACTTCTGTATAGACCACCCCTTCCAATAGGGAAGTATTTCAGGTACATTCAACGGACGCTTTACCTGGTACATACCGCTGTAGTTAACCTGCAGCTTACCTGTTTTGCCGGTTTTGGTAGTAATTAAAATAACACCATTGGCTGCCTTTGCACCGTAAATAGAGGAAGTAGCGGCATCTTTTAATATTGTTATCGTCTCTATATCCGAAGGGTTCAGTTGGTTCAGGTCGGGGTATTCTGTACCATCAACAATTACCAGTGGATTATTGGTGCCGTTAATAGATGAAGCGCCGCGCAATTGCATACTCCACCCTTCATTACCCGGCTGCCCGCTGCTGCGCGTAATAACCAGGTCGGGGCTAAGCCCCTGCAATCCCTGCATCATGTTGTTAATAGGCCGGCTTTCAAGCAACTCCTTGGAAATAGTTGCAACAGCACCCGATACGTCGCGCTTTTTCTGTGTACCATAGCCTACAATAATCACTTCATCGCCTATTGCCTGGTCGATCTCCATGTTTATTGTAAAAAAAGTTTCGGTGCCCGGCTTAATGGTAACAGGTTTATATCCAACCCTCGAAAAAACAAGAGATTCGCCTGCCTTCACGTCAATCGAAAAGCTCCCGTCCTGCCGGGTTAAAGTTCCTTTTGAGGTACCCTTAACCGTTACAGAAACATCCGATAAGGGCTGACCATCCTGATCTTTTACGACTCCTTTAATGGTAGCAAATACTTCATTCAACAACGTTGTTCCAATGGGTGAAGCAGCACCCGGAGCTTCCATAATAACAATGGATCTCTCAACAATGGAATAAGTAACCGGTTTGTTCTTCAACACGAGGGTTAACACCTTATCGATCGATACTTTGTCAACCGAAAGGTGGAACTTTTCATTATTATTAAGCAGATTGGCTTTGTAAAGCACCTGGTAGCCGGTTTGCTCGTTGATGAGCTTAAACAATTGTTGATAACTGATCGATCTCTCGTTGAGCGTGATGGTTTGCGAGAAACCTTTGGCGCTCACATTAAGCGCGAATGCAAGTAAACAAACGGCTAGAAATTTCATAGTTAATAGCAGTTTTTTTAGACTGCGTGTTTGACGGACAAACACAAAATCAACTTTCCTGATCATAATAGCAATGCCTGATCACCTCAGGCGGGTTTGAGTGAAGCAATTAAAGTTTGATGGTTTTGTTTCCTGTTCTACTGGTTGTCAAATGCGGTGCGAACGCGTTTACAACCGTGTGTTAAAAAATTATTTTATTGTTTGATAATGCTACCTGCACGCCTCCAGTGTTCAGCATTTCTACCGTTTCATTTAAGCTGGCCTCCCTGCTGATAATACCCGAAAAAAGGTCGTTGAGATGATTGTTTTTAAACTCCACTTCAACATTGTACCACCTGCTTAATGTATGCCCGATCTCTTCAATGGATTGATTGTTGAATATGAAAGTTTCGTTCTTCCATGCAACAGCGGCTTCCACATCGGGGGCTTTTACCACATCGAACGAGTTGCCCACTTTGGCCTGTTGCCCTGCCGAAAGTGTGGTTGAACGGTTTGTTTCGCTATCCTGCACTATTACCTTTCCTTTTACAAGCGTAACTTCTACAGCCTTGCTTTCGGCATAGGCTTTCACGTTAAATACTGTTCCCAGCACTTTAACCTGTGTGCTTCCTTTTTTTACAATGAAAGGCTTTTTTGTATCACGCTTTACTTCAAAAAGTGCTTCGCCAATAATATTCACTTCTCTTTTGCTCCCGGTAAATATTGCGGGGTAGGTAAGTTTGCTGCCGCTGTTCAGCCACACTTTAGAGCCGTCGCTTAAAATAATGTTGATGGTTTTACTGCCCGCAGGATTTTCCAATGTATGGGAAATCTCCCCACCGGCTGTGCCTGTGTATTCAATGGCTCCGCCAGCATGTTTTTTTATTTGCACCCCTTCGCTGTTAAAAAATGCATTGTCTCCTATTTCATCTACCGGAAGCTTTGCTCCGTTAGACAACATAATAAAAGCCTTTACTGCCGAGGGTGCCTTTATTTCTTTTACAGCTACGGCTAAAGGGCGTATTACTTTTTTGTTTTGATACCATACAACTGCTGCCAGCACCACAAAAAATAAAGAGGCTGCTATTGCAGTCATTCTTCTGAACGTTGCTTTGCTAAAGCTTATCTTTTTAGTTTTTTTGTCCGGATTCAGAATATTGCCAAGTATAACGCTGATCTGGCTTTCAGACAATATTTCCTGCGGCACACCTTCGTCATACAGGTAACCGATCCTGTTTTTTATGATATTTTCATTTTCCCGCTCCAGCAGCATTTGCATCAACTCTGCCTCCTCTTCGGGAGTAATTTTTTGATGGATGTATAAATTAAAAAGATAGTCGAATCTTTCGGTGCTCATGTTTGGAATGTTAGCTTTTACAGCAATCGTTGTTTATATAGACACCCGAAAGAAAAAAAGGAGGGGATTATGTAAGAAAAAATAAAACAAACAGCGAAATACTTGTTTCAAAGTTGGACTTTACCGCCTTTTGGGCAATCTTTAAATACTCTTTAACCGTGTGGGTGGAGATGTTCAGTTCCTTTGCAATTTCAGCAGTTTTTTTGCCGGCAATTTTTTTTAACCGAAATACTTTTTGCTGCTGCGGTGGTAATTTTTGAATGGCGGCCTCTATAAATGCTTCCATCTCTTTTAACTCAGCTATATCCTGCGGTGCAGGAACAGTATCTGTCGCCTTGTTGTAAAAAGCCAGCAGCGCCAGCCTGTTATGGGCTTTCTTTCTCAAATAATTGTAACAGGTATTTCTGCACACAACGTGCAGCCATGAGTGAAAAGAATGAACATCGTGGAGCTGGCTGCGATTCTCCCAAACCTTTATAAATACATCCTGAACAATTTCTTCGGCCAGCGAATGCGATTTTGTAAGATAGAGACCCAGAGAAAAAACTTTTGAAGCATATTTTTTAAACAGTGCGCTAAAGGCTTGAGCATCGCCCTGCGACATTTTCATAACAACACTGGTGTCTTTATCATTAGCAAACGTTAGCAAGTCTTGGTATTAAACAGTTAAAACAGATCGTGTACCTGCGGCAAAAATATAAAAATTATGAACGCTTTGCAATTCGCCCGGCAAAATTGATTGGCTTCCGGTATCTGCATCTGCAAAGGTGAGCACTCCGTTTTTCCGTATCTCCTACAATCACAATTACTTACAATTGAAAATGCCGAAACAAAGAATTTTTGCTATAAAAATTCAATAGCCCACCAGCCGCAATTAATTTGTGGGAGCGGGTTACGGATAGTCGTTTGATTTATTTAATTTGTGCCTGCCTTTGCAAAAAGGTGGTTTGGGTTAAGCAATATTTTTTTGATGGTTTTGTTTTTCCCAAAAACTTGCAGGAGGTCGTGCGAAGGCCTCCTGTTTTTTTGCGTGTGCTATCAACCGTAAGCAACCGCTAATCTCCTGCCTGCTGTTTACTCCCTGCAACGCTACACTATAAACGCGGCTAATAATTACCTTTGCCGCATGAATGAAGCTGATGTAAAAAACATTTTGGGCTTGCAATTACCCACCGATCCGCGCTGGGTTGACCTGGCAAGTATTAGCCTTGAAGACATTCTTACCGACCATGCTTATTGCGAGCAAAAGGCTGCTACCACCTGCATATCGCTCATTCAGCGTTATTCGGACAGGGAAAAACTGATCACCGCGCTGGCGCCTATTGTTACGGAGGAATGGGGGCATTTCAGACTGGTGCTGGCGGAGCTGCACAAACGTAAATTAAAACTTGGCAAACAGCGGAGGGATGAATATGTAAACAGGCTGATCGATTTCCAGAAAAAAGGCGGAAGCCCCGAGGAGCGCTTTTTAGATCAATTGCTAACAATGGCATTGATTGAAGCCCGGAGCTGCGAGCGGTTCAAACGGTTGAGCGAAGGATTGAACGATGCCTACCTGCGAAGATTTTACAGGCGTTTTATGGAAAGCGAAGCAGGGCACTATACTTTGTTTATTGATCTTGCAGAAACATATATTGATAAAGAAAAAGTACGGCAACGCTGGGCAGAATGGCTGGCTTTTGAAGCTGACATGATACAACAACTTGAAGTGCGGGGAGACAGGATGCATTGAGTGAGCGGTGAGCTTTGAGCTATCAGCAGTCAGCGGTCAGTGTCTTGTCCTGAAAAAAATAGACAGTTTCATTAATGCATTTTGTTTCTCTCATTTAGCTGGGTCGGTCAGACCGCCCCGGTATCCTGCACCCGCAGCTCGACCGGGGCGTGCCGACCGGATCTGAGTGCTTTTTTTGTCTTCTGCGTCAGTATGCAACAGCAAGATTTCCAACTTTTAAAAAGTTGGAAACCTTATTACCCGGCTTACAAAAATCTGCGCATCTGCGGCTTTTCATTTCGCTTCGCTATTCTGCGGCTTCACATCCCTTCGCTATGAGGTTGTCTCAAAAATATGAGACGACCTCTTTTTGTTTATGACGCTGTATAGAGTGTAATACAGTTGAAGCTGGATTTTTATGGAAGTTCTTTTATGAAGTTACTTTTTCAGAACCCGAAAGTGTTTTTTTAGTGGCTTTTTTAAGCCGCTTTCTTTCTTAAGTTATGCGCCAGTGCAAGTAAACCGGTTTCGACTGCTACTTTTTCTTTACCTCTTAACATGAAACGCTTAAAATTGTGATTATGCTTAATGTTTGCAAACACAGGTTCTGTGTCAAAGCAACGTTGCTTGCGTTTCTGGATACCGCGTTTACTCTTTAATCGCTTCTCTGCTTTTTGTTTGAGGCGTTGGTTGTTAAGGCTAACTGTTATTATCCGGTCACCCTTCTGCCCGTGGCATATCTCATATAAAAAACATTCTTTGCAGTTTGAAGCCTGGTATTTATCTATCACCCGTGGGTACCCTGTTTTCGTTTCTTCTATCGTCCAGCCAATATGTTTCATTGGTTCGCCTATGGGGCACAGATATTGATTGTTTTGCTCATCGTAGCTAAGATTATTTACACTGAATGGCGTTTTATTACGCAAGGTTTCATTTTGCATCCGGTCGAACTGGGCGTGTTTAATATACGCTGTTATGCGCTTTTTTTCCAGCCACTGATAGTTCTCTTCGCTACCATAACCGGCGTCTGCTGTAATATTATTGGGCTTTTGTTTGAAGTTTTTTATATGTCCGCTCACATGATCAATCAGGGTATTGGTATCGGTGGTGTTTTGATGGATGCTATAGGAAGCAATGTATTGGTTGTTGGTACTGATCTGAACGTTATAGGCTGGTTTTAACTGACCATTTTTCATATGGTCTTCTTTCATCCGCATAAAGGTGGCATCCTTATCTGTTTTGCTATAACTGTTTCTTTGTTCCCCCATTATTTTTTCCTGCGCCTCGTATTTATCCAGGTTGACGGTCCAGTGCTTTTTTGCATAGTTTAATTTTTGCCGCTTGTCTTTTGTTACTTGCTTATCCTTAAGGGCTGCATTTATTTTATCTATGGTCTGATTAACTTTTTGTGAGTCTATTTTGTCAAAGCCTGATGGATCTATGTCGTCTAACTCCGAAGCTGCTACTGACTGTGCATAGTGCCATAGCTCATTTAATTGTTGCTTTATTTTTTCTCTGTTGTGTTTAATGGCATTGCCCCATACAAATGTATAGCGGTTAGCATTGGCTTCTATTTTAGTGCCATCAGTATATAAATCTTTGATACTCAATAGTCCTTCTTCGCATAACAGTAACACCACCTGGGTAAATATGGGTTGTAATGTTTTTTGAAGGCGTTGACCGCGAAAGCGGTTAATGGTATTATGATCGGGCTTGCTCATGCCTGCCAGCCACATGAAATGGATGTTCTCTGCAATGGCTGTTTCTATTTTACGGCTGCTGTATATATTGCTGATATAGCCATATACCAACACTTTTAATAACAGCCGGGGATGATAACTGCTGGTGCCACCTGGCTTATACTGCCGCAACAACTCTCCTATATCTACCCTTTCCAACACTTCATTCACCACCCGTACAGGGTGACTGACTGCTATCAGCTCGTTTAAGTCGGGGGGAAGGAGCAGCCCCTGATTTTGATAGTTTTGTTTGAAAACTACCGATAATGTTTTTCCTCTTGCCATGCTTTCTTTCCCACAAAACAATACTCAACTCCTCTCCTTTAAACTTATTTTATACAGTTCAAGTGTGCATAAACCCTCCCCCAAAAATGAAAATAAAAAAGGCTCTCCCAAATTTACTTTTGAGACAGCCTCATGTATTTGTTGTCGCCTCCGGGCGACAGAAGCGCCAAAATTCATCAACTCAATCAATCCACTTATTACTTTGTCAAACTACTCAACTTACTAGTAAGAGGCGATAGAACGCATTGAACAGTTAGCTTTCGATGCGCGGCAAGGTTTCCTGCTTTTAAAAAGTTGAAAACCTTATTACCCGGCTTACAAAATCTGCGCATCTGCGGCTTCACATTTCGCTTCGCTATGCGAGGCGTCCTCGCCTCGCATGTATTTGTTGTCGCCTCCGGGCGACGGTAACGTTGAACATTAACCAGCTCAACCCACTCAACCCAATCAACTCACTCAACTATTTTCTAAACCTCTTACTCCGCTCAAAAAAACTTTCTTTTTGCATTTGCGTTTCAACTTCGCTTACGGCGGCCATAATATTATTAGGCGTGTTCAGCATTTCATTGAGCGTATTGATCATTTGCTGCCAAACGGGCTTCATTTGTTCTATCAGTTCATTTCCTTTGGCGGTTAGTTGCAGCAATCTTTTTCTTTCGTCGCTCTTGTCTTTTTTTGAGCGGATCAGTTTTTGCTTTTCCAGTTCTTTCAGCAGGCTGATGGTGGAAGGATGTGTATATCCGATTTCGGCAGCAATTTCTACCACGCTCAGTACCGGCTTTTGATGCAGCGCATACATAACAGGAAACCATTTGGGCTCGAAGCTGATCCCGTTGTCTTTGTAAATAAGGGCGCCGTCACGCCGCAACTGGTCGCTGAGCCGCTGCAACCTGGTGGCAATGGCTAATATGCCCGATGCGTCAATTACATTCATGGGCATACGCTTGAATGGTGAGCTGATAAAATATGGTGTCGGCAGCCATTGCAGGAAAGCTTTCCGGCAGCGATGTTTTCTCTAATCTTTCAAACCCGTTTTTTTCGTAAAACCGGTGTGCTGCTTTTAACACGTCAACAGTGCCTAAGTACAAATTGGTAATACGGTGCCGGCGGGCATATTCAATCAATTCGTTCAGCAAGGCCTGGGCAACTCCTGTTTCTTTACCCCGGTATTCTTTTTTTACAAACATTTTCCTGATAGCACCTATATGTGGGGTTGCGCCGATGAGCGCAATGGTCCCGATCAATTCCTCTCCCGCAAACGCTCCCCAAAAACCGCCGCCGGTGCGGTGATAATTTTCCTCCAGTTGCAGGAGGTCGGGCTGGTCTGCCAGTGTAATTGGCACATGAAACTCATCAACCTGTATAGGTAAAATTAACTGCACCACAGCATTGCTGTAGCTGTTATCCAGCATCCTGATTGTAAACTGCTTTTCCATATTCCAGTATTTACGTACAAAGATACGTAGTTAACTACATAAAGACAAGGTGTAAGGTGTGAGGCAAAAGGTATAGGGCAGAAGGTAAATGGACTTCCCCTATTCCCTACACCTTATACCCTCCACCTTCTACCTTCTACCCTACCCCCTACACCCTACCCCTCCCCTCTTTAACAATCCCGCAGGATAATAATTGGTAACTTACAGGCGTTTTTTACATTAGTCTTTACAAACCAGCATTCAATGAATAAATTTTTCTTTACGCTCGTTTTGTTTATAGCGGTGTCGGCAAACGGACAAACGCAAAAGCCGAAACCTGCCGCATCATCCCAAACGAGTTTGCCCAAGGTTACCGTGAGCATAGGAGGATACAAAGGAGGAGATATTACCAGCGACCTGTTATCAACGATTGTGGATTCATCGGTTGTGGTGAGAGACAGCAAAGGAACTACCTATCAACTGGTTCGCTTCAGGGTGCTGTATAAATTCAAAAGCACCTACGATGATCCAGAAACAGGACAGAAGAAAAAATCTGATGATATGCGGGTCAACGATTTTTCAAATACCGCCGTCATGAGCGAACTCTGGCGTCAGAGCATTAAAGACAATGTGAAGGCTGGCGATGAAATCATTTTCGATAATATCATTATACGGCTGAAAAACGGTACCAAGCTGATGGCGCCGAAGGTGGCGTTTAAGGTTATTTGAAATTTGAGATTTCTGATTTCTGATTGGATGATTTTTGATTTCGCAGGTAGTCAGCTATTAGCGAATGGAGAAGGAGAACTTGAAGAAACGCCATACATCAGACATCAGCAAATCAGAAATCAGCAATTACTTACTCGCCCCTGTAAATCATTTCCAGTTCTTTGAGCTCAAAAAAATTGGTGATGTTCAGCTTTTCAAAAATCCTTGCTTTGTGAGTGCTGGCGGTAGACATTTTAATGTCGAGCGTTTTACTGATCTCAGTCATTGATTTACCCTCAAGCAGCATATTCACAATTTCCAGTTCGCGCGAAGAAAGTGTGTCAAAAGGATTGTCGGCTTTGAGGTGAGCAGATTGCCGGCCGAGCAGTTCCGCCATATCTTCACTGATGTATCGTTTCTTTGCAAGTACTGCCTCAATCGCTTTTTTTAATTCTTCGAGCGGAGCGTCTTTAGAAATAAAACCTTTGGCTCCTGCTTTTATCATCCGCAATGCATACAGGCGTTCGGAGTTCATAGAAAAGATCAGCACCGGGGTTTCCGGCATTTCCTGCTTTATATGTCGTATAATTTCGGGAGTATCTGCATCGGGCATTTGTATATCCAGTATAATAAGATCATATACATCTTCCTGCAACTTCTTCATTACGCTTGGACCATCATATGCCTCGCTTACTTCGGCTCCAACATACGTATCTTCCAGCAACACTTTAACGCCGGCTCTAACTATTCTATGGTCGTCTGCCAATAGAAATTTTCTGCCCATACTGGTAAATTATCAATTAGAAATTCCATTCGCCAACTATAACTGATCTATAGTCCTCCACAGGTTAGCGATGACTAGAGGGCATATTAACAATTTTCCTACAAATCGCTGTATTATACATTTTACGGGTGCATTTAAAATTGTCGCAGGTGGATGGTGACACCCTGCCTCTAGAATTTTACTAACGGTCGGTGTCTTACCATAGCCGTCAGCATAAGAGCATCAGCGAGCCAGATGTCTCATTCTTCGACAGACAAGCAGTAGCACAAAGCTGGACATTAGCACCATACGTTTCTGTATGGTCTGAGGTTGCCTGTCCCGCATCAGGAGTTGCGAATCGTTGCAGATCGCTTTGGATTGACCTCCCGGTCGCGCAACTGTTGCGCTTCTGCGGGAACCGTTATTTCCACCTCGTGCATCTGCCTGTCGTTTGCCAGCGGTATCCAGTCTTCGTTGAGTAATTGGCCATTCAGCAGTATTTCCGTTGCTGTTGCTTCGTGTTTGATGTGTACATGAACGTTATACTGTGTATCAAAATGCCGGTACGTAAATTCAAATCCGTCCCAATGTTCGGGAACACAGGGATTGAGGTACAGCCTGTCGTTCTTCTTTTGTATTCCCAGGAAATATTCAATGATCAACTGGTACATCCACCCTGCCGAACCTGTATACCATGTCCATCCTCCCCTGCCTGAATTCAGTGGCTCGGTATACACATCTGCAGCCATTACATAAGGTTCTACTTTATACCTGGCTATGTTTTCGGGTGTTTTGCCGCGGTTAACGGGGTTGATCATCTGCAGCATTTCCCAGCCCAGTGTTTTGTTTTTAAGTTTCATAAACGCCATTACAAACCAGATAGCAGCATGCGTGTATTGACCACCATTTTCGCGTACTCCCGGTACATAGCCTTTTATATATCCGGGGTTCAGGTCTGATTTGTCAAACGGCGGGTCCAGCAATTGAATCAGCCCTATATCTCTCCTTACCAATCTTGCCGCAGCCGCATCCATCGCGGTTTTTCTTCGGGCAGTATCTCCGGCATCCGACAGTACGCTCCAGCTTTGGGCGATGGAATCAATCTGTGCTTCGTCATTTTTTGCCGATCCCAGCGGAGTGCCGTCATCGAAATAAGCACGGCGATACCACTCTCCATCCCATGCCGATGTTTCTATATTGTTCTGCAATTGCTTCGCATCGGTTATGCATTGCCGTGAAAATTCTTCCTCACCTCTCGCTTCTGCCAGCAAAGCAAACGAATATAAAATATCATAAAAAAAGAATGCCAACCACACGCTTTCGCCCTTTCCTTTTTCACCAACCTTATCCATACCATCATTCCAGTCGCCCGACCCTATAAGAGGCAAACCGTGGGGACCGTATCTTCCTCCATGCTTAATGGCGCGTACGCAATGTTCGTATAAAGAAGCCCTTTGATTGGAGTTTGCGGGAAGATCGTAATACGATTCTTCTCCTTCGTTCAGCAGCCGTCCTTCAATAAAAGTTACCTGCTCATCCAGTATGCTGTTGTCGCCCGTATGCTCAACATATTTTGCTACTGCAAAAGGCAGCCACAAAAAGTCGTCGGAGCAGGTGGTGCGCACGCCCCTGCCGGCGGGCGGATGCCACCAGTGCTGGGCATCGCCTTCTTTGAACTGGCGCGAGGCATTGAGCAATATCTGCCGGCGGGCAACGGCTGGTTGCGCATGCAAAAGAGACAGCACATCCTGCAACTGGTCTCTGAAACCAAAAGCACCGCCAGACTGGTAATAGCCACTGCGCCCCCATATACGGCAGGCGAGGGTTTGATAGTTGAGCCAGTTGTTGCTTAGCAGGTTCACCGCAGCATCGGGCGTGTTGATGACAATTGCAGAAGCGGTATGCGCCCAATAATCTTTTACCTGCTGCAAAGCAGTGTATACGGCATCGGTAGTTTTAAATTTTTGCAGCATGCCGGTGGCTTCCTGCATATTTTTTCCTGCACCGAGTTTGAAAATGATCTCTTTGGATTCATTTTCGGCCAATTCAAAATTCAATTGCAACGCCGCACAAGGATCGATGGCAGCGCCTGACTTTCCGGACAGCTTGATCTTGTTCATCGATTCAGGGTTACGGAGCGACCCGTTCCTGCCTATAAACTCACGCCGGTCGCAGGTATAGGATGTTGGCGCATCATCCGCATCAAAAAAGGCAACCCTGTTTTCAAAATCGGTATTATAGGCATTGGTTGCAAAAACAGCAGAAGCGTCCACATCGAACCGGGTTACCACATGCATTTGCGTTTTGGTGCGGAATTCACCCAACACCCATTCCACATATCCCGTAGCTGAGAGTTTTCTCAACCTTCCCGACCGATTGGCGAACTGCAGCAGGGTGAACTTTACACCGCTGTTGAGTTCAACAAATACGGTCATTACCGAGTGAATGCCATCTTCTATATGCTCAAACACACTGTATCCTAAACCATGTTTTGTTACATACGGCATGTTGCTGCGCACAGGCAGGGGCGCGGGCGACCAGAACTTTCCGCTTTCCTCATCGCGCACATAAAAGCATTCGCCTTCCAGGTCGCCTACAGGATTGTTGTTCCAGGGCGTTAAACGGTATTCGTGTGCATTCTCCCTCCAGCTATATGCCTGCCCGCTTTCTGAAACAACGGTTCCAAATTCAGGATTAGCCAGGATGTTGCACCATGGTACCGGCGTTAGTTTGGAGGGGTCGGTTAACATGATGTATTCTTTTCCATCTTTTGAAAAACCGCCTGTTCCATTAAAGAACTGCAGCTCTCCGGGAAGCGAAACAGCGGTTTGAACCGACGGATAAAATTTGAGCGGTGTAAAATAGGGAATGATGTTTTTTGCTTTGGCGATCTTGCTGAGCTGTTCTTCCAGCGTGCCTGCCTTGTCGGACAATACCACGCGTGCCACCGCCTGGAACAACAACCTGTCTTCGGGCGAAAGCTGATCGGAAGAGCGAATGAACACACCGCCGGGATCTTCTTTGATATGTGCGCCTACTAACGGTGCTACCAGCGACATGATCTGGTTTTGCAGCGTGTGCCTGTAGTTGCCGTGATCTTCATTCCATATTACCAGGTCTACCATCAGTCCCTTCAATCGCCAGTAAGCATGTGCCTGTATGAGTTGCTTTATCAACTCAATATTTTCAGGATTTTCAATCTGCACCAATACAATGGGCAGATCGCCCGACACGGAATGACCCCACAAACCCGATTGCCCCCGACGATTGCGGGTAATTACATCGGGCGCCGCTCTTAACGATTGGTTGAGATAGATAACGGCGCTTGCCAGCCTGCCGTACAATTGTGCGTCGCTTTCAGAAGCGTTGATCTGTCGCAATATGATCTGGCTATGCGTCCACGAAAGTTCAAAGCCGCGGTCTACTAAAAATTTGTCCTGGTATTTGTCAATCAGTGTAAAGCAACCTTCTTTGGTATCAGCAATACCAGTTACCATGTCAATAATGGCAGTACGTTGTGGCTCTACTTCAATGATATACCTTACAGCCACTACCGGGTCGAGCACCGAACCCTGGGTGGATGACAGCGCTCCGGGGTGCTGCATGGCAACGGGATGTTGTGCGGTGTTTCCCCTGCCCGTAAATTTCATCCGGTCTGTTTCGTACGAAACCTGCTGCGTAGCGGCGCGGTACACCTTCATGAGGTGAAACATAGACGGTGCATGTTCTTTTTCGGAACGGGGGCGGCGGGTGCAGATGATGGCATTTTTATCTTCGAGCAACTCGCTTTGTACAAAAAGATTGCTGAACGCAGGATGCGCCATGTCTGCTGCCTGGGGAGCCAGCACCACTTCTGCATAGCTGGTTATTTCTATCCTTCTTTTTTTGCGCGACCGGTTGGTGATGTGCACCCGCCGCAATTCCACATCGTCTTCGGGCGACACCACAATTTCTGTATGGGTTTCCAATCCATGTTCACGTCGTCTGAACTCTGCCCTTCCCTGCGAAAAAACGGCTTCGTAATGATCGCCTGATTTTGCAGCGGGCTGAAACGACGAAGACCAGTATTCGCCGGTTTCCGTATCGCGTATATAACAGAAGTTTCCCCAGTTATCGCAGGTGCTGTCCTCGCGCCAACGGGTAACCGCAATGTCTTTCCACTTGCTGTATCCGCCGCCGGCATTGGTTACCATTACATGATAGCGGCCGTTCGACAGCAACTGAACTTCGGGCACCGGTGTGTGCGGCGTGGTTATTACGTGGATGGGGGTTTCGCTTTCCTCGCCTACCGATCCGGTATCTGAAATATGCGTTGCAGGCGAATCCAATACCGATACGCGCGGTATGCGTTCCTGCAAAAGCAACAGGGTGGATTGAAACTGCACATCGGACATAAACCTTTTCTGCAAAGGCTGATTGAGCAACAGGTGCGATAAGGAAAGAAAGGCCATGCCCTGGTGATGCACCATAAAAGAATGAATAACGGCATGCTCTTGTCCGCGCGGCAAACGGGAACTGGTATAATCAATGGCTTCGTAAAATCCGTATTCACCGGCAAAGCCCATCTTTTCCATTTCCTGCAAATTGTCGCAGGCTTCGCCGGGCATTACCATCAGCGACATAACGGTTGAATAGGGCGATATCACCAGGTCTTCGCCCAGTCCTCTTTTTAAACCCAGGCCGGGAACACCAAAAGCTTTGTATTGAAAATTAAGTGCGGCGTCTACCATGTTGTATCCCGATTCGGACACTCCCCAGGGAACGCCTCTTTTTTTGCCATATTCAATCTGCTTTTGAACAATGGCTTTATGGGTTTGATCGAGCAAGGTATTTTCGTACGCAGGCATTACCAGTAACGGCATCAGGTATTCGAACATGGAGCCGCTCCACGAGAGTAATGCCGGCGACCGTCCGAGATTGGTGAGCTGTCTTCCCAATGCAAACCAGCTCTCCTGCGGCAACTTGCCTTGCGCAATGGCTACAAAGTTGCCCAGCCGTGCTTCGGAAGCCAACAGGTCGTAATAGCTGTTGTCGCGCCGGTGCTCTTCTGCATTGTAGCCTATGGCCAGCAAATGCTGTGTTTCGCTGTACAAAAAATCATAATCAACAACCGCATTTACAGCGCATTGTTCCATCAGGTCATCAATCAGTGCTATTCTTTCTTTGGCGCGAACGGAAGCCTGTATAACCGATGCTACGAAAGCATCGAGCCATTCATTTTCTGCAGGTGTATTATCAGGATAATAGTAGGCTCTTATTTTGTGCATTACTTCGCCCTGGATGGCGCTTAATTCTTCGAGCGTGGGTATCACATCAATTTCATCAAACACTTTTTTCAGGCGGAACGAAGGTGCATTCAGTGCCAGCCAGGGCGCTATATTCAGCAGGTCGGAATGGATGTCCTGCACCTGTGCGGTCAATAAATCAAGCCATTCCCTCCTGTTGATGGGCGCAGTTTTTTCGTTGTCATCCTGGCTTACAGCAATGGAAGCTATTTTGACTTTTACCCGCTCTATTCCATCCAATGCTTCGGGTAGCGACTGCGGTGGGTCCTGTCGTATGATGTCTATTTCTTTTCGCAGCGCCAGTAACGGAGCATGTTCTTCATTTTTTTCCAGCAGCACGTCCACCGTATCAAGCATTCCCCTGAAAACATCGGGTTGTATAATGCTCGCTTCCTTTAAGCCTTGCAACCCTTGTCGCAAGGTGAGAATATGCCCCACAAAATTGCCGCTGTCAACACTTGAAATGTATTTAGGGTGCAGGTAGTTGAGCGTTGTGGTGTCGTACCAGTTGTATAAATGCCCCTTGTATTTTTCGAGCGATTGAACGGTGTTGAGCGTGCGTGCTGTTCTGTCGAGCAGCCGCCCTGTTGAAATATAGCCAAAATCATACGCCGTAAGATTGGCGAGCAGCGATAAGCCGATATTGGTAGGCGAAGTGCGGTGCGCTACTTTAGGTCCTGGTTTTTCCTGGTAATTATCTGGCGGAAGCCAGTTATCTTCCGGTCCTACAAACTTTTCAAAAAAGCCCCACGTTTTGCGCGACAGCTTTTGCAGGAATAATTGCTGTGCATTGCTGAGCGATTTTTTTATTGCCCTGCGGGGTTTGCCAACGAGGTATGCAATGGCGGGCGATAGCGCCCATATAAGCAACAATAGCAGCTCTGCTATTTTTTCTGACGACCGTGTATACCACAACCAGGTTGCCAGCGCTATTGCAAAAAGCGGGGCTACCCACATGGTAATATACGCTGCCCATACCGACGACTGCCGGACGCGGGAGGAGGCTCCGTAAGGATTCCATTGCAGCAGCCTGCGTTTTGAAACAAACATGCGCCAGTTGGTTAACAGTATGGCATGTGCATTCGTCCATGCTTCGTAAGGCATAAACGCAAAGTCGAGCAATGCCCTGTAAAAATTATCGCGCGCATTTTGAAGCGTGTATAAAGCATGCTGGTAAAAATCAATGTCAGAAGGTTTGTTGCACAGCTCATATATCAGCCTGATGCCGGGCGGCAGCAACAGGAGCAGCAATACGGCCGAGGTCCAAAACATGCCTGAGCCGGTAACCCATCCGTGTATTAACAGCAGCAATAAACAAACGGGTACGAGGCTGCGCCGCAGGTTGTCGAATATCTTCCATTTGGATAAAGCATTTAAAGGATTTTTCCTGAATTGTTTTTCGGGTGCCGGAACGGTTGGGAAAAGCCACCTTCCTATCTGCCAGTCGCCTCTTATCCAGCGATGCCTGCGTTTCATATCGGTAAAATAAGAGGCTGGATATTCTTCATACAACTGCACATCGCTCAAAAAACCGGAACGGCTATACGCTCCTTCAATGAGGTCGTGACTGAGAATGCGGTTTTCGGGAAACCTTTTTTCAAGCGCTTTGCTGAACATATCCACTTCGTAAATGCCTTTGCCAATAAATGAGCCTTCGGCAAAAAGATCCTGGTACACATCGGAAGTAATTCTTGTATAGGGATCGATGCCCGGCTCATTGCCATGAATGCGTGCATAAAAGGAAGCGGAGGAACCTGGTAAACTGTTCGATACGCGGGGCTGCAGAATGGTATATCCTTCTGTTACCCGCTTTTTATTTTCATTGTATACCGCTTTGTTGAGCGGATGTGCCAACGTGGCGGCCATTTTCCACGCTGCTTCGCGCGGCAGCCTGGTATCTGTATCGAGCGTAATAACGTATTTGATCCGGGCAAATAAAGATTCGTCGCCGATAACAGTAGCAAAGTGTGCGGCGTTGCCTCTCAGCAAAGCATTGAGCTGTTCCAGTTTGCCTCTTTTCCGTTCAAAACCCATCCATTTTTGCTCGCGTGGATTCCACAATCGCGGACGGTGAAAAAACATAAACGCTTCGGGCGAAACATCGTGGTATTTAAAGCGCAAGGTTTCAATGCTTTTAATGGCATATTGCAGCAGCGGTTCGTCTTCGGGCAAATGCTGTTCATTGGCATCGGTAAAATCGGTAAGCAACGCAAAATGAATATGCTTTCCCTGGTTGGCTACAAAGCGTACTTCCAATGCTTCTACCAGGTCATCTATACTCTCTGTATCCGTCAGCATGGTGGGAATAACCACCAGCGTTCTGTGGCTTTCGGGTATGCCTGCCGAAAAGTTCAACCTGGGCAATGGGTTGGGGCGAACAAACAACGTGCACATCCAGTTCACCGCTGCTGTTACGGGCTGGCTAACGGCAATGCCAGCAATCAATATAAACAAAGCCAATTGCCAATTGCTGTAAATGGTGGTAATGGCAAGCGGCCATACCAGCAAGGCTGTTCCGGTCAGTATTGCAAACATATATAACAGCAAAGCGCCTCCGGATGCTTTTCTGCGAAATCGCTTTGTAAACGGAAGGTGCACATCTGCCGCGTGTTCTGTTTTTTTTACTCCTTTGTCTACCAGGAAATAACCTACATGCCCCAGGCGGCTGTCTTGCTCATTCTCGCTGGCAAACTCTATTGCCAGGCGCGCTACCTGCTCTTCCGTTAGTGTGCTGTATTTTGATATTTCTTCTACCACATGGCGATAATGGTCTCTGGTATAAAAGTCCATTTTCGCATATACGTTGGCGGGATCGCTGTTCAATATTTTTTCAACGGTGCTTTCCTGCTCCACAAAGCTGCGCCAGTCCATATTATTCAAAAACCGCAGGCTGCCTATACTGTTGCTTACAGACACCTGCTGTGCGGCCTGTTTCTGGTTTTCGATGTATACGAGCTCGCTGCTGGTGATGCCTGTATCCTGTAACTGCTGTTCAATCCAGCTCAGGGGCAATGCCAACGAGGGACCTCTGCCCTGCAATCGTCTGCTCAATTCGGCCACAAACGATCCTTCTACCGGCGGGTTAGACCTTGCCATGTCTGCAATGACCACCACCAGGTTCTTAGGTTTTTTTTCTACCGTTTCTATCATTTGGTCGGCCCAGTAATCTGCCTGGTTTTTATGCAGGATGTCTACACCAATTTGTGTAGACAGGCGCCGGAGATTTTCGATCAGCGCTAAACGAAGCATGATGGGAATGGCCCAAAGCTCGCCTAACTGAAGGGAGGTTACCGACTGATAGGCACGTATAAAACCGGACAGGCTTTCCATATCAACGCGGCCATCGCTGTGCGATATCAGCTCCACAATCATATCGTACACTCTTGGCAAACCAGCCGATGAGCCGTTGGCCAATTGGGGCAGTCCTTTGCTGTATTTTTTGGGAAGATGTTTCTTGCCGGTATAGATCTGCTCTTCTATCAGATAAAAATTATCGAGCAGCCACTCTCCTGCGGGCACAATGCGCCGGTTGATCCTTACGGTTTCCGTGAGCAACTGATGCACTTCTACCAGTACTTCTTCATTTTCATTGAGCCTTTTAAGCATCCGTTCCGATGGCTGACCTTTTATAAGAATGTGACGCTGAGCGAGTGTGCGTGCATGTTGCTCCATTTGCTGCAGGGTAAAAAGCTCGGCGCGCAGCGGAGCTTTTTCATCTGCATATTTTTCAAAGAAATTATCGGAGAACAAAGGAGTGAGTAAATTCCTGGTAAAAGAAGAAATGGCCTGGGGCAATGATTCTGATAGCCCATCTTTGTGCTGTTCATTTTTGCTGTATAACTTCATTGTTGCAGGTTCATTTTCCTTTTACGTCTTCTTATCCTATGATTTTTAGCCAATAATCATGCCTTCGGACACCCCTGTTCATTTAGGAAATACGCATGGGTACTTAAACGGCAACCAGGCTTACAAGTGAGTATGGGCTGTCAAATACGCCGGCGACGGCAAAATATTGGGCTTAACAGCAATTGTGGAAAATTCTCCGCATTGTGATAGGGATGAGCGGTTAGCGGTCAGCGGTCAGCTATCAGCTGTGAGTGTCATGTCCTGAAAAAAGTAGACACTATTATTACTATTACCTTTTTCTTTTTTTGTTACTTTTTTTCTTTTTAAAATCCACATTTCAATTGTGGATATCCTTCAAATTCCTTGGTTTTACAGCCGT
>JBQCGX010000016.1:0-5197 GCA_051955255.1 Agriterribacter sp. | reverse complement strand
AAATGTGGATTTTAAAAAGAAAAAAAGTAACAAAAAAAGAAAAAGGTAATAGTAATAATAGTGTCTACTTTTTTCAGGACATGACACATTTGCAGCAATTAGCCCTTAGCTAACTAATCAACCTTTTGTATAAAGCCGGCCATGCGGGCGGAGTTGCTTCCCCTTGGGAAGGTCAGGATGGGCTCTCAATTCACAAATCCCTTCCACTCGAATGAATATAGCTACTGATTTCACTATTAAAATCCTTCTCCTTTAAAAGTTGTTCCAGCGTAAGGTGCATGCGGTAGCGCCAGTAATGCCTTGCCGTTGCGGGTACATTTATCCTTTCTTCGGCGGGATTTTCACGTCTCAACTTATTATCAATCCCCATCAGGTCCTGCAACTGGAAAATACTCCACATAGCAGGCGAATAGAGGTGCTGAATAACGATGGCTTTGTTTACCCATGCTTCGCAATAAAACGGCGCCTGCCCCGGATGCTGCATTTCGTTGTTGAAAAAGCGTTGTGTTTTACCACGGTCTTCTTCCCACCAGCCGCGAATGGTGCTCATATCGTGCGTAGACGGTGTAATAACAGAGAGGTGAGGTGCATTAACGGGGTTAAAAAATTCCAATCCCGGCTGTTTAGGCATGCGCTGTATTTCCAGGCTTAAAATACCCAGTTGCCGCATAATATCAGGTACACAGCCAGGCACCATGCCCAGGTCTTCGCCACACACCAGCATGTCGGTTGCTTTTTTTAATGCCGGCAATGTATGCATGGCCTGCACCGCCCACTGCCTGTCCTGGCGGTGGTAAAAATAGTCGATGTACAATTGCCTGAAATGGTATTGGTGATGCCCGTCCAAAAAACGAAAGGCGCTGGTTTTTTCCATGTCAATGCGGAAATGGAACTGCTGCCCCTGCATGCCCTCTACTTCAAACAAAAGCACGTTCGAAATAAGATCGTACAATGCATATTGCAGCATGATGTTCTCTTCATTGATCTCCAGCGAAGCAAAATGCGCTTCCACCTGTCGTTGCGTAGCAAATTCTCCTTTCAGCGTGTAGGTACCATCGGCGTTGCTGTTAAGAAAATCTACCAGCAAGCTTTTCTTCTCGCCCAGCAATTCAAACAACACCGCATCGGTAATATAGGGTACGCAAAACCGGTTGTAATCGAAACTGATGCCTCGCTGTGCAAATTCGTTGATGTGTACCGGCAAGGCAGGCACAAAATGTCCCATAATGCCTTCCACTGCATGCACCGGAATGCTCCATATCCTGAAAAACCCCAGTATATGATCAATGCGGAAAGCATCAAAATAATAACTCATTTGCTTAAAGCGCCGGCGCCACCATTCAAATCCATCCAGTTCCATTCGCTTCCAGTCATAGGTAGGAAAGCCCCAGTTCTGCCCTTTTACGGCAAAGGCATCAGGTGGGGCTCCCGCCTGCATGTCCATGTGATAGAGTTCCGGCTCCATCCATGCATCACAACCATGGCGACTAACGCCAATGGCTATGTCGCCTTTTAATACTACTCCTTTTTTATGCGCATAATCTGCCGCGGCTTTTAACTGCACATGCAAATGATATTGCACAAAATAATAAATGCCTATGCCGTCAAAAGTCCTGCTGCCCGGCGTTGCCAGTTTTTCTACCGCTGCTTTATCATATACAGCCAGTTGTTTCCACTGCGTAAAATCGGCTGTTTTATTTTTATCGCGCAGGTAACTGTAAACTGCGTACGGAACCAGCCATTGCTTGTTGTTCTCAAAAAAGGCCAGGTAATCTGCGCCGGTAAAAAAACTTTCTTTCTGTGCCTTATACAATTCTTTTACAAGCTTCCATTTGTATTGCAATACTTCTTCATAATCCACCTCCGCCAGTTCATTCAGCTTTTCGCGTTTTTTGCTCAATCCCTGTAAAATAGCTGCATCTTCTTCCCTTGCCACTGCTTCTACATTCAGGTACAACGGGTGCAATGCAAAAGCAGAAATAGCATTGTAGGGGTATGAATCGCGCCAGGTACCCGTAGCCATCGTATCGTTTACAGGTAACAGTTGTATCAGCTTAACGCCCGTCTTCTTCGCCCAGTCTGCCAACAGATTTATGTCAGTAAACTCGCCCGTGCCCAACCCATTTGCGGAGCGCAGACTGAATACGGGAATGGCTACCCCCGCCCCTCTCCATTTGTTGTTGATAAAATGCAGGAATCCATCGTGAAGGATAGTTACTGTAGACGTTGCATTATTGCCTTGCAGCAAGCGGTTATCGCCATCTTCGTAGCGGCGAAACGTTTTTGTTTTGCCATCATACACCAGGTATTTGTACGCAACGGGAAAGGTATCTTTGGAGAGATTGACTTTTGCCGTCCACCAATGGCCTTCTTTGCTCAGCCATACCGGCTTTTCAATATTCCATTCGCCCAGTTGCGGTGAACTGCCCAACAAACAAACCACTTCATTTTTTGCCAGCAACGGTGCCTTCACTTTAAATATATGCGTATTACCGGCGTAAGGTTGTGGCTTTATAAAAGATTTTTGCACCGGCAGCAGCACGTCGCGAAAAGGTGCAGTATACAATGCATTTTCTGCCTGCCCCGCAAAATTCCAGGTATCTGTTACATATATTTCTCCGGCATGCAGCTTGCCAATGTCTATCGTTTTTTCATCATCCCACTCTGCATTGGTTTCGCCGCTTTTATCTCTTAAAAGATATTTATATTGTATCACGGGTGGTATAGCCGCAGTTTCTTCGTCCAGCTCAAGATCATAGCTCCAGAAATATTCGTTCAGGTAGTTCATTACTATGGGCTGCCCCGATCCGTTGCCTCCCAACTGGGCAATATTGCCATGCAGCAGCAGCGACTGGCCGAACCTTGTGCTGAAACGGATATTAAAATGAATTTTTATCATACGGTGAACCTACAGCTTTATGAAGTAAAATGAGCAGAACCGGGCAAAAATACAGTCCCATGTCAAATTTTCCCATTCGGCGCTTTAAAACAAAGGAAATCATCATTATATTTGCGCCATTAAAATAAAGGGCATGGACAATACCAAGAGCAAATCAACTTCTTTATATTGGCTTTTATTTTTAGCCAGCGTAGCTTCTTTCTTTTTAGTGTATGCATTTGCGGGAAATTATATTACAGTAACCCTGCCTTTTATCTGTTACTTTTTTGCCAAAGCGCTGGATATCATTTAACCTGCGCCCCTGAATGAACGCCGCTACTTATTACGAAGAGAAAATAAGGTTTTATACCGCCGCCGTTCAACGTATCAGGAAGAAAATTGTGGTTTCATCTGTATTGAGGTTTGTTGCCTTTGCAGGCATTCTCCTTACTGTTTATTATTATTTTATCCACCACTCGCAGGGGCTTTTATTAGCGTCACTGCTGTTCACGGTTCTGTTTATTGTTCTGGTAAGAAGGGCTTTTGCATTGAAAGATGAAAAAGCGCTGCTGGAAAAACTGCTTTTCATCAACGAAAATGAAGCCGGCGTTTTGCAGGGCAAGCTCAACCAGCTCGACAGCGGTGAGGCATTCCGGAACGAGCAGGGCTACACTGCCGACCTTGATATTTTTGGAAACGGATCGCTGTATCATTTGCTCAATCGCTGCACCACGGCGCATGGCAAGGAAAGGTTGAGCAACTTACTGCGTGAACCTTTGCTTGATACGGCCGAAATAGCTTTAAGGCAGGAAGCAGTAAAAGCTTTATCGCAGCAGCCCGACAAAAGGCATGAGTTGACCGCTTATGGTTTGCTGAACGAAGAGGGCGAAGGCAACCTGCACAGCGTAACCACCTGGTTGAACACTCCTGCCAGGCTTCACCGGCAAAAATGGCTGCAGGTAGCGCGTTGGCTCATCCCGCTTTATAATATTCCTTTTTTCCTGCTGTATATTGCCAACGGCGATGTTAAGCCGCTATTGATAGGCGTTGGTACAGGATGGCTGATCACAGGCTTTTATGCAAAATACATTCACCGGCAGCACCTGTTGCTGAGCAAAAAACAGGCAGTGTTAAATCAATACGCCAACATTTTGCGCAGCTTCCGCAACGTTGACACGAATGAATCGGCTTTGCTGAAAAGTTTAAAGCAATCTGCCGGCAATGCGGGCGGCGCCATTGCAGCCTTGTCGCGACTTTCTTCCATGTTCGATCAAAGGCTCAACCTGCTTGTTAATCTTTTTCTCAACAGTCTTATATTATACGATCTGCAATGCATTCTTTCGCTGGAGAAATGGAAGCTGCAAAGCAAAGATGATTTTGCGGGATGGCTGCTTACGGTAGGCGATATAGAATGTTTGAATTCCCTTGCCGCGCTCGCGTATAACAATCCCGGCTTCGCCTATCCGCAGGTAAAAAATCAGTCGCAGGTATTTATTGAAGCACGCCAGTTGGCGCATCCGCTGATTGCAGCAACCGAACGTGTGGCCAACGATTTTAAAACAGGAAAGAATGACAGGCTGCTGCTGGTTACGGGATCGAACATGTCGGGCAAAACCACTTTTTTGCGAACGCTCGGTGTTAATTTAATACTTGCCCAAAACGGGGCCCCGGTTTGTGCCGCTTCCTTTGCCTGTTGTCCGATGGATATACTTACGTCTATCCGCGTGAGTGATTCGTTGCAGGAACATACCTCTTATTTTATGGCTGAGTTGAAAAAGCTGCACCAGATCATCCAGCAACTGCAAAACGGGAAACCGGCGCTGGTACTGATAGATGAAATATTAAGAGGCACCAACTCCGAAGATAAAACACATGGTTCCGAAGCATTCATTAAACAACTGGTGCAATACAATTGCCTCACTTTATTTGCCACGCACGACCTGATGCTTTCGGCACTGGAAAATGAGTACCCCGGTGTGGTAAGCAATTATTGCTTTGAAAGTGTGATCCGCGACGGCAATCTTTACTTCGACTATACCTTACAGAAAGGCGTTGCCAAAAACAGGAATGCCACTTTTTTGATGAAGAAGATGGGAATAATACACAGCTAAGAAGCTTTCAGCGATCAGGTATCTGATGTTTATTGTTTAGGGTTTGGGGTTTGTGCAAACTCCGAACTATAAACTCAAAACCATTAGTGTCCGACTAACTAAGTTAAGCGGTTGAAGCTCAGTGTATCGCCTCACCCCAACCCTCTCCTCGCGGAGAGGGAGCAAAGCCCGCTACAGCAAAGGGCTTCAGCGATTTTTTAAAATTTTA
>JBQCGX010000015.1:0-69966 GCA_051955255.1 Agriterribacter sp. | reverse complement strand
TGAATTTTTGTTGAATATCCCATGTCTAGTATATTAACTAGATATAAAAATACATAAAAAAAACTATTTCAAAACGGGAAATAGTCTTTTCTTTAAAAAAATATTACATAACATCCAAACTCCAGACCTGGGATTTTAATCCCAGGAAACCCGGGAAAAAATAGCCGGGCACAATCCGTAAAAACTGCCGCCGGTTACAGCAGAAAAACCGGAATGGCCCCAATAATTTCGATTTTTAAAGGATTTTTCCACTTCTAAAGAACTACCGGAAATATTTTTTCCGAAATCAGGATACAAAAATATCTTCCCTCAACCTGCTTATATACCGAATTCGGGAAATCTGGTTTACGCAAAAGGTAAACTGACAGAGGGATGACAATGGGAAGCGATCAGCAGTCAGCAATCAGCCAAAAACAGCACACCCCGGTAGGCACGCCTGCCGTAAGGGCATTTGTGTTGGCTGGGCGGTCTGACCGATATGGGCAAAATGTGAAAGAAGGAAAATGCATCAATAATAGCGTCTACTTTTTTCAGGACGTGACAC
This sequence comes from Agriterribacter sp., assembly GCA_051955255.1. GTDB lineage: Bacteria > Bacteroidota > Bacteroidia > Chitinophagales > Chitinophagaceae > Agriterribacter. The sequence continues at coordinate 69,422 of JBQCGX010000015.1, read as the reverse complement.
TGATTGCTGACCGCTAAAACTTCCGTAACTTTTGTTCATGTTGCTAACCGTTGCACCCATTTGGAAGGAAGCGCCCTTCATCCGTTTGCTTGTTCCTTTTATTGCAGGCATCATTGCTCAATGGTATATGCCTTTGCCTATTGAAACAGTTTATACTGTCCTGTGCTTTTTATCAGTGCTTGTTATCGTCTCCTTTTTCTTTAAGGGATATTTTTTATACAAATACAAATGGATACACGGTTGCCTCATTATGCTGCTAACAACGAATCTTGGAATGATCATCACACATCACAACAATATTCAACACCAGCAGGCATGGTTTGGCAATCATCAAAGCGACTCTTCCATTATTATCGCTTCGCTGGTTGAGTCGCCGGTGGAAAAGAATAAATCGTACAAAGCAGTTGCCGAAGCATATGCAATAGATCAGCAGAATGGGCTGAAACGAACCAAAGGAAAGATGATCATTTATTTCAGCAAAGACAGCTCCATTGCTGAAAATATATTTTATGGTTCAACCATTTTGTTTAAAAAACCATTGCAGCCTATTAAAAACTCCGGCAATCCCGGAGCGTTTAATTATCAACGTTATTGTCTTTTCCAGGATATTACGTACCAGGTGTATCTCATTAAAAACGATTTTACAATATCTGAAAATCAACTGCAACCAGCCTGGTTACTATGGCTGGAAAAATGCAGAGTATACATACTCCGGCATTTAAAAAAATACATACCTGGCAAACGTGAAGCAGGTGTGGCCGAAGCCTTGCTGATTGGCTACCGGAACGACCTCGACCGCGACCTGGTGCAACAATACTCCAATACCGGCGTAATACATGTAATTGCTATATCGGGTATGCACCTCGCCATGATATATGGGTTGCTGGTGGTATTGCTGCGCCCGCTGCAAAAAAGCAATAAAACAAAATGGATAAAAGGTGCTGTTATTCTTTTTATACTCTGGGGATTTTCTTTGCTATCTGGTGCCGGTGCCTCTATTTTAAGAAGTGTGGTAATGTTTTCATTCATCGTAATAGGCGAAAGCATGACGAGGCAGGTATCTGTTTATCATACATTGTCGGCTTCCGCTTTTTTCCTGCTGTGCTGGAACCCTTTTTTATTGTGGGATATTGGCTTTCAATTATCCTATGCCGCGGTGTTGAGCATTGTTGTGTTTTTAAAGCCGGTGACCAATTGGTTTTACTTCCGCAATAAAATAACAGACGCTGCATGGAAGCTATGCGCTGTAACCCTTGCAGCACAAATACTCACCACGCCATTGGCCATCTATCATTTTCACCAGGCGCCCAATCTGTTTTTGCTGAGCAACCTTGTTGTCGTTCCGCTCTCGGGCATTGTGCTGTATGCAGAAATTATACTTTGCCTGCTGCCCTGGCTGCCTTTTGCAGCCGAATGGGTTGGGCTTGCCATTACATTGTTACTGCAATGGATGAACAGCTTTACAGCGTGGGTAAACGATTTGCCCTATGCCGTAAGTTCAGATATTCTTATCTCTCCCATACAGGTTTTGCTGCTGTATGCATTTATTGCCTGCACAGCCACATGGTTGATGCTAAAAAAAGGGAGGCTGCTTTTGCCAGCCCTGGCCTGCCTGCTGGTATATGGGGGCATACGGGCTGCAGACATTTATGCGAAAAGCCATAACACTTCCATGATCGTTTACAATGTGCCAAGACACACCGCCATAGATTTCTTCGACGGAAGAAATGGGTATTATGTGGGAGACGATACCGTTAACGCCGATAATTCTCTACGAAATTTTCATCTCCAGCCCGCCCGGCTTTTAAACCGCGCCATCATCAACAACAAAGATGTCTATCGGGCAACCGACCACCCTTTTGCCTGGGTAAATGGAAAACGAATTTTGTTGATGGATACTGTTGCTTTTACCGCTGACCAAAGCGGCCCTACTGTGGACATCATCGTACTCTCCCGCAATGTCCGATCTTCTATAACCCAGATCTGGCAACAGTTTCGCTGTTCTACCTATGTTTTCGATGGCTCATGCCCCGCGTGGAAAACCCGTCAATGGAAAAATGAATGCGATAGTTTACTTTTGCGGCGCCATTCCGTTACAGAAGATGGCGCCTTTGTTCTCGATTAATCAACTCAACTCCTGCTCAACAGGTTGTACAGCAATATAATATGCAAAAGAAGATCAGTTCTGCGCTTATTTCCGTTTTTTATAAAGACGGTTTAGAGCCTATCGTAAAAGAATTACATCGCCTCGGAATTACCATTTATTCCACCGGGGGCACACAAAAATTTATTGAGGACCTCGATATTCCCTGCGTGCCGGTAGAAGATCTAACCAGCTATCCTTCCATTTTGGGCGGAAGAGTTAAAACGCTCCATCCGGCTGTTTTTGGCGGTATTCTTGGACGCAGAGACGTACCGCAGGATATTTCGGAAATGAAGGAATACCAGATACCGGTAATAGACCTGGTAATTGTGGACCTGTATCCTTTTGAAGAAACACTGGCACAGGCAACTTCTCCCTCTTTTGCGGGAAAGCCTGAGGAAGCTGAAAAAATGATCATCGAAAAAATTGATATAGGCGGTCCCTCTATGATACGTGCCGCTGCCAAAAATCATAAAGACCTGCTGGTGGTAGCTGCCAAAAGCGACTATGCATCGCTGGTAGACCTGCTGGTAAATCAAAAAGGCGAAACCACATTGGAACAGCGCAGGGCATTTGCGGCCAAAGCTTTTGAAATTGTAATGCAATATGATATTGCCATCAGCAACTATTTTAACCCCGGCTCTGCTGCTCCTTTGGCGTTAACGGGCAATAAACAGGTATTGCGCTATGGCGAAAACCCTCATCAGCAAGGTGTTTTTTATGGCGACCTTAGTAAAGTGTTTGATAAGCTGCATGGCAAAGAGCTTTCTTACAACAACCTGGTAGATGTTGACGCGGCAGTGCAACTGATAGCAGATTTTTCGGGCGAACGCAATAAATCGAAAGTATTTGCCATCATCAAACATACCAACGTATGCGGAATAGCTGCGCGCGAAACCCTGAAGGGTGCGTGGGACGCTGCTTTGGCGGGTGATCCAGAAAGTGCGTTTGGCGGTGTACTGGTTTGCAACAGTACAGTAGACAAAGCAACAGCAGAAGCCATTAACGAAATATTTTTTGAAGTGCTGATTGCCGATGGTTACCAGGCAGATGCGTTGGCCGTGTTGCAAACCAAAAAGAACAGGATACTGTTAACCTTAAAAGCCGCACCCGACAACAACTCGCAATCCAAAACGGTTTTAAATGGCGTTCTTACCCAGGAAAACGACCGCGGCAATTATGCTGAATGGAAAGAAACCGGCGGACGCGAAACAACAGAAGCAGAAAAAGAAGACCTTTCTTTTGCCAACCTTGTATGCAAGCATTTAAAATCAAATGCCATTGCTTTGGTAAAAAACAAGCAGTTGATCGGCAAGGGCTGCGGTCAAACCAGCAGGATAGATTCGCTGCGCCAATCAGTGGAAAAAGCCAAACAATTCAATTTCAACCTCGATGGAGCGGTAATGGCTTCCGATGCCTTTTTCCCGTTTGATGATTGTGTAAAGTTGGGACACGCTGCCGGCGTTGCAGCTTTCATCCAACCCGGGGGCTCTATCCGCGATAAAGATTCTATTGAGTATTGTGTGCAGAACAAACTTGCGATGGTGATCACCGGATTGAGACATTTTAAGCATTAAGAAGTTTGGCGTTTATTGTTTAACGTTATTATGCCACTTGCAAACTTAGAACGATAAGCAGTAAACGATAAACCCTAAACTTCCAGATGAAGAACTACATCTACGATATTTACGACCGGGTGAGAACCATGATCGAACCGGTGTATTTGCGCAACCAGAGCGACCGTACCAGGGCGTTGCTGGCAGTGGGTGTGGTTTGCATTTTCTGGGGCACCACCTGGCTTGCTTCCAAAAAAGGCGTAAGATATATGCCCGCATTGCAGCTGGCAGGCCTGCGGCAAATACTGGCAGGCACTATCTACCTCATTTTCTTTTTTGCCCGTGGTTTCAGGCTGCCCTCGCGCGACCAGTTCATCCAGTTTTTTTGGATGAGTATGCTCATGATCGTCATGAACAACGGATTCAGCACCTGGTCTATGCGCTTTATTCCAAGCGGGTTGGGCGCAGTGATCGGTGCAGCATCGCCGTTGTGGATTGCGCTGCTTAGCACATTCGTGTTTAAAGAAACAAAGCTGAATGCCATTACCATCATAGGGTTGCTGCTCGGCTCAGCCGGCATACTGGTCATTTTTTCCGATTACCTGCACGACCTTTTCAACTCCAGTTTTTCAATCGGCATCCTTCTGAATGTGATCGCATCTGTGGCATGGGCTTTCGGCACTATTTATACTGTAAAAAACGCAAAGCATGTAGACCCCTATTTTAGTTTGGGCTGGCAAATGTTTATTGGCGGTATCATCTTATTACTGGTAGCTTACTTTACGGGGCAATACATACCGTTGCAACAGGCGCCGGCAGCGGCATGGTTTTCCATTTCGTACCTGGTTATTATTGGCTCTATCATTACTTACTCTGCCTTTATTTATGCCCTCAAGCGTTTACCGGCTGCGCAGGTATCGGTATATGCATACATTAATCCTATTGTAGCTGTAATTGTAGGCGCTTTGCTCAATAACGAAAAGCTTACCATCGTAATTACTTCCGGCACGCTCATTACATTGATAGGCATATATTTGGTGAATACGGGATTTAAAAAGGGAAGAATTGTGCGATGAGAAGGAGCGGGCAGCTATCAGCTATCAGCCGTGAGCTATCGTATAAACTGGAGTTTGCCGGGGCGGCGGACAGCGTTACAACCCAATAGGTCTGACAAATCCCTATACCTTAAGCCTTATACCACATACCTTCCCCTTTCAAAAATCCCAATACACTACTTCTTTCAAAAACAGTTCATACACTTCTTTCCAGTCTGCAAACATTTTATCGCTGCCAAAAAAATTGTTGTGCCAGATGGTGATCATAACACCGTTGATCTTTTTAACTACATTATGGTAATGCTGTATTTCTTCAAATGCCTGCTGCGGTGTTAGCCTTTGTTCGTAATAAGCATTGGCATCCATAAAGCAAAAGGGATATACCAGCAACTCCGTTTTTTCTTCCCTTGCCAGATCATACCAGTAAAACGGCATGGCAACAGAAGCCCTGAAACCATTGATGCTGCCATACCCCATAGAAAATTCGTTGCGTATGCCATTGGCAAGCAACTGCCGGTAAGTATCAGGCAAGCGGAAGCGAATGTAGTGCTGGCGGCTGTTCACCACATCGCTGTTAATAATTTGCTGCATGGTGCTAATCTCCTCTGCCAGCAAACCGGTGTCGTTCCCACTTTGCCACGATGGGTGAATGCCAACGTTGTACCCGCTGGCGTGGTAGCGTATCAGCTCCTGCAACTCCGCCTGCATTGGGTCAATATTCTTATCGTATTCGCCCGTTGACTTTGCCAGCAGGAAAAAATAATACGGCTGCAAATGATATTTTAAATGCAAAGCATACAACCATTCATATACATCAAAAGGATCTTCCCTCCTTTTCGTCAGCACGTTAATACGCTCCCGCATGGCAGCCAGTTCTCCTTTCAACAATGAGCGCACCAACCCTCCCGCATTGCGCAAAATGCCTTTGTAGAGATAAGAATAAGCAATATCTATATCATAAGTGGGAATAAACCTGAATTTTCTCGGAGCAAATACAAGCGTCGGGAACCGCTTCTGCAATGCCTTTTGAAAATCACATACCCAGTAATCGATGAGCGGCAGTTGAAGAAAGTCATTTTTAAAAGCAATACTCTCCGCATGTGGAAATCGCCCATAGGCATCGGGCTGCCAGGGCAGGTATTCTTCATACCTGCTCAGCAAATAAAAAGCTCCGGCAAAAATGTCGAAAGAAAAATCTCCCTCAGTTGCAGGATACAGTACGAGGTATTCCTTCTGCCGCCGTACCGGAACATGCTGCGTTACGATAGTATTTTCAAAAAGCAAACTTGCAGGAACAACCCAAAACGCATCGCCGGCAACCGGGCTATCCGAATAATTAAGTTTAGGTCCATTGTAGTTCATGAAGCTATCCAGGCTTTGGGTATAACTCAGTTCTATGCCACCCATATCGTGCAACAGCACATCGCATATATACTGCAAACGCGAACCGGGTAATGTAGAATAGATCAACAGCATGAAAGCCAACCAATTGAATACACAAAATATAAAAGGACCGGTAGGTGATGAAATAAATCTGGGGAAAGGTGGAAGGTATAGGGCGTAGGGTATAAGGCCACATACCCTACACCTTCTACCTTCCACCTTATGCCTTCTACCTTCCACCTTATCCCTTTTTCCGTATTTTTGCAGGCTAATATTTTACTATATGAGCCGTAAAGGAAAAGTTTTGGTGGCAATGAGCGGCGGTATCGACAGTACCGTTACGGCGCTGATGCTGAACGACGAAGGGTATGAAGTGGTGGGCATTACCATGAAAACATGGGACTACGCCAGTGCAGGCAGCAGCAAAAAAGAAACCGGCTGCTGCAATGTAGACAGCTTTAATGATGCACGCATGGCAGCCGTTGAACACGGATTTCCTCATTTTATACTGGACATACGAAGCGAATTCGGCGACGCGGTGATAGATAATTTTGTGGAAGAATACCTGGCAGGCCGCACGCCTAACCCTTGCGTGATGTGCAATACGCATATTAAATGGAGAGCGCTGCTGAAAAGAGCCGATGCCTTGGGCTGCGATTATATTGCTACCGGTCATTACGGCAACATTCATCAGCACAGCAACGGCAGGTATTATATCAGCAAAGGGTTAGACGAGTTGAAAGACCAGAGCTATGTATTGTGGGGGCTGCAGCAGGACCTGTTGAGCCGCACATTATTACCGTTGGGCAAATACCGGAAAACGGAGATCCGCCAGATGGCGATGGATTACGGTTATCCCGAACTGGCTAAAAAAAGCGAAAGCTATGAAATTTGTTTTGTGCCGGATAACGATTACCGCGGCTTTTTGAAACGCCGGGTGGAGGGACTGGAAGAAAAAGTAACCGGCGGCAATTTTATCGATCGCAACGGAAAGATCATCGGCCAGCACAAGGGATACCCATTCTATACAGTAGGTCAACGCAAGGGGCTGGACATTGCGCTGGGAAAACCTGCTTTTGTAACCCATATCGACCCCGAAACCAATACAGTAATGCTGGGCGATGAAGTAGACCTCAACCGGCAGGAAATGCTGGTAGGCAAACTGAACTGGCTGAAATACAATGGCGTGGACGATGAAATGGAAGCGATCACTAAAATTCGCTATAAAGACAAAGGTGCCTTGTCTACCCTGCACAACCACGAAAAAGGCATCCGGGTGCAGTTTTACGACCAGGTAAAGGGAATAGCCCCCGGACAAAGCGCCGTATTTTATGAGGGCGACGATGTGATTGGAGGCGGTGTTATTTTACGGAATTGATGTCCTGAATATTATTGTAGTTCAACAACTTACAGGCTCATAATAGAATAACGATGTGCAATAAAAAGTACATCAAAACGTTATGGAATCGGAAAGCTGATTGCTTTCCGATTTAATTTTGTACAGTTAGCTCGCCTGGGGAATCGTTCAGGCGGCAACATCATTAACTTTACTCACTAATCAGTCAGGATGACACCGTTAAAAAAATATCTTTCGTTTGCTGTTTTGATACTGCTGTTCTTTTCCATGCAGTTTTGTAAAAAGCAGACAGAAGACTTTACTGTTCGCTCTTACCAGGAGTATTATCCCCTGGAAGTAGGCAAGTACATTATTTACAGGCTCGACTCCACGGTATTTGTAAACTTCGATACCGAGAAAGAAGTACATAGCTACCAGGCTAAGGACCTGGTGGAGGCTGAGATAACCGATGCAATGGGACGCCCAAGCTACCGCATCAGGCGCATGATCAGAAATGTGGACGGCACGGGCGAATGGAAAGACAATGCAACCTTTATGGCAACGCCACTGCAACGGTCGCTGGAATATGTTGAAAACAACCTGCGTTTTATAAAATTAACCAACCCGGTGCAGGAGAGTTACTATTGGGAAGGTAATAGTTATATCAACGCGGTGGAAGACCTGGGCTACCTGCAATACTGGGAATACAACTATCGCGATGTTGATTTACCCTATACGGTAAACGATAACGTTTACGACAATACAATTACCATTCAACAGATAGATGAAACTGCAGGTGATCCCGAATTGTCTCCTAACAGTTATGCATCGAGGGATTATAGCGCCGAAGTATATGCAAAAAATACCGGGCTTGTTTATAAAGATTTCATTCATTGGATTTACCAGAGAAATATAGTGGAAGGGAACTGCAGGGTTATAAAACCCAATCCTGGTGATGCGCCTGTTCCATGCCCGCCTGGCTTGGATTGCGACTCGCTGGCATTAACAATGAACGGCTATAAAAAATGCGATACCATCCGGAATTCATTTTCCTATATCGGTTATGGAATTAAGCTGAGTGCTATTGAACATAACTAATGCCAATATTGTTTAAACACTATCTATGAAGGCAGTTTTTACAATCACAATCATCCTGTTGTATTCGTTGAACAGCGCCCACGCGCAGTTCACAAAATATATTGTGTCGTTTACCGACAAAAACAACAATCCGTTTTCCATCAGCGATCCTGCTGCTTTCCTTTCCGCCAAAGCCATAGAGCGCAGGAGCCGGCAAAACCTTTCGATAGACAGCACCGACCTGCCGGTAAACCCCTCCTATCTCGACAGTTTGCGCGATGCCGGTGATGTAATCATTTTTAATACTTCGAAATGGCTGAACCAGGTATTGATCCAAACCAGCGATGAAGCAGCTCTTGATAAAATCAGCAACTTTTCGTTCGTAAAAAAAATAAGCCGGGCGGCACCCCGCATACGGCAAAGCAACAGATCGAGGCCAGACAAATTCCGAAACGACATTACGCCTGTTCGTAAATCATCGAAGGTGATGGGCGCAGATAATTATTTTAACTACGGTAATAACTATGCGCAGGTAAACATACACGAAGGTCAGTTCCTGCACAACAAAGGCTTTAGGGGTGAAGGCATGACGATAGCGATACTGGACGCAGGGTTTTACAAATACGATACAAACCCTGCTTTCGACAGCATTCGGTTAAACAACCAGGTTTTGGGCACCTGGGATTTTGTAAAAAATAAAACAAGCGTAACCGAAGAAAATGATCACGGCATGTTTGTTTTTTCTACTATAGCCGCCAATGTGCCGGGTAAAATTGTAGGCACAGCCCCCAAGGCGCATTATTACCTTTTCCGCACCGAAGATGCAGGATCGGAATACCAGGTAGAAGAACAGAACTGGGTAGCCGCCGCCGAAAGGGCCGATAGCCTGGGCGTTGACATTATATCATCGTCGCTTGGCTATTCCGATTTTGACGATGCGGGCACCAACTATAGCTACGCTGATATGGATGGCAAAACGACCATCATTACACGAGGTGCAGAATACGCGGCAGCAAAAGGAATTTTTGTTACCAACAGCGCGGGCAATTCCGGCGAAGGCGCCTGGCATTATATTGTGGCGCCTGCAGATGGTGAACACGTAATGGCAGTAGGCGCTGTAACTACAAGTGGCAACCCGGCTGGCTTTTCGAGCTATGGACCCTCTGCCGACAACAGGATAAAGCCTGATATTGCGTCTATTGGAGCGCCAACAGTGGTGGCAGGTTACGACGGCAATCCTGTTACAGCCTATGGAACTTCGGTTTCAAATCCTAATATAGCGGGTCTGATCACCTGTTTGTGGCAGGCCTTTCCGGAGCTCACCAATGCTGAAATTTTTGACGCTGTTAAAAAAAGCGCCAGCAAATACAACAATCCGGATGACCGTGTTGGCTACGGCATTCCTAACATGCGCATAGCATACGAAATATTAAGCGGCGAACGATTGGAGCGCGACGCAGAAGAGATATTGGGCAATGACTGGCTGAAAGCCTATCCTGTGCCATTTACTACCGGGTTAACCTTACTCATCAAGCCGAAAGTTACGGGCAACGCGTCACTTCAATTATTTAACGAAACGGGCAGGCTTGTATTTACTAAAACTATTCCTGTAAGCCAGGACGTTATTCAATACTTGCCACTCAACAATATGGGTGCATTGCCTCAGGGAGTTTACTGGATGCGATTTGATGACGGAAAGAACAGGCGGTTGATCAAGATTGTGAAGTAAGGGGGGAGCCAGTTAAGACTTACGTGGGCACTAACGGTACAGTTTACGCGTATATCACTATAATAAGTTTTACTGTTCAACGATCATTTGAAGGGTAGCCGCTAACGCGGCAAAATACGATCCTGTTTTCAATGGTTACAAAACGGTAATGCTTACGGCATATATAGATCAGTGGCGGCTGCTTTACCGCGCAGTGTCCGCCCAAAAGATTCATTCTGGCAAGGTTACATTCTCCTAACGGTCTTCGCTATGCGGGGCGTCCCTCACTGCCGTCAGGCAGGTTCGCCGCGCTCAGTTTTGTTGTCGCCTCCGGGCGACATCATCTTACATCCATACAAGACAATTAAAAGCCCCCGGAATCAATCGACCGGGGGCTTTTAATTTTATACTTGTTGCTGTATGACGTCTCTGACGTCGTACTTATTATGTTCTTACGGGACTGTGTCCTGGAGTTTACGCTTAATATCCCTCATTCTGCACAAGATAACCCGGAAGGTTAGACGCACCATCGATGGCGTTTTGCGGAATAGGGAAAATGCGCTTCTTGGGATCGGAGTTGGTTTTCTCTGTCCAGGCGCCTTCGTATTTTCCAAAGCGGATCATATCGGTACGACGCACCATTTCCCAATACAACTCAAAACCTCTTTCGCGATACAGCAGATCAAGATTCATTTCAGTTAAAGCCGGCGGAACAATGCGCGCAGTCCTGGACGCACGAACGGTATTCACATCTTCCAACGCCGCAGCTTCATTACCTGCTCCTTTGCGCAATTTAGCTTCGGCGCGCATCAGGTAAATATCTGCCAGGCGCAAGATCACAATATCATGCTCTCCAAAATTTCTTCCACTCACCGATCCGCGACTGAATTCATATTTTTCTACCCGGTAACCGTTGTTGTAGTTGCTGTAAGTACCAAAATCAATCAGCCTGGTAAAGTCTACCGGTAAATCAGGCCTGTTACGCGTAACGTTGTAAAGAGGTCCAACCTTCATGTCCCCATTGCCACATTTTTCAAACACACCGTTTGTACGAATCAAACCATACTGTTGACCCCTGAGTATGCCGCGGTTGATATGGAAATCAGCCGCAGGAACACAGGTAGCCGCAGGGTTGGTATAGATCTCCAGGTTTTGTTTAAAGAAACGACCATCTGCTTCTGCCGGATCAAGCGGTGCGTATGCGCTCTCCCAGGTTTGATAAAAATCGGGGGTAATACCAGGACCGTCAGTACCGTTAGCGCCGGGATAAGCTGGCAGCGGGAACTGGTCGCCGGAAAGCGAGAAATAAGCCATACGGTTGTGACCGTTCAGGTCCGCTCTTTGGTCTACAGCAAAAATCAATTCTTTGTTGGTATGATTGGCATCGCCGAATATGTCAAAGTATTCAGCCGATAATTCAAATTTGCCTGAATTGATGATCTTATCACAATACTCAACCACCTTATCCATGTCCTCACCTGTAAAGTTGAATGAACCATAGATATCGCGGTATACAGCAGATTGTAAATGCAACCTTGCCAGCAAACCCCAAACGGCAGCTTTTGTAATTCTGCCAGGACCTGTATCGTCTCTTACCAATGGTTCAATAGCAAGCAACTCCGATTTGATGTATTCAACAGCATCATTGCCCCGTAAAATCACAGAATTGACTTTCGGATCATCTTTTTTAAACGCCACTCCAAATAAATCGAGACTTAATAAATTGTAGTAAGCTCTCATTCCCCTTGCTTCAGCTAAAAAAAGCGGTGCATTAGGGTCGGTACTGGCTGGCAAGGTAGTAATGGCAAGAATAGCACGCGACAAACCCAAAGTAATATTGTTCCAAACATTACGCACATTGGGATCTGAACTGGTGGTTTCGTGCCTGTGCAAAGAAATATAAATACCATTATCACCCCAGTCGGTACCGCCTCTGTAAGGCAGAATGGCTTCGTCGGTAGAAATTTGCTGCAACGCAAAATACTGTGTGTGCTGAAAGAGCCCGGGCAACACTGCATACACCGGCGCAATAAGCCCTTCTGTTATTTCTTTATCTGTTGCGCCGGTACTCGACGTCTCGTCCAACACCTGCTCCTCCAATTTGCTGCAACTGCTTATTACAACAACAATGGTGTATATAGAAAGTATATAAAATAGCTTCTTAATCATGGCAATCAAATTTTAAAATGACAGATTTAAACCGAAAATAACCGAACGTGCTTTAGGATAGTTCAGGTAGTCAATACCGTACGATACTGCCCTATCAATTGATCTATCGCTATTAATTTCCGGATCAAAACCATCGTATTTTGTAATTACAAAAAGATTTTGTGCTGTTACAGACAAGCGCAGATTGGTGATCCATTTTTGAACTCCCAAACGTTCTGTATTGAAGTTGTATGCCAGCATCATATTGTTAAGCCTCAAATAACCGCCGTCTTTTAAATAACGGGTACTCACGCTTGCGGCATTATTAATAGACTCATCCGGATATTTGGTTGCCTCTGTGGTAGTATTGCTGTTTTTAGCAATTTTGGCTTTATAGAAATTTGCGGTAGCAGTATTATCGTATATTTTATTACCGCCTACACCGTTAAAGTTCACAACAAAGTCGAAACCTTTATAAGAGAGGTTGCCAAAGAAGCTGTACATAGATTTGGGTATTGCAGAACCAGCAATAATCCTGTCTTTAGGAGTAATAATACCATCCTTATCCGAGTCAGCATATTTGCTGTTACCATCTTCATCAATGCCAATAAAGTCAAGCAAATAGAAAGAGCCGATGGGATTGCCATTGATGTAACCATTCAATGTTGCGCTTGTTAAGCCAGAGCCGGTGGCCGAGCCGGAGAAAATAACCTGGTAAGGAGAACCTGTCACGGTGTTTTTCATGAAGGTGGCATTACCGCCAATTCCGAGAGTCAGATTGCGGGTAATTTTTTTGCGATACTCCAGGTCAAACTCAATACCGGTGTTCTTGATTTCCATTCCGGGAATATTAGCATAGGTAGTTCCTGCAGGCTGTACAGGATCTTGCGGAGGAATAGATAAAAGGATGTTGTTGGTGATTTTATTAAACCAGTCAACAGAACCATTCAAAGCACCGCCGAATAGGCCAAACTCCAGGCCAATATTGGTTTGCTGGGTAGCCTCCCATTTCAGATCAGGATTCGCAAACCGTGCAAAGAAAGTACCCGGTGGGTAAGCACCCGTTGGGTACAGGGGATAGCTCGTGCCCGATGTTACTTCAGTTCTGAACAATGCCTGGGTAGATTTGGGTTCAATTTCCTGGTTACCCGTCATACCCCAGCCACCTCTCAGCTTTAATGCGCTGAAAGGAGAATTCTCCATGAATGCCTCTTCCTTTATATTCCAGCCTAATGAAAAGGATGGGAAGTAACCGTATTTATTGTTCTCTCCAAATTTGGTAGAACCATCCATCCTGAAACTTGCCGTCAACAGGTACCTGTTATCAAAGCTATAATTGATACGGGCAAAATACGACTGCAACTCGCTGATGTTTGCATTACCTGTAGGGCGGTTATTCGCCATCGTGAGTTCCTGTCCTATACCAGGATTGTAGATTGGATCAAGGTCGTTGAGCGGCAGCTTATTAATGCTTGAGCTACGATATTGATACAGGATGTTCTGGTACGAATGCCCTGCCATAGCAGAGAAAGAATGTTCATTGATATCTTTGGTATAGGTGAGATAGTTTTCGATCAGCCTGTTCCTCACCAGTATATTTTGCGTTTCAAACCTTCCGTCTCTTTGCGGCTCCGCATTGGCAAAATTTACAATGTCTCTCGTGGTAGTGGCATTGTCAATACCAAAGTTCAGTTTGTAGGTAAGCCCTCTGATAATTCTTAAAGTGGGGGAAATATTACCCAACACGCGGTTTACCGAAGCAATGTCTTTGTACAGCTCTAACTCCAGTAGTGGATTGCTCACATTCTGGAAAATAGCAGGATTGCCATCAGCATCTCTGGCCGGCAAAGTTGGATTGTTGGAAATAGCGCTTCCCAGCAAACCTTCGATGGGCGGACGGCGATTGTTGGTATTGGTAGCAGTAAGGTTAACGTCTACCGACAAACGATCATCCCAGAATTTTTGTGTGGCATTGAAACGGCCGGTATACCGTTTCATATTGCTTCCTTTTAAAATGCCGGTTTGATTTTGAGCATTTAACGAAGCATAATATACCAGCTTATTAGCGCCACCACTCAGCGTTAAGTTATTTTCAAATGTATTTCCTGTTCTGAAAATTTCGTCCTGCCAGTCGGTAGAAGATCCAAAATCTTCCAGCGTACCGCCTGCGGCCACCACTTCCTTTTTAAATTGGTCGGTAGAAAACACAGGTAATTTGCGCGCAACCTTTGAAATGCCGGCGCTGGTAGTAAAGTTTAAAACAGAGGTACCTGCACGTCCTCTTTTGGTAGTAATGATAATTACACCATTCGCACCACGGGAACCATATATCGCTGTAGCCGATGCATCTTTTAATACATCCATCGATGCGATGTCCTGAGGATTTAAAAAGTTCAACGCATCGCCCGTGCCGGTACCAGCATTATCCAACGGAACACCATCTACCACAAAAAGCGGGGCACTGCCATTTCTTACACTGGCTGCACCACGGATAACAATGTTTACAGGAGCTCCCGGCTCGCCACTGGAAGCAGTAACGTTTACACCAGCCACTTTACCCTGCAACAACTGCTGCGGGTTGTTTACAATACCTTTGTTAAACGATTCGGCTTTTACAGATTTTACAGCTCCGGTTACATCCTTTTTCCGTTGAGTGCCGTAGCCCACTACCACCACATCTTCGAGGCTTTGAGCAGCTACTTTTAAAACAATATTCAACTGCAAACCGTCGTCGCCTACAGTACCACTAACCGTTTCGGCAGTATACCCTACATAACTTACTGTAAACTTGTAATTTCCATTTGCGAGATTTGAAAAGGTGAAAACACCTTCGTCGTTGGAAGTAACGCTTGATTTTGCTTTGCTTGAAGAATTTTCGGCTGTAACAGTGGCGCCCACCACCACATCGCCGGTTTCGGTTTTAACGGTACCCGATACCGCTTTCTTACTGCCCTGGGCTGAAAGGCTAAGCGTGAATGGCAATAAAAACGCCACCAGCCATAGCAATCGTTGTCTCATACGCATAAGTAATTTTGGTTAATCAATTTGTACGGAGTAAACATAGTATTATATTTTTGATTTGGTAAGTGACGGCAACCTGCAAACGTTTGCATTTTTTTGCATAAACACAGGTCAAAAAATTTGACAACGCAGGTGTTCAATGCAAACGCTGCCGCTCAAAACCGCGGCAAAAAGAAGGCAGTAGTATTAAACTAATGTTAACCTCGGGGAAACAAAATATTATCATTGTCGTAATCAGCATCATTCCTCACAACAATGCATACCCAGTTCCGCAGCCAGGCCAGCGCTGTTGCATATACTTTTTTTGTTTCAGATATGTTAGTGTGATGGCGCTTTCTGTTTCTTCAAAAATTCACTTTGCAATTCTTTCAACGCCCTGGCATAGCCATCTTTGTCAACAAAAACTGCCGGATTATAGCCTTTTTGCGGCTTGTGTTTTTCATGCAGCCCGAACTGGCTGGCGTGAGAAGCCAGCCAGATATCAAATTTCAGTTTTTTCATTTCCTGCAACGTATAGGCATAGTCCTTTTCTATATTGGGGTAGGCAGACACTTCTGAAAACTTTCTATCAATGATAATCGAAGGCATATTAGCAATCAACACCCGGTACCATCGTTTTTCATCTTTCGTTGTAAGTAAATAACTGCAGGAGCCCTTCGTATGTCCCGGGTGATGCAACAGCATAAGTTTGGTACCACCCATCTGAATAACAGCATTATCTTGCAAGAGAGTATCAGGTACAATAGGTTCAAAACTCACACCCAGCCTGCCCAACTCATAATCAGACGCTCCGCCTGATCGCAACACATCATCTTCAGCAGCATTGGCCCAAAACTGTGCGCCGGTTTCTTTTTTTACAGCAGCCATAGCACCTACATGATCGAAATGGGCCTGCGTTGTAAGTAGTAATTTAATATCAGCAAAATTAAAACCAAGGTCAGCAATGCTCTTTTTTATAGTGGACAGCGAACCTGCCAATCCCGTGTTGATGAGGATGTTTCCCTTATCGGTTACAATCAGGTAAGAAGCCAGGTCGTACGTCCCTACATAATATACATTGCCCACTATTCTGAAAGGTGGATACGGCTTCGACCAATCTTCAGGATTGTTTTGAGGCTCATTCGCAACCTGCGCACTTACGGGCATGCATAGCACAACACAGATAAACATTGTTACAATACCCCTCCAAATATTTCGCATAAAGATGTTTGTTTTTGAACATGTGTGAGCGTTACATATCAAAGTCCATGTAGTATAATTTACAGCTACGGTTATCATACCACAAATACTGGTAATATTCATGCTCACCTTTTCTTTTAAATGGATGCAATGTCATAATTGTTGCACTATCCCACCAGGGAAAATTCTGCCACAATCCGCTTCCAAAACCATCTGGCTCCGGCGACAATGCCAACTTTAAATGAGAAACTATTTTATCTCTTGTAGCTGTATCACATGTAAAGGAAAAAAAGAATTTTGAATCAATGCCCATCTGATCGCCAAAGCAATAAATATTATTTACATCAGGTGTTGGTGCAAATCCAAAGAACTCTTCAAACCTCTTCTTATTAAACTTTGTATCGGGAGTATAGCTATCGAATGTGGGCAATACCTGATCAACGGCGTTATCCTTTGCATTCTTCACTTTTTCCTTTGTACCCTTCATTACAGCATGCCCTTTCGCTTTAATCCTGTCACAAGAAAAAAGACCCGAAAGAAGAATAAGTAAAAGCGGAATGACTATTACTCGCATGATGCTAAAGACATTTCATTAAAAACTTACGCTGCATAAATCATTTATTTTTCATCGAGTACGTGCCCGCATTTTTTACAAAACTTTGCATCAGATGCATGATCCTTATTACCACAGTTGGCGCATACCCTGTCGTCGTTATCCATATCCCTGTATTGCGATACCAGCGATGCAGACATAATGCCGGTAGGCACAGCGATGATGGCATAACCCAGTATCATAATAAATGACGCAATGATCTTTCCAACGGCTGTTGCAGGCGCCACATCGCCATAACCAACAGTAGTAATGGTTACAATAGCCCAGTAAATGCTTTGCGGTATGCTGTGGAAACCCGGGTTGTGCTCATACTCCAGCACATACATAAGCGATCCTAAAAAAATTGTGAGCAGCACGATAAAAATCAGGAACACCATGATCTTGTTAAAGCTCCGCAATAACGCAAACATCATATACCTGCTCTCATCTAAAAAGCGAACCATCCTGAATATCCTGAAGATGCGCAACAATCGGAAAGAACGGATGATCATCAGCATATGCCAGTTGGGAAGTACAAATTCAAGATAAGAAGGCAGTATAGACAACAGGTCAATAATGCCGTAAAAACTTTTTGCATACTTTTTAGGCTCCCGCACACAGTATAACCGGAGCAGATATTCCAGTGTAAACGCAACCATAAAAACATAATCCAGCACATGGAATACTTCCGAAAAAACCAACGCTATCGACTCAACGCTTTCCAATACCAGCAATACCACATTGGTAAGTATGAGAATGATCAGTATAATATCGAACAGCTTACCGGCTTTTGTATTGCTTTGGAAGATGACCACATACAACCAATGCCTGAACGTTCCCTTGTCCTCAGGTGCATTCTGGTCTTGCAATACATCGTGTTTGTCTGGTATAAAGCGAAAAAGAGACATATGGCGTTTTGAAAGGTTTTAAATCGAATAAAGATAAACCATATGAGGTACGCGTCAAATTTCAAAACTCAAATGCCAAATCTCAAATTATCAAATATCTTTATCCCTCATTTTAACAAAACATGCAATACCGCACGCTTGGTAAGACAGGACTAAATGTTTCAATTCTTGGATTTGGAGCTTCGCCACTTGGAAATGTATTTGAACCGGTGGAAGAGCAGGAAGGAATCAATGCGGTACATCATGCGCTCGACAACGGCATTAATTTTTTTGATGTGGCTCCTTTTTATGGCGATACCCTTGCCGAAACACGGCTGGGCAAGGCTTTGAAAGGGAAACGGCAGGATATTGTTTTAGCCACCAAATGCTGCAGGTATGTAGCAGGGTTCGATTTTTCCTATAAGCGGGCGCTTACAAGCATTGATGAATCGCTTAAACGACTGCAAACAGATTATGTAGATATCTACCAGGTACACGATATTGAATTTGGCACGGCAGAGCAGGTTTTAAACGAAGCAATACCAGCTATAATGAAGGTGAAAGAAAGCGGCAAGGCAAGGTTTGTGGGTATTACAGGATTGCCTGTTCGGTATATGGCGCATATAGCCCGGCAGGTTGAAATAGACACGCTTTTGTCGTGGGCACATTACAATTTACTGGAAGATGAAATTAACGATGAGTTGGTACCCTTGTCCAAACAAAAAGGATTTGGACTTATGAACGCAGCGCCTTTTCTCCAACGCATACTCACAGATGCATCTCTTCCCGAATGGCATCGGTCGCCCAAAGAAATGATCAGTATTCAACCTGCGCTTATCCGTGCCTGTAAGAATTATAGCTTAGCTTTGAGCGATGTAGCATTGGCCTACGCTACTGCTCATCCAGACATAGCCACTACCATTACCGGAATGTGCGAGCTGGCAAGGGTAAAACAAAACCTTGCGGCCATCAACCTTACCATTCCACCTGCATTACTCAATGAAATCAACACCCTGGTAGCTCCCGTAAAAAACCAAATGTGGTTCGAGGGAAATCCTGAAAACAATTTACCTAAGCAATAATATTATACCATGAGAGCTTTAGTTTTGGTTGAACCAGGCAAAACAGAAATACGCGAAATTGAAAAGCCATCCCCTGGCGCCGACGAAGTGTTGTTGAAAATTGGTATGGTAGGTTTTTGCGGCGGCGATTTAAACGGTTTCCGCGGCTTGTTTGAACTACAGGAATACCCGAATGTGCTGGGGCACGAAGTGGGTGCCGTGATTGAAGCAGTGGGCAAGAATGTTCCGGCAAATTTTAAACCAGGCATGAACGTTACGTTGAACCCTTACCTCAATTGCGGCAAATGCATATCCTGCCGCAAGGGACGTCCCAATGCCTGTATAGATAATAAAACAATGGGCGTGCGTCGCCCCGGTGCCATGACGGAATACATTACTGTTCCCTGGAACAAGCTGCATGCTTCCGGCAAACTATCACTCAGAGAATTAGCACTCGTTGAACCACTCACGGTAGGTTTTCATGCGGTAGACAGGGGGAGAGTAACCGAAGATGATATTGTGGTAGTAATAGGCTGTGGTATTGTGGGACTGGGTGCTGTGGCAGGCGCGCTGAAACGCGGAGCCGAAGTAATTGCGGTAGATGTAAGCGACTATAAAACAGGCATTGCGCAAAAAGTGGGCGCATCGGCTACCATTAATAGTACTACTACCGATCTGCAACATGCGCTCGATGAACTAACCGATGGCAACGGTCCCGATGTGGTAATTGAAGCGGTGGGAAATCATATAACCTACCGGGCAGCAGTAGACGTAGTATCTTACACCGGCAGAGTAGTATATATTGGCTACGGCAAAAAACCGGTGGAATATAACACAGGGCTTTTCGTGAAAAAAGAAATTGAGATCCTCGGCTCACGCAATTGCCTGGGCGACTTTCCTGATGTGATCAGCTATCTCGAAGACGGCTGGTTTCCCTGCGACGACGTTATTTCAAAAACCGTTTTGCTCGACAATGCCGGGGAAGCCTTGAAGCAATGGTCGGATGATCCCGGAAATATTACAAAGATTATGGTGGAGGTAAGCTAGAAGGTGTGGGGTGTAGGGTGTAAGGTGTAAGGCATTGGGCTCATAGCTGATCGCTGATCGCTCATAAAATTAAAACAATGAAATCTGCAGTTACCATAGCACTGGTGCCACAAATTAAAACCGGTCCCTGGGTTTTTTGGAACAACCTGGAAGAAGGAATGAACAAAGCAGCAGCCTTAGGATTTGATGCCGTAGAATTGTTTACCGCAGATGCCAATGCTGTTGACATTTCGCGGGTACAAAAATGCGCAGATCAATTCAACATCAGCATTGCTGCCGTGGGTACTGGTGCAGGCAAGGTAATACAAGGTTTAACGCTTACAGACCCCGATGCCGGCATCCGGATCAAGGCAATGGACTTTATAAAAGACATGATAGAGTTTGGGGCAAAGTTGAACGCGCCCGCTATTATAGGCTCCATGCAGGGCAATATAGCAGCAGGTGGCACGCGCGAAGAATCGTTACAATGGCTGGCCGAAGGTTTGAATATACTGGGGCATTGGGCAGAACAGTCGGGCGTTCCGCTGATATATGAACCTTTAAACCGCTATGAAACCAATCTGATCAATCGCTTTGACGACGCGGTTGCATTTGTAAAAAACCTGGATACCAGCAATGTTAAATTACTGGCCGATCTTTTTCACATGAATATTGAAGAAGAGAGTATTGCCGCCACCATTCGCAGGCATGGTGCGCACATAGGACATGTACATTTTGCAGACAGCAACCGGAAAGCTATCGGTTGGGGACATACGCCGGTGAATGAAATAGCGCTGGCGCTAAAAGAAATTAATTATCCCGGTTATATTTCTGCCGAAATATTTCCTTTACCCGCGCCGGATGATGCAGCTTTGCAAACCATCCGTGCTTTTCACACTTATTTTAATTGATAAATTTTAAATAATGAAACGCTTTTGCCTCGCGCTCGACCTTATTGATGATCCTAAAAGCATAGAAGAATACGAAAACTGGCACGCACCGGGTGTAGGCTGGAAGGAAGTACATAAGGCCGACCTGGATGCAGGCATTCTGGATATTGAAATTTACCGAACGGGCAACCGCATGTTTATGATACTGGAAACAACCGATGATTTTTCGTTTGAAAGAAAAAAAGCGGTAGACAAAAACGAGCCAAAAGTGCAGGAATGGGAAGAGCTGATGTGGAAATACCAGCAGGCAATTCCCTGGGCAAAGCCCGGCGAAAAATGGGTGCTGATGGAAAAGATATTTGATTTTGAATGACCTTCAGCGATCAGCATTCAGCGGTCAGCTAATACAAGGCAGAAGGCAGTAGTGAGGAGGCAGTTTCTCAATTACTGCTTTCTTACTACTGCCCCTTCACTTACCACTTACCACCTACCGCTATTCACCATACACCTCCGGGTTTACCGCATAGGGTAACCGTTGTCCCTTCAGCCCTGCAACAACATTATTAGCGGCCACGCGCGCCATGCCTTCGCGGGCTTCAAAGGTTGCCGAGCCAATGTGCGGCAGCACCGCTACTGTTGGCATATCCAGCAAAGGATTATCGGGCTTCATAGGTTCAGGATTGGTAACATCCAAACCAGCGCCCCATATTTCACCCGACCGTAGTGCGGCGGTGAGATCTTCTTCGTTATGAACTCCTCCCCTTGATGTATTAATGAAAATAGCGCTGCGCTTCATTTTATTAAATGCATCGGCATTGAAAATATTCCGCGTTTCGTGTGAAAGCTGCGAATGAACAGATATGATATCGCTCTGTTCCAACAATTCTTCAAACGAAACTCGTCTGGCACTCAGCTCTTTTTCAGCTTCAGCATTATGTCTGCGGTTGTGGTAAATAATATCCATGTTATACGCGCCCTTGCACCGGCGCGCCAATTCCATTCCAATATTGCCGAGTCCAAAAATGCCCAAGGTTTTATGCTTCAGCTCAATACCCATTCCTAACGACGTATCGGGCAGCTTCCACTGTCCCTTTGCAATATTCTTGTGCATAAAAAACGCTTTACGCGCTACCGCCAGTATCAGTAAAAAAGCAACGTCTGCCGTAGCATCGCTCAATACAACAGGTGTATTGCCAATCGGTATCTTCAGTTTAGTAGCCGCTTCTACATCTACCCTGTCGTACCCAGCAGAATACAATGCTATTACTTTTAAATGCCGGCATTGTTGTAAAAAAGCTGCATTAATTTTATCGTGCGCACCCGTCAGCAAAGCATCGTGCTGTTTACAAAGAAACACCAGTTCATCCGGTAGCATTGGATTGCGTGCAGGCACTGCTGTTGTATCAAAGCCTTCCCGTTGTAAAATTTCTGTGGCTATTGCGGGCACTTCACCGGTACTCAATACTTTCATCATTCAAATTTATTAAACTTTAAAGTGTGGAATGACATTGAAATCAAATCCAATGTTATTAAGATAATAAAATTCATTTTTTGCCGCAGATTCGCAGATAAAGGATCATCTGCGAATCTGCGGCGCATTCATACTACTATTTAAAATTTCCAGTCTCTGCCTCACATCCATCAGACCGCCCTTTGGGCGGGCCGATGGAACGTCGGTTGGCCCGCCCAAAGGGCGGTCTGACCGAAAAAAGGCAAACGTTTTTGTTATCATACAAAACGCGATAGTTTATAAAATCTTAGAAGTATTCAATAACGTTGCTTCTTATCCTACATCAAGAAGCATTGCAGCGACGAATATTACTTTTGCAATCATTAATTATAACTATATGGAATTAGGCATAGGAATGTTTGGCGACTTGGCGTTTGACACACAAACCCGAAAGCCGGCAAATGCAGGCAACAAACTGCAGGAAATATTGGAAGAAATAAAATTGGCAGATGAAACCGGTCTTGACGTATTTGGACTGGGCGAACACCACCGCCCCGATTATGCAATATCGTCTCCCGAAATTGTGCTGGCAGCCGCAGCAAGCAGCACAAAGAACATCAAGCTTACCAGCACTGTTACCGTTTTGAGTTCAGCAGAGCCGGTAAAGGTGTACCAGGACTTTTCTACTATTGATTTGATTTCGAACGGAAGGGCAGAAATTGGGGTGGGGCGTGGCAGCTTTATTGAGTCGTTTCCTTTGTTTGGTTACAACCTGAAGGATTATGACCAGTTGTTTGAAGAAAAGCTGGATCTGCTGCTCAACATCAACAACAACGAAGTGGTGAACTGGAAGGGAAAGCTGCGGGCACCGGTGGTACAGCAAACTGTGTATCCACGGGCTACCAATAACGGCAAACTCCCTATATGGGTGGCCGTGGGTGGCACACCGCAATCGATACAACGTGCAGCACGGTTAGGATTGCCGCTGATGGTAGCTATTATTGGCGGCATGCCCAAACAGTTTCAGCCTTTGATAGAATACTATAAGCAAGAGTATCAGCAACACGGACACGATATACAGCAAATGCAGGTAGGCATTCATTCGCACAGTTTTGTAAGCGAGCAACCCGATGTAATTGATGGCTACTATTTCAACTATGCATCGCAAATGAACCGCATTGGCGCTGAGCGGGGCTGGGGTCCTTATTCAAAAGCGCAGTACGATGCAGGAAGAACAAAAGAAGGTGCATTGTTTATTGGCGATCCGGCCGAAGTAACCGATAAGATATTGTACATGCATGAACTGTTTGGCATTACCCGCTATATAGCCCACATGGATGTTGGCGCTCCTGCACACAAAGAGATGATGAAGTCGATTGAACTGTTTGGAACGAAGGTAGCCCCCGCCGTTAGAAAGGTTTTAGGAAAATAATTGTAATACAAAGCGTATAAATCCCGGTAAGATTGCCTGTGCAAACTTGCCGGGATTATTTGCTTCCTGTTTCCTGCGATTTGCGTTTTGTGGTTTTCTCTTCCGCTTCATTCATAATCAGCCGCGCATTGTTCCAAAAATTCAATACTACTTCCAACTCATACGTTTGAGCAGGATTTCGCATTACCAGCTTTTCCAGTTCCCTTATATCCTCTTCCGAAGCTTCGCCCGAAAGCTTTCTCGCAAGCAGCGTCCATACATTTTTTTCATTCATATTGGTATTATTTGTTGGTGTATTTCCAGGCATGTTACTTCCGGCAAATGCGCATACGCATTTCCGGTAGACCAAGAAAATGCCAAACAGTTATGCAGCTAACAATCAATAAATTATATACAAAAAGCAGGTAATCACACTGTTCGCTTCCGATACAGCGGCAGTGCGTAATTGAACAACCGGATGCTGACTATTGAGAAGTTGGCAACCTGTTCTCTCCCTGCGGGTTGTAACATCATGAAAGAGTTTTGAAACAGGCACCACAACATCTTGCCCGGTACTGTACTGCAAGGAGAGTTTTATATTAACTTTAGTTTTTTGACAGGATATGCCAATATGAAACGGGAATTGTTATATCTGCTCACCATTATACTGCTTATACATGGCGGAATTTCCGCCCAGGAATTTCATTACCAGTTCCGCAGGCTCGATTTGCGCAACGGGCTTTCGCATAACCAGGTGAATGCGATTTACCGCGACAGCAAGGGATTCATGTGGTTTGGAACAATGTCGGGGCTGAATCGTTTTGACGGATACGATTTCAAAATATTCAAGCACGATCTGCGGGACTCTACTTCGCTCAGCGATAATTATATCGACAGAATATTTGAGCTGCCCGAAAGAAAGTTATGGATAACAACCAGGAACGGGAATAACATCTATGATCCCTTTACAGAAAAATTCAACCGCAAAGATCAGCTATACCTGGTTGGCATGGGCTTGCCACCTGGCGCGGTAGCCTCGGTGGTTAAAGACAGGCAACATAACTTTTGGTTTGTTTATCAAAACAATGGTGGCATACACAAGTATGATGCCGTTACAAAAAAAATTACACCCTACCTGCACAACCCGCTCGATTCTTTCAGCATTTCTACCAGCGATGTGGCAGCCGTAGCTCAGGACAACGACAACAACCTATGGCTGGTACACCGCAACGGGATGATAGACAAAATGGATGGACGCAGCTACAAAGTAACGTTCAGGAGTAACCGGCTTAAATTGTTTGCCGGCAACAACACGCAAAACTATTCGTTGTTTACCGATGCCGATAATGAACTCTGGATCAGCATTCCATTGTCCGGAAGTCCCGGCGGCATATTTTATTATAAACCTTTGAGTAACGACCTGCTGCACATTACAAGGGAAAGCAGCCAGCCTCGCCTTAATACCAATATTGTAACCGGCATTACACAATCGAACGATAGCCTGATATGGATAGCCACAGATCATGGCGGCATTAATCTTTTGAATAAAAGGAACATGACCGTGCGGCACCTGCTGAACGATGCGGAAGATCATACCACCATCAGCCAGAATACGATTTACGCTGTTTACAAAGACAGCAGCGATGTAATATGGCTGGGCACTTATAAGCAGGGCATCAGTTGTTTCGACAACAAGCTTTCGCAATTCAGCCTTTTCAGGCACAAGGTGTCGGATGCAGAAAGTTTGCCGTATGAAGACGTAAACCGTTTTGCAGAAGATGCAAAAGGCAATATATGGATAGGCACTAACGGTGGAGGATTGATATATTATGACCGGAAGCAAAATAAATTTACCAACTATCGCCACAACCCCGCCAATCCCAATAGCCTGAGCAATGATGTAATTGTGAGCCTGTGTGTTGACTTTGAACAAAAGCTATGGATCGGTACTTATTTTGGCGGATTGGATTGTTTTGACGGGAAAAAATTCACCCACTATCGTAGAAACATAGCCGATAGCACCAGCATATCCGACAACAGCATTTGGGAAATATTTGAAGATTCAAATAAGAATCTCTGGATAGGCACATTGAGCGCAGGTTTGAACCTGTACAACCGTGCGAAAAACAATTTTACTCATTTCCGGGTAGAAGACGGTCGCACCGTGCATTCCAACTATATAGCGTCTTTAATGGAAGACAAGGATAAAAACCTTTGGATAGGCACATCGAACGGCATAGATGTGCTGGACCGGCGAACCAATACTTTCCGGTACATCGGGCACGACGACGGCGACTCTTCTTCGCTCAGCAATAACAATGTTATCAATATACTGCAAGACAGCAGGGGACTAATATGGGTTGGAACCCGCGAAGGATTGAATTTATTGAATAAGGATGGGAATTCGTTTACAGTGTACCGTAAGGAAGACGGATTGGCCGACAACACTATCCTCGCTATTAAAGAAGACAGCAAAGGAGGGTTATGGATCACTACTCCTAACGGGCTGAGCAACGCGGTTGTGCCTACCGGCAAAGGCAATGCGCCTGTATTGCATTGTACCAACTACGACGAATCGAACGGGCTGCAGGGAAGGGAGTTTAACGATAAGGCTTTTTACAAACTCAAAACGGGCGAATTAATTGCCGGCGGGCCTTATGGCTTCAACATATTCAACCCGGTTAAATTTGAAGAATCTGTTCATCCGCCAACCACCGTTATCACAGGCTTCCAGCTTTTTAACCGACCGGTAGAAGCAGGAGAAACGATCAACGGAAATGTTATTCTTAACCAGTCTATTACTGAAACCCAAAACATAACACTCCGTTACAACGAAAATATTTTTTCCATTTCGTTTGCTGCATTAGGCTCCATGCGCTCCACCAAAGATGGCTTTTTGTACACGCTGGAAGGCTTTAACAAAGAATGGCTAGCAACCGATGGAAGACAAAGAACAGTTACCTACACCAATCTTGATCCCGGAAAATATATATTTAAGGTGAAGGCAGCCAACGAAGGCAACGCCCAGCAATTATACATTACTATTTTACCCCCGTTCTGGCAAACGGCTCCTGCCTTTGCACTGTATGCGCTGATGGTTGTTGGTTTGCTGCTGCTTGCAAGGAGGGTTACTATACAAAGAGCAAACATGCGCTTTCGGTTTGAGCAACAAAAAAAGGAGGCGCAGCGCATACACGAGCTCGATATGTTGAAACTGAAATTTTTTACCAATGTCAGTCACGAATTCCGTACGCCCCTTTCGCTGATCATA
This sequence comes from Agriterribacter sp., assembly GCA_051955255.1. GTDB lineage: Bacteria > Bacteroidota > Bacteroidia > Chitinophagales > Chitinophagaceae > Agriterribacter. The sequence goes on along the minus strand of JBQCGX010000015.1, from coordinate 42,228 downwards.
GCACCGGTGGAAAAAATGATGAAGCAGTCCGACGAAAACGGTCAAAAAAAGCAGCTCCAGCTTATATTCCGCAATGCCAAACGATTGCTGGCTTTGGTAAACCAGTTGCTCGACTTCCGCAAGCTGGAAATGCGGGAACTGAGATTGCAAACTTCGCCGGGAAATATTGTAAGTTTTATTGAAGAGCTAACGCTATCGTTCACCGATCTTGCCGAAAAGAAAAATATTCATTTCAGTTTTGCTGCGGATACCCAATCGGTTGAAATGTTTTTCGATCCAGACAAGATTGAACGAGTGATGTTCAACCTGCTCTCCAACGCATTCAAATTCACACCCGAAAAAGGAAGCATCAGCGTACAATTGCACGTTAAAGAAAAAAACAGTGAAGCCGGAGTGGAAATTATTGTAAAAGACAGCGGCATCGGCATTCCTGCGGAAGACCAGGGCAGAATATTTGAACGCTTTTTTCAGCACGAGTTGCCGGCAAACGTGCTCAACCAGGGCAGTGGCATAGGGCTGGCGATATCAAAAGAATTTGTTCGCCTGCATGGTGGCAGCATTGAAGTAAACAGCACACCTGGCGAGGGTACTGCATTCATGGTGTGGCTGCCTCAGCAATCGGGCAACCTTGCCACACAGGAGGCAAACGGTCAAGATAAGGAAACGGTAATGCATACTGTTGAAGAAGTGGATGAGGAGGAGGCAAAAGCAGGCAAACGCAAAAGATCTGTTTTGATTGTAGATGACAACGACGACATCCGTTTTTATATTAAAGACAACCTGCGCACGCACTATACCATTTACGAAGCCGCTAATGGAAAGCAAGGCTGGAAGAAGGCGCAGGATATGCTGCCCGATATGGTGATCAGCGATATTATGATGCCGGAAATGAACGGTGTGGAGCTGTGTAATAAAATAAAGAACGATCCACGCACATCGCACATACCTGTTATACTGCTTACTGCCCGCACAGCCGAGGAACAGAAGCTGGAGGGATTTGAAAGCGGCGCCAACGATTATATTACCAAACCCTTCAGCTTTGAAATATTGCAATCAAGAATAAAAGGATTAATGGCGCACCAGGAAGCACTGCGCCGCCTGTTTCAAAAACAAATTGAAATAACGCCCGGCGAAATTGGTGCCACGCCGGTGGATGAAGCCTTTATAAAAAAAGCTGTTGAAGTAGTAGAAAAGAATATTGCCGAGGCTGCATTTTCTGTAGAAGACCTGAGCCGCGAAATGCTGATGAGCAGGGTGGCATTGTATAAAAAATTGTTGTCGCTTACCGGCAAGGCACCGCTCGATTTTATCCGCACCATCCGCATGAAACGCGCCGCACAAATGATGACCAAAACACAAAAGTCTGTTTCGGAAATAGCCTATGAAGTGGGATTTAGCAATCCGAAGTATTTCGCCAAATTTTTTAAAAAGGAATTTGGAGTACTGCCTTCGGAATATATTGCCGCCAACCGGCAAAAAAGCTAGCGCAGGTCTGCCGCTAAGGCAAGTGCGCTGGCTGACCCGTGCTTTCGCATCACTTGTTTCCGTGTTCGCTTAATCTTTGGATATAGTAATGAATAGTAGCAATTGCGAGACAAGTAACAAGCTATCACCGGTCGGCCCGCACTCAAGTCACCGCTACAGACCGGCGCTAGTTATGAGGAATGCAGGAAGAAAACTCTAAAAAACGCCATACTTTCCCGTGGTTATTTTTATCGTATACCAACAGTCGTATATATTGCGACGGTTTTTCAGGGAATAATCGTTAAAATTAACCCTCGTCTAACAGTTTACATGACTAAATTGCATTATATTCTACGCCGAAAAAAACTTGTATCAATGAGCGGAATCAGTAAAGGAATTTTGTTTTTGTTTGGAATATGCCTGTCGTTTGCCACAGCGTTTTCGCAAGATAAAGCCGAGCAGGCACTGCAACAGTTTGAACAAAGCTATCCGCAGGAAAAAATATACATGCTGTTTACCAAAGACAGCTATGTAGCAGGAGAAACCATGTTTTTTAAAGCGGTTGTGTTTGAGGGATACAACCGGTCTGCCATTTCAAGCAGTCTTTTTGTAGAATTATATAATAGTAATAAGAACCAGGTAAGCCGCCGCATTGTTCCTTTGTTCGACGGAGAGGGAAACGGCAGCTTTGTATTACCCGATTCGCTGAAGGAAGGCGCTTACTACGTTAGGGCCTACACGCAGTGGATGCTCAATTTCGATGAATCGTTCCAGTATATACAACCAATAGTAGTAAACAATCCTTCGTCGCCGCAAAAGCTGGTGGTGGATAGCACATCTGCCTGGACAGCGGCAGCTTTTCCCGAAGGAGGAACCTTTATTGAAGGCGCGGTTAACAAAGTTGCAATACGGCTTTCATCGCACGGCACTTTACCGGCGGAGTGGAGCGGGTATGTGGTGGATGCGGCAAAACCTGCCGAAAAAATTGCCAGCTTTACTTCGCTCGACAGGAATGTGGGGCTGTTTACCATCACTCCGCAAAAAGAAAAACAATACCAGGTAATTGTGCAGGATAAAAAGGGCAAAAAACAAACCGTAAAGCTTCCCGAAGTGGCAACCTCTGGCGTAAACCTGCAGGTAAACAGTACGCCCGAAGCAGTTATTTATTCCCTTAAATTCATAAACCTGCCATCGGGTTCAAAAGGTTATAAAATAATTGGTACCATCAACAATACACTGGTATATAAGGCCAGCATTAACAAGGCAGCGCCCGAAATTTCCAGCTCTATTCCTACCGACAAACTTATTAACGGCATATTGCAAATAACCATTTTCGACGAACAGGAAAAGGTAGCGGCACAACGCTTATGCTTTATACAACCGGAAACCATTAAGGTGGGACGTCCGTCTTTTCCACCATTGTACCTCAGTAAATCTGCACGAGGGCTGAATGCTTTTGATATAGCACCCGATACCAGCTATCTCAGCTATACCATACTTGTTCGCGATGGTGCTACAGAAGATGAACTTGAAAAGAATAACATACTTACCACCATGTATCTTACCGGCGATTTTCCCGGAAAGATTGATGCACCCGCCACTTACCTGGGCTACGATGCAAATATAGCCGGGTTGGATGCGTTGCTGATTTCAGAAAAATGGAAAAGATTTGACTGGGCATCGATCATGTCAGGTAAGTTTCCCGAAATTAAGTATCAGCCTCAGCCTTATATTTCTTACAAAGGAAAAGTAACAACCAATGGCGGGCAGGCTGCTGCCAACAGCACGGTTAACCTCATTTTTTATTTCCAGGATTCTACCAACCAGATACACCAGGTACAGACAGATGCCAACGGAGTGTTTGTGTTGAACAACCTCATTTTTGATGAGCCTATAAAAGTATATTATCAACTCAACAACGAAAAGAAAGGCGCCATTGCCAGGCAAACGAATGTAATATTTGAGCCTCTGTACATGTTTGCACCATTGAAAAGCAATTTGCCGCCAAGCGGTTACACGCTGGTTAAGCGTCCTGCAAACGATGTATTGCCAAGAGACGTTGCCCGCGGCATTACAACCAGGGATAACCAGCATGCTGCCAACGAAAAATTTAAAACGTTGGAAGAAGTAAAAATTACCGCTCAAAAGAAAAGCAATAAGGAAAAACTGAATGAACAGTTGAGCAGTGGCATGTTCAGAAGCATGAACGAAAATGTATTTGATTTTGTGAACGAAAACCAGGAAGCGCAATCGTACACCAATATATTGCAATGGCTGCAGGGGCGCGTAGCCGGTTTGCAAATACAGATGCAGAATGGCAACTATGTACCTATAATAAGGGGAAGCCAGGTGGGTATTTATTTAAATGAAATGCCTGCAGATGCCAGCCAGATCAGCAGTTTACCCGTTGCCGATATTGCCATGGTAAAAGTAATAAAGGGACCATTTGTGGGAGGAGTTGGCGGTGGTGGCGGTGGAGCCGTTGCTATTTACACAAAACGTGGCGACACGCAACCCGCAGTCGCTTCGAAACAACCGCCTGCATTGAACAACGCCACTATAAACGGCTACGATAAGGTAGCAACATTTTATGCCCCTGACTACAATGAAACAGGTACTAAAAGTGTTGATAAAGATACCAGGGACGTGTTATACTGGAACCCGGTTACGATTGCAGAAAGAAATAAATCCGTAACTGTAAAATGGTTCAATAACGACGATGCCCAAAACTTCCGGGTGATCATCATTGGCTTTTCAAAAGACGACGATACGCCGTTGTATTATAATGATATTTTCAAGGTGAGGAATAAAGAGTAGTAAGTGGTGAGTGATAAGTGGTAAGAGAGACTTATCACTCACCACCTATCACTTATCACTAACTTTCACCCTTGGATCTACTACAGCATACAACACATCTGCCAGTATATTGATCAGCACAAACAACGAAGCGGTAATAAGTACGCTGCCCATTACAACGGGAAAGTCGAGCTTGTCCAATGCATCTACCGTTATTTTTCCAACGCCTTTCCACCCAAAAATATATTCAACAAAAAAAGCACCCGCCAGCAATTCCGCAAACCAGCCGGTAACAGCAGTCAGCACAGGATTCAATGCATTTCTTAACGCATGTTTCCACACTACTTTTGTTTTGCTCAATCCCTTGGCATAGGCGGTGCGAATGTAATCCTGGTTCAGCACATCGAGCATGGCACTGCGCGTTAATTGTGTGATGATGGCCAATGGACGTATGCCCAATGTAAACGCTGGCAGTATCAGGTTTTTTAACGACAGGTATTTTTCGCCCGTATAATCATCGTACTCGTAATAACTGCCTGTTATATTAAACCCCGTGTAAGGCCCTAATACAATGGCAAAGAAATAAGCAATTAATATTCCCATAAAGAACGAAGGAGCAGAAATACCAAGCACACTGGTAAAAACAGCCGAAGTATCCATCCAGGTGTTTTGTTTAACGGCTGCCAGCACGCCCAGCGCAATACCCACCACAGTAGCAAACAGCATGGCCGCGGTGGCTAATAATAATGTACCCGGCAGCGCCTCTGCCAATACTGTCAACACGTCTCTTTTGGTTTGATAAGAAGTACGCAGGTAAGGCAATTTAAAAGCCAGCGTGTTTTCTCCGCCAATAAACAATCCCTTCAGCTTTTTGGTTTCTATTTCCTGCCTTGAATGATAGCTTACGGGAGAAATATCTTTTACATACAATAAAAACTGCTTCCACTTGGGCTGGTCGAGGTAAAGTTCCTTCCTGATGTTTTGAATGGTAGCGCTGTCGCCGGTTTGCCCCAATACCAGTCTTGCAGGATCACCAAACCCCTGGAAAAGAAAAAATACCAATACCACTACGCCAGCCAGCACCAGCGCAGCATACATCATTTTTTTTACGAAGTAGGTAATCAACGTTAATTGGATTGCGCGTTAACCATTTCCATCGCATCGTCAAAATCCGAATAACCCCATTTGTCAAGTATCGTTCCATTGTTCAACAGGAAAAAAGTGGGATTAACCCTTGCCGCTGTTTTAATAGGCACCACATCACACTTCAACAAAGTAACGGATGGCATGTCGGCAAAATACCCTGCAATTGCATCCACATTGTTCGAAATAACAAACAGGGGTATTTGCTTTTGCCCTAATAGCGTGTGAAGATTTTTAAAATTGCTGAGCCAGGCTCCGGCACCCGGATCATCTTTAATAAACAATAAACCGGCTTTTCCAGGCGTAGCCAGCAAAGCTTGTGTGGTATCGTTGCCAGACAGAGTGATCAGCACAAAATCCTTAATGGGTATTTCAGCATTGCCTTTTCTAACCAATTTATCGTACCGCTTTACAAAATGGTAAGTGCTTTCATCAAAATCCTCCGGAAAATTGTCGGAAGTAAATTCAATGGTTTGTCCACCCTTTTCGTATACAAACGTAATCACCGAACTATCGGGAATGGCTCCGGCTGGCATTTTCATCTTTTCAGGAATGGAATTTCCCTTTTGAAAAGGGAGACAATCTGCAAAAGGCAGATGCCTCAGCACATGCCATTGCATCCAGATAGTAGCCAGTGTTGAAATAACGATAACGGCTATACTAAGAAACGCGGGCATAGCCGGTTTGATCCTGTTCCTGTAAAAGAAAATGATGAGGATGAACAGGGTAAGGAAAATATCTTTGATAAAGGAAGCCCTGGGCGTTAAAGGAATGCAATCGCCAAAGCAACCGCAGCTCCTGAATTTGCCCGATAAGTAAGCATAACCTGTAAGGAAGGTGAAAAAAACGATGAGTATTAATAGTAACCAACTGAACAAAGGCATGCGCCAACCTACCAGCACCGCTACGCCCGCTACAATTTCGAACGTGATCATAATCACCGAAAAAGCCAGCGCATAATCGTTCAATGCATGCATGAAGCCCGGTAAAAACCCGGACTGGGCCCATATTTCAAAAAATTCCTGCATTTTATAGGCCAAACCCAGCGGGTCGTTGGCTTTTACAAGCCCCGAAAAAATAAAAAGAACGCCTACGATGATTCTCAAAATGTTGACAATGGACTTCATAGAATAAATTTAATAAAGCATTCCTGCACCACTGCTTCGGCAAAAGTTGAACTTTCTCTCGCTAAAGTTAAGCTCCCTGTCATGGATCATCAAATGTAAAAACTGGCATCCACATAACCCTGCTGTGCCTTAACATTTTATTGAAGACTACGGAATAATTTTTGAATAGCTTCGTTAATCATTAGCCAGGTTGGCTATGCGAACAATATTTATGAAATATATCATTACGCTGTTTTATTTTTTAATGGTTGGGATGGCAGGCTTTACGCAAAGCTATAATCCCGAAAAAGTAAATAAAAAAGCAATCAATTTATACAACCTTGGGCTCGACCAGGCTCAGAATGGCAACTATAAGGAAGCATTAAACTTTATAGACCAGGCGCTGCAACTGGACAGCAGGTATGTAGATGCCTATCTTACAAAAGCCGGTATATACGGGCAGATGAAAGATTATGCAAACTGCATTGCAAACTATGAAAAGGCGTTTGAGTTGGACCTGGCTTACAGCAAAGATTATAAATTGCCTTATGCTATTAACCTGGCGGGAACAGGCGAATTTAAAAAAGCATTGGCCGCGGTTACCGATTTTTTAAGCAATCCCGATTTGAACGAGCCCAGTCGCAAAGCAGGCGAATACCGGAAACGTGTGTTTGAATTTGCAGTGCAATACGAAACCGATCATCCTGCTAAAGACTATGTTTTTGCACCTCAAAACGTTGGCGACAGCATCAATACAACCGACCTGGAATATTATCCCTCGATCACTGTAGATGGCAATACACTGGTTTTTACACGACGTGTGAAGGGGTATAATGAAGACTTTTTTGAGAGTGAAAAAAACAGTAGCGGATGGAACAAGGCAAAGGGAATGGATGGCGACATTAACAGCAACTTCAACGAAGGTGCGCAGAACATTTCGCAGGATGGTGAATGGCTGGTATTTACCGGCTGCAACTTTCCGGAGGGGCTGGGCAGTTGCGACCTGTATTTTTCATCCAAAACGAAAAAGGGATGGAGTACGCCCGAAAACATGGGCGAGCCTGTCAATACAGAATTTTGGGAATCGGCTCCATCGTTATCGCCCGATAAGCGCGAGCTTTATTTTTCGAGCAACCGGCCTGGTGGTTTTGGAGGAAAAGACATTTATGTATGCAGGCGGATGGCGAACGGCAGGTGGAGCGAACCGGAGAACCTGGGAGCGAAGATCAATACAGGAGGAGATGAAAGCTGTCCCTTTGTGCATGCCGATAACCAGACACTGTATTTTACATCGAATGGATTACCGGGCTATGGTGGCGACGACCTTTTTTTGGCGAAGCGTCAGTTGAACGACCAATGGGATAGTGTGAAGAACCTGGGTTATCCTATTAATACCATTGAAAGCGAAGGCAGCCTGGTGGTTGCGGCAGATGGCAAAACGGCCTATTATGCCAGCGACCGGAGCGATACAAGGGGTGGGTTAGACATTTATTCGTTTGAATTGCGCGATGATGTGCGTCCGAACAAAACCTTATGGGTAAAGGGGAAAGTGTTTGACAAGAAAACGAACGAAGGGTTGCCTTCTGCCGTGGAACTGATCGACATCGTATCGGGAAAAACGTTATCGAAAGTGCAAACCAACGAAACAGGCAACTATCTTATTACGCTGCCGCTGGGCAAGGATTATGCATTTAACGTAAACAGGAAGGGTTACTTGTTTTATTCCCGCAATTTTCCTTTCAGTCAAAAAGTACCAGACTCTACTTATACAATAGATATTCCATTGCAACCTATTGAAGCCAATGCTTCGGTTATACTGAACAATATATTTTTCGACGTAGCGAAGTATGAACTCAAACCTGAATCGCTGGCGGAATTAGACAAAGTAATACAGTTGCTGAACGATAATCCCGGCATTAGCATACTCATTAGCGGGCACACCGATAATACGGGCAAGGCTGCCGATAACCTGAAACTGTCTGACAACCGGGCAAAATCAGTAACAGCGTATCTTGTTTCAAAAGGTATTGAGGCAAAACGACTGCAGGCTAAAGGGCTGGGTGCTACAAAACCGGTAGCTGATAACAACACCGAAGAAGGACGTACACAAAACCGCAGAACCGAGCTGACTATTCTTTCTAAATAGCTGTTAGCTGTCAGCCGTCAGCTATCAGCTATCAGAAAAAGAACCCAACCGCAAATAACAACCTAAACGCCGAGGGCTAAAAGCTTAAAGCTGATTGCTGATAGCTGACCGCTGACAGCTCCCCATATTGCACATCAAAAGAATAAATTGTACTTTAACAAGAACAATACAATTGCCTTATATGGGCGAGCCGGACAACAAATTAAAAGCGGTTGAACTACTTTCTGACTGGAGCAAATGGCTTATAGGCATCAACTTTGGTGCTGCCACCGGGTGCACAGTGGTGTTGAAAACGGGCGTAAGCGAAAAGGTAAGCCCGCTACTCTTTGCTGCCATTCTTTTTTTTATATGCTCGCTGGTTGTTGCCACCTTACTCACGCTTATACTCACTACGGCGTTGCATAAAAATGCAGGCATTGGCAGGTTTCACCAGGTGCTTGCATGGTTGCAGCTTGTGCTGTTTTTGGTTGCGATTGTTTTTTTGCTGAGATGGGTGTGGAAGCTGGAACAACTGCAGGGAAAGAAGCCTGCAACATCGTCGGTAACCATTACCGATAGTATTAAGTTGGGTGTAAAAAGTTGCCAACCCTTTGGAAGGTCAGCAACTTTCGATGCGTAAGCCAGTCAGGTCTTTTGCGTAATCGTGCTGTATAAGCATTTTTGGAAAAATGTTATGAACTCATAAGGATTGCTGGTGTGGTTTTTGTGAATTAAATTTGCGACTTTAAAAAAATTGTGTGATTTGCGATTTCTGATCATCCTTTTAGGCATTTCGGCATTTGTTACCAGTTGCAGCAGCACCAGGTCTGCATCACGGTCTAAAAGCAGCACTGCCAGTCAATCAACGAATACCTCTCCAAAATTTCTCGACGATATTTCCATCAACGGAACAACTCCTGAAAAAACAAAAGACAAGCTGCCTGTCAGCCCCCAGGTACATGCTGCTCCCAAAATCTTCTTTGTACCCACATTTAACATTGAACGGGGCGAACCTTTGCAGTTCAAATACGCCATTAAAATGGATGTGGAAGTAGAAAGATTGGCCAATGCAGACTTGTATGAATTTATTGAAAGCTGGTGGGCCACTCCTTACCGCATGGGAGGCTCCACCAAAAAGGGAGTAGACTGTTCGGCGTTCACACAAACCCTGCTATCGGTTATTTACAGTGTGCAGGTGCCTCGTACAGCACACGAGCAAAAGGAATATTGCCTGTCGATTGAACCGGAGCAGCTAAAAGAAGGAGATCTTGTTTTTTTTACCACGAGGGGACGAAGCATATCGCATGTAGGCATTTATTTGCAGGACAACAAATTTGTACACGCCGCTACCTCAAGCGGTGTAATGATAAGCAGCTTAACTGAAAGCTATTGGAGTAAAAGATACGCCGGAGCGGGCAGGGTAATAGAAGAAAAGTTAACCGGCAATGTTTCGTCAAGGTAATGGTCATCAACCTTATTCCTGTGCTTCCCCACCCTCTTCATGATATTCATCTTCAGTGTTGATTTCCCATATATTCGATTTATCTGTTCTTCCCTCCACAATATTATTTACCGCAGCCATGGCTGTAAGCATACTGTGGTCGGTGTTGTTGTAGCGATGCATGCCATTTCTGCCAATGGGAAAAAGATTAGGTATGGAATTGAGAAATTCCTGCACCACATGAAAATTGCTATACCCGCCAAAATAAGAAGGATACGCTTTTTTTACTTTGGCTACGAATGTATCTTTCACGTTTTCTTTCTGTAACATGCCAGTCTTTGCAATTTCTTCAACAGCAAACGATGCAATAGCCTCATCATCCTGCTGCCAGAATGCATCTGTTTCGTTACAAAAATATTCAACGCCTATCCATTGATCACCTTTATGCTTAACCATACCCGGACTCCAGTTGTGAAAGAACTGCATTCGGCCGGCTTTCAGTTCTTTATCCTGCAGGTATATCCAGTTATCGGCAATAGAGCCAACAGCACCTGTACCTGCATTTGCCAAAATGCCAACAATTAAAAAATCCCGGTATTCCAAACTCTGCGAAGCGTGTTTAACGGCATCCGGCACGGGCAGGTCTTCCATCTTTTCAATTAATTCCCGCACCGGCATCGACGAAAAAAAATAATCTCCTTGCATTAAGCTAGCGGCCCCGCTAATTTCATTCTCTACGTTTACAGATACGATCGTACTGTTGTTATCGCCTTGAACAGATTGCAGGCTTGTGTTTAATAATACCACGCCGCCGCGCTTTACAACTTCCTCCGCTACCGTTTCCCACATTTGCCCGGGACCAAACAAAGGGTACAGGAACTGCTCTATAAGGCTGGTGCTGGTGCCCTCCTGGCGTATGCTTTTTGAAGAACCAAAAATGGTTTTTACAGCATGCTTCAAAACCTTTGAGATATTCAGATCCTTCACCCGCTGCTGGCCCCAAGTAGCGGGCAGTTTGCTGCATGGCACGCCCCAAACCTTCTCCGTATAATCCTTAAAAAATGTTTGATATAACTCGTTGCCAAAGCGGTTTTTAAAAAACTGCTCTAATGTTGTTTCGGGCTTTTCGGGGAAAAGTTTAGCCCTGAGGTAAGAAAATCCAATCCGCGTCATTTTTATAACCCCGAGATTACGAATGGTGCGAAGATTCAACTGTAAAGGATAATCGAAAAATCTCTTCTTAAAATAAATACTCGATTTCCTGGAACGGATCAGCATCACCTTTTCATTATCAGCCGCTTTTTGATCACCTCTCGTATACTGAACTGTTTTGTTCTGATATTTAAGATCGATCTTTTGATCACCGGTGGGTTGAAGCGGTAAAAAACGCAGCCACCAGTCAATTACTTCTGGAGATTTTGAAAAGAAGCGATGCCCGCCAATATCAATCTTGTTTCCTTTATAGTCGATTGTTTTAGAAAGTCCACCAACCTGCTTGTCCTGCTCTATAATGACAGGTACAATATCGGTTTTAGTAAGCAGTTCGTATGCTGCTGTTAATCCCGCCGGGCCTGCTCCAATGATGATAGCTGTTTTCAATGAATAAATAATTTCTTTTAATTGGACAACACCTTGCGAGAGAATGCTGGTTTATACATATAAGATAAAAACAATAGCGCAATAAGCCACAAATACTCGCCAATAGTATGTTCCATTTTAATTAACGGTGTATTGATAATATTTAACAACAACCCTATGCCCAAGCAAATGTAAATTGCCTTAAACTCCTTTCTAAATATGGCAGCCGAAAGTAATAAAGCAAAAAACCATTGAACCGTATAATACTGATGGCGATGGATAGGTGAAAGCAGATCGGAAATCATATACAAGCAAGTGCCAAAAATGCCATAAATGTATAATAAATAACCATCGTCAAACCTGTTTTTCATAAATGCAGCGCATAGAATGATGATTACCGCAAAAGTAGCTACTACAAGGAAACTGGTGGAAAGTTTTACACCGATTATCCTTTTTACAACCACAAAAAGATTTCCATTTTCGGAATAAAAAATCCGATCATCCGATAAGCGGGCATCGTTGGTGTTTTCTTGATGCTCAAACGGCACGTTATCGATTCGTTGAGGTCCCTCTCCCTGATGCATTTTTACGTGAGTAGAGACAGCGCTTTTATATGAAAGCCACAAATTGCGCTGCTGTTGATCCAATACTATCCACAAAATCAACAATCCCGGAGCAATTACAAAAAAAACAACCTGCCGGTTTTTGGCGGTTTTTAAAAGCCAAAGGAATGGCAAAAATATAAATATGGCGTTAGGCCGTATTAATACCAGGGAGATAGCGAGAAGTCCCATCGCAAAAGAATAAAATCCGTTTTTTTGTAAAAGGCAAAACAGAAAACAGCCAAAAAGAAAGGGTATCAGCAAATACAATTGACCGGTAGCAATAGCATTCACCCATGCTTCAGTGAACAGGAATAGTACACACCCCACGACCACCAGCTTGCGTTGCACGGACGTGTATGCAAATCGATAGCAGATAATCCCCATGCATAATAACATTATATATTGAAAGGCAGTCCAGATTTTAAAGATGCTTTTTATTGAAAATCCGGTCAATGGATACAATAGCATATGAAGAAACGGAGTAGCTGTAATTCCATTTATTTCTACTGAATAATCGCCTTCTGAATCAAAATATTTTCTTTCATCTCCTTTTTTCCATTTGTAGTCATAAGGTATATATCCGTCTTTCTGAAACCTGGCTCCCACAACCCGGTTCCGCAAGTCGCCACCAAAATGTTTGTGCAGATTTATATCCCTGTATATAGCATAGCAGATAGCACCCACAGCTAATACACAAATAAAAATCCAAAGTTTATTGAACATAACGGATAACCTATTAAAATGCCGCAAGATCGGGAATAGATAAATAGTAAGGGAGTTTCCTTTTATGTCAATTTCCCTGATAATTATCGTTGTCCAACATCATTCTCCAATTTGTATTTAAACGCCAGCAAAATAAAAGCAATCACCCATATATACTCGCCCATAGTATGCTCCATTTTTATATAGCTGGTATCAATAAGATTGAAAACCAGACCGAGCAAAAGTAAAGCGTATATCAGATTATATCTCGATTTATACAAAACAGCAGCCAGCAACAGAGGGAAAAACCACTGCACCGTGTAATATATATGTCGAGCTATCGGAGAAAAGAAATCTGATATCATATAAAGGCTCCAGCCTAAAAAAGCTATGTTACACAGTTGCATTGGCGAGCACCTGTGGTAAAGATAAAAGACAATCAACGCCGCCACTGTTACTGCAATCCCCCCCCAGCTCATTGCCCATAATGGCAATTTCTTCTTAAACAAATGCTGTACAATAAAATAGAAGTTACCATTCTCATCGTGAATCATATGCAGGTTCTTTCCTATAGACTTATTTATTTCTGTTTCATTCCACCCATCCCAATTTTCAAACCGGGGACTCGGAGCATTTTGTTGAAGAGCAGGTTCCAGATGCTGGTGTATTTTTATTTGTTCCCTGATGTTTTTGTAATATTCGCTCCACAGCGTTTTTTGCCAGGGATTTAGCGCCATATAGATTATAGCCGCGACAATGGGCACAAAAAAAGCAACTCGTTGCCTCGCAGTATACTGGTTGACGAGGAAAAGAAAAGGAATATAAAAAAGCAGCAGGCTGGGCTTCACTAAAACAGATGCAATGGCTACCGATCCCGCCGCCGCTAAAACATAAAGCTTGCCGTTAGCGTTATATATCAGATAATAAAAGAGTAAACCCATAAAAGGAACAAGTAAATACATTTGACCGGCAACAATCAGATTGTCCCAAGCCTCTGTGTAGGTAAGGAGAACGGCTAGAAAGACTACAACCAGTTTCCGGCTTGTAGCCGGAGTTAGCGCACACACTAAAACTGTCATTATTGCCAATAATACAAATTGCAAAACCAGCCAAATTTTTGAAATTTGACGTTGTGACAATTCAACAAGTGGTGATATAAGTGTATGAAAGAAGGGGCTGGCAGTGCTTCTTGACACTTTAAAACTATCAAAATTGGTAAAGTCGTAATACCTTATTCCTCCCGCAGGTGTCCACTTATAAAAATAGGGAACAATGCCATCTTTTTGCAAGCGTGCTCCTACCACTCTGTTCGGCAAATCAGTAGGACACATGGATTCAATAAGTGTACTGCGATAAACTGAAAAGCCTACTCCAATTAAAAGTGCGAATACTATCAAGATCTTAAACTGCCACTTCATCGCAGCTTATAGTTTTTTCGATTGCACATAAAAATTCCTATCCACACTAAATATCGTCGGATCTGCTGTCTGATTAAGCTTCAGCGTTTTCCATTGCGTAGTCGGGTGCAGCCAGTATTCACCACCGTATAGAGCTTTTACAGGCATATCAAAACCCTTCACACAATTGTTCCAACGGTATTGCAGCTTATTGCCTTTTATTTTATACTCCAGTACCGGAATTTGAGTTGTTCTTACATACTGATCAAACACTCTGGAAAAATTAAAACCAGATGTTTTGTTGATATAATCTTCTACCTGCCTGGCTGTAACGGTTTGATGATAAAATGTTTTATTCAATCCCCGCAAAAGTTGCCGGAACAATGAATCGTTGTTCATCACCTGGCGTATCATGTGCACGAGGTTTCCACCTTTATAATACATATCGCCCGATCCTTCCTGGTTTACGCCATAAGGTCCTTCAATGGGAATATCGTTTTGAATTCTTTTTCTTGTACCTATTACATAATCATTCCCTGCTTCCGTACCATATTCACAGGTAGTAAAAATAGTTTCTGAATAGTTGGTAAACCCTTCGTGTACCCACATATCAGCCACGTCTTTGGTAGTAATATTATTGCCAAACCATTCATGCCCGCTTTCATGCACAATAATAAAATCCCATTTCAAACCCCAACCGGTTTCGGAGAGATCGGTACCGCGATAGCCGTTTTCAAATTCATTTCCATACGCTACTGCGCTTTGATGTTCCATACCCAAATGGGGCGACTCCACCAGCTTATACCCATCTTCATAAAACGGATAAGGGCCAAACCAATGTTCAAAACAATGCAGCATTTGAATGGCCTGTTTAAACTGGGCTTTAGCTTTTTCAAGATTATAATCCAGCACCCAATAGTCGCAATCAAGAGGACCTTTTTCGCCGTTGTAATCTTCGTGCCAGTGCGCATATTTGCCGATGTACGGAATGATGTTGTAGTTATTGATAGGATTTACCACCGCCCATGTATAAGAAATGGTGCCATCGTTGTGCTGCACTTTATTTCTTAATCTGCCATTAGCTATTGCTGTAAGAGAGTCAGGAACGACCATCGTAATGGAAGCACTGTCTGGCTCATCACTTTGATGATCTTTACAGGGGTACCATACGCTGGCGCCTAACCCCTGGCAGGCCACGCTTATCCACGGGTTGCCATTTTTATCTTTCCGCCATATTACTCCGCCATCCCACGGTGGACGAATGGCGGGACGTGGAATGCCGTGATAATAAACCGACAGTTGTTCTATAGTTCCGTTTTGCGACCCTGATGGAACTTTTACGAAATAAGCATTGCCGTCTCTGCGAAAATCAAGCCGTTGATTGTTCCTCACTATACTATCTATATCCAATCCCACCTGCAAATCGATCTGCATTTCCTTTGCCGGCAACGAAAGAACTTTATAGGAAATAACGTTGCGCCCCTCCAGTGTTTTTTTATTGAAATCAAACTTTACGGTAAGATCATATTTGGTTACATCCCACCAGGCACGTTCGGGTGTAACGGTTCCCCTCAACGTATCGGCATGGCTAAACTCATGCTTTTGTTGCAACGGTTGACTGAATACAGCAACGGGTAATGCTGTCAGCAAAAAAAGAAAACTATACAGTGTTTTATGCACGATGCGGTTTTTAAAGGCTAAATTTAACACGATTTACTTTTATGACGAGCAATATTACAGCATCGGGAAACAGGTTACGAACCTGCAGTAAAATAGTTAAAAATACGCACCGCATCCTGCGCTGTTGGATGACGGGCACTCACCCGTATTTGTTATTGCTGCTGTTTGCCTGTATCATCACTTCGTGTTCGCATAAAAAAAGCAGCGAAAAAAAAGTATTTCACTACAATCAATCCGAAGGCATTGCGTCGCTCGATCCTGCTTTTGCCAAAAATCAATCCATTATGTGGGCTGTTCACCAGTTGTATAATACTTTGGTGGAGACGGATGAGCAATTGCAGCTTAAACCTTCGCTGGCAAAAAGGTGGGATATATCTGCCGACAGGTTAACCTATACTTTTACGCTACGGAACGATGTTTTTTTCCACGACAACGAAGTGTTTGCAAATGGCAAAGGCCGAAAAATGACAGCCGGCGATGTAGTATACAGCCTGCAGCGGATAATGGATAAGGCTACCGCCTCGCCGGGAGCATGGATATTTAACGGACGCATTGACAGCGCCAACGGCTTTACTGCCATCAACGACACCACGTTTCAATTAAAACTCATAAAACCATTTAATCCCATACTCGGCATCCTGAGCATGCAATATTGTGGCGTGGTTGCCAGAGAAGCAGTGGAGCGATACGGCAAAGATTTTCGCCGGCATCCGTGTGGAACGGGGCCTTTCCGGTTTACGTTATGGGAAGAAGGGCAGGTTTTGCTCATGGCAAAAAACGAACGGTATTTCGAAAAAGACAGCGCAGGGAAAAACCTTCCTTATCTTGACGGCATAAAAATATCTTTCCTCGACAGCAAAGCCACGGAATTTCTGGAGTTTCGCCAGGGCAGGCTCGACTTCATCAACGATATTGATGCATCGTTTAAAGATGAAGTACTTACTAAAAAAGGAGAGCTGAGAGCAGACTGGAAGGATAATGTTACGCTTAGCAAACATTCGTTTTTAAATACAGAGTACTTAGGCATTTTAACAGACAGCAACAATGCGTTGTTAGAACAAAATCCGTTGCGGTTGAAAAAAGTACGTCAGGCTATCAATTATGGCTTCGACCGTAAAAAAATGATCATGTACCTGCGCAACTCTTTGGGCACGCCTGCCGAAAGCGGTTTTGTTCCGGCGGGCTTACCATCTTACGATAGCACGCTGGTAAAAGGATATTATTACGATGCCGCTACATCACGGCGACTGTTAAACGAAGCAGGGTTTGCCAACGGCAACAATCTTCCCGTAATAAAACTGCTTACCATTCCGGTATATGCCGAGCTTGGAAGTTTTATTGCTCGTCAATTGGAAGATGTTGGTATAAAAATACAGGTGGAAGTGGTGCAGAAAAGCCTGCTGCTGGAGCAAACAGCAAAATCGCAGGCATTGTTTTTTAGAGGAAGCTGGATGGCAGACTACCCCGATGCTGAAAATTATTTGAGTGTTTTCTACGGAAAAAATCCGGCTCCGCCCAACTACACGCGTTACAATAATCCTGCATTTAATGTGCTGTACGAAAAAGCGCTGACCGAGCAAAACGATTCGCTCCGGTATACAATGTACAGGCAGCTCGATCAAATGATTATTGCCGACGCACCGGTGGTTCCGCTTTGGTACGATATGGTGATCAGGCTGATACACCCGTGGGTAAAAAATTTTGTACCCAACGGGCTGAACTTACTGGATTTAAGGCGGGTGGATATTGAAAGATGATTGCAGTATTTTGCCGGCAAACCGCAGCTTCGCATATAAGGACACTCTTAGTCTATATACTTGTTGAAACGGACATCATATGAAACTGTATTGCCTGACCATTTGTTTATTCTTAACCACACAACTAATTGCACAACAAACACAGCCCCTATTAGTAAAGCGTTGCGCCGATTTTGAGGTAACCGGCAAAGGCGACAATAAAGCATGGGAAAAAACAGATTGGGTGCAGCTTCGGCAACTGGATGAGGGGCCGAACTACGAGAGCAAATTTAAAATACTGTATTCTGCCACGGGTATTTATGTGTTGTTATATGGCGAAGACAAAAAGATCACCTCTCCTTATCAAAAAGATTTTGACGCTTTATTTAAAGCCGACGTGTTCGAGGTGTTTTTTCATCCACAACCCGCAACGCCCCTGTACATTGAATATGAAGTAAGCCCGTTGGACAAGGAACTGGTATTGCTCATTCCCAATCTTAAAGGGAAAGCAGGCGGCTGGATACCCTGGCATTACGAAGGGAATAAAAAGACCAGGAAGGCGGTATTTACCCAGGGAAGCAGGCAGGATGGGCAGCCCAATTCACAATGGTCGGCGGAAATATTTTTTCCCTACCCATTGCTGCACCCCCTCGAAAATGTGCCGCCCCTGAGCGGCACCGTGTGGAATGCCAACTTTTACAGGCTCGATTACGATAGTGGTAAAATGATCAAATGGTCGTGGATGCCAGTAAAGCAATCCTTTCATGAGTTTGAAAAATTTGGCTCCATCCAGTTCGAATAATTGGGGAAACCCTAAAATTTATCCCCGGTTTCTGGAAAAGTGCTACATTTGCTGCCTCTTCAAAAAAAGTGCATGCCCAGGTGGCGAAATTGGTAGACGCACTACTTTGAGGTGGTAGCGCTGGCAACGGCGTGCTGGTTCGAATCCAGTCTTGGGCACATTACGCAATTTAAGAAACCCTGTAAATCATTGATTTGCAGGGTTTCTCTTTTATACAAATAGATGTTTTGTTTCGCTTTTTTCCGCTTTTCACCGTTTTTTCTGGCGGACAAATGGCAGACGGTTGGCAGACGCCTGGCAGACGGGAGTCAGCTAAAAACATCTATTATGAATATTACATTAAGACCCGTTTTATCCAAAAACAAAAGCAAGATCTGGTACACTTTTGAATGGGGAAAAGCAGCCAACCAGCGTAAAGCAAGTGGCATATTTACTTATGCTAAACCGCAAAACCAGATAGAGAAAAAACATAACGCGGAAGCACTGTCCATACTGGAAGTAAAAAAATCCGAGTTGATCCTGGAAAGACAATCTATCGGAAGTGCTTACATTCCCTCCCACAAATTCCAGTCAAACTTTATCGACTTTTATGAACAGTATGTTACTGAAAACCGGATATATGGCAACCGGCATTTAGAAAACAGTCTAACGCAGTTTAAAGCTTTTCTTGGCAAGGATATCCTTGCCCCTGTTGATCTTAATGAATCGCTTGCGCTAAGATTTAGAAAGTATCTTTTGGACAGATTTAATGGTGATACCCCTGCTAATTATTTTGCCAGGTTCAAAAAAGTCGTAAAAGCAGCTACCAAAGCTGGTTATTACCGGTACAGTCCTTCTG
The DNA here is from genome assembly GCA_051955255.1 of Agriterribacter sp. Taxonomy (GTDB): domain Bacteria; phylum Bacteroidota; class Bacteroidia; order Chitinophagales; family Chitinophagaceae; genus Agriterribacter. The sequence goes on along the minus strand of JBQCGX010000015.1, from coordinate 22,815 downwards.
AAGATATTAAAGCGAAAGCCAATAAAAACAAAAAGCTCAAGGATCACCTGGAAGCACCGGAGTATATACAACTCATTCGCACGCCATGTTACCATGAAGAAATAAGGGAAGCCTTTATATTATGCTGCTATACTGGTCTCAGATGGTGTGATGTCAAACCCTTAGACTGGACAGATATAAAAGGCGATCAGTTGAAGACCCGGATTATCCAGCACAAGACCGGAGAACCGTTAATGATCACCCTTCATCCAACAGCAAAGGCTATTCTTGAAAAAAGGCGAGCCCGACTTGAGGAAGGAATAAGCGAGGGTAAGGTGTTTCGGTTACCATCCCAGGACGGCAGCTACAAAATCCTGTCGCAATGGTGTAAAGACGCTGGTGTTGACAAACACATTACCTGGCATTGTGCTAGGCTAAGTTTTTCGATTCTGTTACAGGACCGCAATGTAGACACTGCAACTGTAGCACTGTTATTGGGGCACACTTCAACAAAACACGTATTAGAAACATACAAAAGGCACAGGCCGAAGGATTTGATGGAAGTAATTCAAAAACTACCATGCGATTTTTCCGAAAATGATAAACTTGAGTATTTCGTTGAATCTGTAAATTAATTTAAAGGCCAACCTCTTCGCATATGGTCCATAGTTAACGCAGAAGTAACCCTGTAGGGAACTTCACAATTGTGTTTTGTCAGTAGATTAACCGAATGAGATGTATTATCACTTTTAAGTAGTTATTCAAAAAACAAAGAAGTGTAACATCATATTTTATTTAAAATTAATTACATTTAGATACCTTTTAGTTCCAAAACATAATAAGGACTAGAAATCCAGAATTTAATTGCTTTAATTTTTTGATTGATGTTTAAAATTGGACAGCCTGGGCAAATTGTTACCTTACTTAAGGATGGAATAAAGAATGGAGTTAAGCCCATTTTTTTTCTTGGAGCGGGGGCATCTAAGCAATCGGGAGTAAAATTAGTTGTTGAAATTGTTGAAGAAGCAGCCAAATGGGCATATTGCCGTGACCATGGAATATCTATTGATGACCCTAGGTTGACCATGAGCGACTGGAAATCGTGGCTGGTAAAGTTTCCTTGGTATACAGAGGACTATAGTACGTTGTACCCAATAATTATTGAGAACTTATTGATTCCGCGACAAGCGAGAAAGGATTTTTTTTTAAAAATTATCAACCCTGATGTTCCTGCTAGTCAGGGCTATGAAAAATTGGCGGAGCTTATGGCTTTAGGTATGATTGACACGGTTTTAACAGGAAATTTTGACAATTGCTTGGCAAATGCAAAAGTCCAAATCCGAAAACCAGCCGTTATTCAAACCATTAAAACTCCATCAGATTTAAGACAATTTGCATATACTCCGAGATATCCGCAATTAGTTTATTTGCATGGCTCAGTGGAGCACTATACTGATCAGAATCTAAACAATGAAATTCAGAATTTAAATTCGGATTTGGTAACTCATATAAAACCTGTTCTTAAAGATCGTCCATTAGTTGTTATTGGATATCGGGGGGCAGAGCCGTCCATTATGAACGATCTCTTTTTAGCTAACCTATCTTATACAAATAATTTTCATCAAGGTATTTATTGGTGTTTGCTAAAACGAGATATAGAAAGTATCACTCAAAGTCCAAATTCCGCTCCTCCGCTTTTCGCGGAACTTGCGAAAAAAACTAATGGGAACTTTCAGGTAATACCGATAGACGGTTTTGATGAGTTAATGAGCAGGGAGATAATGGGCAAGCTACAGGCAACTGAAATTGATTTAAAAAACAATAATATCCTCAAAAGTAACCCCCATGACAGCCCTGCCCCCACTTTTGACACTCAAATCATCGCGAGAGATACGATCGGCTCATTAGAATTGGCTTTAATTCGAGAAAGAATAAAAAGTTATAGCGAGAGACTAGGAATCAAAGTTTATGATGATCAAGAATGGCTTTTTCAACAAATGATCAGACTACGCGTAGGAGAATTTGCAATCGACGACAAAATTGAACTGACATCATCTGGCATCTTACTGTTTTCTAGCAAAACTCAAGACTTTATTCCGGGGTCCTTCTCAATCATAAAGTTTATTGGAGATAAAGAGTGGCTCGATCGAATCACTTCAACATCTTTTGGACAAGATTACAGTGAAAATACAACAGAAGGATTTATTGAAAAAATGATAACTGGCAATATCTGGAACCAACTTGATGAAATCACTGACACTTTAGCTATTATAAATAAGCCCTTTCGATTGAAGGGAATTACTTCCGAAAACGTTTATCCATATCCAACCTTAGCATTAAAAGAAGTAATTGTAAACTCTTTGGTTCATAGAAACTATTCAACTAACCTTCCTGTCGTAATTGAAGTTTTTAAAGACAAAATTAAGTTTATAAGCCCTGGAGGTCTAGTTGAGGAAGTCAAACGACAACTTTCTAACGAATCGATAGAAGATGAAATTAGAAAGGGGAAAAGAGGAATTAAGGGTTATAGGAATCCAGTTTTAGCTGATTTATTCTATGGATCTGGAGCAATGGATAAAGAAGGTTCCGGCTTGTCAGATGTTTTGAAACAAGTTACTAGTAACGCTGCGGTTGTAAACTTTGGCCCATCAAATAAAAATGAAGCTTTTGAGGTTGTCATCTATCGCCGGATGGAAGAAATAGATAACATTACAAAGACGGCCGTTCCTCTTACCGTAAATGATGTAACAAAATATACATGCAATTTATTTGAAGTTTTAAGTACACCTAAATATGTATTCCACGCCGAACCATTATTTGGTAGCCGTACAGAACTTTTTGAGAAACTTGATAAAAGCTGGTGTCCACCATTTCTTCTAATCAGGAAAAGGGTATGGTGTTTTTATGATTTAGGCGAATCTCAAAATCCTTTGAAAAACTTCGTTGATCTAGGGACCGTCGAGAAGATGTCTGATCTTGAATTTGTAGATCTTACTGGGAACTATAACGAATATGTTCGAATGCTCCATGATTGTCTTGCCCAACACTTTTATTCAATTGGTCTTAGGGTTGACACATTGAAAAAAAGAGCATACTTTACAAATACCATAGAAGGAACAGCTAAGGAAATTTCTTATCAAGCTAGAATAAAGAAGGCCACGCGAACAGTTGCTAAACCTAGAGTAAACCCGCAGTCAGGCAATATTTATTATTGGGAACACAAGTCAATTTGGTACTCGTTCGAACGCATAGAAGACACTTGGTATTTAATTTTAAACCCGTCATATGTGTTTACGACTGATGGATACAAAACATTTTTAAAATCCGAAAAAGTAAATATTCTTTCCACTAAAAAAGCCTCACGAGATTATAATTTGGCTGTACATAATGATATTACCTTTTGGGCATATTATATATCGCAGGGGAGCGACTCTGCTTTTTTGCTTCGCCCAAGTGATAGAGATATTAATAATGGTTTGAAATTAGGACCCATACCACCTGAAATCATTATTTCTTCGAAAACTCCTACCATTACTATAGCTGATGTTAGTATTACTGAGGAATTTGTAGAACCTCTTGAACTTGAAGATATGGAGGAAGTTGAACTCGAATTAGAAAACCTAGCAAAAGAAGAACAAAGACTAAACGAAGAAAAAGATGGCAACTGAAATTGAAATATTTGAAATAAACGAACCACTTTTGGAGTTTGGTGGCCCTGGAGAATTTACAGACCCAAAAGAAGGTCTAAAACACGGGGGACCATTTGATTTGCGTTTTGGTACAGCTAGAAAGACCCAAATTAATATTGGTTTTATAGGCGAACAGGAAATGATACTTAAAGCCAAGAGTTGGCTAAAACGATGTGAAGGAATTATCCCATCGGAAATGCCAAATTTGGTCCAGTATCCCTACTACTTAGGGTTTAAAAAGATTTTCCACGCAGACTTAAATTACAACCCTTTATGGGAGCGAATTATTGATAAAACTCTTGTTGACTTAGTATTGTCTCAAAGAAATAAACCTGATATTTTTAAAAGAACATTATCTCTTTTTGAAGAAAGGCTTCAGGACCTTGCAAAAATTGAGACAGTTAAGCCCGATGTAATTTTCTGCTGCATCTCGAAGGAAATAATTGAAAAATGTTGGAGTATCAAAAATGATATGGTTAAGGCATCTGACTTGAAAAAAGTAAAAAGATTAAACAGTCAGCTCTCCCTATTTGAGGAAGCAGATGCAAAAGAACCAATTGAAGAACAAGAAGAAGACATTCTTAATCGCGACTTTAGACGGGCTCTTAAGGCAAGAGCTATGCTGCATGGAATTCCAATTCAAATTGGCACAGACAATCTTTTTGTGGATTCAAGTAAAAATCAAGATGCATCTATAAGAGCTTGGAATAGTAGTATCGCAATATATTATAAAGCTGGCGGAATACCCTGGCGATTGAGAAGAAACTCCGTCGAAACATGTTATGTAGGAATAAGTTTCCACCATTTATATACCACTCATGATAAGCATTTAGTAAGATCATGCATTGCACAGGCTTTTTCGTCGGACGGCGAAGGTTTTGCAATTAGAGGCGTAAATATACCTTGGACTGAAGATCAAGGCCGTGATGTACATTTAACAGAGCAGCAATCATTTCAACTCGGTGAAAAAATCTTAGAGGAATATAGGTATAGAACAGGTGCAACGCCCTTAAAGGTAGTCTTACACAAATCGACGGCATTTAACGAAGACGAATCAAATGGATTACGATCAGCTCTAAATAACGTTCCGATTGTAGAATTGGTTAATATAGCACCTACAGAGTTTAGATTAGTTCGCTTTGGAGAATACCCTCCCAAGAGAGGTACTTTATGTATAGTCAATAACTCTGCAAAGTTTTTATTTACAACCGGCTTTATGCCTGAGCTGAAAACCTATCCTGGTCCTCATGTGCCAGTACCAATTAGGATCAATACTGATTCAGATGACATTCTTGCGACAGCTACAGATATTATGGCCTTGGCTCGAATGAATTGGAACACCGCAAGTACAACGGGAGGACATCCTGTAACCCTTCTCTTTTCAAGGCGTGTAGGGGGAATTATGGCGGAATACGGAGACTCAGAACCCCCATCTTCATTCAAATTTTACTTATAGCCTCACAGATTATTTTCCTGTTGAAACAAATTTTCATTACCCAATAGAACCCAAAGGAATACAAAAATAAACATATGGAGATTTCTGACAGACCCACTTCATAGCGGCAAGCGCAACTATAGCGAACGACTAGGGCGACTCCAAAGAAATCAGAACGAAGCGTCGAATCCTCAACATAGTCGGTGACTTACACAGATCCCGCTACTCTTCAAGGCAGCATCAAACTTAAAACCAATTTACATTATAAAGATGATGAGTATTCTCTGTTACAAAGCAAGCTGGATAAACTAGTTAAAGAATACGTTGCGACAACAAGTGCTTCAAAAAAGGAGGCAACAGATTGCGAAAAATTCAGTGATAGTGTAAAGATGGATCAAGTCTATTTTTCTCAATGATATGATTTCAGAAAAAGAATAACCTAAGAAAAATTGGGGACGTCTTTGATCGCTTTGTGGGAATAATATTTAGCCAATTTTAAGAATTCTCTTATTTAGCGATCAATAGAACATTCCGGTTGGCCGCAAGCATACACTTGTGTGCACTTATCAACGCAAGAGCTCTTTTGCTTGGTGGCATAGTATCAAATCTGTATGAAACTTGAAGAAACTCTTTCATTAGTCCCAACTGCAATTCGAACTTGTGGACTTCGCCAAATATTTCTTTGCAATTCTCTATTAGCCAATTCAAAGCACTGATGAAATTGTCGTTCTTCCCATCCAATTCAATTTTGCACCCCTCAATAATACTATCAAGGATGTCAATGTTTTTTTGAAGGGACGATAGTTCAAAATATTCGACAGTACCATCATCAATTCCATTGGTAAAAATATGCACAATTAATCGAGAGTAATCAAGACACCAGTGTTGGAACTGAATTGATCCTGTATCGATGATTACAGGCCTAACTCCCCCTTGGATCAAAATATTCTTCGAATGGAAATCTCCGTGGGAAAGAACCATTTTAGTTGAATACTTCTTGTCTAAAGTTTTATTTTGATTTAGATTTCCATAGTCATGAAAAAGGCAAAGTCTTGTAAAATCTTCAAAATCAAAATTTTTATAATACTTTTCTAGTATCGGCTTTAGCTCATTAAAAGACTTTCTAGCCAAAAAAATTTTGTTGTCATCAATTTTTGCAAATATTGAAGGCCAGAAAACCGTATCCCCCTTTTTGATTTTGATAAAATCCGCTAAGGCGTTATTCTCCAGATACAATATATAAAAGAATTTATGAGTTTCCTCTGCTTCACCATTATCATTTTTTATAACATCGAATAGTGTCTGCGCTTCACTAACATTTTTTATTAAAAAACCGAGCACGCTTTTGTCAAACGATTCGTATTCCTCAGGTATAATATGGTTTGTTAAATGAGACGGAAACTGGTTATATAGGTTTTTACCATTTTCGTGTTCCTGTCTTAGTTTTAATGTCTCCTTGGAAAGCTTTAAGATGTATGATGTACTATCAATTTCTAATTTAAACAGAACTGCCCCGCTTAATCCAGAAACCATCGGATAAACAGTAATTTCCTTTTTGCCAAATTTTTCAAAAATGTTATGCAAAATGTAATTAAAGCTATCTTCACCTATAAGCTTAATACTCAGTCTTAGTACCTCATCGTATGGATTGTACAGATTATATTTCTTTATGCCGCTTCCAACAATGATAAACCCTTTAACAAACGTTATCAGATTCTCCCCTGAATTATGAATCTTTGTTAATTTCTCCACTAGAAACGGATAATCATGTTTCTTGTGTTTAAATTCCCATCCAAAGGAATCAGCTGTGCCCGTGTATACTAACGTTGGGATATTGAGTTTTCCTTTATTGTGCATTAGGATATTCTCACCAGCATTGGTGTTTGAAGCATCATCCCCCAAATCAAGTATCAATAAATCATAATCATTAGTAAGCTCATCGTAAGTCTCTTCAAAGGCAACCACCTTTGATACTATTTCAAGTTCGGGAATACTTCTTTTGATATTCGCCAAATATAACTGTATATTTCTCTGATCTGCAGGTCTATCCTCGCAGATCAAAATTTTAAATTTATTCATATCTCATAAGTTTCATATTTATAATAAATCTCTTAGAATTTCCGTCAGGGAGGATAAAAGAGAACTGGCCTCCAAACTCTTCTATCAATTTCTTTAAGTTATTTAAGGATCCGTCTTCGCTTTCATGGCTTTTAAATTCATCCGTCTGATCATATGAAATTATCAAATTAACCATATGCGCCTGAGAGATTGAAATATTAAATTCAATGTCAATGTCAGCCAATTCAACACCTTGGTTTCTCTTGTCCTTAATATTTTGTAAGACTCTCTCAAAATGCCATTGGAGCATACTGCTTGGAAAATAAACTAATATATTTTCTCCTTCAGACGAAACTATTTCACTGCTATTGTAATTAAGCACAACATTACGCTTAGGAAATTTTTCTCTTGAGAATACTTTGTCAACCAATCTATTGATATTGGATGGAAAATCCGATAGCAAGTTGAGTATTTTTGCATCCTCAGTAAAATTGCTCAACCCCTTAACTTGAATATAATTCTGCAAGAAATAATTAAATAAGTTCTCATATTCTTCTTCCTTTTTAATATATGTGTCCAGGGAACAGTTTATTTCCTCTAATATTTGGTTGAATTTATCGGCATTGGCTTTGTACTTGGATACATTAATATAGTTTGAAAATTTATCTTTAAAATACCCGCTAGTTGTTAACATTGGTAAATGTTCAACAAAAGAATATATGATATTGTTATCAATGTAATTTTTCACATTTTCCCAATGATCTTTTAAATTCTTTGTGATCTCCTTCAGTGTTTTCGCTTCTTCCTGCGATAGTTTATTTTGGAAATATATTTCGAAAAGTTCTTTATGTTGACTAATACTGAGTGCCTTATATTCTTCGTAAGGAAATGGGTGTCTTGGCATTTGTACCTTGTAGATGTCTTCCCAACTTTGTTTCATTTCCCTAAAAGAACGAGGTTCTGCGCCAACCAAAATTGCACGCCCCCTAGTCTTTGCGTTTTCTTCAAGGATATTTTCAATAGCTGAGTTTTGTTCTTTTGTCAACTTCAGCTCCCGCACAACTCTTCTTAAATTATTTGCGATTTCAATATAATAGAGCTCGCTTTTATTATAGCTGTTTTTAAATAAACTGGAGATATGATACAAGCAGTTCTGCAGTAAATTATCGCTGCTACGTCCTTCTTTGGTAAAAGAAGAAATGATATCAAAGATTTCTTGGCAGAATATTAGCTTATCAGTTGATCTTAAAACCGAAATTGCGGAATACTTATATCTGGTCGCTAAGTTCTTATTTTCAATATCGTAACTATTAGTTTTTGTGAAAAAATGCACCAAATCGTCGATGGACAACTTCGCGATTTTCGATGAGATTTTCGAAATTAGAATCCTGAAATCTCTAAATATTAGCGGCTCTTGCTGAAACCAATTGATCTCATGGGAGAGATAGTAGATGAGTGAATATATTCTTGAATCGGAGTTTTGCACTTCCTCTTCAATATTTTGAAAAAGATCAAAAACCATGTTGTACAGTTCAATTCGACACCGTGTCAATTTCTTTGCATTTTCAAGTAATATTTTAAGCTCGTACATCTGCATGATAATTTTGATTGAGAGCTCCTGCTTTTTTGCTTTTTTAGAATAATAAAAATCTACAGGGTAACTTATCTCCATCAGTTCATCAGACAAGTTTTGCTTGAGCCTCTCCTGCCTATCCTCTGAAAACTTAAATAAATACTCGTGATCAATCTTAAAGAAATCCAGGGCTCGTCTATGTTCACAGATTGGGCAGTTCTCGGAGTTGAAAAAATTTAACGGTAAATGAAAAAGATAGTCAATTTTAAACTTAGTAGATCCGTACTCATTTGTCAATACTTTATGATATCTTAATTGGTCAATCTTTTGAAAGATATCTGCATTGGAATTAATAGCCTGATTAAATAATAAGCAAATAAAAAGATTATCTACACTATAACACTTGGAAATAAAATTATTAACCGAGTCCCCAGTTAAAATACCGAAGTCAAGGAAAACAACATTTGGAGAGTTGATGCTTTTAACTTTTTTATCGAGAATGCGAACGTTATTGTTACCATACCTACTTTTCAAAAAATTATGAAAAGCATTATTGCCGCCGATGAATGATTCATTAACATATATGGTATGGCTACTAGTTTTTACTCCAGTTACCCAACGATCAATAGAAGTTGCAAATTTTTCCCATATAAAGCTTTCGGCATTTATTATACCTGATTTATTCAAAAAGAATGTAAAATGCCGCTTATTATATACGCCATAATGGTTGTAATGCAGTAATTTTTTTGAACTAAGAAATTCAAGTAGTTTTTTATCAATTGAGATAATATCTGTGCTTTCCGGATCCTCATCGAAATACATAGAGGGGTTAATTATCCTTGAAGCTTTCAAGAGCCCTTCCTTCTTATCCTTAAAATATTTATCGTCCCTTTCTATGCGACTAGAATCTTCTAAGTTTTTTTGAAAACAAGAAAGTATTTTAGTCGTATCACTCCATGTTTCTAAATGAGAAATATTATATTTCCGGAAATTTGCGAGACACAAAACAGCCAAGGGTTTGGCAAAATCTCTTTTTGCGTATTTCACCAACCTCCTTATTGTTTCTGAACTTGAAATCACAGTGGTAAGGAGAATTACCGAAGAGTTTTTAGGGAAAAGCTTAGTTCTTTTTGGAATGTTGAAATCAATATCTGACTCGATATCTCTTATATTTTTTGTTCTGATCCCTAAGAGGTCTACAAATTTTTTTGCCAGCTCATACTGTTGACTACTATCAATTAAAATGAATGTATTATCCCTATCGATCTCCGGCTCCGCTTCATTCTCGTCCTGAATAAAATTCCTGTATTTTAAATACAGACATAATGCGAAACCATACTCATCTTTTGATAATACTTCTCCTATACTAACCCATTTTTCAACAATATGTAGTTTTGGAGTACATACTTGTTGCTTTTCATTACTTCTGAATGCGTTAGCTATTGTTTGTTCATAGTGTTTTTCAACTCCATAAAAATTAAAAAGTAAACGAAACTGGGAATCAATGTTTATTAACGTACTACTAGATCTTAAGTACAATATTATCTGACTTTGTGTTCTTTCATTAAGACTAGTGAAGCTTTCTAAGCTCTTGACATTATATGAAGGCCCTTGAAGATAGCAAGCATCCAAAATATCAACCAACTCCTTAGTTCCGCCGTACCAAAAAGCTCTATTAGCATCTCCTATCACTAAAACAGGATCTAAAATTTCTTCTGACTCAGCTGTTTCAATTTCCGGAAAAACAGATCCTGCGTGCATTTCAGATATTCGTGTATGTACCGAATCTATCAAAATATCAATGGTATCATTGGCAATTTTAGCATCTCTGTTAATAAGACAGATAACGACCCTGGTAGGCTCTGCATCCCTGCTTATTTCATAAAAGAGATTTTCAAGTTCTTTTCTATCTAATTCTATTGCAAGATTCTTTGCTGTTATATCTAACAGAAGCAATACATTTTTATAATCCTGTATATATTTCTTTATCGAAGTTTCATAAACAAACGTTTCATTTATTTCGAATTTATCTGATACCCACTTTTCCTGCAATTGATTTGGTTCGTCAATAGTATATCTGAATGCAGAAATTTCTTTATAAGGATTTAGTTTGATACTTACCAGTGTTCCACATAAATGAAATTTAGACTTCCTAAAAACCGGGAGATCTTTAAAAAAGCCTCCATCGTATCCTAAACAGTCAATATGGACTAGTCCATTATATTTTTTTACTATCCTGTGTAATCTATATAGGCCCTTCGTGCCACGACGCAACTCACCGGCCTTTAATGTAGTCCATTTTTGGAAAGCTGATTGTAGTTGATCATTTTTACTTAATCCGCTGTTTTTAGTAACTACTTTGATATACTCTTCATATTCCTTATTCAAAATACCAATGCCGGAATCACCAAAATACATTTCAACTTGGGAACTGATATTGTTTTCCTCAATCCAGCTTATATAAGACTTTTCTACTGTGTTTTGCTTTTTATCCCTATTCGATCTTGTAAGGCTTATTGAATTGATTAAGCCAATGGTAAAGATGGCATATTTCGACTTTGAATGTTCGTGAACGTTTTTAATCAATTCTGAAAGAACTACGTTCTTTATTGATTTAACGTCAATAGAATCTAACCCTCTATCTTCATTTTTCAGGATGTGATCAAGTTCAGCTTCAAAACTTTCTATTTCATCAATTCCATTTCCACAGTCTATCCACTTGAAAGGAAACAAAAACTTATAGCCGTTTTGATTAGCTATATGTTCTTCATAAACCACAGAAAAAGATTCTTCGAATGAGGCAATATTTAACTCCCCTTTTTCAAAGTCGAATAATTCAGTAATCAGGATATTTTGCTTATAAATTTTGCCTATTTCCTGAACTGCGCTTACAAATCCTGTTCTTTTCAAAAAGCTGTTAACATCACGCCTTTTGTTAACCAATCCTTCGATTAATGGTTTTTTATTTCCATGGGCAGTATTTTTTGCTCTATTTTCATTAACAGTATTCCTAGCGGTAGGAAGTGCAATAAATATATTTGCCTTCTGTTTTAAATATGATTCAATAATCAATAATAGTTTGGCAAGCGCTCCCAATTCCGCAAATAAACATTGTGAGAGATCTATAAATATATTATTATGGATTTTAGTACTTTCTACACTGGACAACTTTTCTTCCAGATTTATAACATCAAGATACTTGATGCCTTTTAAATAATGGGTATAGTCATTATGCATTTTGAGATAAGGTTGATTAAACTATTACAAATATTATGAAAAAAATTTATTTTTTCTTCAAGGTCATTCAACATGCACATTTCTTATTTTTAGAATACTATAGTACCTGCGTATATTTTTTTGATTCTGCGCGAAGAAGCATTATTGTGTTTAAATGATAAGAGTTTCAATAGTAGAGTGATCTTCTGCTTTAAAAACAGCCGGACTATATTTTGAAATGCAGCGCATCCAAAAAAGGCAATGGTAAATTAGGAGCGACATTTTTTAAATATGCAATCAATTCTCTTGGTTTTATTTTTGCCATTTTATAATAGCTAGTCTACCGCCATGTGTCGAAATAAACAAAGTGGTTCTTTGCGATAGGTTGATTTTATGAACAAATGGATGCATGCGGTTCGGAGAATTGAAACATTTATCAATAGTTTAAGGTTCTTTTTTTAAGGATTTGTTGAACTATTTTGCTATTTTTTTTATTAACTGTTTTATCATTAGATTATTATTTAAGATAAATCATATATACTTTCCGGCGAATCAGCATACTTGGTATGTACCCTTTGTAAACACAACTAAACAATAATGCGCCGAAATCTTAAAATCACTTTATGGGTTAGTCGCTTCAATGTTTCGAAAGCATGCACTGAAAGATATCGTTATTTTTCCAAGATTAAAACAGGAAAATTCTATCTCCATTTTCAGGACTTTCCTCTAGGTATTGAAAAACAGACTTCCAGTGTTACTTTTTCACAACGAGAGCTTTCAAAGCGGGATCCTCCATCATTCTTTTCAATTCTATTTCCACAAGCGCATCCACATCCAGCCTTACCTGTAGGTAGTTCCGTTGTATCATGGAGCTGTCCAATTGCCTTATTACCGGAATGGGTTTGTAATTATCCATTTCCGTTTTCAGTGCCGTATGGTCATTTAGTATTTCAGCGTGGAAAGATTTCAGTTCTATTTTCTCTTCCGGGTTATCGGCGACCATACCCACGAACTCACCAGAACTCAGGCCTGCAATCTTTGAAGCGGGGATAGCAGATTCCAACTGTTTAGAACGGCTGATAGAGGTATCCGCACTATTAATAGATAGACTTTCCCTATCCTGCATAATCTTTCCAAACCGCTCCGATAACTGTTTGGCAGTATCTCCTGTCACTTGCCCTGAGATGATATTCCCGGTAATATTCACGATCACGTCCGCTTGTTCTTTTCCATAATCCTTCCTGAGCTGGCTAAAATCCTGGACACCTAGTGTTGTTGAGACTTTATTACTTCTTGCTGTCGCAATCAGGCTGTCCATGTTATTCAAATAAATGGTCGGAAATTCGTCAAACACCAGGCTCGACTTCCTTTTTCCCTTTTTGTTTACCAGTTTCACCAGGCGCGTTACATACAGCGATAGCACAGCCCCATAAATTTGTATTTTCTGCGGGTTATTGCCGACGCAGACCAATTTCGGTTCATCCAGATTATTAATGTCTAGAGAAAAATCATTGCCAGATAACACATAATACAGTTGTGGCGACGCTAACCTGGCCATGGCGACCTTTGCGGAGGCTATCTGGCCTTCCAGTTGTTCCATCACGTCATGCAGGAAAGCATTGACAAATGGATTGATTAGCACCTCTATTTCCTTTTCTAACCGTAAAAGGGAGAAAAGTTTTGCATATTCCACCTGCATCAGCTCAATTACATGCGGCAATGTACAGTACTCTCCATTCTGATATTTCTTCAAAAACCAAATGATGGCAGTCAAAAAATTAATGGGCGATTCCACGAAAAAATCGCCTTGTTTCTTAATCCATTCCCTATTCAGTCCCATTAAAATGGTACGCGCCGACTCTGCAGCATCGGTTATATCGGTCATGGAACTCGGATCTAAAGGATTGCACCGGTGGCTGCGGGTGAGGTCGTCAAAGTTAATGACATAAAACTTCGTGGATTCCGGGAACTTGTGCCGGTTTTTCAAAAAATGGTTATAGACAATGACAGACAAATCATCGAATTTAAAATCATACACGAACATGGAAAATCCCTTGGCGATATGTTGGGTAATGATATGCCGGATAACAAAATAACTCTTGCCTGCTCCGGGACTTCCCAATACAGCGATCCCCCGGAATGGGTTTACAATGTTGATCCAGCTTTTCCTTACTTTCCCTTTCAGGTAATATTTTGCCGGCAAATTGATACTGTATTCGTTTTCGAGTAGTCGCTCCTCCTGGGGAAAGGTTTCATTTTCCTTATTGAAAATGTCCTTGTCGTTTAATTTTTTACTGATAATGCGGGTTAATAAGGTGCCACCGGTTATAATTATTACGTACCCAAGGGCGGTAATACCCATATACAAAGAAGCCGTTCCTGTTACTGTGGCAGGAATATACAAGGCCAAAAAGCTGCACCAATAAATTACCAGGCCCGTAACCAGGTAGGCTAAAGCCGTTCTGAAATTTAGTTTCTCATTCTTTTTGCCCTTCGCTCCAAGGAGTGATATAGCTAGTAAGCCCAAGACCATGAGTTTGGAAAGCTGAAAGCTGTTTAAAAAACCAGTATTGACGATATTGCCTAAAATGCTGTCCGTAAAACCGGCTGTAAGTCCCCATTCCTTAAATGCGGCATAACAGAAATAATAGCTGTGGATCACCAGCAATACGATACTCATTAGCCTGGTCATATCCAGTATCTTTCTTAACCCTTCTATATTCTCGCCGGTTTGATATGACATAATTATATGTTTAAGTTGATTGTCGATTTTTCTTTTTCTTCTTCTTTTTTCTATGAATATCATTTGTCAGTTCATAGGGAACAAAACTTGGTGAATGATTGGGATCGGTTAACAGATCCAGTAAACTGCGTTGGCTTGTATTGGTTGCCGGTTCAGAACTTCTCCACCCTGAATGGCGATTTAATTCATGTGGAACATTACCAGGTTTTGTGTTTTCTACATCCTGGTGTTTTTGTTTAACAGGTTCCGCTTTTATAACTGGCGGGGTATACTGTAATCTTTCCAGTAGTCCTTTGGAGCTGTAAGCCTTTCCTAAGTCACTGCCATTAAACACTGCCTTGTTTTTATGATCAACGTACGTAATCCCATATATCACCCCTTCCTTATTTTCCCGGAGTACCATATCAATACTTTCCTTCTTTAATGCCTCACCCAGTTTTTGAAAAGACAGTTTTTCTTTATTGCCGGTTAAGATCCAGTCAATCGCATTTTTAACGTGCCGCTTGTGCGGGGTCCTTAAATGCTCATTTTCGATAAACTTTTCTTCCAGGTATTTTAGTCCGGGGTTGTTGTAAATAAGGCTTGCTTTGATAGGAACACCCGTTTTGTTTCCGGCTTCATCCAAAACCCTATATACTAGTCCACCCTTTTGAAAAGTTCGGGAGTCATCCGTTCCCCTGTCAGCTGCAACATTATATTGTCTCAAAACTGCATTCAATTCAGGAAGGGATGTGTACCTGTATTTGTTTAACACGCCATCCAGGACATTCGTAATAGCCCTGCGGGTATCAGATTTTCCGTAAACTACTTTCTGCGCATTGACCGGTTTTACCTGGTAGGCTTGCTCCAGTTTTTTACTATCTGCCCGCACCAGATCAAAATCAATTTCTATTTCTTTCCGTGCCTTTTCAGATTGATTTCTGCCCAGGTTATGTAACTCTATTCTTTTGCCATCTGATTTAATATTTGTCGTTACGATATGCAAATGTTCATGACCGGCATCTTTGTGTTGGTAAACCAGGTATGGTTGCTTTCCAAAGCCAATTTTCTCCATATAGGTATCCGCAATTTTCTTCAGCATTGATTCTGGTATTTTCTCGGTCGTGTCAAAATTCAAACTGATATGCACAGCGTTTACTTTGGTTCTTTCGTTAAGCGCCGCTTGGCGAGTTAACCGGTTTAATTTCTGATGAAAGTTGAGTTTGTCTACCGCCTTCGGGTAATTCGCGGCTGTTAAACAAGTTGCCTTGCCCTGTTTCAGTTTCTGTTCATTATAGTTCAGAACATTTTTCAGACTCTTACTTTGATGTATTACTGCAACCATAGGTCGGAGATTGAACTGATCTTATTTTCTATGGTTTCTATCTTGTTTAACAGGACCAACCTGCTGCTGTCATAAGTCGTTATCCAGCCTCGGAACTCGGCAACCTGTATTAATGTGTGAAGTTTTTTTACTGCTTGGTTAAAATTATTTCCGACATGATTGAGCTCAGTTCTAAGTTGAATCATCTCTGTCATAAAGTCATCGAGCGATTGATTACGTTGTTTGACGGTGATCGGTTTTTCAAATAGTACTTTGCGAATAAATTCACTGATTCTGGGACTGGTGGTTTGTAAACACTGCTTATTCAGCAATTCAAATTCCGCTGCTGTAAAACGAAGCCCTACTATCCTGGACCGGTTTTGCTTTCGTTCATTCATCACTGTGTCTTTTAATTGTTTAACAGATACTCCTTAACAGGTTCAGCCGCCCGCAACGACTTCGGAGTGTAGGGCCAAGATGCACGGTTGTGTTTAACAACCGTACATCTTGCCGATTTCCGAACCGGGAAATCTACCGTATTGGAAAGATGGCTTTAAGTATTACAGAAACTCATTTGAATAGCTGGGGACAGTGCTATTGCAACTACTTTCAATGAAACTTATCTTCTAATTTTTTAGTTCCTGTAAAACAAAATTAGTGCTAAATGAAATTTTCGACCTGTAGAGAATACGGTCAGGATAAATCCGCGTTCAGAGATTTTATGATCTAAGATGGATGGTTATGGAGAGAATTTCTAGTAGAGGAACAACAATACAAGAGGCAAAATATTAAAGTAATATATGCGACATTTTTTCAGTCGCAGAATTTTTAATCTTAAATAGCATGTGCATTAAAAGCGACATGATCCATTGAAAAGTTGACAACTTTTGTGACGATTTTTCAGTATTGTATACTTTGGCATTTTTTCTGAAAAATTGCATTTGAAACCCATAAAAAAAGGAGGTTATTATGACAACAACAATTGCGAAAAGACAAAATGGAGTACCGTCTGTCAGTTTTGGAAATGTAGTTGATAACTTCTTCCAAAACAACTTGCGTCGCTTCTTCGACGACAATTTCTGGGATTCTGACAAGGCCTTAAACACAGGAAGTGTACCGGTCAATGTTCGGGACGTTGGTCAACACTATGAACTGGATGTGATAGCGCCGGGATGCAAGAAAGAGGATTTTAAAGTGAATATCGAAAACAACATGCTGACGATTTCCTTTGAACAGAAACAGGAAGACCATCAGCAAGACAAGGATGCCGGTTGGGTGAGGAATGAATATATACAGCGTTCCTTTAGCAGGAGTTTTACCTTGGATGATACTGTTGACGTGGAAAAGGTGAAGGCAACCTATAATGATGGTATTTTAAAGCTTACACTGGGTAAAAACGAAAAGGCGATAGCCAGATCAAAGACCATCGAAATCAAATAACGCATCGCGCTGATGACCATCTGTTAGACAAGCAGGCTTTTGTACAACCTGCTTGTTTTTTGTTTCCTATTAGCCCCTATTTAGCTCCTATTGTCTAACGGACTACTGTACGGAACCCAGAACAATTGACTCTCCCCAAAGATCATTGCTAACTCCACCTCATGGGGTAGCAGAGATTGTGTTACAAATTCCCCCAATTGGGTTACACTCGTTTTGTTCTTTTGATAGAATTTTGTGCTACAAAACAGAGCCTATGTCTAAAATTCTGATTATCGCTACAAATGTTGCTACCTATGCCAGTGGAAACTTGCCAACTGGCCTATGGTTAAGTGAGCTTACGCATTTATACCATGCCGCTCAAACCGAAGGACATTCCATTACTATTGCCAGTCCGAAAGGCGGAAACGTGCCTATCGATCCGGAAAGCTTAAAAACCTTTACCCTGGACAAAATTTCAAAAAGCTACTGGAATGATAGTTCATTCAGGGATTTGCTAAAGCATACCGCAAGTCTCGCGGCTGTAAGCTCCCATGAATTTGACATGGTATACCTGGCAGGCGGACACGGAACGATGTATGATTTTCCTGGTGACACCAATATACAGGACATTATTAGAAAGCAGTATGAAAGCGGTAAAATTGTAGCGGCCATTTGCCATGGCGTTGGCGGCCTGCTGAACGTTAAATTATCCGATGGAGACTACCTGATAAAAGGCAAAACAATCGCTGGGTTTAACTGGTTTGAGGAAAGTTTAGCCAGAAGAAAAAAAGAAGTACCGTTTAATTTGGAAGCTGCATTAAAAGAAAGAGGTGCTGATTATAAAAAAGCGTTTATCCCAATGACGTCAAAAGTGTTGGTTGACGGAACCCTGATCACCGGTCAAAACCCTTTCAGCTCGCGGGAAATGGCGCGTGTGGTCATACGGGAATTAAAAAATAAAAAAAACTAGCCTTATGCAAACCATATTAGGAGCCAATGGACAAATTGGAGAAGAACTGGCCAGAGAATTAAAGAGAAATTATACCTCAGACATCCGGATTGTTAGCAGAAAGCCTCAAAAAGTCAACGAAACCGACACGCTTTTCTCAGCAGATTTATCGGTTAGAGAACAGGCGATTGAAGCGGTCAAGGGCAGTACGATTGCTTATTTCACCTTAGGGCTTCCTATGAGTACTGATCTTTGGGAACAGCAGTTTCAACTGATTACCAGAAATGTCATCGATGCCTGCAAAATCAATCAAACAAAGCTGGTACTTTTTGACAATACCTATATGTATCCTCAGGACGACCGGGTACTTACAGAACAAACTCCTTTCGCACCTGTAGGAAGAAAAGGCAGGGTAAGAAAAGAGATCGCGGAAATGGTATTAAAGGAAATTGCGTCCGGTGAGCTGGAAGCGGCAATTTGCCGGGCACCTGAGTTCTACGGTCCTGGAAAAACGCAAAGTATTACCAATACTTTAATTTTCAACAATATAAAATCAGGGAAAAAATTAAAAGTGCCATTAAGTGCAAAAAAAAGACGAAGCCTGATCTGGACGCCTGATGCGAGCCGCGCCACCGCACTGATCGGAAACACACCCGATGCTTTTGGCGGGACCTGGCATCTTCCTGTCGATGAAGTCCATCCCACTTACAAAGAGTTTATTGCCCTGGCTTCGGACATTTATCGAAGCAGGTTTAAATATACAATTATTCCCAAATTTGCTTTTACGATAGGAGCGATTTTCAATGAAAAAGTAAAAGAACTATTGGAACTACTTCCTAGGTATGAATACGACAACCTGTTTGACGATTCTAAATTCAGAAAACGTTTTTCCCAATTTCAAGTAACCACTTACAAGCAGGGAATAGAGCAGATAAAGAACGAACAACTTTCGTCTCAAAAATAAAATAGTAATTTAGGAGTGTATAAACCTGGAAATCTACAAATGAAAGCGCCTGTAAGAATATCATCCATTAATTCCCTGCATCAGTTCCTGGGATTAAGGAAGCCATCAAATCCACTTATCAGTGTATTTAACTTTGATGATGTAAAACTGCAATCCGAAACCATTTTGAGCACTATTACTACTGATTTTTACGTCGTTGCACTAAAAAAAGATTGTGCCGGCGGCAAATGTAAATACGGTCAGCAATACTATGATTTTAGCGAGGGGATCATGTATTTTATGGCCCCGCACCAGGTGCTGCAGTTTGAAGATGTGCTCCTCAATAGTGTGAAAGGGTTTGTGCTTGTAGTTCATCCCGATTTTATCCAGGGTTATGATCTGGCATCACAAATCAAAACCTACGGCTATTTCGCGTATGCAAGCAATGAAGCCCTGCACCTTTCCGAAAAAGAAGAAAACTCCGTCATGGGTATTATTGAAAATATCAGCGGAGAAATAGACACCAATATGGACGGCTTTAGCCAGGATTTATTAGTGTCAAACCTTGACTTGTTGTTGAAATATTGCGATCGTTTTTATAATCGGCAATTTCTTACCCGCAAAAAAGTAAACAACGATCTACTTACCAAACTGGAAGCCTTACTAGACGATTATTTTAAAGGCGACCAATTGTCTGTAAGAGGCATTCCTACAGTTCAATTTGTAGCGGCTAAACTGCATTTAAGTCCTAACTACCTCAGCGATATGCTAAGAGTGCAAACCGGGCAGAGCACGCAACAGCATATACAAAACCGGTTGACTGAAAAAGCAAAAGAACTCTTGTCCACTACAGCGATATCCGTTTCTGAAATCGCCTTTTTCTTAGGCTTTGAGCATCCGCAATCCTTTCATCGTTTTTTTAAAACCCAAACCAATTTTTCACCTTCGGAGTTCAGGCAATCTTACAATTGATCTGATCCATATTATTACAAAGGCATTATAAAAAACATCGGAATGCGCCTTGACTTTTGTAACCTCTTCCATATATTTAACTGCGCTCTTTGCTAACGATGAAGTATCATAGGGCTTTCTTTTCAATATAAGTTTCAATTCTTTCAAATAAAAGTTAAAGGAATCAACCTGTCCTTCTTCGGCTATCATATTCTTTATGTCTTGCTCACTTTTCATCAGTTTTCCAATAGCTTTTATTAAATCTTGCTCAGCACCTTGTCTTTGTCCGTGCGCTTTATCCCTACCTAATTTCGAGGTAACCTCAATTCGTTTTTGGACACTAACAAAACCGGCTGGCTTTTCATGTAATAAAGATATTGCGCGAAGTTAACAGATAGAAATACTGCTTGAACCTCTGAGTAAAACAAACAAAAAACCGGAAAAGCAATATTGCTGTTTCCGGTTTTAGTAGTCCTGACAGGACAGGTATCGAAAACAATAGTATTGTTTTTCAAGATGTTGTATGAAAATTTTCACAACTTTGAAAATATAGGCAGAAAGCCATACTAAGGTGAAGATTTTTTTACAAGAGCAATGCCTGAAAACTCAACATGATTCTACCGAGATATAATTGCTCGGTCTACAATTATAACATTCCAAGCTACCGAATATCCATTCAATCCTGATAACCATCGGAGGAATCGTCATGCCTTCAAAAGCGGTTGACGCGAGATTCATAAATTTTATAGAGATTTTCGGACTAGCTTGCTAAATGTATAATAAACTAACTGCTAATTAAGCGTCAGGATCAAGGCATAGGTTTTGACCGTGATGAAGTACTCAGTCAATCACGGTAGACAATTTGATCAAATATTCTTTTGTATGATCACTGTCAACTAAACTATTTATTTGCTCATAAACTTGTGCTTCATAGCTCGCTGCAGTAACGCCGCTTGTTATCATTTTTAAATCGCTTATAAGACGTCGAATTGTATAGAATTCGTCATCGCTTAAAATAGCTGATTCTTTTTTTGATGCACGTGTAAACCGGTCATCATCTCCTCTATACTTTTCGAATAATTTCAATTTTTCTATTGTAATCATAATTGTGAATTATCTAAAAATGTCATGATAAATTAAATTAACATTGTCCTTCAATATTGGATATTCAACGTTTCTCCAAACGCTTCCTCATCTGACACCATCTGTCGCATTATGAAAAACATGGGCTGTTCCTTCTGCACCTTTAGCAAATGATGCAGAGGCCTTACTCCAAAGGGTATTAGCTAATTTCTCAGGTATATATTTTTCTATCGCCTGTAAAATTCTGCCTTTAATCGTCATATCTAATGTTTTCATTCCGTTTGTTCTCGCAAAGGCAACTGCTGCAGACTTTGCTGTATTACCGCCTGCCCAAAATACCTCGCCTGATTTGTTTCCTAATTTCGGCAAAAATCTCCCTGCAAAAGGTGTTATGGACAGCGGATAGCATGGCGCATAACCAAAAGAGTCTCCGGGATAGTGTATTGTACCAGGAAGCACGTAACCAGGCAAACTACCAGAGATTACAAAAAGCGGAAAGGTTGAAACGGGAAGCTATAGAACTGGAAAAAGCAGCCGGAAGAAAATGATAGCCTCCCCCAAAATCCATTTTGGCTGTAGGTTTGGCCAGGTTTTTACAACAGATTCCCATTTTCCGGACAACAATTAGCTCCAATTATTAACTTAACCGAGGAAATGAAGATGAAAATAGATTAGCCCGAATACCAAAATATACCATTAAATATCCGCAACAAATAAGTTTTATTTTATTTGCTCCAAAAAAGGAGATAACTTTTCTTATTTCGGAAGCCTGAAATCATTGATTATTTCTCTTCCAAATTTCCCAAGCAGTTAAATCATTTTTGGTAAAGAGAAACCACCCAAAGAAATTTCCGTGGAAGACAAAGCCATCCTGGAACAACTGCAACTTATCAATGAACTGGGCAAGGAAGAAAAAACATCCTGCTAAAGCTCATAGAAACTTTTGTATCAAAAAAACGTTTTAAAGATTATTTGCAGAAAAATTATCGCAGCACTGTAAAAGCAAAAGCCGCATCACTGCGGCTTTGTCGTTTCTTGTTTCAAAAATTCATATCGCTCCCCACCTTCTTCTTCTTTCCATACAAAAAGATACCAAGGTGGCTTATTCTCTAAGATTCCACTTTCTCCAGCAATCAATAACGGAAAAGCAGAGCTACATCTTTTATCACTTACCTGTTTAAAATCTATATATACTTCCCAATTACTATTTACCTTTCTCATAGCCCATTTTCCAGAGCCATCTAATCTTACATATTTGTATTCATCTCTTGGAAGAAATACAAATTCAGCAGGAAAAGAGGTTCCGTTAAACGTTCCATCTTCTTTAAATGTGAACATTGCACCATCTGGACTCTTCCAAGTACCAACGACATCTATTTGCTTAGGATCTTTCACCTGACTGTTACTGTTGCAATCTTGAAAAATTATTGGCAATATCAGTACCGTTATTCTTATCACTCGTTTCATATGTATT
>JBQCGX010000014.1:0-52586 GCA_051955255.1 Agriterribacter sp. | reverse complement strand
TGAATTTTTGTTGAATATCCCATGTCTAGTATATTAACTAGATATAAAAATACATAAAAAAAACTATTTCAAAACGGGAAATAGTCTTTTCTTTAAAAAAATATTACATAACATCCAAACTCCAGACGGTGGATTGAAATCCACCGCAACAATATGTGACCGAGCCTATGGCTCTGGACGCTGATTAAGCGAAGTTGTAGCCGTACCAATGAAAGATTTTTTCTGGCTGACCGATGGGAGCCGGTCGGCCCGCCCCAAACGGGTATTGGGCGTGGGCGGCGGTCTGACCGACAAAAGACAAACACTTTTATTTATCAGGCAGGGTGTGACAATTCTGAACTTTAAGAAACTTGAGCATTGATAATTTAACTAAGTATCGGCGGATTGAAATCCGCAACAATATGTGACCGAGCCTACGGCTCTGGCTGTTGATCAATATAGAGATGTAGCTCGTTCGCGCCTGCTCGATAGGATACGTTTACGTAGAATTTCATCAAGTAATGAATTGCCGCAGATGCGCAGATTTTTATATCGATGGATTGAAATCCAACGCAACAATATGTAGCCGAGCCTACGGCTCTGGCTGTTTGAATGTGGTATGCAGAGCCGCAGGCTCGATTCGATATTGTCGCACAGAGTTTTAATCCTGTGTGAAATCTACTCCAGCCCCACCCACCATTGCTTAAAAGTTTGTTGAGGATTGTTAAGGTTTATTACTTCACCAATCATAGGCGTTGCCAAAGTATAGGGTGCATCTTTGGAAAGTTCTGAAATTTTAATGAGCGGTTCATCCCACGAATGTTGTGCCAATGCAAATTTGGAATGGTGAACCGGCAGCATACGTTTCGCTTTAATGTCTATGGTGGCTTGCCGCACTTCGTCGGGCAGTTTGTGTACCGACTGCCAGGCTACATTGTATTGTCCGCATTCCATTAAAGCAAAATCAATCGGGCCCATTTTCTCGCCGATCTCTTTGAATACCGGATCGTAACCGCCATCTCCGCTATAAAACACCTTCATGGTGGGACTTTCAATTACAAACGACAACCACAGTCCCTGCGATCTTTTCAATACACGTCCACCATCGTGGTGGGTAGGAAAAGTATGAATAACAAAGTTGGTATCCACTTTTGTTGTTTCGTACCAGTCCATTTCAATGATCTGGTCTTTTGCATAACCCCAGTGTTCAAAATGTGCGCCCACGCCCAATCCGCATATCACATGCGCGATCTTGTTTCTTAAAGCAACAATGGTTTTATAATCCAGGTGGTCGTAATGATCGTGACTGATGAATAAGTAATCTATGGATGGTATGTCTTCTGCAGTATATACATCGGAACCTTTGAACGCTTTTACAGACCCCGGAATAGGGGAGGCGCTTCCGCTGAACACAGGGTCTATCAAAAATTTTTTGCCATCCAATTGCATGTATGCTGATGAATGCCCGAACCAAACTACGAGGTTGCTATCGGGAGGCAAAGCCTTTAGATCTGTTTTTACAGAAGGCAGCTCATTCACCGGCGCTGTACGTTCAAATTTTTTAAACAGGGCTTTGTAGGCCAGCCCCATCATAGAATAGCCTTCGGTTATGGTTGGGCGTACGATCTGGTTGATGAATTTTCCATTCTTGTAGTTAGGAGATTTTTTTATACGCTCCAGTCTTTCACCTGATGGAAGCCTGCCGAATTTTGATTGTTTCATATAAAAGAATGTGGTGACTATTAAAATTAGCAACAAGGAAACTATTGCAAGAAAAGTTCGCTTCAGTATTTTGATTACACGTTTCATTTAGTGTGTACTTTTTGTCTTACGCCAGTTAATTTTTTGCGAGTTCCTTAATATCGCTTATCTCCAATACCTGTTTATGGTAACCTCTCGTAACGCCGTTGATCATAGCCTGCCCCACCTGGTGCAGCGTGAGCGTTTGTTTGGGAAACAAATAAGGAAATACTGCGATGATGGGTTTAAAGAACCAGCGCACGTTTGTCTGACCTTTTACCGGCTTCATAAAACCGGGGCGAAAATTGTATTGCCCTCTGAAGCCAAGTTTCATCAGGTCGTCTTCCGTTTTTCCCTTCACCCGCTGCCACATTTGCTTTCCGTTTGTTTTGGTATGAGCGCCTGTTACAAAATGAAAAACCATTTGCGGGTTCACGCTTAACAGCGCCTTTGCAAAATTGAGCGTGGTGTTATAGGTTATGCGCGTATAATCTGCTTCGTTCATTCCTACCGAACTAACGCCGGCGCAATAAAAACAACCGTCGTAACCCGATAATTGAGCGGCATGTTCACCCAGGTTGTTAAAATCCTTTACCAGCAGCTCTTTCAGCTTTGGGTGCGATAACTCATAATGCCTGCGGTTAATCATCAGTACTTCTTCTACTTCATTGCTTTGCAAACAATGCAGCAATACTCCCTCGCCAACCATACCGGTAGCGCCGGTTAAAATTATTTTAAGTGTTCTCATGCTATTTGTTTTATAATGGACTGAATGTTCATTCCATTTTTGGGGTAAAATTTTTTTATTCTTTAATGGCATCCCAAACCATGCGCAGATGATGCTCTAACTGTTTACTGTGATTTTTTTTGTTGATGCTTATGATCCAGCGCACATAAGTGGCAATGGTGCCGGCAAGGAAATACAGAATCGCCATCAGGTCAATCTGCTTGATTATGCCTTCCCTTTGTCCTTGCTGTATCAGGTCTATAACCGGCTGAAAAGCTGCTTTCCCTTCTTCTTTTGTCACTTCCTGGATGATGGGCGAATGCTGCAACTGTTCCATGAAAGCGAAGCTCTCCGGGTATTTGAGGTAAAAGCTGATAAAGGCAGTGTAGTAACTGGTGAACTTTATTTTGAGCGATGCGTTGGGATCTATGCTTCCCAGCACCAGGCTTATTTCCGACTGCTTCACATACAGGTAAATAGCATTGATCAGCTCTTCTTTTGTAGCAAAATAATTATAGATAGTGCCCATTCCGGTACCGGCGGCTTTGGCAATGGCAGACATGGGGGTTGCCTGTACCCCTTTTTCTACCAACAGCTTCATGGCTGCTACCATTATTTGTTCTTTTTTATCCACCCAGCAAAGATATAGGTTTTGGAATGATCATTCCAAAAAATTTTTTTCCTGCTATATTGCCGCCTTATTTCGGCAGTCGCTACCCTTGATTAAAAAGAAATTTTTTGGCAAAATAAATATCCATCGTAATATTGCGATAGATATGGGATTAACGAAAGCAGAGATATTCAGCGATAAACAGAATAAGCTGGCGCAAATGATGAAGGCTTTGGCACATCCTGCACGGATAGCTATTATACAGCATTTGCTGAAATCGCAGGCTTGTATTTGTGGAGACCTGGTGGAAGAATTGGGATTGGCACAGGCTACCATCAGTCAACACCTAAAAGAGCTCAAAAGCGTGGGGCTTATCCGGGGAACGATTGAAGGAACGAGCGTATGCTACTGCATCGATCCAAAAGTGTGGAAGCAGTATAAGGCTGCTTTTGACAGCTTTTTTGTACCCTCTGTAAACAAGGACAACTGCTGTTAATTTTTTTGCAAACATTCATCGTAATATTACAATAAACAAATAAAATGGCTACACATGAATCCAGATAATCAAATTAAAGCAATGGTAAAGCTGAAATACAGTGAAATAGCTTTGCAGAACAAATCGGAAAATGCTGCATCCTGTTGTGGTTCTGGTTGTTGTTCTACCGAAGTATACAATATTATGACCGACGACTATAGTAACCTGGCGGGGTACAACCCTGATGCGGATCTGGGGTTGGGTTGCGGACTGCCTACGCAATTTGCCAACATTAAGAAGGGAGACGTTGTAATTGATTTAGGTTCGGGCGCAGGCAACGATGCTTTTATTGCCCGCAATGAAACGGGGGAAACCGGTAAGGTAATAGGTATTGACTTTACAGCGGCTATGATCGCGAAAGCACGTCAAAACGCTGAAAAGCTCGGATTTCATAATGTAGAGTTCAGGGAGGGAGATATTGAGCATATGCCAGTACCTGATAATGTAGCTGATGTGATTGTCAGCAATTGTGTGTTAAACCTCGTTCCCAATAAAAACGGAGTGATAAGAGAAATATTCCGCGTTTTAAAACCCGGTGCTCATTTCAGCATTTCGGATATTGTGTTGGAGGGAAGCCTGCCAGCTTCCATTCAGCAGGCTGCGGAAATGTATGCCGGTTGTGTGTCTGGCGCCATTCAAAAACAAGAATACCTGGAATTAATTGAGCTGAATGGTTTTGAGCATATTATTGTCCAAAAGGAAAAGCTCATTTACATTCCCGATGATATTTTGTCGCAATACCTGTCTGCTGAACAGATTTCAGGTTTTAGAAATAGCAATACGGGGATTTACAGCGTCACCGTATATGCCGAAAAGCCTGCTCAACCTAAAAGCTGCTGCGGCTCTGACTGTTGCAAATAATAACCATCTTTGAAAACGTTTTGAACATATTTGATTTCAAACACAAAGCATAAACACCATTTAAACATGGCTGTTGCCGTCGAATAACAATGAAAAAGATATTAGTTCTATGTACAGGAAATAGCTGCCGTAGCCAGATTGCTGAAGGGTACTTAAAATATTATGCAGGCGATAGGGCAGAAGTGTACAGCGCGGGAGTTGAAACCCACGGCGTTAATCCACGGGCAATTGCGATTATGCAGGAAGATGGAGTAGACATTTCAGGCCATACCTCTAATAACATACATGAATACCGGGATAAGGGTTTTGATTATGTAATTACTGTTTGTGATAACGCGAAAGAACGCTGTCCCTTCTTTCCTTCAAAGGCGCAGAAATTTCATTATAATTTTCCAGATCCTGCAAAAGCTTCCGGAACAGAGGAGGAGATTATGAACCAATTCAGGAACGTTCGCGATCAGATCAAAGTGTATTGCAGAAATTTCATTGAAAAGCATGTTCAGTAAATCAATAAAGACCTGTAAGGTTTGCTACGCGGGCACACGGCTCCTTCAAACCTTACAAGTCTTCACCTTTTACCTTACGCCTTCACCAGCTCAAAACTCACCATCCAGTTAATGCCAAACTGGTCTGTAAGCATACCGAAGTAAGAATTCCAGAAAGTGTTGTTCATGGGCATGGTTACCTTTCCACCCGCCGATAATTTGTCAAAAATTTTGTCGGCTTCTTCACGGCTTCCGGTATTAACCGAAATAGAAAAATTGTTTCCCTGGATAAAGCCGGGCGCCCATTCGCCGCCGGTGTCACTTCCCATCAGCATGGTTTCTTTGCTTATGGGCAACGATACATGCATGATCTTTTCACCGTCTTCTGCACTCATCGTTTTGCCTTCTTCCCCGGGAGGCATGTCTTTAAACCTGCCAATGTAAGGGAAGTCGCCACCAAAAACAGACTTGTAAAAATTAAATGCGGCTTCGCAATTTCCGTTAAAGGTTAAATAAACGTTTACTGTTGCCATGTGCGTGAGTTTAAAATTTGAGACCTGCCTGCCGGCAGGCAGGTTAAAATTAGAAATTCAAATCAAGAACTAAAAATCTCAAATCCGTTGCTGCGCTTCGTTTGGAACAGCTATTCTTCACACATGGGTAACAATTAGTAATATTGGTTTAATATGCTTTTTGCATAAATGTTTTTCCGGTTCTCCTGCGTTGAAAGTTGTTTCCGGATGGTTTTACCCCTGTGGCAGTAACCTGAGTTGGTTCGCTTTGATGCAGGAATCCAACATCGAACGGATGTCCTTTTATAACGGGAATGGTTTTTCGGCTCAGCTTCTGTATATCGTTTAGCAAAGTTTTTTCGCTATGGTCGCAAAAAGAAATGGCAGTGCCTTTTGCCCCTGCTCTTCCTGTACGTCCAATGCGGTGAACATAAGTTTCCGGCACATTGGGAAGATCAAAGTTGATAACATGCGTCAGTTCGTCAATGTCTATGCCGCGTGCAGCAATGTCGGTAGCCACCAGCACACGTGTTTTCCTTGTTTTAAAATTCTCCAATGCCCGCTGGCGTGCATTTTGCGATTTGTTTCCATGAATGGCTTCTGTTCTGATGCCCGCCTGGTTTAGCTTTGCCGCGAGTTTATCTGCCGCATGTTTCATTTGGGTAAATACCAGCACGGTTTCAATGCTCTGCTCGTGCAGCAGGTGAATCAATAAAGACTTCTTGTCTTTCTTTTCTGTAAAATATACCGACTGCTGAATGATTTCGCCCACTGATGATACGGGCGTTACTTCAACCTTAACAGGATTTTTGAGGAGTGCATCTGCCAATTGCCTGATGGTGGGGGGCATGGTGGCAGAGAAAAACAAAGTTTGCCGTTGCGCCGGCAATTTGGCAATAATGCGCTTCATGTCGTGTATGAAGCCCATATCCAGCATCCGGTCTGCTTCATCGAGAATAAAATATTGAATATGGTCGAGTGATAAGATCTTTTGCTGCAACAGGTCCAGCAGCCGGCCGGGTGTTGCCACCATGATGTCTACTCCACGGCGAATGGCCTGTACCTGGCTATGCTGTGCAATTCCGCCGAAAATAACGGTATGACGAATATTTAAAAATCTGCCGTAAGCCTCTATACTTTCGCCAATCTGGATGGCGAGTTCCCGTGTAGGTGTAAGAATTAATGCCTGGAGGTGAGGTTGCGGTTTGCCCACCGGTCTTGCCTGGTGAATGAGTTGCAAAACGGGAATGGTAAACGCTGCTGTTTTTCCTGTTCCTGTTTGGGCACATCCCAAAAGATCCTTTTTTTGTAAAATAACGGGAATTGATTTTTCCTGGATTGGTGTGGGGGTTGTATACCCTTCCTGCGTAAGAGCCTGTAATATAGGCTCAATGAGCTGTAAATTGTTAAATGACACTTGTAAAAATTATGTTTTGTAAAATTTGATAAGGCTATCAATCGGGTTGATACTTTATCTGCCTTAGAAGTTAAGCGGTCGCTGTAATGGAGTGAGATAAACTACTTCACAAACTGAGAAAGCAATAACAATAAGAGCCGCAAAGATAGGAGTAAGTGTGTATACGGCAAAATAAAGATTAACGTGGGGAATTGGGCATTTCTGCTTCGTTCCTCCCCTGCATAAAAAACACTAAGGTCTGAGAGCTACCCCCTCCAGAGGGGGATATTGAAGCCTTTTGTGATTCGACGTGTGGCCTTTTAGCGCCTCTAAATAAAAAACCGTCAAAATTCTGAGCCTTGCAGGCACAAAACTCTGACGGTTTTCAAATCTCAAATCTCAAATCCCAAAATCAGAAATCTCAAATGTTCTTCAACACTTCTTCGCCCATTCTCTCTGTGCCTAAAACTTTGTCAGCGGGCGTTTGCGCGTCTGCGATATCACGGGTACGGTAACCCGCTTTTAATACTTTATCAACCGCATTGATCACGGCTTCGGATTCTGCCTTTAACCCAAAGGAAATATCGAGCAATAAAGCGGCAGACAGGATGGAAGCCAGCGGATTGGCTACTCCTTTCCCGGTTATATCGTGCGCAGAACCGTGAATGGGTTCGTATACCCCTGTACCATCGCCGATAGAGGCTGAAGCGAGCATGCCCATAGAGCCGGCAATCTGCGATGCTTCGTCGGTTAATATATCGCCGAACAGGTTGGCGGTAACCACTACGTCAAAGCGTTTGGGATCTTTGATGAGCAACATGGCAGTAGCGTCAACAAACTGGTGCTCTACTTCCACATCGGGATAATCTTTGGCAACTGCCTGTATCACTTCTCTCCACAAACGGGAAGTTTCAATCACATTTGCTTTATCAACCGAGCATAATTTTTTACGCCTTGTTCTTGCAGCGTCAAATGCTTTGCGGGCTATCCGTTCTACTTCGTAGCGGCTGTATTCGGCTATATCATAAGCAGTATCACCATTGTTTTTTCTTCCTTTCTCACCAAAATAAATATCGCCAGTTAACTCGCGGAAGAAGAGAATATCTGCTCCTTTTAAAATTTCGGGTTTAATGCTCGATGCACCCAACAACTCATCAAATAACTTAATAGGGCGGAGGTTGGCATATAAGCCCAGCTCTTTCCGCATTTTTAACAAGCCTTGTTCGGGCCTTACTTTAGCGGTGGGGTCGTTGTCGTATTTAGGATGGCCTACTGCGCCAAAGAGTACCGCGTCAGACTTCTTCATTTTTTCCAGCGATTCATCGGGCAGCGCAGTGCCTGTTGCTTCAATGGCAACGTGTCCGATAATAGCTTCATCGTAAGTAAACGTGTGTCCAAACTTCGCTGCAATTTTGTCGAGTACTTTTTTACCAACTGCAGTTACTTCTTGTCCTATCCCATCTCCGGGAACAACCAGGATGTTTTTTTTCATTCGTGTATTTTTTAGTTTGCCGCTTTCATCGGCAATTATTTTTGACGAATGGAACTTACGCATATGCCTGAGCATTCGGTCAGGCGGGTATTTCGCTGAGTGAGAAATTTCATCATGCTCCGTTTCATTCGTATATATTGATTTTTAGTAGTTGCAAATATACTTTTACCGGGAGTTATTTAGCCAGGCTTCTTCTTAATTTTCCGGTCGGTGGAGGGGCATCGTGGTTTCCTTTGCTTTTAGTAAACACGTTCAACACGTCTTTTGGCAAACGCCAACCCAACAGTTATTTTATGCACGGTTCCTGAATAAGGGATAAATTTATTTTTTATAGGCGATATAATAAAATCGTAACCAATGCGCAGAGAGGTAATAGATGAGCCAAGGGGATAGTTCCAGCTACTGACGTCTTTTGTTTTCAGTTTGATGTC
This sequence comes from Agriterribacter sp., assembly GCA_051955255.1. GTDB lineage: Bacteria > Bacteroidota > Bacteroidia > Chitinophagales > Chitinophagaceae > Agriterribacter. The sequence goes on along the minus strand of JBQCGX010000014.1, from coordinate 43,818 downwards.
GCTTATAAAACCGAGATTGCCGGCAACATTGGTTTTTATACCTGCGCCTTTGTACTCAGGGTCTTTGTTTTCATTTGTATTGGGATCCAGTCCAAACACACCGATACCTGCCAATGGAGCAAAAGCTAAAATTCTATTATCGATTACATACTTACCCACAACGAGGTTTACGTGTCCTCCTATTGCCCTGGAGCCTTTGGGCCAAACATCGTTTTCAACAGGCATCTCCTTTTTTGTTTTGCAGAATGCCATCGTCAGGCTGATCTGTCCAAGCCATTGCTCCTTCACCAGATCCAAAGAAAGTCCTGCTAATGTTGGATGCCTGTAATAGTCCGCCAAATTACCAGTGAACAACATTTTTCCTGAGTGCAAAGCCAACGCGAAGCCGTTGTTGGAAACCTTGTATTTTACCCGGATAAATTGTCTTGCAAAGCCGGCGTATTCACTGGAGGGATATCGGGTTAAAAATTCATCGGCAAGTTTGTTCAACTTGTCCTGCGTGGCGAGTTCACTTGAATTGCCCGGGAGGAGATATTCTATATGCATCAACAGAAAGGCCTGTTCTTCATTGGTTCTTCCCGCATTTTTGATGTTTTGAAGAAGCATGGCTTTTTCTTCAGTCGATTTTTCTATCAGTTTGGGTGTCAGGTAGTCTCTTTCCGGAGGAATCTGGAGGGTCCGGTTGTCCGGAGCTTCATCTCGTCCTTTTACATAGTTTAAAATGGAGGTATACTCATTCAACCAGTACGACAGCAAACAAAATTCGATGGGATATAGGGCGAGATAATCTTTGTCATTCATCATCATGAGCCGGTCCATTTCCAGCTTTGTTCCCAATTTGTCTTTTTCAATGAACTTATCGAGCAACACTCTTCTCGATCTCGAAATTTCGTCTGATTTCGTGTAGGCTGGTATAGGGTTATTCTGAGTATACCCTTTTAATAAAAAGGCTAAAGGCAGGACAAGTAAAATTATCTTTCTCATAGCTTGAACGTTAAGAAGGTGTTTGGGGTTTGGCGTTTATGGTTTGACGGCTGCTCCTTGAGTTCTTGCTTCCTGGTTCTTGTATATTGCTTCTTGCTTCTTGGTTCTTCCTATATAATATTCAGCATCTTCTGCGTTGCCTTTATTGCCGATACCGTTTGGTCGCTGTCGAGCCCGCGGGTTTTAAATTCTTTGCTATTGTAGCTCCAGGTAATAACCGTTTCACACAACGCATCGCTTTTGCCGCCGGGTGGTATGCGAACCGTATAATCAACTAATGCAGGCAGTTCCAGCTTTTTTTGTTTGTATACTTTTTTCAAAGCATTCATAAAGGCATCGTACTGTCCGTCGCCTTTGGCGTGCTCTTCAAACAATTCGCCGTGTACCCTTACTTTTAATATTACAGTAGGGTGGAGGTTTTTAGAATGGGTGAGCACATAGTTTTCAACTTCTACTTTATTCTCAATGGTGTTGCTGTCCAGCACATCCGATATGATATAGGGCAGATCGGCCTGCGTTACCATTTCCTTTTTGTCGCCCAGTTCAATAATCCGTTGGGTTACTTTTTTCAGGTCTGCATCCGATAGTTGTATGCCCAGTTGCTGCAGGTTGTTTTCGATATTTGCTTTCCCGCTCGTTTTGCCGAGGGCATATTTGCGTTGCCGCCCGAAACGTTCCGGCATCAGATCGCTGAAGTACAGTTTATTTTTTTTATCACCATCGGCATGTATACCTGCCGTTTGTGTAAATACATTTTCGCCTACTACCGGTTTGTTGACGGGTACGCGAAATCCGGAAAATGTTTCTACCAGCTTACTTACTCCATACAACGATTTTTCGGCAACCGAAGTTTTTATTGTTGGCATAAAATCGTTCAGCACAGCAACAGCACTTGCCAGTGGGGCATTCCCTGCTCTTTCGCCCATACCATTTACGGTAAGGTGCAAACCGTGGGCTCCAGCCCGCACTGCTTCCAGCACATTGGCTGTGCCAAGATCGTAATCGTTGTGTCCATGAAAGTCGAAATGAATGATTGGGTAACGTTGAACGATAGCCGAAACAAATTCATATACTTCCGAAGGGATCAATATACCCAGGGTATCGGGCAACATCACCCGTTTTACGGGTTGTGTTGCCAGGAAATCCAGGTACTGAAAAACATATTCCTTTGAGTGGCGCATGCCATTGCTCCAGTCTTCGAGGTATACATTGCAGTCAATTCCTTTTTTCTTGGCAAGCGCTACTACAGCCGCTATATCTGCAAAATGCTGCTCGGGTTTTTTCTTTAACTGGTGTGTAAGATGATTGAGCGAACCTTTGGTAAGCAGGTTCATCACTTTTGCGCCGGCTTTTTGCATCCAGTCCAGCGACGCTTCGCCATCCACAAACGTGAGCACTTCAATTTTGGAGAGAAGGTTGTTTTCTTTAGCCCAGGAAGTAATTTTTTTCACCGCCTCCATCTCGCCGTCAGATACACGGGCGGAAGCGATTTCTATCCGGTCAACCTTTACTTCGGTGAGCAAAAGTTGGGCAATGGTTAATTTTTCAGAGGAAGAAAACGAGACCCCGCTGGTTTGTTCACCATCGCGGAGCGTAGTATCCATTATTTCAATGTGTCGCTGGTTGGCAGGCATGATTTTTTGCTGATTTTAGAGTGAGCTGTCAGCCTTCAGCTTTCGGCTATCAGATTCAGTTAAGTAAACTGTTTGTTTTTTTACCACATACAGAAGCATACGTTGTTACAATTTTGACTATCTGCGGGCTGAAGGCTGATATCTGAAAGCTCACCAGTGCTGCTTCGTCAATGGGGAGCCTCGTCAATGCTACAACTTAGTATAAGCTCTGTACAGCAAATGACTGAATATTTTCTTTCATTGCCTGGAGGTAATCGATATCGTCATAACCGTTCGTGAGGTTATGTTTTTTATATCCGTTGATGTCGAACGACTGGCTTTCGCCGGTAGTAAGAATGGTGATCTTTTGTTCGGGAAGATTCACTTCCAGCTCTGTTTTAGGGTCGGCTTCAATGGCTTTGAATATCTTATCCAGAAATTCTTCCGTAACAGTAACAGGCAGTATGCCTATATTAAGCGAATTGTTTTTAAAGATGTCGGCAAAAAAACTCGATACTACGCAACGGAACCCGTAATCGTATATAGCCCATGCCGCGTGCTCACGGCTGCTGCCGCTGCCGAAATTTTTTCCACCTACCAGTATTTTACCGGAGTAGATGGGATTGTTCAACACAAAATCTTTTTTCGGAGTATCGTCAGCATTGTAGCGCCAGTCGCGAAACAGGTTATCGCCAAAGCCCTTTCTTTCGGTTGCTTTTAAAAAACGGGCGGGGATGATTTGGTCGGTATCCACGTTTTCAATAGGCATTGGCACGGCTGTGCTGGTAAGAACGGTAAATTTATCGTAAGCCATAAGAGAATTTCTGATTTGAGAGCCCATCCTAACCTTCCCAGGGGGAAGGAACTCAACGCACAGGGCCCATTTGCGAAGAGTGTTATGATCTTGTTTCTTTTGCTGTAAATTTCTGATTTGAAATTGGAGTAGGTTGCTGCGTTTTCCCTATACCTTACACCCTACACCTTATACCAGCAGCTCCCTCGGATCCGTTACCACACCGGTTACTGCTGCTGCTGCGGCTACTAAAGGACTTGCCAGCATGGTTCTTGCACCGGGTCCCTGCCTTCCTTCAAAATTCCTGTTGCTGGTGCTTACCGCATATTTGCCCGCCGGAATTTTATCGTCGTTCATAGCCAGACAGGCAGAACAGCCGGGTTGACGCAACTGGAAACCTGCTTCAAGCAGTATATCCATAATGCCCTCGTCTTTAATCTGCTGCTCTACTATATGCGAACCGGGAACGATCCAAGCAGTTACATGATCTGCCTTTTTCCTTCCTTTAATGATAGAAGCAAATGCCCGAAAATCTTCAATACGTCCGTTGGTACAGCTACCTATAAAAACATAATCTACTTTCTTGCCTATCATGCCTTCTTTTTCGTGGAAGCCCATATAGTCGAGCGATTTTTCGTAGCTCGCTTTTCCGCCTCCGGCTGCTTCGGCTGTAGGTATATGTTTGGTAATGCCCATGCCCATACCGGGGTTGGTTCCGTAGGTGATCATGGGTTCAATATCGGCTGCTTTAAAATTGTATTCTTTGTCGAATGTTGCACCTGCATCGGTCTTCAACGTTTTCCAGTAAGCCAGCGCTTTTTCCCAGGCTTCGCCTTTAGGGGCTTTTTCGCGACCATTAATGTAAGAGAACGTTGTTTCGTCGGGAGCGATCATACCACCGCGGGCACCCATTTCAATGCTCATGTTACAAACCGTCATACGGCCTTCCATGGTCATATTTTCAAACACTTCACCGGCAAATTCCACAAAATAGCCGGTAGCGCCCGCTGCCGTGAGTTGAGATATAATATATAATACAACGTCTTTAGGAGTAATGCCTTTGCCCAGTTTGCCATTTACATTAATGCGCATTTTTTTGGGTTTGGGCTGCATGATGCATTGCGAAGAAAGCACCATTTCCACTTCCGAAGTACCGATGCCAAAGGCGATTGCCCCAAAAGCACCGTGAGTAGAAGTGTGAGAGTCGCCACAAACGATCGTCATGCCCGGTAAAGTGATTCCATTTTCGGGTCCTACTACGTGTACAATACCGTTTTTGGGATTGTTTAATCCCCAATGCGATATGCCGTATTTGGCTGAGTTGGTTTCGAGCGCTTTGAGCTGTTTGGCCGAAAGCGGGTCTTGTACAGGAAGGTGCTGGTTAATGGTGGGAGTGTTGTGGTCGGCGGTAGCAAATGTTTTTTCGGGGAACATCACTTTTAATCCGCGGTTTTCTAATCCCAGGAAAGCAACAGGGCTGGTTACTTCATGAATAAAATGGCGGTCGATAAACAATACATCGGGACCGTCGTTTATTTTTCGTACCACATGGGCATCCCATACCTTATCAAACAATGTAGCGGGTAACTGACTCATTTGTAAAAATTAAAGTGGATTGCAAAATTCCTAAAATATAGCCAGATAATTGTGATTTTACCTGATTTTTATTTAAGGATTAACTGTTATACAAACAAAACAAGCTCAGCTACAAAGATAATGTGTTTGAAAAATATTGCATATATGTGTGTTTTGTCGCCGGAGGCGACAACAATAGCGTACGAGGCGAAGACGCCTCGCACAGCGAAGGCTTGCTTGTCCTGGGCAGGTAGTATGAATCCGCGGATGGAATAAATTCCATCCTTACAATATGTTACCGATCCTACGGATCTGGCTGATGGTGAATAGCCACATCCATAGGCTCGGTCAAATGTTGTCACCTTGGATTTTAATCCAAGGGTTAGAGAAAATATTATTGCCTTGTTTTAATCAAGGTTTTAGGGAGATTTTAATTTAGTGCTTTTCACTTTTTGCTGGTTATATGATAACTGCCTGAACCCAGTTCCAGTTGCTGTTGAGATGCTGACTTTCCATTCAATTGAATATTTTGAGAATATGTTTGGGGAATATACACCGTAGCCTTTGTATTAGGCGGAATGGTAAAATGCCAGTCGAAATCACCGGATGCCGTCAGCTTCCAATTGCTGTCGATCATACCATATAACGATTTAAAAGAGGAGTTCACATACTTCAGGTCGCCCACCGGTTGCGGTTTTAAAATGATGTGCTTAAAACCCGGTTGTTCCGGATCGTAGTTAATACCGCCGAGGGTTTGATAACACCATGCTTCAAAATTACCAGATAATATCTTCTGACTTTCGCCATTCATACCGGGACCGGTAGTATCGGAGTTCCACAATTCCCAACTGGTGGTAGCACCTTTTTTTACCATATAGCCCCAGCTTGGCAAATCGGTTCGGGTGGCAATGGTATAAGCTACTTCGGGATGACCAATATTGGTCAGCACCTGCATCTGCCACTGCATGCCTATCAAACCAACACTGGTATGCCCTTTACGCGTTTCCATAATGTCTTTTACCAGGTTGTCAATCACTTTTTCTCTTTGTTCATCGGGCACCAAACCAAACGCTAACGGCAACACATAGGCGCATTGAGAACCACTCTCATATACACCACTATTTTTGTTGAGGAAACGATGGTTGAAAGCAGGCCTAATTTTATCTGCCAATTCCTTAAAATAAATTTCATCTTCCTTCTTGCCCAGTATTCTTGCAGCCCTTTCTACCAGTCTGCAATTGTTATATATGTAAGCGGTGCCCAGCAATCCTTTAGGCGTTTCTTCGCCCGAGCCACCCATTTTAATGGCATTTACCCAATCGCCATAATCGCAACGGTCGGTTGTAAAGTCGGGTTTTAAATATGTTTTTATGGTAAACCGGACAAACTGGTTCATCATATCGTAATTGTCTTCCAATATTCTCTTGTCGCCGTAAAAGCTATAAAACCAGTCGGGGATGATGGTGGCTACACTGGGCCACAAAATGCCCTTGCCGTTGAATGTCCAGTAGGGTGGGAGTATCTCCTGCAAACTTCCATCGGCACCCTGGTGCACGCGATAGTTGTGCAGGAAGTGATCGTAAAACCTTGCCACATTAAAAGCCCATGCTTCACTTTCGGATGTTTTGGAGGGGTGCCCGCTCCACGGCATACGCTCATCCCTGTCGGGTTCCATCGGCAGGCTGCGGTTCTGCATACGCGTTCCCCATCTTGCATTCAGGTAAATGCGGTTGAGCAATTCGTTGGAAGAAGCGAAGGTTCCGGTTTGTTCAAAATCGGTATGCGTTACGAGTCCATCAAAATTATCAATGGTAGGTGTTCCGGGAAATCCTTCTACCTGCACCCAACGGGTGGCGTTGCCTTTGAAGCGTGGATGCCAGGTTTCCAGTCCTTCACCCTTCAACGTATAGATGTCGGTGTTCAATGCACTGCGGTCGTTCTGGTACTTCAGCGTACCGTCGGGTAATACGTTGAAGCTGGAATGCATTTTTACTTCGGTTCCTTTTTTACCTTTTATTGTAATGCGAACCGATCCGTAAAACGATTGACCAAAATCCACCATCCATATACCGGGCTTGGGTTGCAATATTCTTTTAGGACGAATTACTTCGGTTACGCGTATGGGTTCCATTACCTGTGCTTCTAACTTTCCGCCAGGACTTTCCATTATTTGGGCCTTTTGCCATTGCTGATCGTTAAAGCCGGCGGCAGCCCAGCCTGGCATTTCCATCCGGGCATCGTATTCTTCGCCGTCGTATTCATTGTTGGCGCGAACAGGGCCTTGTGAGGTAGCTTTCCAGTTTTCGTCAGATACAACAGTTTCAACAGTACCGTTATCGTATGTAATATGCAGTTGAAGCAACAGTCGCGGGTAACCGTAGTTGTGCATATACACAGGCACTTTTTTGCGCGGTGCAAAAAAACGTCCATTGCCCAGCACTACGCCTATTGCATTGCTGCCTTGTTTTAGTTGTTGGGTAACATCAAACGTTACGTATAACAGCCGGTGCGTATAACCGGTGAGCGCAGGATTCAGGAGCTGATCGCTTGCCAGTTGCCCGTTTACATACAAATCAAAAAAGCCCACTCCACACACATAGGCAACCGCTTGTTTTATTTTTTTAGGAACAGCAAATTCTTTGCGAAGCATACGTGCTGCCAGTCGCCGGTGTTCGGTAACGGTATCTTTTATTTCTTGATCGCCGTTCAGGCCAATCCATTTTGCTTTCCAGTCGTTTTCGTTCAGCAGTCCCATCGTCCATAAAGCTGGTTGGCTCCAGTTGGAAACCATTTCCTTGCCCTGATCTGAAACAGTCCACAGTTTCACCTTCCAGTAACAGCGCATTTCTGATTGTAATATTGCAGCAGCTTTTCCTTCGCTGTTTTTTCCAAAGATGACATGCGTTGAATTATCCGACATTACTTTTTTTGAATCCCATATATCGCCCACTTCTTTTTTTAATAGTTCGGGAGAAGAAGCCACCAATACCCGGTAAGCTGTCTGACGAATATTTTTTTGAGTGCTGCCGGCAGGTTCTTTTATTTTCCAGCTAAGATCGGGCTGGGTAATATTAATGCCCAATGGATCTTTGAGGTATTCACAACGCAGGTCAACCGCCGCAGGATTCTGGGCCTGTGCGGTGAATATTGAACTCAACAATAAAATCAGCAGAAAAGCAATTTCATTTTTTTTTGATCTCATCTCAGCTTTTGATTGATATTAAAAGTAATACAGTTTATTTCTCTCCTGGTGGATCGTGAGACACGATCCGCGGCGAAGGCTATGTCTTGCCTTTTCAAACACCTACTCAATCGTCAGCCTCTTGCCGTCCCTGCGATCCCGCCAGCAACGAGTTGAATTTGCTACGTGTTGCGGCGGGAGAAGCAGTCCTCGTGTTTAAGCAACCATTGCACAGACATTGCCGAGGATAAAGGTTTCCAACTTTTCAAAAGTTGGAAACCTTGCTGAACCCCGGTAAAAACAGAACAGGAAATAATATATAAATATTATCTCCTGTTGATTATAACAGCCACCGATCTTTTTTATTCGTAACCCGGGTTTTGCGTCAACTCCTTATTGATCTGTAATTCTCTTGCAGGTATAGGATAAATGAGTTTTTCCTGTGTAACATTGAATGCCGCCGGTAATATCCATCCGTATATCGCTTTTAATCTGGTACCTTTGGCTGTTGTTTTTTCAATTGCCTTTCCTGTACGGATCAGGTCGAGCCAGCGATGGTTCTCGAATGCCAGTTCATGGCGCATTTCATCTGCAATATTCTCTTTAGTAGCTACACCCAGGTCTTCCAAACCGGCTCTGTCGCGCACCTGGTTCAAATAGGGCAACGCTTCTGGCTCTCTTCCTTGTTCTGCCAAACATTCTGCCAGCAGCAATAACGCTCCCGAATACCTGAAAATGGGAAAATTGTCGGGCGTATTAAATGAAACAGAATAAGGCGGGTGAAAATATTTTTTAACCATATAGCGGAAAGCGGATCCCGGAGTGGGCGTATAGCCTACAGGACTTTTTAAACTGCTAATCGTAAAGTCTTCCACACCGCTGATGGTGCCTTCTACTACTGCAACGGAGGCCGGCAGTCTTTCATCTCCTTCTTCGTATGATTCAACCATTTCGTCGGTAGGTACATTCCATCCGCTGAAGATGTTCATACGGCCACCATCAAATCCCATGATCGTTTGCGTGTTGGTGGCTTTTGGCATGAATACCCAGGCAAACTGGCTTTGCTGCCCGCTCACCAGGTCCGACATATACTGTACATCAAATATCGATTCGCGGTGATTTTTGTTGGCAGGATCGAATACTGATGCGTAGTCATCCAATAATCCATAATTCATCTGCGTAATGTCGCGCAGTTCCTGTTCGGCCTTCGGGTAGTCACGCGCTGGTTGCGTCATATACACATATGCCAGCAACATTTTGGCGGCGCCTTTGCTGGCTCGTCCTGTTTGGGGAAAGCTGGTAACGGTAGGCAGCAAAGGAATTGCCGTTGCAAGATCGGCTCTGATCTGCGTGTATATTTCATCCACCGAGTTTCTTGCTTTGAATGATTCTTCTGCATTCTGAATTTGCTCAAGGTGCAAAGGCACGCCACCATAATGCGTTACAAGATCAAAGTAATAGAACGCTCTGAGGAATGATGCCTCGCCCATGAGTGTATCCTTTGCACCCTGCGACAGAAAACTGTTGTCGGTAAGCTGGTTGAGGATGGTATTCACTCTCGAAATACCCGAATAATCGGCAGTCCACCGGCTTCCGGGCGAATTGGGAATGGCGCTGGATTGTGCGTTGTTAATGAACTGAGGATATGCTTCGCGGTGAGGCTCAAAGCCACGGTTGGCCTGGTAAATAGTAAAGAAGGTGTTATCCGACCTCATCTCGTCTTCGTAAACACCTACAATAGCCACATCACGTAAAGGCACATACGCTGCATTCAATGCCTGCATAAATTGGTTGCGGTCCTGAAAAAAGGAGACAGAACTCAATGAGGTAGGCGGCGTAAGGTTTAAAAAATCCTTGCTACACGAGAAAAGGAAAAACGCCGATATAACTACTAATAATATTTTATTCTTCATATAATGAGATTTAAGTGTAGGGTTTAGAATTGAACGTTTACACCTAATGTATATACTTTGGCTATGGGGAATGCTGTAAAGTCGCGACCTAATCTCAAGCCATCCAACCCATTCAAACTGATCTCAGGATTCATGCCCGGATACTTTGTGAACATGAATGGATTCTGAGTAGTAAAGTATACACGAACACTTTTGATAGTAGCGGTACTGCTCAACGGTACACGATAGCCTAATGTAATATTTTTAACTGCCAGGTAGGTGCCGCTGAACACCTGCCTTGTGGTGAAATTCCTGAAATCGGCAGTAGTACCCGCTCTTGTTCTTGGATAAATGCCATCGCCCGGATCTTCTTCTGATCTCCACCTGTTCACTACCCCTTTTCTTACATTAAACACACCATCCAGGTTTTCTGTAGATTGATAGGCATCATCAGCAATATCATTTCCAACAGAGCCTGAAATCACGATGCCCAGGTCGAAGTTTTTGTACTCGAAATTGTTGGTAATACCAAACAACAAATCGGGGTTGGGGTTGCCGATCCATGTTCTGTCGTTGGCATCAATTTTACCGTCGGGTTTTCCATCGGGCCCGCCCACATCTGCAAATCTTGCCGTGCCCACCATCGAAGTAGCGTTGTGTGGCTGCGTTTCCCATTCTTGCTGCGTCATGTATACACCGGTATTGATGTAGCCATAAAACATGCCGATTGGCATACCAACAGCCGTCCTGTTATCATCCCAGTATTCCTGGTAGCCGCCGATGGGTGCGTTGTTGGTGCCCAGCTTTTTAACAATGTTGCGTGGAATGGAAATGTTCAGGTTCGTATTCCATGTAAGCGCTCCCGTTAGGTTTCTGGTATCAACGGTAAACTCATGACCCCAGAAATCGAAACGACCTATATTGGAGGTGATAGTTGTAAAGCCAGATTGCACGGGTATGTCAATGCCATACAATAAACCATCTGTTTTTTTATGGTAGTAATCGTAAGAAAACGCGATGCGGTTATTGAACAACGATACATCAACGCCGATATCATATCCTTCTGTAGTTTCCCATGTAAGACTGGCATTGCCAATGCCATTTAAAGCACCGCCCGAAGCAAGCTGATTGTTGAAAACATAATTGCTTTGTGCAACACCTGCTAAGTAGGTGTAGTTACCGATATTGTTGTTTCCTACTTTACCCCAGCTACCTCTCAGCTTTAAAAAGCTGATTGCGGAAATATCTTTCATGAAGTTTTCATCGGATATTACCCAACCTGCAGAAATGGAAGGGAAGGTACCATACCTGTTGTTGGCGCCAAATCGTGATGATCCGTCGCTTCTGAGGGCAGCCGATAAAATGTACTTGCCATCGTAGTTATAGTTTATCCTGCCGATATACGACAACACCGAATAATCTGAAGAGCCTACATTGCCTATCCTTGTTGCGGCTACGTTCAGCCATTCAATATAATCTCCGGGAAATTGAGACCCGGTAATGCCGCTGTTTTCAAAGGTCACCTTTTGTGCCGTGTATCCCACAAATGCCTCAACGTTGTGTTTTTGAGCTAACTGTTTGGTATAGGTTAGTGTGTTTTCAGTCATCCAGGAAGTGAAGGCACTGGTATTGTAACTCGCCGATGCCGAAGCTGCGGGCTGAGGACCGCCTAATATTGTGGATGGTCTGAAGGTTCTGTTGGTAGTATTGTTGAGGTTAACATTGATGCTGCTTTTGAATTCAAGACCATCAATGATCTTGTACGAACCATATACGTTGCCTATTAGTGTAAGCGATTTGTTGGGATTGACTGTTTCCATCAACACCCGGTAATAGTTGGGAGTGGAAAACATTCCCGGAGGAGCAAAACCAATAGGATAGGTGCCGTCATCGTTTTTATATTTCAGGGCCGGATCGCTCAGGTATGCTACCTGTATGATGTTACGACCGTTTCCGAGGTTGGGCGTAATATTGTCTATTTGATTGGTGATGGCAGCGTTCAATCCAAATGTTAGTTTGTCGCTGGCATAAAAGGTATTATTGCTTGACGCTGTAAACCTTTCAGATTTTTGATTGATCATTACACCGTCCTGTTTGTTGTAGCTCAGCCCAACAACAGATCTTACATATCTGCCTCCCGATGAAAGCGACAAGCTGTAGTTCTGCATCATTGCCTTTCTCAGCAAAACGTCGAACCAATCAGTTCCTTCGTTCGGATCAATTTGTTCGGGATTTTGATATTGCGCGGGCACGCCGCCGGTATATCCTTCATAGCGGGCTGCGTCTTCATAATATTCTTTTTTGAACTGTGCAAATTCGCGGGCATCCATCAAATCAGGCCTGCCTCGTTTTGAAACAGTTTGCAAACCCACATAGCTGGTAAATTGTATGCTGCGCTGCCCTGCCTTTGCCTGTCGTGTAGTGATAAGCAAAACACCGTTGGCAGCTCTTGAACCGTAGAGCGAAGAAGCGGCTGCGTCTTTTAATACACTGATAGATTCGATCATGTCGGGATCAATCGTATTCAACCCGCTCTCAATTGGAAATCCATCTACTACAATTAACGGATTGTTTCCTGCATTGATAGATGCGGCACCACGTATACGAATGGCCATGTTGGCGCCCGGTTGCCCCGTGTTTTGGTTGATTTGCACACCAGCCAGGCGTCCCTGTAATTTTTGCCCGATGTTAGGAACCGGAAGATCTTTTAACTCGCGTGCATTGATGTTGCTGATGGCGCCGGTAAGCTCTCTTTTTTTCTGTGTGCCATAACTTACCACCACCACTTCGCTCAGGTTTTGCGATATGGCGCTCATGGTTAGATTAATGTCGTTGTCGTCGCCCACCACCACTGTTTGTGGGTTGTAACCTGTAAAGCTGAACACCAGCGATGCACCTTTTGCGGCTTCAATAGTAAAAGCGCCGGCGTTGTTGGTTTTAGTGCCCTTTGATGTTCCCTGAACAGTGACGGACACACCAACCAGTGGTTTCCCATCGGCAGAATCGGCAACAATGCCCGACACCTGCGATGCGTTTTGCGAAAATGAAATAAAGTGAATACATAATGCCATTGCTAACATGGCTACGTGCTTTCTCCAACATGGTGGCAGCATCTTCTTTTTCATGATGACAATTTGGTTTTTAATTCTTGTTTTGGTTCAACCTATAAGATGTGAATTGAATAAGGCAATACGCTAGAACATAAAAATACTTTAGGAATGAAGCCATTAAAATGGACATCTTGATAATTCATTTATACATTTTGATAGAGGGAGAAAGGTGAAGGGTGGAAGGTGGAAGGTGAAGGGTGGAAGGTAAAAGGAGAAGGGAGAGGGTGTGGGGTTTTGTGTTTATAGTTTGATGTTTGAAGTACAAACGATAAACATCAAACCCGGAGCTGTTTAATATTAAAAAGGTTTCCAACTTTTTTAAAAGCTTGAAACCTTACAAACGAATGCTCATTGCTGAAAGCTGATAGCTGAAGGCTGATCGCTCAATGCTTCTTATCCGCCAGCTCATCTGCCACTTCTGTACGTATAGGCATTGGTCCGGCATATACCCATATCATCGCCATAGGGGCGTCGTGCTTGTTTTTGAAATAGTGTACAATTCCTCTGGGCTGCAAGGCTGTTTGGCAATTACTCATTTCATATTCTCTTCCGTCTACTACGCAGGTTGCTTTGCCCTGCACAATGCAGATGGATTCATCAAAGTCGTGGAAGTGGGCAGGCAGTCGGCCGTTTTTATGAAACAATGCATAACCACCACTCATGCCAATGCCTGGTATGAGTGCCTCATTAAAAAAATCGATAAACTCTGTTGATGGACCAGATGCATAGCGGCGCGCATGTGCGTGTCTAGTAATTCTTTCCGGGCCTGCATGTCCGCAAAAATCATCAGGTATATTTTTGTACAAAGTGTCGGGCATTTTTGCAAGATCCCGTTGGGGCGTATTAACAGGCATGGCAATATGGAATATAGCTGGCTCTTCCATCGACATATTTTTAACGCAGTGCGCATAGCCTTTGGGTATAGTAATATTATCCATCGGCTGCAGGTAATACCGCCGTTCCTCCACTTCAACACATGCTATTCCTTTTAACAAGGTAATAGATTCTGCATGAGGATGTGTGTGGTTGGGCAGCACTGTGTATCCTTTATCAAAAGTTACGATTGCTGTAAAAAGGTTGACTGCATTGTTTTGATTGCCTGTAAGCTCCTCACACACTATACCTGGTTTAAGTTCTGTGATCGTTCCTTCACCTGGTGTGCACAGGCTTTCAAGTCTGTCGGTTTTTATTAAATTGGCTGTTGTCTTCTTTTCATTTTTTAAAGAAGGAGCTTCCAGGTTGTGTTTAAATGGAATGTCGTTACCAAGCATTGTCGTTATATTTTTTATTCCTCTTATAATAAATCCTGCATCCGACCCCAACCCCAGCATACGGAAGCCTGCGTCGGTCCTGCTTTTCAAATCATCTATATTTCTTGTGAGCACACCACAAAACTTTCCCGAGTGAAGAATAGCCTGCTTTGCCTGCTCAATGTGTTCGGCTACTCCCGGTCCTTCCCATTGCCCGGCATACCCGGCGGAGGCAGAATAATCTGCGGGGCCAAAAAAGAAAATTTCGGTGCCCTCCACTGCTGTGATCTCTTTAATATTTTCTCCTGCTTTTACTGATTCTATTACAGGAATGACGAGTACATTATCATTGGCTTCTTTTACATGTTCGGCAAAACATTGTCCCCATGCCGTGGCCCGCTCCGCACCAATGCCCCTTGTACCTTGCGGCGGATATTTTGCATATTCAACTGCTTTGCGCATTTCGGCCGCAGTTTCAATGTGCGGAATGAGTATGCCATCCGCGCCAATGTCAAGCGCCCGTTTTATCAATCCTTCTTCGAGGTGAGACAAGCGTACCAATACTACCGTTTCACTTCGTACCGCCGCTCTTACATGTTGCATTACGTCGTGCCAGTCGAGGTGGCCATGTTCCGCGTCTACCACTATCCAATCCAGTCCGCTGGCTACTGCTATTTCTGTAATGGAGGCCGATTCCAATGTTACCCACATTCCATATACGGGATTGCCCGATCTTAATTTAAACCTTAATGATTGTAATGCTGCTGGTTTCATACACTACTGTGCTAACGTTTCCGGATAGATGCTATTTATTAAAAGCATCCTCTATTATTTTTTTCAATCGTATGGTTTCGGATAAAGTGTCTGCCTGGTTGCATTGTTCCCATTCTATCCATATATACTCAAGTCCTATCCAGCCTTCATAATCCATGCTTTTCATTTTTTGTATGATGGCGGGATAATCAATCACGTTTTCGGTCACCGATGTTTGCAGTCTTCCTTTTTTGGCGCCTCTGGCATGAAAGTGACTGGCATAAGGCAATAGCGCGTCTGCGTCCTGCTGCGAAAAGCCATCGCGTATAAAATGCGTATAATCGAGCGTGAGTGTTAAACCAGGAACTGCTTTTATCAATGCAATTGCATTGGCAGGATTAATAAAAGGCGAACCGGTATGCGCTTCTACCGAAAGTTGAAGAGAAGTTGGTTTCACTTTTTCAATTCTCCATCGCAACTCTTCATAACATCGTTGTATAGACGCTTCTGCAGGCTCGTCTGCAAACAGCATTCCGGGCAGGCAGGTAATATGGTCTGCGCCGGTGGCTTCTGCGTATTCTACGAATTGCAGAAAACGTTCCCTCGCATAATCCCTTTTTTGTATTTCGGGATGATTGATGGCAAATTTTGCCAGGTTGTTGTCTAACTGCAGGTATACATCCGTTACCACCAACCCCCGGTCGGCTGCTTTTTTCTTTAGAGTGTTGGCAGAAAATGAAATGTTATTGAACTCGGTTTCGGCAGTAATATGCGATCTGCCGGTGAACAGTCCAATATCAATTCCTGTAAATCCCAGCATGGCCACAAGGTCCAACACATGATCGTGGGGCAGCAGCGGGAAAGTAAAATCTGCGCATGATAATTTTAGTTCCGTCATAATACTGTTTCGGTTTTCCATTCGGCGGTGGCGAGATAGCCCCCGTCAACAATAAGGCTGATGCCGGTAACGCCGGTTGAGTCGTCGCTGCACAGGTAAGCAACGCTGCCAGCTATGTCTTTAGGTTTCAGTATTTTTCCGCCCGGCACCCGCTGCAGGCGCTCCTGTATGGAGTTCTCATTTCCCATATGCTCGCGTAGCATAGGCGTATCCGTTATGCCGGGGCATACCGCGTTGCACCTTATGCCTTCTGCAGCGTAATCGATGGCAATGGATTTGGTAAGCATGATCACCGCACCTTTGGCGGCTATATAGCCCGGAGTTTTTGCTTGTCCTACAAAACTGCTTACCGAGCCAATGTTCACAATATGGCTTGACGGATGTTTTCGCAGATGCCTGTAGGCATATTTAAAACTCAGGAATATGGCCTTGAGGTTAACGTTCATCTGCCAATCCCAATCTTCGGAGGTGTATTCATGCAATTCCTTTACAAAATTTACGGCACCATTGTTTACCAGGATGTGCAGGTCGCCAAAATGTGCTACTGTATCCTCAATAGACTGACGGATGGATTCTTCCAGGTTCAGATCACAAAAAAAAAATACAGCTTTGCCTCCGCCTGCATTAATTTGTTGAGCAAGTTCGCATCCTTCCTTTTTCTTAATGTCAATTACTGCTACCATCGCGCCTTCTTCTGCAAAATATTCCGCAATGCCACGTCCTATGCCTTGTGCAGCACCGCTCACCCAAACAACTTTATTCATGAATCTTTGTCTCATGTAATTCCTTTTATTATAAAAACATTGCCTTCACAAGGGCGGTATTACCTTCGGTGAGAAAGTTCAACTTTTCACTTCCTCATAACTTTCCGGTTGATGAGGCACGGACCGGTAGCGTGTGTCTTTACCCGCCGGTGAAAGTTGGAAACGCGCGCTCGCAATGTGTGGTCTGTGTCTGTTTATTCTTTTACAAGCGTGAGTACCCAGTCTTGTTCGCCCGACGGAGAAGTTGCTGTAAAAACGCCTTCTCCATTGGCAGTTAGCTTGAAATTTTGCAATTTTTTTCCTGCAACGGGATCAAACCAGCAGGCGGTATATTTAATACCGTTGTCGGGTAGCCGAAGCTGGATGGTTCCCGGAGAGGGGAGCCATGCAATAACAGATTGTGCAGCCGTAACAGCGCACAACGCAGTATCTTTTGCCGACCAGGAGCTGATGTATTCCGGTTTTGGTGCAAAGGTGTTCCAGTGAGGGATAGATTCTATTAATCTTTTAGCTGCGCCGAGTTGTGCAGATCCCTCTAAATTCATTGCCTCGTTCCAGGGCGTAATGCCCCAGTTGTTTCCACCAGGCGATTTGCCATAAGGCTGTTCGGTGCGGTTTACCTGCCATATACCATTGGCGCCATAGGTGTGGCCTGCAAATCCGGAGTTGAGTGTGTGTGCCCAAAATGCCTGCCGCGGTGCCGAGGCGGCCAACGGCTTTGGAATGGCGAGTGCCTCGTATCTCGATTCGCCGCTCATTACCGGCATTACGGGTTCTGTTTGCCATCCTTCTAATGCCAATGCTGATTGTTTAGAGGCTACAGAACCGTGGCCGCTCTGGTGCATATCAAAATCGAGCACGGAAGGTTCTGTTAAAGATTCGCGCGCTGTTTTGGAGGGATGGGTAGTGATGATGCGATCGAAGGGATCTGTATCGTGCATGTATTGGATCACTTTTGTCCATTCTACTTTTTGAAATTCTTTGTCTGCCTCTTTGTTTTTTGAAAGATAGAATGGCATGGTTGTTTCACCGGCTGCACACCATACTACCGGTAAGGCACCCCAGCGTGCAATGAGGTAACGCCAGTGCTGCTTTATTTTTTCGGTGCTTACCCAGGGCAGGTGGTATCCCCACGCGCCTACAATGCATGGAACAATGCCCTGCTCTACGAGAAAGCTGATGCGTTGGTCTGCAGCATTAAAATATTCGGGACGGATCGCTTTGTAGGCCGTATCCCACGGAAAGCCTGCTTCGTTGGCACCACGTTCGTCAAAGGCGGGCATATCAGGATACAGTCCTGCTACAATCTGTACTACATTAAATCCTTTTTTTACCCTGTCTGCCGCCAGTGTTTTTACTTCATCGGGCCAATGCAATCTTTTCGTCAATCCCATCCACCATGTATCGCCCAGCCAGAAGAATGGTGTTCCATCACCGTATGCGAAATGTCGTTTGTCTTCCGCAATTTTAATGGCACCGCGACGGAGTAAGACATTTGAACCGGTATAGGCCTTCACCGTTACTTTGCCCGTAATGCCGCTCAGTCCTTTGTCGTCGGTAACCGAGCTGATGGTTTTAAAGCGATGGTCGCCGGTTGTTGCAGACGCATACCGTACTTTCCAGGTATTGCCACCGGACCAAAAGCCTGGTACTTTGTATTCTTTACCCGATGGATCGGTAAATACAGCATCGAGCGTTACTTCATTAAACGGATCGGCATATTTGCGGGTAGCCGTCAAGGTGATTTCTACCATTTTATTGGCTTCGGTTTTTACAACCGGTTCCTTTTGCCTGCCAACAGCAATGGTTGTTATGCCTGTAAACGCTAAAATCAAGAAAAAGCACGCAAGGATGTATTGGCTACAGCAACGTTTAATATGCGTGACAATGCTTTGATCTGGGAGTAAATTGTTAGATGGTCGGGCAATCATTACTGGAATGTATTTAGGTGAAAAAATGTTCTTTTAAATTACGCCTGGCTTCATATCTCACAAGCCTAACCGAAATTGTGGGTCGTGAGACACGCCCCACGGCGAAGAAATGTTCTTTTAAATTACGCCTGGCTTCATATCTCACAAGCCTAATCGAAATTGTGGGTCGTGAGACACGCCCCACGGCGAAGGCCCGCTTGCGCCCGGTTTCATACCTCACAAGCCTAACCGAAATCGCGGGTCGTGAGACGCGCCCCATGGCAAAGGAATCATGGGATACGACCCAGGGCGGACACTCACGCCCGATTTTGTGTCTCACGAAACTTACTCGGCGAGGCGCTTTTAATTCTGCTGAATGTAAATTGTTTTCGTTTGCAGGTATTCTTCCAATCCATGTTTACCGTCTGCTCCCCCTATACCGGATTTTCTCCAGCCTGCATGAAATCCCTGAATAGCCTCAAAATTTTCCCTGTTAAAATATACTTCTCCAAACTTTAGTTCTTTTGTGGCGCGCAGCATTTTGTTAATGTCGTTGGTATATACAGAGGAGGTAAGACCGTATTCGCTATCATTGGCCAGTTGCAATGCTTCGTCGTAATCTTTTACTTTCATTACCGGCAATACGGGACCGAATACTTCTTTCTGCATAATTTCAAAATGCTGTTCCACATCTACCAATACGGTGGGTTCGTAAAAATATCCTTTTGAAAATTGTCCGTTCTTTTTTCCGCCTAATAGTAGTTTAGCGCCTTCCTTTTGAGCACGCTCTACCATGGTAGAGATTTTATCCAGTTGTTTCGTATTGATCTGTGCGCTCATATCAATTCCTTCATCCAGCAATGCATTGCCCGATTTTACTGCTTTCATGGCAGGCACCAGTTTTTCAATAAAAGCATCGTACACACTTTCTTCTACATATACTCTTTCGGCACAGTTGCATACCTGTCCGCTGTAAATAACCCTTGATGCCACGATGGATTTTACGGCAATGTCAAGATCGGCATCTTTGCAAACAATAGCGGGGGCTTTTCCTCCAAGCTCCAGCGAAACTTTAGTGATGTTTTTAGCGGCAGCGGCCATTACTTTGTGGCCTGATTGCACACTGCCCGTCAGGCTGATGATGCCTACGTCGGGATTATTGGTCAACGCCTCTCCAATTTCGTCTCCATAGCCACATACTATATTCAATACTCCTTTGGGTAAATCTGTTTCTGCAACCAGTTTGGCAAATTCAAGGCAGGTCAGGGGTGCTTCTTCGCTCACCTTTATAACGGTAGTGTTGCCCGTTAGTAAGGATGGCGCCACTTTTCTTGCCATTACAAAGAAAGGAAAATTCCATGGACATATCCCAACAACCACACCAATGGGGCATTTATGCAGGAATATCTGTTCGCCCGGTCTGTCGCTTTGTATAATCTCTCCCTCGTATGATCGTGCCATGCCTGCATAGTAATCGTAGTATTCGGCTGTAACGTCAATTTCAACCTGTGCCAATGGTTTTACTTTGGCCTGTTCTTTGGCCAGTGTTTCTGCCAACATTACCCGGTTATTCCTGATGAGTTGTGCAAGCTGTTTCAGATACGATGCCCTGGCAGCCGATGTTTTCATGCTCCATTCATGCTGCGCTTTTTTAGCTGCTTCTACTGCATCATCTGCTTCGCGTTTTTTTCCGCGTGGCACAAGCGCAATTACATTCTCTGTACAAGGATCGAGCACTTCGATATATTCGGTATTTGTTTGGGCAAATGCGCCATTGATGAATTGTTCATAAACGGGCACATCTGTAATGGTGGATTTATTGGTACTCATGGCAAACTGATTTTATAATACTATTGATGAAGAATTTGTGCGTTAACAACATGGTCGGGAATTTGTCCTTTCGATAATTGCACCACCTGGCGGCAAACCATTCTTCCGATTTCGCTAAACAATTCATCTGTCCATGCAATACAATGTGGCGCTGCAATTACATTGGGCATGCTTAATAACGGATGATCAGCATTTACGGGTTCTTTTTCAAACACATCGGTGGCATAGCCGGCAATACTCTGTTGCTGCAATGCCCGAAGCAAAGCGTCCTCATTGATAATACCTCCCCGTGCAGTATTAATAATGTATGCATGCTTTGGTAACAGTGCGAGCTCTTTGTCGCTTATAAGATTCCTGGTTTCGGGTGTTAAAGGGCAATTGACCGAAACAAAATCTGAGGCTTGCATCAGTGTGTTAATATCTACAATGGTTACACCGGCAGCCAGTGCTTTTGCTGCATCTGCATACGGATCGTATGCCAGTATTTTTTTCATGCCAAATGGCTGCAGCATTGCGGCCAGTTTTGTACCTATGCCGCCCAGACCTATTATTCCTAACGTTTTGCCTCTAAGCTCCGACCCCATAAACAAAACCCTGTCTGTCCACCTGCCGGTTTTTACCAACTTGTCTTTCTCTGTTACCTTATGGCTTAGTGTAAGCATCCATGTTATTACTGCTTCAGCCACTGAATGATCTACTGCTCCTTTGGTAATGGTAAGTATAACATTGGCATTGTTGCAGGCATTTACATCTACCATATCGTAACCCACTCCAAACCTGCAAATGGCCTTGAGCGTATGCACGTTTTTAAAACTATCGGCATTGTATGCAGGAGCAAGAGAAATGATGGCATCGTAACCGGCAATCATTTCCGGTGTTACGGGCGACTGGTGGGTTTTGAGGAACTCGTACGATATATTTTTTTCGTTGTCAAGAATATCAAGCCCCATATCCTTGTATACAAGCTTCCCCTCTGCAGTTAAAAAATCTCTTGTTATTCCTACTTTAAACATCGTTGTTTTTGTTGATCGGGCGATGGCTGTAAACGGCTCACCATCGCACAAAAAAATACCACGCGAAAACCTTGTTGCTTGTTTTCGTTCACAACCCGCGTTGTATGTTAATTGTAAACAAATTTATTTTACAGGGCAGGTTGAAAAAATGGATAAAATATTTTCTTTTTGTACCTTTTGACATATTTTGATTGCGCTAACTTAAACTTTTGCCATTATGAATAACTATTGCAAATACTTCAGCATGAGTAGCGAAGAGGAGAACTGGGGGCTGTATCTCGACACGGCTGGTTACTCCAGGGTTGAACCCAATCAAAGTTATCCTAAGAATTATGAGCATCCTTCCACGCATACTTTTTCATGGAACAAGGGACGTATATTGAAGGGATACCAGCTATTGTTTATTACAAAAGGCGGTGGCGTATTTGAGTCGGAATATGCAGGGTCGATTGAGATAACCGAAGGTACCTGTTTGTTCCTGCATTCGGGTGTGTGGCACCGTTATAAACCCAATCCCGATTCCGGCTGGGAAGAATACTGGATTGGCTTTAACGGAACTTTTGCCAATGAGCTGATGGGCAAGGGATATTTTAAAGTTGATCTTCCCATCATAAAAGTTGGCTTGAACACGGAACTGCTTCAGTTGTACCATAAGCTGATAGAAACGGTACAAAACGGCGCTCATGGATACCAGCAAATTACCGCGGGCATTACGATGCAGATACTGGGATTGATTTATTCCATATCGCTTTACAAGGGCGAGGAAAAAACGCCGGTTGCAAAGTTGATTGAAAAAGCAAAATTCATATTGCAGGAGTCGCTTGAAAAACCGGTGGACCTGGAAAGAATGGCGAGGGAATTGCCGATGGGTTATTCTACTTTCCGAAAGGAATTTAAGCGGGCAACAGGCGAGCCGCCAAACCAGTTCCTGTTAAATCTCCGGCTGAACCGGGCGCGCCATTTGCTGGAATCTACCAATATGAATATTAACGAAATTGCCTGCCAAACCGGCTTCGATTCAGTATATTATTTTTCCAAGCTTTTTAAAAAGAAGAACGGCAAATCGCCTAAGTATTACCGTAGTGGAAATTTGAGTTTTTGAAAGCTATCGGCGTTTTGAGTTTATTGTTTATCGTTTCGCGTTAACAGCCGTGTGAGGTTTCCGGTCTGTAGCGCCGCACCGTAACCAACAGACCTTACAGCTTCCACCTTCTCCCTACACCTCAAACTGAACTTTCAACTCAAATCCTTTGCCGGGAGCGGTGATCATGTCGATCCTTCCCTGGTAAAGTTCTATCCTGTTGCGGATATTCCTCAAGCCTAATCCTCCTACGTTATCGGATGAGAGATCGGCACCAATGCCGTCGTCTGTGATATCCAGCAATACTTTATTCCCGCTTTTTTCCATCCGCACCGTTGCGTTCTCGGCTTCTGAATGTTTGATGATATTGTTGAGTTGTTCCTGCACAATGCGGTACAGCATCAGCCTGTGACTATCGGTAAGTCCATCTTCGTTAAAGTTGTCCGTTATCACGGTTATGTTCATGTGCTGCACTTCGGCTATAGCTTCGGCCAAGCTGGTTAAAGAATGCTCAAGCCCTAGTTCGGCAAGCAGGGGAGGAGCCAGGTTTTTGGAAAGATTGCGCAGTTCTTCAATCACCTTGTCGATATACTCGTTGCTTTTTTTCAGCAATCCTTCACGTATGGTATCGTTGGTGATGGAGTGCTCAATGTAAAGTTTTACAACGCCCAGCAATTGGTTTACATTATCGTGTAATTCTTCTGCCAGCTTTTTTCGCTCGCTTTCCTGTGTATCCATAACGGTACGGGCCAGTTGCCGCCGGTAAGTAGCTTCTTTTTCTTCCAGTTCCCGTTCCAATTTGCGCTGTTCGGTTACATCCTGCATTGAAACGATAACTCGGAACGCCCTGTTTTGATCGTCGCGCATAATGGAAAAGCAGTCAGAAATGATCTTGATGCTGCCATCGCCGCACAAAAACCTGTATTCGTTGTGAATGGTTTTGATATCTCCCGGCTGAAGACTGTCCTGTACTTTTTTCAGCACCTGTGGTTTGTCTTCAGGATGTATGTTTGCCTTCCACCATTCAAATCCTTTTTCCAGTTCCTTATCGGAAAAATGAAGCAAGGGACCGGTGTTTGGATTGTAATAAAGCTGACCGGTAAGCAGGTTCCAGTCCCACAAGGCTTCTTTGGTTGACTGGCTGAGAATGGAATAACGTACCAGGTTTTCCTGTAACTTTTTGTCTTTCTCTATCCTGGCGGTAATATCTTCGAGCGAAAGAATGTAAATGCTGTTGCCTGCAGGATTTTTTATTTCATTAACGGTAGCATTGCAAATGAGCTTTTGCTGCGTTTTGGAGGTAATGCCGATCAGGTTCTTCATCTGGTTGAGCTTTCCCTGTTTCAGCAACATATCCCAGTAAGAAAGTTCCACATTGTCTTCCGGTTTGATCAATAAGCTGTAGTGTTGACCTATCAACTCGTCGGCAGTGTATCCCACAATAGCACAAAAGGAGGGGTTGGCATGCAAAAATTTTCCTTCGTTGTTAAACCTCGAAATACCCAGGTGCGTTTCCGTTAGAATCGTTTCTAATTCGTTATGTTTGAAAGAAAGTTCTTCGTGTTCGGCTTGAAAGAATTTGTTGTTTCTGCGGATGACGAGGTAAATAAAGACGGCAGTGAGCAGTATGAACGCAGTGCCTTTAAAAGTTTGCAGATAGTAATAGAACTGAATATTCGTTTCGGCAGTCTGGAGAAAGATATAGTCTGTAACGAATATCCATATTACAGCAATCAAAAGAAAAAATAAAACAGCCCGATTGGTAGAAATAGGTCTTATTTTCATATTGTTTTATTACTCAAAACACAGGTCTTTAACTTATCAAGTGTCAAAATAATAACTTATTTTTTAAATATCCGGATATCATTGAAACTGAACTGACATAATAACTGTTGGATGGACAATCATATTATCGAAACTACTGATAATTTCCGGAAAAAGCCTGTACCGGAAGAGCCGGCTGAAAGCAGGAATGTGTGGATAAAGACAATTATCAGCATGGCTTTGTACATTGGTGTGTATTATTTTTTATTCAGGCAAAACCTGCATTGGATATTCATATTGGTAGCGGTGATGCTGCTGCATGAAGCCGGGCATTTTATTGCAATGAAACTTTTCGGCTACAGGGATGTGCGTATGTTTTTTGTGCCTTTTTTGGGTGCCTTCGTATCGGGTTCCCCCCATACCATTTCGCAAAGGCAGCGTGCCGTTACCTTACTGGCAGGGCCCATACCCGGTATTTTTGCCGGCATCGTTTTTTTGATCTTATATTATAGCACCGGCAACAATTTTTATTACCAGTTAAGCCTGATGCTGATATTGCTGAATGCGTTCAACCTGTTGCCGGTTATTCCGCTCGACGGGGGGCAATTGCTGGAAAACCTCTTTTTTTATTCGGGGCGGATCATACAATCCGTATTTATTGTACTGTCTGCCGTACTGCTTTTTTACCTGGCACTGCTCACCCGCAACTATTTTATTTTATTGATCGTGTGGCTGCTGATTGCCCGGTTCAGGAGCATAACGGTTATCAACAGGGTAAGGGGGGCATTGGAGAAAGACGATATCTCTTACGACAAAACCTTTGATGAACTGAGCAATGAGGAATATGTTGCCATCAGGCAGAGAATGATACCGCGTATTAAAACACTCAATGGGTATGATCCGGAAATCGTTTCGGACGATGAGGAGGAGGTTATTAGCTGGATGAACAGGATACTAACCGGCAGCATGGTAAAAGACATGAACCTGAATGAAAAAGTTGCAGTGGTTGTGTTGTGGGTGCTGGCATTGATAGTGCCGTTTTTTCTGTTTATGGACAGGATGTGATTGGGGATTTGTGCGGTATGATTACTTGATTTCTGATGAGGGCTATAGTGTCCGCAGGTTTGCTGTTGTTACTCAACCACCACCTTCGAAAATATATTTATTTTTACCAGTTGCCTGAACAGTGTTTTCAGTATTTCTACCCCCGCATAGCCCGAGTCCATTTCACACATGATTACATTGTTTTCCACTTCAGTTTTCCAGTTGTGCACACAATCTTCTCCTTTTTTTTCTGCTTTCGTGTTAAAATCATCAATGCATTTATCTATTTTTTTAGCGGCTTCTGCTGCCTGGTTTGTGTAACCATCCTTCAACGTCATCGTAATAACACAGTCTATATTCAGGCGTTCAATTTTTACCTCAAAGGGTAGATTTTTTAGTTTGAAAGGAAGCGCTACTTTGGGATGCATTTGTTTATGATAGAGCAATGCATCAAAACTATCGTCGAACGAAAATACAATATCGTCGCAGGGAATGTCTTCGTCTGCCGTGTCATATATTCTGCCCGATTTCGAAGTCCACTGTATAGAGAGTTCATTTCCGTTGTGGTTTACATATAAGGTTACATTCATCTTTGATATAGTACCCTTTTGATAAAAAGCCTCTGAAATCGGCGTGCCCAAAAGATAAATAAGGTTGTTAATTTTCAAACCGGTCCTCGATTCAAAAATTTTTGACAACTGTTTATCAGCGCAAAGTATAAATGCCGTCGAAACTTTTCGTTTGTGTTCCTCCTCAAACCGTCGAATCTCCTTTTCCGGAAAAGTGAATAAGCTCCAATTCGGTTTGATCGCGTGTTTGATTTTTCCCACGTCCAATCCATCAACAGTAAAAACAATATCTCTGCAATCTATATCAGTGCCTTCAATCCCATATATTTTCCCAGATTTAGCTGTCCAGCATATATTAACCTCTAACCGTCCGTAAGACATTTGCAGCTTTGATTTTAATATGGAAGTTCGCTCTTTTCGATATTCGAGTATGTCTGGTAACGGATCCCAATAAAGACGGGCATGCTTTGAACTTTCGGGTACTGTATTATCAAGAATACGGGCAATTTGCTGATGGGCGCAGTCAATGAACTGTAATGATATTTCCTGGTTAAAATACAGCTTGAATAATTTATGCCAGCAATGGTCAAAAACTTGCATGCGATGTGAATTTGGTCTACTGGGTGTTTGATTATATTTTTCTAAATGAAGAAATAAGAGGAGCTGAACTCCCCTTCACATGGTATAGCTATAACAGCCTGGCAAATCTGATCAGTTTGGTAGCTATCATAAAACTAGCCCAATCATCGGCAATCCCTGCGCCAAGTGTAACAATATCTTCGATTATTGTGCCGACAATTATCGCAGTAGCTGCGCCAACTGCCGCAACTTTTATGTACTCCACAATTTCGGGGTGATTGCGCAAATACACCA
Organism: Agriterribacter sp.; assembly: GCA_051955255.1. GTDB lineage: Bacteria > Bacteroidota > Bacteroidia > Chitinophagales > Chitinophagaceae > Agriterribacter. The sequence continues at coordinate 16,921 of JBQCGX010000014.1, read as the reverse complement.
AAATTTTCTCCTCAATCTTGTCTGTATTTTTCTTAAGTTCCCGTACCAGGTTTTTTATTTTATCTAAAACATTTTGAGGAACAAACACAATATTGGGTTCAGTCCCTTTTTGAACAAGTTTGTAAACAATCACGCCTGGGTAACCGGAAGCCAGCTTTGCTTCCAGTTTTTTTGTAGGATCAGGCGGATAAGGCAGCAGCCTGGTTTCGTAGACTATTCCTTGTGACCAAGGCTTTATTGCACCACTTGGACTTGAAGTAGGGCAATGTTTATTTGCATTGACCACATAGTTCATAAGCTCCGTTTGTCCCGGCTCTTCCAAGCCGATCGGCTTAATCTCAAATATTTCATTCGTAAGCGTATTTACAATGTCTGCACGCCCCCTATATAGCCCTCCTTTACTACTTTCAGGAATAGAATACTCTCTTAATCCGCCGGGATGTCTTTGTAAATAGTCATACTGTATCAGCCAATGCTGAAGTGTTCCATCTCGATTGATGTTCCCTAAAGAATTGGTGCCATAGCAACCAGGAGGAGCATCCAGCATTTTATCTACTAGCTTGTCTTCATCCTTTATTTGTTGTATTATCCTCTTGTCTTCTTCAGTTAAGTTGTAAGTAATTGTAAGCTCGGTTGGTTTCCATGCCGGCTTCTCCGTAAATTCTACGCATTCCGTTTTTTTAATACCATCGCTCATCAACATCAGTTTTCCGTCCTGGCAACCGTTGTACCAGGTGGTGGGCTTGCTGCTGGCTGATCCGCTTCCGCCAAGCGAGCCGGTTGCCGGCGCGCCACCAGGCAAGGGAGCACTTCCTCCTGTGGGAAACGAAGGTGTGGTTGGTACAAATACTACATCTGTAACACAAATTTCTTCTGTGTAATAGTAATTGGGATCTTCACCTGGGGCAGCACCTACAAGGTTGCCCTGGTCGCCTTTGTGAGTTACAGTATAGCAAACCGTATTGGTTTTTGGAATCAGTTCCATCTCGCGGGCGGAAACAGACAACTTCGATTCGCGGATGCTGATAACAGCGCGTTCCTGTTGACCAGCTGTTCGTTTTGGCAGCGTGCTGCTGAACAGGCGGTTGTCGGTTAATTCAAAAGTGCTGTCGCCAAATATTTTTTTGTCGAACAGCATGCTTTGCAATGCCACCACATTGGCAGTAATGTTGTTCTTGTTATTCTCAAATCCATATGCTGCATAATACCGGCTACGCACCAGGTTAATAATTTCAGCATCCTGCATACCTACCTTGCATACAATAAATCCACTGGTTTGCCTTGCGCCATCCCGCACCAACGGCAGCAATACCAGTGTATCGGCAGTGATATTGTTGCTCTCTAAAATCGTTACCTGTGCTTTATTCCACACAGGAATGCCTTCTTCTTTTTCTAACTGCGGCAAAAAGCCGGCAGATAAATTTTGCTGGTGAATTTTTTGTGCAACACGTTGCAGGTAGGATGGACTTGAAGGCGGCAGGGAGAGAAATTTGCCCGATGGAGAAATTGTGGATGAAGTGTTGATCGTGCGTTGTTTTTTACAGGCTGCCACAAATAGCAACAATAACAGCAGCGTTACTGGTATGATATTTTTCATGTAGCGTTTTATAGATTGAGCAATCGTTGTTTCAATCAGTAATATCTACCATTGTTTTCGATTGCTTCCCGGTGGCGGCGCAGATTATGGCATAGAAAATAAACGATTTTGAAGTCGTTTCTTTCGAGGTACATGGCTGATCAACATCCAGCCTTACCAAAAATTCAATAATTTGCGCGCCAAATACAATTATGTTCCATTCGTACTCATATACAGTTGCAGAAAGATTTTTGAGATATGCGCAGATAGATACACAGTCCGATCCGCAATCGGTCACCACGCCTTCTACAGAAAAACAAAAAGTGCTGTCTGCACTTTTGGTGCAGGAGTTGCAGCAGATGGGTATACAGGATGCCATGCTTGATGAGCATGGATATGTATACGCCACTATTCCTTCCAACACAAAAAAGAAAGTACCCGTTATTTGTTTTTGCTCGCATGTAGATACTGCACCAGATTGTACCGGCACGGGAGTTAAACCCCTGCTGCATAAAAATTACAATGGCGGCGATATTGTTTTGCCCGACGATGCTACACAGATCATTTCACCCAACGATCATCCTTACCTGAAGATGAAAACAGGAGAGGATATTATCACCGCCTCGGGCACTACATTGCTGGGCGCCGACGATAAAGCGGGAGTAGCCGTAATTATGGACATGGCGAACTTTTTAATGTTACATCCTGAACTGAAGCATGGCGCTATTAAAATATTGTTTACGCCCGATGAAGAAATTGGCAGGGGAGTAGATAAAGTGGATCTGCAAAAGCTGGGCGCAGACTATGGCTATACGCTGGATGCAGGCGAACGAGGCGCTTTTGAGGATGAAACTTTTTCGGCAGATGGCGTTACCATTACATTTTCGGGTGTGAGCGCTCACCCGGGTTATGGAAAGAACAAACTGGTGAATGCTATAAAAGCAGCGGCTGCATTTATCGATGCGTTACCAGGCAATGGTTTGTCACCCGAAACCACTGAGGGCAGGGAAGGTTTTGTACATCCCGTACATATAAATGGAATTGCAGAGAAGGTAACACTGCAATTTATTATCCGCGATTTTAACACGAGAAAGCTGAGTGAATACGAATCGATGCTGGAACAGACACTGACCACTACGTTAAAAAACTTTCCCGGTGCTTCGGCCACCTTTGAAGTAAAGGAGCAATACCGCAATATGAAAGAAGTACTGGACCAGCATCCGCAGGTAAGCGAATATGTATTGCTTGCTATGGAACGTGCAGGTGTTGAACCTATGCGCAGCAGCGCCCGTGGCGGCACGGATGGTTCGAGGCTGTCTTTTATGGGATTACCCTGTCCTAATTTATTTACAGGCGAAATGGCCTTTCACGGCAAGCACGAATATGTGAGCGTGCAGGACATGCAAAAAAGCGTTGAAACCATTGTGCATCTGGCGCAGGTATGGGAAGAGAAGAGCTAGCTGTCAGCTATGAGCCATCAGCCATCAGCAGTTTAGCGTTTATTGTTTATGGTTTGAAACCACAAACAATAAACGACAAACTTCAAATCACCAATCAAAAAATCAGTCATCAGAAATTATCTTTCTACCTCCATATAACTCTCCGTTGGTTCACAGGTGCATATCAGGTTTCTGTCGCCGTAAGTATTGTTGATGCGCGAAACAGAAGGCCAGAATTTGTTCACCGCAATATAAGGCAAAGGGAAAGCCGCTTCCTGGCGCGTGTAGGCATGCGTCCATTCATCGGCACATATAACGTGCATGGTATGCGGCGCATTTTTGAGCGGATTATCGGTTTTGCTGCTTTTGCCCTCTTCTATAGCTTTTATTTCTTCATATATGCTGATCATGGCGTTGCAAAAACGATCCAGCTCCGCAATGTCCTCGCTTTCGGTGGGTTCTATCATAATAGTGCCCGGCACGGGGAAGCTAAGCGTTGGCGCATGAAAGCCATAATCCATCAATCGCTTGGCAACATCTTCTGCTTCTATGCCGGCTGTTGATTTAAACGGACGCAGGTCAATGATAAATTCGTGTGCGCAGGTGCCGTTAGTGCCCAGGTATAATACTTCGTAATGGTTTTGCAAACGGGCGCGCATGTAGTTGGCATTGAGTATGGCATACTCTGTGGCAGCTTTCACCCCGTCGGCGCCCAGCAGCCTGATGTATCCGTAGCTGATGAGCAGGATGGAAGCAGAACCATACGGCGCAGCACTTACCGCCCCCTGGTGTTGGGCAACCGTGCTGCCATTATTCGTATGCGCTTCTCCGGTAGTAACCACATGTCCTGGCAGGTAAGGTGCCAGGTGTTGACGGGCGCAAATAGGACCCATGCCCGGACCACCGCCGCCATGCGGAATAGCAAAGGTTTTATGAAGATTGAGGTGACACACATCGGCTCCGATAATGCCCGGCGCGGTCAACCCGCTTTGAGCATTCATGTTAGCACCATCCATGTATACCTGTCCGCCGTTTTCGTGAACGATGTTGCAAATGTCTTTGATGGTTTCTTCAAACACACCGTGAGTAGACGGATAGGTTACCATTAAAGCGGCCAGCGTGTCTTTATACTGCTCAGCTTTGGCTTTAAGGTCTGCCACGTCTATATGTCCCTCTTCATCGCTTTTTACCACCACTACCTTTAAGCCGGCCAATACTGCCGATGCGGGGTTGGTGCCATGAGCTGAAATAGGAATGAGCACTACATTGCGGTTGGCGTTGCCCTGTGCTTTGTGGTAGCGGGTAATGGTAAGCAACCCCGCATACTCACCCTGCGCACCACTGTTGGGTTGCAGGCTGCATACATCAAAGCCGGTAATTGCGCACAGGTAATCGCTGAGCTGGCGAACAATTTGCTGATAACCTTTTGTTTGGCTGGCTGGTGCAAATGGATGAATGTGTGCAAACTCCGGCCAACTTACCGGGAGCATTTCTGTTGCCGCATTCAACTTCATGGTACAGCTTCCCAGCGATATCATGGAAGTGATGAGTGAAAGATCTTTGTTTTCCAGGAAACGGATATAACGCATCATTTCGCTTTCGCTGTGGTGCGTATTAAAAACGCTGTGCGTTAAAAACGCCGATTGCCGGGACGCGAAACCTGGAATATTGTCTGTAACCTCATCTTCGTTAAAAGCTACAGACACACCGCTCTGTCCCGACGCTTCTGCAAAAATGTATAGTATGTTCAATACATCTTCGCGCGACGTGGTTTCGTCGAGACTGATGCATATGTGCTGATCGTTATAATAGAAGAAGTTTACCTCTGCTGTTTCTGCAATACTTTTTATTTTCCTGCTGTCTTCTACGCGTATCTTTAAGGTGTCAAAATAAAATTCGTTTACATTTTTGTATCCCAGCTCTTCCAGTGAATCGGAAAGTGTTTTTGCCAGTAAGGTTACCCGTTGTGCTATTTCCTTTAACTTATCGGGACCATGATACACTGCATACATAGCGGCCATGTTAGCCAACAGCGCCTGCGCTGTACAAATGTTGGAGGTAGCCTTTTCGCGTTTGATATGCTGTTCGCGGGTTTGCAATGCCATTCTCAACGCACGGTTGCCCTGGGCATCGATGCTTACGCCGATGATGCGGCCGGGAATACCTCTTTTAAATTCATCTTTGGTGGCAAAAAAAGCAGCGTGCGGGCCGCCAAAGCCCATGGGTACACCAAATCTTTGCGCCGAACCCACTGCAACATCGGCTCCCAGTTCGCCCGGCGAGGTAAGCAATGTAAGCGCCAGCAAATCGGTAGCCATCACTACATAACCATTTTCCTGGTGCACCTGTTCTATAAAATTCCGGTAGTCTTCTATTGCACCGTTGCTGTTGGGGTATTGAATAAGTGCGCCAAAATATTGAGCATCTATGTTCGCCTTGTTGTATTTTCCAAAAACCAGTTCAATGCCTATAGGCTCCGCGCGGGTGGCCAACACATCTATCGTTTGCGGAAAAACAGATTCATCCACAAAAAACCTGGGCTTGGTAATTTTATCGGTTTTGTTTACATGGTGAAACAGCATTGCCATTGCTTCGGCAGCAGCCGTACCTTCGTCTAGCAGCGAAGCGTTAGTAATGGGCAGCCCAGTCATGTCTGCCACCAGCGTCTGGTAGTTCAATAAGCTTTCAAGGCGACCCTGCGAAATTTCTGCCTGGTAAGGTGTGTATTGCGTATACCACCCCGGGTTTTCAAACACATTGCGCAAAATAACCGAAGGCGTAATCGTTCCATAATATCCCTGCCCGATATAGCTTTTAAACACTTTGTTTTGCCTGGCTATTTCCTTCAGTTTGTGCAGGTACTCATATTCGTTCTGCGGCGGAGGGAGTTTGAGAGCTCTTTCAGACCTGATGGAGGAGGGGATGGTTTTGTTGATCAATTCGTCCAGCGACGACACACCAATCGTTTTCAGCATCTGCTTTGCTTCTGCTTCATTCGGACCAATATGCCTTGACCGGAATTCATTAGCCTGCGATTCAAATACGTTCATATATGTTTTTCGAGTTACCTGTAAAAAAAAGATGCGCAAAGGTACGATGAAAGCAAAGAATTTATGTTTATTGTTTGGGGTTTGGGATTGGCTTTTGAAAAAACTGAGCCTTTTTAGCAAACTATAAACAACAAACGATAAACTTCCACCCCGGGCTAGCCCATAGCTGACTGCTGATCGCTGACGGCTAACCGCTCTTCCTCCCTCATTTCCTCGCTGGTCAACCGGCTGCCATCGTGGCTCCATCCAGGAGGGCCAAAGAGGTAATGGAGTTTTTGCCGCCATCCAATATCCTTCCTGCGCAAATCCCTGGCTATAGCCTTCCATTCGTGAAAAACGAGGGTGCCGGGCGTATCTTTTTCCAGCGGCTTGGTTAATCCATATTTTATGGGTTGGTATTCCTTTTCCGGCAGTTCGGGCTGAAAGGTGCCAAACAGCTTGTCCCAGATAATGAGAAACATCCCCATATTCTTATCAAGATACCGGGGGTTGGAGGCGTGATGCACCCTGTGGTGAGAAGGAGTGACCAATATATGTTCCAGCCAACCCATTTTACGTACAAGCTCCGTATGCACGAAGATGCCCCATATCTGGGTGGCGGAATACATAAACACAATATCGAGCGGCTTAAAGCCAAGCAAGGCCAGCGGAATAAAGTAAACAAACCGGTATAAAGGCTGGAAAACGGAAGAGCGGAACCCTACGGTAAAATTCATGTGCTCCGAAGAATGATGCGTAACATGAACTGCCCAGAAAAACCGGATTTCATGATCGAAGCGGTGCAACCAGTAATAAAGGAAATCTTCCAGCAACAATAAAATTATCCAGTAGGCTACAGCGTTAGTAATGCTTATCCATTGATGGTCATAAAAATAATCTAATATCATCAGGTATATACCCCGAAACAAAAGGTCGACACCACTATTGAGGAGCATCAACAAAAAATTATGCCCCGTATCTTTCCAGCTATATAATTTCCGGTACTGATAGTTGCTTAAAAATACTTCCGCCAGAATGATTACAATGTAAAGCGGTGTGCTGAACAAAATGAGCAGTTGCTCTTCTAACGATTCCATAATACGATTGCAAAAGTAAATGATTTGGGGATAAGGTATAAGGGGGAAGGTAAAAGGAAGGGCTCCAGGCACCAAGAAGCAAAAGACAAAATGTCAAAAGCCGAACCAAGCACAAGCAACAAACAATAAACGTCAAACAACAAACTCCAAACGGTTACCCCCAAACGATAAACATCAAACTTCAAACAGCATATTTACCCTAATCAACGTATCTTGCAAAAGTGTTTATGTATAACGTGCCGGTTCAGGCTGATTTTTGATTTTGACGATGGAGGAACAACCAAAAAACATAGCGGGGTTTATTGCCGGTGAGTGGAAGGATAAAGACTGGCAGAAAAAGGCAAATGCCCAGTATAAAGCATATGCCCGGTATCTTGAAAAAGCAGACAAAAAAAAGGTGATCAGGAAATTGCCCGATCTGCATGAAGAGGCTTTTTCGAACATCGATTGCCTGCAATGCGCGGCCTGCTGCAAAAATTATTCGCCCCGGTTTAAAACACCAGATATCAAACGCATCAGTAAACATCTTAAGCTCCGGGAAAGTGTGTTTATCGATACTTACCTGGAGTTGGATAAAGAAGGAGACTATGTTGTAAAAAAATCCCCCTGTCCTTTCCTGGGGCCCGACAACCGGTGCAGCATATACGAAGTTCGTCCTTCAGACTGTGAACGATTTCCCTATACAGATGAAGATGTATTAATCAACCGTGCCCGCATTACATTGAAAAACGCAACTTTCTGCCCAGCTGTTTTTTTTGTAATGGAAAAATTGTTAGAAGAAAAATAGACAAACCAACGCCAGACTTCGTGTCTCACGAAACCTAATGGCGGATTGTGAAACACGATATGCGGCCAGGAGTGCATCGTTGCCAGTCTTTTAAAAGTTAGCAGCATGCTGAACCTCTTGAATGACGGGCATCAACCTGTTAAGTTCATGCTATTGAATTAGCAACTGTACTTTTTCAGTAAAAATTGTAACCGAAGCGCATTGATGATTTAAATTTGTATAATACAGACTGGATAAGCATTTGAGCATTATTGGCAATATTTGAAAAGTTTAGAATATGGGGCATTTACCGAAATTAATCGCTGATCTTGCACTGGTATTAGGAGCAGGAGCTATCACTACTTTATTATTCCGCCGGCTGAAGCAGCCATTGGTATTGGGTTACATCATAGCGGGCTTTCTCGTAGGGCCTCACGTATCCGTTGTGCCTACTGTAATTGATGAAGAGAATATAAAAATACTGGCAGAGATCGGTGTAATCTTTTTGTTGTTCAGCCTTGGTCTCGAATTCAGTTTTAAAAAATTATTACGGGTAGGAGGTGCAGCTTCCATTACTGCTATTGTTGAAATAGGCGCCATACTCGTGCTGGGGTACATGGTTGGGCGATGGATGGGATGGTCTACCATGGACAGTATGTTCTTAGGGGGCTTGCTGGCAAGCTCATCAACCACTATTATCATTCGTGCATTTGACGAACTGGGCGTAAAGCGGCAACAGTTTGCCGGCATTGTGTTCGGTGTGCTGATTGTGGAGGACATTGTGGTGATTTTGCTGATGGTGCTGTTGTCTACCATGGCAGTTACCAAACAGTTTGATGGTACCGCCATGATCGCTTCCATTCTTAAACTGCTTTTCTTTCTTACCATCTGGTTTATTGCAGGCATATTTTTGTTGCCTACTTTTTTAAGAAGGGCCAAAAAGCTGCTCGACGAAGAAACGCTGCTTATTCTTTCTATTGGCCTTTGCCTGGGCATGGTAGTGCTGGCAACACAAATTGGTTTTTCGGCCGAACTGGGTGCTTTTGTCATGGGTTCTATCCTTGCTGAAACCACGTCCGCAGAGCGCATTGAACATTTGCTGAAACCGGTAAAAGATCTTTTTGGCGCCGTATTCTTTGTATCGGTAGGTATGCTTATTGACCCTGCCGCAATGGTTGAACACCGGTGGGCCATTTTATGGGTTACACTATTAACGATTTTCGGAAAAATGTTCAGTACCACCATCGGTGCCCTGTTATCGGGACAACCGCTGAAACAATCGATGCAGGTGGGTATGAGTATGGCCCAGATTGGTGAATTTGCATTCATCGTTGCCACGCTGGGTATAACGTTAAAGGTTACCAGCGATTTCCTGTTTCCCGTTGCGGTGGGCGTTTCAGCCATTACCACTTTCACCACACCGTATTTCATTAAAATATCCGAACCGTTTTATAATTTCCTCAGCAGGCTTTTACCCGCAAAGCTCCTCAACAGTCTCAACAGGTACTCATCGGGCGCACAAAACATACAGGCAGAAAGCGAGTGGAAGATCGTGTTAAAATCCTATGGCATGATCGTTATTACCAATGCCATTGTCATCATAGCGCTGGTAATGCTTTCATTTACCTTCCTGCTGCCTTTTGTAAGAGAGAATACGGGGAATGAAGTGCCAAGCAAGATCATTGTACTGGTAATCACCTTTGCTGTATGTGCTCCTTTCTTTTGGGCATTGATGGCGAGAAAGCCTAATAACTCTGCTTATAAAACCTTGTGGCTGGATGTTAAGTACAATAAAGGTCCGTTGGTGGTGCTGGAAATATTTCGTGTATTGATAGCCGTTGTGCTGGTAGGATTTATGGTAGACCGGCTGTACTCGGGATTAATTGCTTTTGTGGTGGTTACACCGGTGGCTATTATTGTGCTGGTGGTCTTTTCCAAAAAGATACAGGGCTTTTACAACCGCATTCACAGCCGTTTTATAGATAACCTGAATGAAAGAGAACGGGAGGCCACCGAAGTAAATGGCGACCCGAATGCTGCGCTCTCGCCCTGGGATGCTCACCTGGCGGATTTTGAAGTGTATCAGAATGCACCTTTTGTTGGCGTACCTTTGCAGGAACTTTCGTGGCGCGAAAAATACGGGATCAACATTGCTTTCATAAAAAGGGGAGAGAAGATCATTTACGCCCCCAGCGCCAAAGAAAAATTATATCCCATGGATGCTTTGGGCATTATTGGCACCGATCAGCAACTGAAACTGTTCAAACCGGTAATGGATGCAATTGAAGAGCCTTCGGGCACGCAAACGGAAGACACAGATAATATCGCCCTGCAAAAAATAGTGGTAGACGAACATACGCTATTGAGGGGCAAAACCATCCGTGAATCAGGCATCCGCGAAAAAACAAGCGGTTTGGTAGTGGGGATTGAAAGAGATGGCAAACGCATTTTAAATCCCGATTCGTTTACAGTATTTGAATGGAACGATGTAATATGGATTGTAGGCGACAGGAGGAAGATACAGGAGTTGGTGAAGGATTAGAGATTTGGATGGATGGAACCACGAAGGCACTAAGGCACAAAGGTGCACGGGGAATGTTTGGCGTTTGATGTTTGTCGTTGTGTCGCTGCTCCTTTGCGTACGCTTCGTGAAACAAGGGAACCACGAAGACACGGTGGCACAAAGGTGCACGAAGGAATTTTTGATTGCTGATTTTGGGATTTTTGATTTACCGTCGGCACGCCGTTAAGGCGGTCTGACGGATATAATAAGCGATCTGAGGTTTGTGGTTTATCGTTTGAAGTATAGTGTGAAACAATAAACAACAAACCCCAAACCCATCCACCGCTCTAATACTCCAGCTTCCGCAATGCCGGCGCTTTAAACCAGGTGGTGATGGCTACCAATAGTGTCATCGATCCGCCAAAAACTACAGAAGGAATTACACCGAGCAGTTTTGCTGCTACTCCGCTTTCAAACTGACCCAGCTCGTTGCTGGAATTCACAAACATCGAGTTTACGCTCATCACCCGGCCTTTCATTTCGTCGGGCGTGCGCAATTGCATAATGGTGCCGCGGATGACGACGCTGATGCCGTCGAGTATGCCGCTCAGCATGAGCGCAAAAAATGAAAGCAGGAACCATTTGGACAATGCAAATATGATGATGCAAATACCAAAGCCAGCTACGGCAACGATCAGCCGCTGCCCCTGCTGCTGGCGCATAGGGAAGAACGTTAGCAGCAACACACTGCAAATAGCGCCTATGTCTGCAGCGCCATTCAATATGCCAAAACCTTCCGGTCCTACTTTTAAAATGTCGCTGGCATATACCGGCACCATTGCCACGGCGCCTCCAAAAAATACAGCAAACATATCCAGCGATATAGCCCCCAGCAGGTCTTTGGTTTTAAATACAAACCGAAGTCCCTCCTGCACACTTTCCCATGTTTTCTTTTCAGTGTTGGTCGTTAAAGGCGGTTTAGGAGTGAGCCGGCTCAATGCCATCAACCCTAAAAAAATGCCACTGCAAATTACCAGCAACGTACCCGTATTGCCCAGCACGGCAATACAAAGTCCGCCCAGTGCATGCCCCGTAACAGAAGCGGTTAACCAGGCACCCTGGTTCCAGGTAGTGGCGTTTTGCAATGCCTTACGGGGTACTATCAACGCCAGCAATACATTAAAAGTAGGGCCGGCAAAAGCCCGCACTATACCGGTGCAAAAAATAACAGCGTAAATGCAAATGGCTATCCAGTGATTGGTAAGATGTGCCTGCGTATAAGAAGTAGACAACAATGTAAGCACGCCGGCGGCACACAGGTAAAGGAACACGCCTGCGATCAGCAATTTCCTTTTTTCACTGATGTCTATTACATGACCGGCATACAATGCCAGCGTTAAAGCGGGTATTACTTCCGACAGACCAATTAAACCGATGGCAAAAGGAGCACTCGTCAGTTTATATATCCACCAACCCACCAGTGTGCTCATCATTCGCAGCGATAAAATAAAAAGAAATCTTCCCACTACCAGGTTCCTGAATTCCGGTATCCGCATGGCTTCAAAGGGACTGTCTGGTTTCGGAAAGGTTTGTGATTCCATTTAAATTTTTTTATGATAGGCATCAGCCGTTAGCTGTCAGCAATCAGCTTTCAGCTATGAGAAGATTGCTGTTACTGTTTTTTTACCTGCCGACCCCTGATAGCTGACGGCTGAAAGCTGATAGCTGACCTCTCCCTACGGCAACGCTATATAATGCTGTCCCGATTCGTAGTCTTTCTCCAATGCTTCAATAATTGTTCTCAGGTGTAAATCATTTCCCAGAAAATCGGCATTGGCGGCATCAACGTACAGCGTCTTTACATTGTGCTGCTTTATGTAATTGGTATAGGTTTGCTGTATGTTGAACAGGTATTCATCCGGGATGGCTTGTTCGTATACCCGTCCCCGTTTGCGAATATTGGCCTGCAGGCTGCTGACAGGTTTGTGAAGGTAAATAAGAATATCGGGCTGAATGAGGTGCTGGTGTATAATATCGAAGAGGCGCTGGTACAACAAAAATTCGTCCTCCGGCAAATTTACTTTGGCAAACAGCAGGCATTTGGTAAAAAGATAATCTGAAACCGTAATGCTTTGAAAAAGATCTTTGGTATGTATCAGCTCTTTCAACTGTTTATACCTTTCTGCCATAAAAAACAATTCCAGCGGAAAGGCATTTTGTTTGGGATTTTCGTAAAACTTTGGTAAAAACGGGTTATCGGCAAACTGCTCCAGTATAATGCGGGCATTGTAGTGTTTCGACAAAAGATGTGCAAGTGTTGTTTTGCCCGCGCCGATGTTTCCTTCAATAGTAATAAAGTGATAATTCATAAAACAGAGCCAAACTTAAACAACCCTTTCAAAACAAATAAAAAGGTTTATGCACTAATTGTCCAGTTTTTCAACTTTCAGCCAATCGGCGCGTCCTGTTTCGTGTCTCACTAAACAAAAATGCTATGCTTTAATTGTTCAGTTTGTTAACTTCCAGCGGATCAGGACATTCCTCCAGCAGCATTTTAATTGTTTTTTTTTGCGCAGGATGTATAAAATCTGCCGCAATTTCATTCAATGGTTCCAGGGCAAATCTTCTTTGCGGCAGGGCCGGATGAGGCACCACCAGCGAAGGCGTATCAATAATATCATTGTTATAAAACAAAATGTCTATATCAATAATCCTTGGACCATATTTCTCCTGCCGGTAGCGGCCCATTTTGTGTTCAATAGAAAGCACCGCCTGCAACAATGGTTCCGGAGCAAGCAACGTTTCAATTAAAAGTGCCTGGTTTAAAAAAGCCGCCTGGTCGGTTTTACCCCAGGCTGCAGTTTCATACAAATGTGATCTGGCAATTATTTTTCCGCAGTGCTTTGCTATCTGATCCACAGCTATTTCAAGCTGCTGGCGGCGATTGCCGGTATTACCGCCTATCAGCAAATACGCTTTATTCATGGATAGTATGTAATTTCCCGCGGCAAATATCTCTATTTTTGTAAATTAAATTTTTACACGTGAGGAGTTTCCTTAAATTTTTCTTTGCAGCCTTCCTGGCACTCATCATTTTTACCGTTCTGGGGTTTGTGATACTGATTGGAATTGGTGGAATGCTTGCCAGCAGTACTGAAAAAACCATTGTTGCATCTAAATCGGTATTGTACATCGATCTTTCCCGCACCTTCAACGACCGGAAGTCGGACAATACGCTTGCCCAACTTACGGGAGAAACTGTGAGCCCGCCGTTGTACGACGTAGTGCGCCTGATTGAGCATGCTGCCGGCGATTCGGCTATACGTGGTATTTATATTAAATGCAATGGCAATGGCAACGGTTTTGGAGCCAGCGAGGAGTTGCGAAATGCGTTGCTCGATTTTAAGAAAAGTAAAAAGTTCATTGTTGCATACGGCGACGTCATCTCTCAGAAATCGTATTATGTTGCCACTGCAGCCGATAAAATATATTGCAATCCCAAAGGATCGCTGGACTGGAAGGGGTTTGCGTCGCAATTGTTCTTTCTTAAAAATACCTTGAAAGAACTGGAGATAGAGCCGCAGATCTTTTATGCAGGCAAATTTAAAAGTGCCACAGAACCTTTGCGTGAGGAAAAAATGACAGATGCCAACAGGCTGCAAACAAATGTGTGGCTGGGCGATCTGTATCGACAGTTTCTGGAGGCAGCCGCAACGGCCAGGAAACTGGATACTGCGCAACTGCACCGGTATGCCAACGAACTGGCTGTTCAAACAGCATCAGACGCTGTTAAGTACAACCTGATAGATGGCATTAAATATGACGATGAGGTGAAAGATGAGATCAGGAGCAAACTGAGGATTGAAAAAGACGACAAGATCAACTTTGTACAAATAGGTAGTTATGCCGATGCTGTAACGCTGAATAAATATGGCAAGGATAGAATTGCGGTGATATATGCCGAAGGAGATATTGTGTATGGAAAAGGAGAGGAGGGGCAGGTAGGATCAGATGAGTTCCGTTCGATATTTGCGAAGCTGAGAACGGATAAAAATATAAAGGCTGTTGTGTTGAGGATCAATTCGCCGGGGGGCAGTTCGCTGGCCAGCGAAATTATCTGGAGAGAAGCAGAGCTGATTAAAAAAAGCGGCAAACCTTTAATTGTTTCAATGGGCGATGTGGCAGCGAGTGGCGGTTATTATATAGCGTCGCCGGCCGACAGTATTTTTGCACAACCCAATACCATTACGGGTTCTATTGGTGTGTTTGGCATTATACCCAATATGCAGAGCTTTTTTAAAAACAAGCTGGGCGTAACATTCGACGAAGTAAAAACGGCAGACAATGCCAGCTTTGGTTCCATTGCGCGTCCACTCAACGAAATGGAGCGCAAGCTTATTCAGCGTGAAATTGATACGATCTACCACGATTTTAAAACCCGTGTTTCGGATGGACGGAAAAAAGACATGGCTTATGTAGACAGCATAGCGCAGGGCCGCGTGTGGGCAGGTGAAAGGGCATTGGAAATAGGGTTGGTTGATAAGCTGGGTGGTTTAGACGATGCAATAGTCTGCGCAGCGCGACTGGCGAAAACAACCGATTACAGTCTGCGTGAGTACCCGGAGCCGAAATCGCTGTTTGACATGCTGAAAAATAATTACGGCAAAACAGTTAAAACAAAAGCTATTAAAGAAGAATTGGGTAACGAAGGTTATTTGCTGTTCCAGCAGATTAAGCGTGTAAAAGCAATGGTAGGCAGCGTACAGGCAAGATTGCCTTATGATATTGCAGTGGAGTAAGAGAAAGAAGAACCAGGAAGCAAAAAATACTGGCGCCGGTTTGAAGCATCCAGTTAATGAAAGGTCATTTTCTGCCGGAGATTCGCAGATGATCTTTCCTCTGTGAATCTGCGGCTCATTAATATACTATTTAAAATTTCCAACCTTGATCGGCTATCTTAGCGCCGGTCTGTAGCCATGACCTGAGCCTTGGCCGACCGGTGATTAGTCGTTACTTGGGTTGCGATTGCTTACAGGCATCACTATTTCAAAAATTCTGATCGTATCGAGACAAATAATGTATCAGTCACAGGTCTGGCATTGCTGCATAACCTTTTGCTACCAGACCTGCGCCAGGTGCGATTAATTAACTCTAGCATCATCCATCAGACCGCCCTTTGGGCGTGCCGATGGTAAAGCCGGTCAAAGACCCGGTCACATATTGTAAGGATCGATTTTAATCCATCCACAAAGTAAGCTACCTTTGCTGCGCAAAAAACGATGAATGTCTAAATCCTATAGCCAGTTTAAAGCAATGTTTGCCATTACAAAGGCAGGTCTTATTTCAATATTCCGTAGTCCCTCAGCCGTTGCATTCAGCTTTGCATTTCCACTCATTTTCATATTGGTGTTTGGTTTTTTAGGAGGAGGAGGACGTGTGTCGCTGCGTGCAGCCTTTGCACCCGATACCGATACTGCCAACTATTTGTATAAAATAATTAATAATATACCCGGTGTAAATATTGTTGAAAAGCCCGCACAGGAAATAAACGAAGATCTTGTAAAAGGCAGGCTTACGGCTGTTATCTCCATTCAAAAAAATACAGCCCAAACGTCGCCTGAATATTTTATCAATCTTAAAAGTTCGGAAGCAGTTAGCCCACAGAATATTGCAGTATTGCGATCTATACTCACGTCGATTGTAAGCACTGCAGATAAAAGAAAATATCCCGGCGCAGCTACGGTAGCCGAAATCAGCAATAACGTTGAAAAAATTCCGGGGCGTACTTACCGCACCATCGACTTTATATTGCCTGGCCAATTGGGCTTTTCATTGTTGAGTGCAGGTGTATTTGGTGTAGCTTTTTTGTTCTTTAATTTACGCCAGCAATTGGTATTGAAGCGTTTCTTTGCCACGCCCGTCAGCCGCACCGGCATTGTGTTGGGCGAAGGGCTGAGTCGCGTTATCTTTCAGTTGATCACTGCCGTGGTTATATTGCTGGTGGGCTATTTCTTTTTTCATTTTACGTTGGTAAATGGCTGGCTCACTTTTTTTGAATTGCTCGTGTTAAGTTTTATCGGACTGGTGGTATTTATGGCTTTTGGATTTATTGTGAGCGGCATTGCCAAAAGCGAAAGCACCATTCCGCCGTTAGCCAATATAGTAACGTTGCCCCAGTTCCTGCTTGCTGGCACTTTTTTTCCTATTGATAATTTTCCCAAATGGCTGCAGCCCATTTGCCAGGTATTGCCGCTTACACACCTGAACGATGCCATGCGCAATGTGGCTTTTGAAGGCGCACATTTAACAGACTGTGGCAGGCAGTTGGGCATATTGGTATTATGGGCAGTGGTGGCATATGCGGTTGCGGTGAAGGTGTTTAGATGGGAATAGATTTGAGATTGGGAACCACGGAGGCACTAAGGCACGAAGGTGCACAGAGATTTAGAATTTACTGTTTGTGGTTTATCGTGTGTACCTGCCTGATATAATAAGCGTCAAATAAGCGGGG
>JBQCGX010000013.1:0-65756 GCA_051955255.1 Agriterribacter sp. | reverse complement strand
AAAACCATCATCAAATCACTTTTTTTGAAACGTTTGATGGGTAACATTTGTCATTTGCGAGGTTTTTAAAATCATATATTTTTCTGTATCTTTTTAAAAAATTAAATGATGAAACATCTCAGGATTTCAACACTACTGCTTTTCATGGCCTTTTTAACAGCAAACGTTTTTGCACAACGCATAAAAGTAACGGAGGGTAAAGTACCCGACTTTGGCAGTGAAAAATCGATCAATACAGAATTTACTTACGATAATATCAGCGTAGGTAAGTTTGATAAGGAAGAAGACTACATTAAGAGCAAAACCGAGGAGTATAATAAAAAAGAAGCGGGGCGCGGCGACAACTGGGCCAAGGGATGGATTGCAGACCGTAAAAACAGGTTTGAACCGAAGTTTGATGAACTGCTTACAAAGTATTCCGATCTTACCATTGATGCCAACGCTAAATACACCATTATATTCAACACCAAATTCATTGAGCCGGGTTTCAACATTGGCATCACACGCAAAAACGCCTATATCAACGGCGAAGCAGTAATTGTTGAAACAGCCAACAAAAGCAAGGTACTTGCCAGGATCTCTATAGACAAAGCGCCCGGTAATTCTTTCTGGGGCAACGATTACGACACCGGCGAAAGACTTTCTGAAACCTATGCCACTGCAGGTAAGGCTTTGGGTAAGTTTTTGAAAAAATAGGAAGAAAAAATTCCAAATAACAAGAACCAAGATCCAAGGTGGAGGCGTAAGGCAAAGGTGAAGGGTGAAGGGCAAAAAGGTGAAGGGCGAAAGCTAAGGCTTACCGTTCTCCAATTTGTTTCGTGGATCTTGGTTCTTGGTTCGTGGATCTTGTTTCTTGTACTTTGGTTCTTCTTAGTTAATTTTGGTTCATGCTTAAAACGCTCCAGATACTTACCGCTACCTTCAGGCTGGCGTGGCAGGAACTGCGGAACAACAAGCTCCGTACGTTTCTTTCCCTGTTTGGAGTAACCATTGGTATATTTTGTATTATAGGTGTGCTTACTACGGTGGACAGCCTGGAAAAAAATATCCAGGAAGGAGTAAAAAGTCTTGGCACCAATACTATTTACATCGACAAATGGCGGTATGGCGGCGATGAAGAAGACGAAGGCGAATATCCCTGGTGGAAATACATGAAACGCCCCGAACCCAAGTATGAAGAAATGCGTTTCATCCGCGCCAAAACCAACACGGTGCTTAATATGGCGTTTACCATTTCGGCAGGCGGTCAAAATGTGGTGCATGGAAAAGATATGATCCAGGGCGTGTCGATTTTTGGTGTAACGGAAGAATTTAATTCCATACAGCCTTTTGAAATACAATATGGACGCTACCTTACCGGTTCCGATATGGATCATGGCAGCCCTAATGCCGTAATGGGTTACGAAAACGCCAGCAAGCTGTTTGGCGCTGCCGAATATGCGGTAGGCAAATCCGTTACCATCCGCAATAAAAAAGTAAACATAGTAGGGGTTATAAAAAAGCAGGGCAAAAGCTTACTGGTAAGCGGCTGGAATTTTGATGACTGCGTGATCTTATCTTACCGTTTTTTCAGAACGATCTTCGAAGAAAAATATTCGCAACCCAATATTATGGTGCAGGGCAAACCCAATGTAAGCACCGAAGCATTTAAAGATGAGCTGCGCGGCATCATGAGAGCCATTCACCGGTTAAGCCCGGGAGAGGAAGATGATTTTGCGCTGAATGCCGTAAGCGATTTCAGCGATGCGGTAACCAAACTGTTTGCAAGCATTAAACTGGGCGGATGGCTGATAGGCCTGTTGAGTTTGATTGTGGGAGCGTTTGGCATTGCCAATATTATGTTTGTTACCGTAAGAGAGCGCACTCCCATTATTGGTTTAAAAAAGGCCATTGGCGCTAAAAGCCGTACCATCCTTTCCGAATTTTTATTGGAATCTGCCTTTATCTGTATCATCGGCGGGGCAATTGGGCTGTTATTGGTATTTATTCTTGCCCAGATACTGAGCGGGCCACTCAACTTTAATGTTTACATTTCGTACAACATTATGGCGCTCACCGTAAGCATTTGCATTATAATAGGCATTGCTGCCGGTATTATTCCAGCCACCATAGCGGCCAAAATGGACCCGGTGGTGGCCATCCGGTCCAAATAAACATATTTTTACCTGTTGTAAATCAAGGAAGTTTAACCTCCTGAATAATAATTGTCAATTTTCTTCGTTAGGTTCCTGGGACTGTTTTTATTATCAATAATTACCCTATGCTAAAACTCGCCTACGTCATTTTTTTGGCGACTACATCCATGCTTTTGTTTATTTTTTCTAAAGAAAAGAAAAGTACTTCTGTGTGCGCACATGAAGTGACCGGTTCTATCAATCTCATCAAAGATTCAACCGAAAGCTACCTGGCGATTGTTACGCAGGATGGCAGATTACTGCGCCCCTCCAGCATGAACGAAGAAGTTGTTTTAGCAGCGGGGCAAAAAGTTTCGGTTTGCTACAATATCGATTCAACCAAATTATCCGGACATCCCTCCTATTTGCCGGTACATATTCAAGCCATCAACTACCGACCTTAGGAGTGAGCTGATAGCTTTCAGCCGTCAGCCGTCAGCCATGAGCTGTCAGCGGGTTCCGCTTTATTAGTTTTGTTTCTTGTCATTTGGATCCTGGTTCTTCTCAAAAGTAACTTGTTTGTTTACTGCTTTCTGGTTTTAATTTTTGCTTTCATCACATTGCAAAACTCAGCATGTAATGATTTCTGCCTTGCCTACCGGCGGACACTGATCGCTGAAAGCTCATTGCTGAAGGCTGATAGCTGACAGCTCCCTAGGTATGCATTGGCGAAACTGTTACTTTTGCAGATGCAGAAAACTCCGGCTGAAATTACCATTCTCGCAATTGAATCTTCGTGCGACGAAACGTCTGCAAGCGTTTGCCGTAATGGTAATATATTATCCAACATTATTGCTACTCAAAAAGTTCATGAACAATACGGCGGGGTTATCCCAGAACTCGCCTCCCGCGCGCACATGCAGAATATTGTGCCGGTAGTAGAAACCGCCCTGCAAAAAGCCGGCTGCAGCAAGCAGGATATCCAGGCAGTTGCCTTTACCCAGTCGCCCGGTTTAATAGGTTCGCTGCTGGTAGGCTCCCAATTCGCCAAGTCGATGGCCCTGGCATTGAATGTTCCTTTAATTGCGGTTCACCACATGCAGGCGCATGTGCTGGCCAACCTGATCGATGAACCGCGCCCAGCCTTTCCTTACTTATGCCTTACCGTTAGTGGCGGACATACCCAAATAGTATTGTGCGAATCGCCGCTAAAAATGAAAGTGATTGGCGAAACGATTGATGACGCTGCGGGCGAGGCCTTCGACAAATCGGCCAAACTGTTAGGGCTACCCTATCCCGGCGGACCATTGATAGACAAATATGCGAAAGATGGAAACCCAAAGCGGTTCTCTTTTCCCGAACCAAAAATACCCGGGCTTGATTTCAGTTTCAGCGGGTTAAAAACTTCCATACTGTACTTTCTTCAAAATGCCGGTACCAGCAATATTTACAAAGAGGAATTTCTTGCTTCGGAACAGGAAAAAGCCGCGTTTATACAACAGAACCTGGCCGACATATGCGCTTCTATACAGGCGCGCATTATTTCTATTTTGTTGAACAAACTAAAAAGAGCAGTTGCTGAAACCGGTATAAAAAATGTGTGCCTGGCGGGAGGCGTTTCTGCCAACAGCGGACTGCGCAGCGCTTTTGCTGAAACAGGCAAAACCGAAGGCTGGCAAACCTATATTCCGGCATTTGAATATTGCACAGACAATGCCGCGATGATAGCCATTACTGGTTATTACAAATATTTAGCGGGGCAGTTTGCAGACATGTCGGTAACGGCAAGTGCAAGGGAGGTGATGAGTGATAAGTAGAAATCATAAAAAAACAAGATCCAAGAACCAAAATTCAAGAACCAAATAGCAACGATCAACAATAAACCCAAAACGAAAAACCACAAATCACAAATCTCATTTCACCTGATCCCTTTTCTGTTTCATCTCTCTCCAGGTTGTTAATATAATGCCTTCTTTTTCTATCGCTTTCTTTAACTCCGGGTCTATCATGGCGAGGTAGTCGCCACGGCGTGTAGGACCGGAATCTGAAATATGTTCAAACACTTCTGTGGTGTTGGTACAATGCATAATGATCATGGTAATGCCTGGCTTCAGCGATTTTAATACTTCTATATACTTCTGCGTTTTGTAAGCCTGCAGCTTTTTATCATCCTTATAAATATCGGGAGTTGGTTTCCAGCTATAGCTGTCGTTATACAAATCATCCAGCACCGGCAATCCTGCATCCCATAACTTTTTGCCAACAGCCCTTGCAGCCTGCATATCAGCAGCGGTGCTTTTCATTTCTTCCGCTATCAATGTATTATGCCCCCCGGGAAACATAACAGGTATTTTATAGTCTATGCCCACTTTAATATAACGCTCAATAAAAGCAGGCGTTGCAAACAAAGTGCCCATGTGCGAATCGAGATGCGTGGGTTCAAATCCCATTGTTTTTGCCCTGTCAACCTGTGCGCGTATCTCTTTTTCCACCTCATCGGCGCTGGCATGCTTTACCACATCTGCCACACCTCTCCACATGGCTCCCTCTGCATCCACCAATCCCGGGGTGGCCGGTTTTCCACTCAGAGGTCCCCAGCGATAATCCTTCCATTCCGATGTAAGTGTAAGGTGAAGCCCGGCATCCGTTTCAGGATGTTCCATCAGGTAATGTATAAAACCCGGCACCCACGGACAAGGCATCATCACGCTGCACGAGTTGGCTACACCTTTTGTCATGGCTTCTATGCTCCCGATATTGGAATCGTACGACATGCCCAGATCATCAATATGGAGAATAATAATTTTTGCGCCTTTAGGATATCCCAGCTTCTCGGCAAAAGTAGCTCCCGTTTGAGCATACACTCCAATAACCGATATAACGGCTATACATACTGCAAAAAAATGTTTCATACTCATGATATTTACTCTTGAGAGGGAATATTGACAGATTGATACTGCCGTTTTAGTGTAACAATTATCGACTAGCGGTGAGCTTTCAGCCTTCAGCTATCAGCGATCAGCCTTCAGGAGTCCGGCTATCAGTGAACAGCCCAATCTCAAATTATGAATTTCAAATCTCAAATCACCTGCTGTATTTCCAATTCCTCGGCTTGCCTTCTTCCAGCCATTCCAGCATGGTATTGATCCGTTTTTCTCGGGTAGGTTCGGTTTTGGCTTCCATTATCCATTCAATGTATTCTCTTTTATGGCTTGGGCTAAAAGCATCAAAAGCCCCTGCTGCTTTTTTGTTGGATCGCAAGGCTATTTTAATAACATCCGGCACTTCGAGTGTTTTAGCTGTTGCCTCAGCCTTTGAGCGCGATGGCAGCTTTATGCCTGCTTCATTTAATGCGGCTGCTTCTTTTATATACTTTTTCAGTATCCGCACAGAAGGCAGGTCTTTAACCGATTGAATGCGCCCCATATGTCCCATAGAAGCTTTCCCGGCAAGCGTGAGTATACGATCAGGATCTTTCATCAGCACTGCTTTCCAGAATAAAAAAGCGCAATGCTCCTTGAACGCAGCCATGCTGCACAATATTTCTCCCTTATATTCAAAATGCGGGAATCCCCATTTGATAGTTTCGGTTACGCCCGGGCAGGCTTCGTGAATAACCTTGCGCAGGTGCGTTAATATGGGCTGTGCAAATAGCGCCGATTTAGCAATGTAAGCATCTATACGTTTATCGGTTACTGGCATATGAGTGTTTGTTTCAGGTGTATTTCCATACAATATTAAAAATAACCACGTAACCTGCACATTGCGGTACTGATATAAATCATACCAGGCTTTAATCCCCGTCAGGTTAACAAACTGTCAACCATACTAATTTAGATATTTTATCAAATTTATGGCGCTATCAATTGAAATAACCCCGGCAGATTTTGTATCGGATATTGTAAACCGATATTACAACACAGCAGATGTATTCCGTAAATATGGCATTGACTATTGTTGCGGAGCAAAATTCAGTATTGAGGACACCTGCTTTGCAAGGCAGATCAATGCATCGGAAGTAGTATTTGAATTGAACAAGTCGGTAAATGCGGGGCATTTATCGCTATTGAACACTTCTGACTGGAATACTGATTTCCAGGTTGATTTTATTGTAAATGTGCATCATGCTTATTTAAAGCAGGCATTGCCGGATATACAATCGCTTACGCGTGATTTTACGAACAAGCACCGGACAAAATTTTCGCACCTGCTGGCATTGAACGATCTGCTTGATGAACTTGTTACGGTAACCAGCAAATGGATGGCTTTAAAAGAAAATACCTTGTTCCCTTATTTAAAAAGAATGGCCCATGCATACCAGGACAAAGAATCGTATGCCGGGCTGATGATCCGCACTCTTCAAAAACCGGTGAACAATATTATTCCCGAAGAACATAAAAAAGTCACTTCAATATTATCGGAGGTAGCTGCACTAACGGACAATTATACCGTGCCCACAGCAGCCTGCACATCCCACAAAATTACTTTTTATAAACTGCAGCAGCTCAGTAAAAACGTTCAACAACAACTTTATCTTGAAAACGCTGTACTTTACCCGCAGGTGCTGCTTATGGAAAAAGAGATACTGGAGGCTGCCCGATAGCCGAAGTATATACAGGCTTATTCATTAATTTAGCTGATGATCAGTTTGAACAGCAGGCAGGCTACTTTTTTTTCCATAATAATTTTTATTATTACGCTTGTACTGGGCTACTATTTTCCCGGTCGCCCCATTATTACAAGCGGGTTGCTGGTAGCCATATTCCTTACCATCTTCATCCGGTATGCTTATTCTACCATCCTGGCAGGTGCGGTTAGTATTGCTATCGCTGCTGTGTACCCTGTTATTCACCAGCATCAAACAGGGGTTTTTACCGGTCTTACAGAAAACATCTTTGTTATACTGCTGATTTTTTTTGCAACCCTGCTTACATGGTATATAAAATCATTGTTGCTGCACCTGCAGTTCGACCGCACGCACATGACATCGCTGTTTGAAAATGCAACGGAAGGAATTATACTTACCAACGGGCAGGGAAGCATCGTGCTGGCCAACCCTTCGGCCGAACAAATCTTCGGGTACATGAGTCATGAAATGATAGGAAAGCCGATAGAAATTCTTATACCCAGAAAATTTCAGGCGCACCACACACAACTCCGCACCGGATATTATAAAGTACCCTCTAACAGAACAATGGGTTCGGGAAGAGATTTGTATGCTGTAAAAAAAGACGGAAGTGAATTTCCGGTTGAAGTAAGCCTGAGTCATTACAAACAAAATGACGAACAATACGTAATCGCATTTGTGGTAGACATTACCACCCGTAAGCAAACGGAATACAATATACAGCAAAAGCAAAAAGAGCTGGAAGCCATTACTACAGAAATTCAATTGCTGAACACGCAACTGGAAGCAAAAGTAGAAGAACGCACTGCCATATTAAAAGAAGCACTGGAAAAACTGGAGCAATCGCAAAAAGAATTAAACGAGGCGCTGAATAAAGAAAAGCAGCTAAATGAATTAAAGAGTCGCTTTGTGTCTATGGCATCGCACGAGTTCAGAACACCGCTTACCACTATTTCTTCTTCTGCCACGCTTGTAACCAAGTACCCGCTTAGCGACGACAATGAAAAAAGATTGAAACATATCAGCAGGATAAAAGATGCAGTGGGTCATATGAACGAACTGCTGGAAGATTTTCTGTCGCTCGGCAAACTGGAAGAAAACCATGTGAGCGTTGTGCCGGTCAAATTTGCACCGCTTAATTTTATTGAAGAAGTAGTAGACGAAATGAGGGCTCAAACCAAACCCGGGCAAACGATTTCATTCACGTTTGACGGCGAAAACGATTTTTTTACAGACAAACGGCTTTTAAAGAACACGCTTATTAATTTGCTTTCGAATGCTATTAAGTTTTCTGCAGAAGACAAGCCGGTGTACATTTCAGCCACAAATTATAACGACACTCTTACCATTAGCATAAAAGACAACGGCATTGGCATTGCGGAAGAAGACATTCCCTACCTGTTTGATACTTTTTTCAGAGGCAAAAATGCATCCAACATACAAGGCACGGGGCTGGGACTTCCTATTATTAAACGCTACCTGAATCTTTTACAGGGCAATATTGAGGTGCAAAGTTCATTGGGAGAAGGAACAACTTTTATAGTTATTCTGCCAAAGATTGAATTGTAATATTGCTTTAGTTACTGAAAGTTTATTTTTTGCCGCAGATTCGCGGACAAAGGATTGTCTGAATCTTCAGCTAAACCATACTATTAAAAAATCCCACATTGATCAGGGATGGCAGCTAACCTGCCCGCCAGGATCGAGCGGCAGCAAAGGACTAACAAAAGGAATGTCGAGATGCAAGCCGCGCAGGATAAGCAATACGGCTACCACTGCCATGCTGTATGGCAATACCCTTTTAAATAGTTGCCGCACTGAGCTTTTCATGGAAATACCAGCGTAACTCACCACTATCATTGCAGGGATGGTTCCCATGCCAAACATACTCATAAATAATACTGTATCGCCTGTTGCGGAAAATGTAAGCGCTGTTGCCAAAGCAATGTACACCATGCCACAGGGCAATAGGCCGTTCAGCATTCCGAGCCACAGGTACGGCAACAGTCCCGTGGGTGAACGAAGTATGCGCACAATGGACTGTTGAATAAAAGCATATAGCCTGCGCACGACGGCAAACTGCACAGGAGAACGCCTTACATAATTCAGCAATAAAAAAACAAGAATGCTTGTTCCCAATGAAATGGATAGCCACTGCTGCAAGCCCGACAAATACAATCCTCTTCCCGCCAGTCCGAATACTATGCCAATAGACGCATAAGTGAGTACCCTGCCGGTGTTGTATAACAGTATTGACAGCAGTCGCTTTGCGGCATTGAAATGATAAACGGGTAATGCCAGCGCAAGCGGACCGCACATGCCTGCACAATGCAGGCTGCCTAAAAAGCCCAACGTTAATCCACCAAGTGCCAATTGCCACATACAGATAACTTACAGTGAAAGTTTTTGTTGAGTGAAGTACGATATATCATTGCACATCCATTCAATTTTAACGATATAATTGCCCGGCTCAAAAGCAGATGCATCCAGCACCTGCTCCCCACGGCTGTTTACTTCCAACTGCATGTTCTTATCGAGCGCAGCGTCATAAGCACAATAAAACCAGAGCTTGCCCTCTACAGCACGATCCTTCATTTCTTCCGGCAGTTGCACAATAACTTTATCGTGCTGCCTGGTAACAGTGGCTTGGCTGCTGAGTTTATTTGCGCGGCTGGTACCGTCTATCACCTGCTGATAACGCAATTCGTTTTTATAATATTCCTTTTCCACCAATTGAAAATCGGTAGTAGCACAACGATATACCATATATGCCATCCACGAAACAAAAACAAGAATGACGATGGTTAATTTATGTCCCCAATTCATAAGAATTTGAAATTTGAGATTTGAGATTTAAAACCCACGGTCCTTACCCCTTACACCTTATACCTTACCCCTATACCTTACGCCCTATGCCTTACGCCTTACGCCTTACACCCTATACCTTACCCCTTACCCCTTACCATTCACCACTCACTCCCCCACCGGTCCAAGAAAAGTTGTTTTAAAGGAAGTGATCTTATTTCCATTGTCATCATAGAGCGCCACTTTCAATTTCGTTTTCCGCTCGCTGATACTGTTGCGCGGAAGCACAATAAAGAAAGATCCTTTACCCTGTCCTTCTCTTTTTACCTCTATATTGCGACCTTCTGCTTCAATAATATTACCGGGCATGTCCTCAAGCTGCAACTTCAATGAAATATCTTTCAGCGATTTATTGATGATCTTGATATTATACAGGTTAGAAACACTGTCTTTACCCCGCTCCTGGTACAGTATACCGCCCGCTCTTAAAATGGTGCCATCCACATCCTTGCGCGACACCAGCAATGCGGCCAATACTCCCAGCAGCAACACCAGTACCACCGTATAAAATTTCATCCTGCCCGTATAGCGGAGCTTTTTTCCCTCTGCTATTCCATTTTCGGAAGCATAGCGGATCAGTCCCTGCTCCCGCCCTACCGCATCCATCATTTTATTACAGGCATCAATACACGAAGTACATCCCACACATTCCATCTGTGTACCGTTGCGGATGTCTATACCGGTGGGGCAAACTTTTACACATTGAAAACAATCAATGCAGTCGCCCGGTACAGGTATTTCTGCCACTCCCGCTTTGGGCTTTTTAAATTTGCCACGAGGTTCCCCACGTTTATAATCGTATGCAACAATCATGGAGTTCCGGTCGAGCAATACTCCCTGCAGCCTGCCGTATGGACATACCACAGTGCAAACCTGCTCTCTGAAAAAAGCATATACGCCATAAAAAACGGCCGCAAAAATAATGATGGACAACAGTCCGCCTACATGTTGCGAAGCAGGCTCGCTTACGATAAGCTGCAACTCTTTTATTCCAATTATATACGCCAGGAAAAAGTTTGAAATAATAAAGGCTAATAAAAAAAACAGCAGGTGCTTTGAAACTTTCTTAATGATTTTCGACCGGGTCCAGAAAGATTTATTAAGCAGCTTTTGCGCAGGAGCATCTCCTTCAATCCAGAATTCAATTTTCCTGAAAAGCATTTCCATAAAGATGGTTTGCGGACATACCCATCCGCAAAATAAACGCCCAAAAGCAGCAGTGAACAGGATGATGAATACAATGCCGGTTATCATAGCCAGACCGAAAATGAAAAAATCCTGTGGCCAAAATACTTGCCCGAAAATGATAAACTTT
Organism: Agriterribacter sp.; assembly: GCA_051955255.1. GTDB lineage: Bacteria > Bacteroidota > Bacteroidia > Chitinophagales > Chitinophagaceae > Agriterribacter. The sequence goes on along the minus strand of JBQCGX010000013.1, from coordinate 54,835 downwards.
GCCTCCGGAATATTAAACAGGAAGAGCGGCCTGCCTTTGTATTGTATAAACGGCAACGCAAAAAAAAGCACAAAAAATCCCCAGCTCACCCAGGTGCGGATGTTAAAGAGCTTTCCTTTGGTTTGATGCGCATATACCCATTTACGCCTTCCCCGTTCGTCGACGGTTGCAATCCTGTCGCGAAAGCTTTCACTAACGGGTACCGTTGAACGCCCCTGTGTATTCTCTTCTGTTTTCACTATTTGTTATTTTGAAGCATCTGTGAGTGCTGCCGGCTCACCTTCTTTATACAATGTTCCTTCCGCAGCCTTTGCATCGGGCGGGTTCGTTCCATGCAAGGACCTGACATAGCTGGCAACCTGCGCTATTTGTTTGTTGGAATAACTGGTTTGCCATTGCGGCATGGCGTTAATGCCATATTTAATGGTTTTAAAAACGCTTTTAATATCGCCGCCATGCAGCCAGTAATCATCCGTGAGGTTAGGGCCCACCAGTCCGCCACCGTTGTCTTTGTGACAGGCAACACATGCAGCGGTAAAAATGGTTTTGCCTGCAGCAATATCACCTTCGCCGGTTAAAACAGTAACGGTATTTTCATCAACCGACTCACCTTTCGAAGCGAGATATGCCTTTACTTCTTCATCGGCTTTTTTTACCGAAATTTCAAACTCCTCTTTACTAAGCGGTGCGCTGTATGCTACATGGTAACGCCACAGGTATACTACGCTCAAAAAAATGGTGATGTAAAAACCGTACAGCCACCACGGTGGCAGGCGGTTGTCCAGTTCGCGTATACCATCGTATTCGTGATCGAGCTCAAGGGCAGCTTCCTGCTCAACAGGTTTAAATTTGTTGAGGCGGTTCCACCACAATGCAAAGGCCTTAGGTGTTTTAACATCGGGCTGAAACACGGGTTCTTTTTCTTTATGCAAAAGGAATTTCATATTGATCAGCAGCGCGAGTATGATCAGCATTTCCACGAACAAGATTGCTATCATCGAATAGAAAGCAAAAGCGCTCAGACCACCGATGGTTGTTTGCACCTCTGTGGTTAACGCTCCGGAATCGTTTTGCGCAAATGCACCGGTACTGCAAAACAGCAGCAGCAAAGTGGCTGCGGTGGTAGTTGCTGCCGTGCTGCTTTTTTCTTCTTTCTCCTTTTTCAGCTTAATCTCCGCCACACCTAACAACAGGCGGCCCAGCATCATGATAACGATCAGTAAAATAATCATAAGCGTTACAAGCGTCAGTGCCAGGGGGTTGTTGAGCGATGAAGGAGCAGGAGGCTCTGCGGCAAAAACGCGTACACTGCTAACCGTTACCAACGCGGTTAGTGCAATTGCTTTTTGTTTATACCTGCTAAAAACTTTCTGTATGATTGCTAACAGCATAAAATATTTTATTGATTCTGGTTGTCTAATGGAATGCGGCTTATTTCCCTGATCCTGCCTTTGTCAGCCTTCAACACCCAGCCCAGCACACCAACAAAAAACAGGAAGAAAATGCCCAATGAGGCGAGTGCATAAATATCAACGCCACTTATTTTTTCCAGGTAATTAATGAATTTCATGACGATACTATTTTTAATGATTTTACTTAATCGCTGTTTGGCCGTTTTTTATTTCTTCCAACTTAATGTCTTTTCCTATCCGTTGCAGGTAGGCGATCAAAGCAATGATCTCACGGTTGGCAGGAGTTTCAATCTTATCTTTTTTTAGCCTTCCGGCTATCGAATCTGCCTGCGCCATAACATCCGTATTGGCTATCGCATCATACCCTTTGGGGTATGGAACACCCAGCTTTTGCATGGCCCTGATCTTAGCGGGAGTAGACGAAGTATCGAGTTTGTTATCCAGCAGCCACGAATAAGCAGGCATAATAGATCCTGGCGACATGGAAGAAGGATCGTCCATATGGTTATAATGCCAGCTATCGGGATATTTACCGCCTACCCGTGCCAGGTCAGGTCCTGTTCTTTTGCTGCCCCATTGAAAAGGGTGATCGTATACAAATTCTCCGGCTTTGGAATATTCTCCATACCGTGCTACCTCATCGCGGAACGGCCGTATCATTTGCGAGTGACAGGTATAACAGCCTTCGCGGATATAGATGTCCCTGCCTTGCAGCTCCAGCGGTGTATAAGGCTTTACGCTGGCTATAGTGGGTATGTTTGATTTTACGAGGAAGGCAGGCATCATCTCCAGCACGCCTCCAATGGCAACTACTATCAGGCTAAACACCAATAGGGTAACTGGTCGTCTTTCAATCCAGCGGTGCCAGTGCTCTTTGCCGTGATGAACTGCTTTCTGCAATGGTGCGGCTTCTGCTTCCTCATTGGCGATGAAACTGCCTTTAGCAATGGTTTTATACAGGTTAAATACCATTAAGAATGCACCAGCAAGATACAGTGCGCCACCTACACTGCGGGTAACATACATGGGAACGATGTTGGTTACGGTTTCGAGGAACTGGAACTTCAACTGGCCTTCGGGCGTAAATGTTTTCCACATAAGGCTTTGAGAAAAGCCGGCCCAGTATAACGGTACCGCATACAGTATAATGCCGATTGTTCCCAGCCAGAAGTGGTTATTGGCCAACTTACGGGAATACAAGCTGGTGCCCCACATTTTAGGAACGAGGTAGTACAGCATGGCAAAAGCCATGAAGCCGTTCCAACCCAGGCCACCAACATGCACGTGTGCTATGATCCAGTCGCTGAAGTGCGCTATGGCATTTACATTTTTTAAGCTCAGCAGCGGACCTTCCAGTGTAGCCATACCATAGCAGGTAATGGCTACTACCATAAATTTAAGAATAGGATCTTCTCTTACTCTGTCCCACGCACCACGAAGTGTGAACAACCCGTTGAGCATGCCGCCCCATGAAGGAAAGATGAGCATGAGCGAGAACACCGTACCTAAGGATTGCGCCCAATCGGGCAATGATGTATATAAAAGGTGGTGTGGTCCCGCCCATATATAAATAAATATCAACGCCCAGAAGTGTATGATGGAAAGCCGGTAAGAATAGATGGGACGATTGGCGGCTTTGGGAAGAAAATAATACATGAGCCCCAGGATGGGTGTGGTAAGAAAAAATGCTACTGCGTTGTGCCCGTACCACCATTGCACCAATGCATCCTGCACGCCTGCATACCAGCTATAGCTTTTCATAAACGACACGGGTATTTCAAACGAGTTAACGATGTGCAGCATGGCAACCGTTACCCAGGTGGCTATGTAAAACCAGATGGCAACATATAAATGTCTTTCTCTCCTTTTAATAATAGTACCAAACATATTGATGCCAAACACTACCCAAACCAGCGTGATAGCAATGTCGATAGGCCATTCCAGTTCCGCATATTCTTTACCGGTAGTAAAGCCCATCAGCAGGGTTATTGCCGCAGCAGCAATGATCAATTGCCAGCCCCAGAAATGAATCCAGCTAAGCGTATCGCTGAACATTCTTGCTTTGCAAAGCCGCTGGAGCGAATAGTACACGCCGGTAAAAATGCAGTTGCCTACAAAAGCAAAAATGATGGCATTGGTGTGCAGGGGACGCATACGGCCGAAGGTGGTAGGCGCCAGTCCCAGGCTTGCCGATGGTGCATATATCTGTATAGCGGCCCATAAACCTGCAAGCATACCAACAATTGCAAAAATTACAGTAGCGTAGCCAAATGCTTTTACAATTTTATTGTCGTAATGAAACTTTTCTAACTGCATCATCCTTTAAAAATTTACCGGGGTTTATATGTTTTATTTGTGGGAGGTTTCGTCAAACAAGATGCGGGAAGGTGGTGCATAATCGTCATCGAACTGGCCACTTTTTACGCTCCACAAAAAAGCGAATAGAAACAAGCCTGCTACAGAAATACTGGCTAACAACAGTACAATAATCACACTCATAAAAATCATTTGAAGAAGATTTGTAAAACTACGAGTGCTGATATCCGTTATTTAGAAGTGCAGTCATCCTGCCGGATGATGTTTGTCATGCTATTGTCTGTTCTCCATTTTAAGACGCGCGGCTGAAAGTTTGCTTAAGAGATAAGTGAGCAATATAATGCTTAACGAACTTGCAGGCATGAGAACCGCTGCAATAAGTGGAGACAAACGGCCCTGCACTGCAAAGAACAAACCGGTAATATTGTAGAGCACCGACATTACAAAGCTTACCGTCACAATTTTCCGGTTATCGCGGCACAACTGCACAAAAGCGGGAAGTTTTTCGAGAGCAGGTGCACTGATGATGCCATCGCTTGCAGGTGTAAAATTGTTAGACTGATCGCTAACTGCAATGCCTACCCTGCTTTGCAACAGCGCCGCAGCATCGTTCAACCCGTCACCCATCATCATTACATTTTCTCCGCTTTCCTGCGCCTGTCGCACATAGTGCAGTTTATCTTCTGGCATTTGCCTGAAAAAAAGGGTTGCTTTGCCACCTGTCATCGTTTGCAGATTCTCTTGTTCCGCTGCCGTATCGCCGGAAACAACAGACACTTTAAACGAAGCTACAAGCTGTTGCAAAAGGCGGGGAATAAAATGGCGGTAACGGTTGGTAAAATAAAAACAACCGGTCTTCCTGTTCTCTATATACAAAAAAACCGTGGTGGAGGGATTGGATTCGCGGTCAGCACCTGTACCTGCATCCAACCTGATCCATGTGTCGTTTACATAGCCCTCTATACCCTTCCCTACTGTTTCTTTAAAGCCATCGACCTGTGTATTCCCCGTCTCTCCCAGGTGCTTTACAATGGCCTTGCTCAACGGATGAGAGGAGCAGGCCGCCAGCGCGGCAATATTGCTTAGCATTTGATCCTGCAAAGGTTCCCCTTCATAAGTAACCCGTTGTTCGCCCGATGCTGTTAAGGTGCCTGTTTTATCAAGCACAATGTGGTTAACCGAAGCTATGTCTTCTATTACCTGGGCACTGCGCAGGTACAAGCCGTTGCGCCCCAGTATGCGTAACATATGTCCGTTTGTAAAACTGTTTGCCAGCAGCAAAGCACAGGGACATGCCACAATGAATACGGCTGTTACCGAAGTCCACACTTTTGCCGGATCGGCGAGCTGCCAGTACAAACCGGCTGTCAATGCTATCGCAAATACGATGACGGTAAAATATTTACTAACGGTATGTACAAACGACCGGTCGTTCTTTGTGTCGGCATGCTCGTGTTTCCTGTTCCACAAACTGGTGAGATAACTCTGGTTGACTTCCCTCATCACTTTCACCTCCATATTGCCACCGGTTTGCCTGCCGCCGGCATACAGCATTTCGCCGGGAATTTTTGCTACCGGTAACGACTCCCCGGTTACAAAGCTGTAATCTATCAACGCATTTCCTTTTACGATCCAACCATCTACCGGAACCAATTCTTCATTGTGTATCAGTATGGTGTCGTGTACTTTTAAATCGGGTAATAGGCGAGCCGATTGTTTCCCGTTTTCAATAACAGTAACCGCTACCGGAAAATAGGAGCGATAATCTCTTTCGAACGAAAGCTGCCGGAATGTTCTGTTTTGCAATACCCGCCCAACAAGCATAAAGAACACAATACCGCTCATCGAATCAAAATAACCACTACCCGTACCCGAAACCACTTCCCACACACTTCGCACAAAGGTGATGACTACGGCCAGCGCTATCGGAACGTCGATATTCAAAAAACGGTGGCGAAGGCTTTTCCAGGATGATTGGTAAAACGGCTGCGCAGCGTAAAAAAATACCGGCAGCGACAGTACCAGGTTTGCCCACCGGAATATATTGCGGATATACTCGTCGCTTGTGTCTGCACCCAGGTATTCGGGAAAGCTCATGAGCATAATATTGCTAAAACAAAAGCCGGCTACGCCCAGGTGGTAAATGAGCGTTGGGTGCGGTTTGCCTTTTTGAGATGAAATATCTTTTAAGCTGATGTAGGGCTCGTACCCTATGCCTGCCAGTAAGCAGGCAAGGCTTTGCAGGGAAAGCAAATTGTGATCGAAAAAAATTTCTACCTTCTTTTCAGGAAAATTTACCCGCGATGAAACAACGCCTTTGTCAATTTTGTACAGGTTTTCCAGCAGGTACAGGCAGGAGCTGCAATGCATTTGGGGCAATGAAAAAATAACGTGAGTTTGCTGATCGTTTTTGAACGATATCAATTTTGACGCAATCTTTTCGTCTGCCAGGAAAGCAAACTTATCTTTGTGTGCCTGGATGCGTTGTGTGGTGCCCGGGCTGTTATTGAGATTATAATAATTGCAAAGACCGCTTTCATTTATGATTTCATATACCATCCGGCATCCTTCACAACAAAAAATCTTATTATTGAACTCTATTTTTGCCGTAGTGCATAGCTCACCACAATGAACACACTGTAAACGCTCTTTAACCTGTGCTGCCATAATCGGCTAAAGTAACATGCGGCTGATAACTGGTTGATGAGGGACGTCAACGGAAAAATTGATTAAAATCACAAACAACGGCAATTGCCTTTTTACCTTTGAACGATAGTGTATTAAATGTAAACGATCAATATGTCACAAGCCACTATACTAATTATAGACGATAACAATGAACTAAGAGATAACACGGCAGAACTATTGTCTTTAGGCGGTTATAAAACCATTACTGCCGAAAATGGTAAGAAAGGGGTCTCGATGATACTGAAAGAAAAGCCCGACCTGGTGGTGTGTGATATTATGATGCCGGAGCTGGACGGCTATGGCGTTTTGCATCTTGTTCGCAAAAATCCCGAAATAGAAAACACGCCGTTTATTTTTCTTACGGCGAAAACAGAAAGAAACGATTTCAGGAAGGGAATGGAAATGGGGGCAGACGACTATCTTACCAAACCATTTGAGGAGCATGAGTTGATGAATGCGATAGAAAGCCGGTTGCGCAAATATGATCTGTTGAAAAAAAAGTATGCTTCGTCTGCCAAAGGCATGAATGAGCTGGCAACCGATCTGCGCAACAATGGCATGGTATCGCTCGATCTGAATCAATACGCAACGGAATCTTACCAGAAAAAACAATCCATCTATGCAGAGGGTAAGCGTCCGCGTTACCTGTACTACCTGGTAAGCGGCAAGGTAAAGGGGATAAAAGTACATGAGGATGGTAAGGAATATATTACCGACCTGTTTAGCGCAGGCGATTTTATAGGCTACATGGCTTTGCTGGAAGAAAAAAATTACGATGAGTCGGCAGTGGTATTGGAAGATGCCGAAGTATTGCAAATACCGGCCGAAGATTTTATGGCAATGATCTATGCGGATATAGCCATTGCCTCTCAGTTCATTAAAATTATTGCCCAGAATATTAAGGATAAGGAAACAAGGTTGCTCAGCCTGGCCTATAGCTCACTCCGTAAACGAGTTGCCAAAGCACTGGTAGAAATTCACGATAAATTCAACCCTGGCAAAACCAACGCACCTTTGGAAATTTCGAGAGAAGACATGGCGCATTATATTGGTACTGCTACGGAGTCGCTGATACGCACCATCAGTGATTTTAAATCTGAAAAGCTGATCGAGATCAGGGAGGGAAAAATTATTATATCCGACCTGGAACGGCTGAAAAATTTGTTGTATTAATGAGCTATCAACTTTCGGATGAAAGAACCAAGAAACAAGATCCAGGAAACAAGAAAAAACTAGACCGGCTTACGACTTACCACTTATTTCTTTTGCCCCACAGAACCCATTCTTTGGTAAACATAATACCCGAAAAACAGCACCAGCAGCCCGAAAGAGCATATTACCGCTGATACGTCGATGCGACGGACATTGTTTTGGGTTAATTTGATGAAAAATACAATAAGGAATGTGAGAGACAATCCTGAAAGGAATGAAAGTATGTATTTTACCATGGTTGCGAAGGGCTTAAGGTGAAAAATATAGGTTATTAAACGGTTAGCATCAGTTTTTATTTTTAAGCTGATAAATAAAGATAGGGGTTAATCTTTAATTAACAATACAAGGAATAATGCCGGGCAAAATAAAATAAATGGTTACACTATGCGTTGGCCGGGTATTGGCCTATCTTTAGCAAGTGCAAACTACAAATGCTACCCGGATAGCTTCTATTGACATACTCCGCGGGCTGGTTATGATTGTAATGGCATTAGACCATACAAGGGATTTTTTTCATGATACTGCCTTTACTGCCGACCCGCTCGACCCGGCTACTACCAGCGTTCCGCTGTTTTTTACCCGGTGGATCACTCATTTTTGCGCTCCCGTATTTGTTTTCCTCTCTGGCATATCCGCCTACCTTTCCGGGCAAAGAAAAACACCGGCAGCAACCAGCAGCTTTTTAATTAAAAGGGGCCTGTGGCTGGTGCTGGCAGAAGTTGTGATCATTACATTCGGCATTACCTTTAACCCGTTTTACAGTTTCATTATCTTCCAGGTAATATGGGCTATAGGATGGAGCATGATATTATTAGGGTTGCTGGTGAGAACATCTTATAAGACTATACTGATTACCGGCATCATTATTTTTATCGGGCATAATTTCCTGAAATATGTTCCCTTGCCGGAGGAAGGTGCAGCCGGCATCTTGTGGAAGATAATGCTGACCTCGCGCGGTGCCGTGCTGCCACTGGATGGGCAGCGGTTTGTAGCGGTATTTTACACTATTTTGCCATGGACGTCGGTGATGTTGCTGGGTTATTGCACGGGTGCATGGTTTAAAAAAGGATTTGATGCAAAAAGAAGGAAAAGATTGCTGCGTTTAACGGGCGCCGCACTGATTGCACTCTTTATCATTTTAAGAGTGATCAACGATTTCGGCGATCTTACCCCGCGCCAGGATTTTGGCTCTGCGTTTAAAAACTTTCTTTCGTTTTTAAACACCACCAAATACCCGCCTTCCCTGCAATACATTTCAATGACTTTGGGACCTGCCTTTTTACTATTGTCGTGGATGGAAGGCTTAAAAACACGCTGGAGCAACATTGCGCAGGTATACGGCAAAGTACCTTTCTTTTATTATGTGCTCCATTTTTACCTGATTCACCTGCTGACGATTGTTGCATTTTTTGCCACCGGCCACACAAGCGCTCAAATAACAGATCCGAATACTCCTTTTTTATTCCGTCCGTTGCATTTTGGTTTTGGATTACCGGTAGTATACATGGTGTGGATACTGGTGGTGGCAGTATTGTACCAGCCCTGCCGGTGGTTTCACCGTTATAAGATGAGCCATGAAAAATGGTGGCTGAGATATTTATAGAAAATCGTTTGCTGTTGATCGTTTGTTGTTTGTTGTTGATTCCGCAAACTATAAACAATAAACCCCAAACCAGTTAAGAAGCTCCGATGGTTTGTTGACCGCTAAGCTGGGCCTTTTGTTGTTTAAGCCAGTCGAGATCGGCTTTGAGAGCAACCATGAGCGCATGATCGTAACCGGGAGTTCCGGCAAGATTGATAATTCTTTGAAAAGATGTTTCAACTGAAACAATCCTATTATCAATTTCTTCAAGCTTCATTTCAATCATATATGTAAATTAGCCGTTTTTTCGATTCGGGAAATAAACATCGGGCAATGTGGAAAACTAAAGTTGCCCTCCCCTGCATTCTATGCAATGATCACCCGGCAAAAAATAACGCTGCTTTAAACACCGAAAAAACATTCATCCGGTGCTAAGTGTATTTCCAATCAATATCGTTTAGTCGGGTAAAATATGGTAGCTAATGAGCTACGGATTTACAGATAAATATTTTTCGTCCTCACTTATTATATTACCATTAACACTGCCATTGCATTTTCCGCATGTTTCTTTGATTGTAAAAATTCGTTACTTTTAGTATCGCCCAATTATCCTGAAATATTTGCAGTTCAAACAAGCTTCTACCCTTTGCCACGCTTATTGTTTTTTACAAAAAATACTGTACTGCGTTTACAGTTTTGCGCCCCTGGAAACTCACCGATATTATAGTAGCCTGAATGCTATCATAAAAACAGGATGATACATTGTTTGTTACTTAGTTTTTCAACATAAAAACAATTTTATGAGTTATGAAATGCTCGCCGGCGCTTCACCGGCTGAAAAAACCGCCTACCTTACCGCTATCGCCTCCATTGCTACTGCCGACAATTCGGCTTCCGAAGCAGAGATCAGCTACCTGCTGGATCTTGCGGACCATGCAGGCCTGTCGGACCAGGAGAAGGCCGAAGTGCAGCAGGCAGCTATAGACACAACGGGAAGCAGCTTAAAAAATGCGCTCGATACATTAAAATCGAGCGAGCTTCGCTTTTCGCTGGTTACCGACCTGATTGCGTTTGCAGAATCGGACAGCAACCTGGCGCCGGAAGAAAAAGAACACATTGCTTCGGTAGCAAATTATCTTGGCATCAATGCACAGCAGCTCGAAGCATTGAACGCTTATGTAAAACAGGCGGCTGAACAACCGGCCGAAGCCTTTGCGGCTGCCGGACCATCAGGCTTAGGTGGATTGCTGGATAACCTGGGCATAGGCGACAAGCTTAAAAGCTCGGGCATTAACATAGGCAGCCTGGCTAAAGGATTGCTGAGTTTTGTGGGACCAATGGTGATAGGCAACCTGGTATCGAAGGGATTGAATCGCGGGCGCGCTACGAACAATGCAGGTTTGGGCGGACTGGGCGATATAGGCTCGCTGGTTGGAAGCCTTACCGGCGGCAGGGGCATGTCGGGTATAGGCGGTTTCCTGTCTAATCTTTTGAAATAGGTTGAAGAGTAAATAAAGCCTGCCATTTCAATGATCAGCTACAGGTAGTGAACACCGTTACCTGTAGCTGCTTACCATACCCCTATTCCATCTCAATCATCGCTTTAATAACGCCTGTTTCTGGTTTCAGAAAAGAAGGAAATACATTTTTTACCTCGCCGAAAGATACGGTGTGGGTAACATAGGTTGCAGGCTTCACCCATCCTTTTTTCATTGACTGCATTACATGTGCAAAGTCTTCTTTTGTAGCATTCCTGCTGCTCATAAGGGTTGCCTCGCGTTTATGGAACTCGGGGTGCGAAAATGAAATCATCTCCTTCTGCAATCCCACCAGCACATATCGCGCTCCATGCGCCATGTATTGAAATGCACTGTTAATGGCCTTCTGGCTGCCGGTAGCATCAATTACCACGGTAGGCATATCGCCATTCGTTATTTCCCGCAGCTTATCAAGTACATTCTCCTCCAAACCATTTATAACATCGTCTACCTGCAGGTGAGTTTTACAAAATTGCAAACGCGCTGCATTAATGTCTGCTGCAATAACACGTGCACCCGCTATTCGTGCAAATTCCATAATGCCCAACCCTATAGGCCCCGCTCCTATCACCAATACAAATTCATTGTCCGTTACCTGCGCCCGCCTTATGGCATGTGCGCCTATGGCTAACGGTTCTACCAATGCCAGCTCTTCAAAACTTAATCCATTGCCATGCAGCAATGCATACGAGGGAACAGCGTAATACTCCGCCATGCCGCCATCGCAATGCACGCCACACACCTGTATGGTTACACAACAATTGGTTTTTCCGTTGCGGCAGGCAATGCATTTGCCACAGTAGAGGTATGGAATGATGGTTACCGCTTCACCCGGCTCAAAACCCACAGCATCGCCGCTTACAAAGGTTGCCGCCAGTTCATGCCCCAGGATCCTGGGATATTCAAAATACGGTTGTGTCCCTTCAAATGCATGCAAATCGGTACCGCACACGCCTATGCGCTGTATTTTAATAATGGAATACCCTTCACGGGGCGTTGGATCTGGTTTTGAAGCATATTCAAACGATCCGGGCTGAACGCAAACCAATGATTTCATAACAATTGCCAGTTGAGTGTAACGTGTAATTTTTACCCGCCGGGGCGTCAAACTTAAGTCATTTTAAGCGGTAAACAGGCGCCTGTAGCCGCAATTATTGAAAACAACATTTTTGATGCGAATGCCGTAAATTGCAGTAAGTATTCAGGAGGAATGAGTTATTGATCTGCTTCAACGTGATTGTTGACCCACTATTACCCACTATTATCCTCCTGCCAACATTGTTAAGATTATTTTAAGAAAGAAGGAATAAAAAATTATGTTAGGTTTTCATTTTTCATTGTTTGACCCGCGCGAGCAGGGCAAGTCTAAATTTGAACAATTGCTCGATTTGTTTATGCAGTTGCTGACCTACACCAGTGGCGATGTGGGCGAAGCATTGCAATGGCTGAACGAGCTTGACAAGAACTACGAGCTTACCGACGACGAATACGGCATGGGAGATTTTATTGATGAGCTGAAGGAAAAAGGATATATAACGGACGATAACCAGCAGGGACAAATAAAAATTACTTCCAAAACAGAACAAAGCATTCGCAAAAGAAGTCTGGAAGAAATTTTTGGCAAGCTCAAGAAAACAAAGCAAGGCGATCACCACAGTTTTAAACCGGGACAGGGAGATGAGCTGAACCCGGAAACGAGGCAGTTCCAGTTTGGTGATATGCTGGAGCAGATTGATTTTACAGAATCTATACGCAACGCACAGATCAACCATGGCATCGACAGTTTCCGCATGCAGGAAGACGACCTGAGCATCAGGGAAACCGACTTTAAGGCGCAAACGTCTACCGTGCTGATGATCGATATATCGCACTCGATGATCTTATATGGCGAGGACAGGATTACGCCTGCTAAAAAAGTGGCCATGGCATTGAGTGAGCTTATTAAAACAAAATATCCAAAAGACACGCTGGATATTGTTGTGTTTGGAAACGATGCCTGGCCCATAGAAGTGAAAGATCTTCCTTACCTGCAGGTGGGACCCTACCATACCAACACCGTTGCGGGGCTGGAGCTGGCGATGGACATCCTGCGTCGCAGGAGAAATCCCAATAAACAGATATTCATGATCACCGATGGAAAACCAACCTGTTTAAAAATTGGCAAGCGATATTATAAGAACAGCTTTGGGTTAGACCGGAAAGTAATAAACAGGTGCATGAACCTTGCCGCACAATGCAAAAAGCTTAAAATACCAATCACTACTTTCATGATCGCTACCGATCCTTACCTGCAACGTTTTGTGCAGGAGTTTACCGAAACCAACAACGGCAAGGCTTTTTTTGCTTCGCTGGATAAGCTGGGGGCATTTATTTTTAAAGATTTTGAGAGTGGAAAAAGAAAGACGGTGTATTAAAATACCGCTTGGCTCCATAAGCAACCTCTAAAGGGTAACAAACAATTAAACAAATCAGAAGAGTAACATTCAGTATGACTAAAAGTACAACGCTGGGCGAATTAAAAGCTTCAGGATATCAACCTAAAAGCATTAAAGAGGAAATAAGACAAAATCTTATTCGCAAACTTCAAAAAAAGGAAACCACTTTTTCGGGTATTGTAGGATATGAAGACACCGTTATTCCCGATGTAGAGCGCGCCTTGTTAAGCAGACATAACATTCTTTTCCTGGGTTTGCGCGGACAGGCAAAAACGAGAATGGCAAGGCAAATGACGGAACTGCTGGATGAATACATTCCTGTTATTCCCGGCAGCGATATCAACGACGATCCGTTGGCTCCTATATCGAAATTTGCGCAGGACCTGATCGGCGCTCACGGAGACGAAACGCCTATTCATTGGGTACACCGCAGCGAGCGCTACGGCGAAAAGCTGGCAACGCCCGACGTAAGCGTGGCCGACCTGATTGGCGATATCGATCCGATCAAGGCCGCCAACCTCAAGCTGAACTTTGCAGATGAAAGGGTTATTCACTATGGCATTATTCCGAGGAGTAACCGCGGCATTTTTGTCATCAATGAGCTGCCCGACCTCCAGGCAAGAATACAGGTTGCTTTGTTCAACATACTGGAAGAAGGAGATGTGCAGATACGAGGCTTTAAACTTCGATTGCCGCTCGACATACTATTTGTATTTACTGCTAACCCCGAAGACTATACGAACCGTGGCTCTATTGTAACGCCGCTGAAGGACCGTATTGAAAGCCAGATCCTCACGCATTATCCCAAGTCGTTAGAGCAGGCGCTTGAAATAACCGAGCAGGAAGCAGATATCAACCCATCGCAGAAAGAAATCGTAAAAGTGAGCGACCTTGTTAAGCGATTGATTGAGCAGGTAGCCTTTGAAGCAAGGAACAGCGAACTGGTAGATAAGAAAAGTGGCGTGAGTGCGCGACTGACCATTTCTGCCTTTGAAAATGCGGTAAGTGCGGCAGAAAGAAGGGCCATTCTTAATAAAGAAAAAGACACACAGGTGTGGGTTTCCGATCTTACCGGCATCATACCATCGGTTACGGGTAAGGTAGAACTGGTGTATGAAGGTGAGCAGGAAGGTCCTTACCAGGTTGCTTTTAATTTGCTCAACAAAGCCATCCGAACACAGTTCACGCAGTACTTCCCCAATCCCGAAGCGTTAAAGAAAAGAAAAACGCAACAAAAGGAGGTCGATAATCCTTACCGGTCTATCATTAATTGGTTCGACAAGGGCAATACGCTGGATGTATTGTTCAGCCTGAAGGACAAAGACAAAGTGCAATTGTTGTATAAAGTAGATGGCTTGTATGGATTGGTAAAGAAAAGCTATCCGCATGCCAACGAAAAAGAGAACGCGTTGCTAATGGAACTGATCTTACACGGTTTGTCTGCTTATTCACTCATCAGCAAAAAAGTGCTCGATGGTAAAATTGAGTTTAAAGACCTCATGGGCTCTATGCTGAATATGGGTGGCGCCGCTTCAACGGGAGAAGAAGAGGAAGAAGGATTTGACCAGGGGTATTAGGGACAGCGGTCAGCTATGAGCAACGTCGCTGTGCGAGGCGTCTTCGCCTCGCACGGTTTTGTTGTCGCCTCCGGGCGACAGACACTCTAATAAATATTCACTTCCCTCTCTAGCTCCACTCCAAATTTTTGCTGCACACTTTCCAATACGGCTGCACTTATATCATACACTTCCCTACCCGTTGCGCCGCCGTAATTTACCAGCACCAATGCCTGGCGGGCATGTACTCCTGCGTCTCCCTTTCTATATCCTTTCCAGCTTACACCTTCCGCGGGACCACTGTGCTCTATTAACCAGCCTGCTGCAAGTTTCACTGTACCGTCGGCATTCTCATAACCAACAATAGAGGGATATTGCTCCTTTAAACTGTTATACTGCGCTTTACTTACAGAAGGGTTTTTAAAAAAGCTGCCGGCATTTCCAATAACAGCGGGGTCGGGCAATTTAGAAGACCGGATATTGATAACAGCCTGCGATACGGCCTTGATGCTAAGCGCTCCGATTTTCATTTTTTCCAGTTCCTCTTTAATAGCACCATATTCTATATGAAATACCGGCTCTTTGCGCAAACGAAAATTTACATTCAGAATAACGTATTGACCTTTCAATTCTTTTTTAAATACACTTTCGCGATACCCGAAATGACAGTCGCCCGAAGTAAATGTATGCACTTTTTTATCGTGCAGGTGAAAGGCTTCCAGGCTGTTGAATACCTCTTTTAATTCAACACCATACGCACCAATATTCTGCATAGGGGCTGCCCCTACATTACCGGGTATCAGCGACAGGTTTTCTAGTCCTGCCCAATTTCTTGCAATAGCATATTGCACAAACCGATGCCAGTTTTCGCCGGCACCTGCTTTTACATACACGAAAGAATTGTCTTCGCCCGCTTCCTCAATCCCCATCATGTTATTCTTCCATATCCAGCCATTAACCGGCTGTGTAAACAACACATTGCTGCCACCACCCAATATAATTTTCTGATCGTTTCCGGCTTTCTCCGAAAGCAAAGCCAGTTCGTCGACAGTAGAGAAACCGGCAAAGTATTTTGCAGGCACATCTATCCCGAAAGTATTGTATTGCCGGAGCGAAATATTTTCCTGAATTTGCATATTGATGGCGTTCACCGCAAAATAAACAAAAACATGTATCCAAAAACAGCCTTGCTGCTGGGAGCTACAGGATTGATAGGGAATCATCTTTTACAGTTATTGCTGAATGATGATGAATATGGAAAGATCATTGCATTAACGAGAAAGCCTTTGCCTGTTACCCATACCAGGCTTGAAAACAGGATCGTTGATTTTTCCGACACTCAAAACTATCAGCAAGCCATAACCGAAGGAGATACCGTTTTTTGCTGCATAGGCACTACCATGAAGGATGTAAGAGGCGATAAAACCTTGTACCGGCAAATTGATTTTGATATACCGGTAAACGGTGCCAGGTTTGCCTTCAAAAAAGGATATACGCAATATGCATTGGTCTCGGCCATTGGCGCCCGTTCAACTTCCTCTAATTTTTATTTATCACTCAAAGGTCAAACGGAAGATGCCATATCCCCGATGGAGTTTTCTGCTGTGCATATATTCCGCCCGTCTTTGCTGTTGGGGAAAAGAGCAGCATCGAGAACAGGTGAAAAAATAGCACAGGCTGTTATGCCGGCACTCTCTTTTTTATTGGCAGGATCGCTGGCAAAATATAAACCTGTAGCAGCCACAGAAGTTGCATCCGCCATGATAGCTGCTACGAAAACCAGCAACCGCGGCGTAAACATCTATACTTACAACGAAATAAAATCATTACAAAAAGCGCGGTAAACTATTATAGCATGCAAACAATACGATGGGCGATTTTAGGTTGTGGGAAAATTGCAAAAAAATTTGCTTCCGATCTCAGGCTGGTGCCGGGCTGCGAACTGCTGGCTGTTGCCTCGCGGGATAAGTTGAACGCCGAACGCTTTGGTGCTGAATACGGTGCGCGGCTGGTATACGATCAATATGAAGCCATGCTTAATAACCCAGAGGTAGACGTAGTATACATCGCTACTCCTCATGGGTTGCATGCCGATCATGTGCAGTTGTGTTTAACACACAACAAACCGGTGTTGTGCGAAAAAGCATTTGCACTCAACCTGCAACAAACAAAGGCCATGATAAACCTGGCGCGCGAGAGAAACATTTTTTTGATGGAAGCCTTGTGGTCAAAATTCATTCCTTCGTTCAATGCAATGAAAACATTGATAGCAGAAGGCAGGCTGGGCAACATACAAAATGTATTGATCAACTTTGGGTTTATTCCTCAGCAGCCGGTGGCACAACGCATTTTTGATCCGGCGCTGGGCGGCGGCACATTGCTCGACATTGGCATTTACAATGTATTTTATGCGTTGAGTGTATTGGGCAAGCCCGATCATATAGAGGCGCATATGGCTCCTGCCGCAACTGGAGTGGATGAACAGTGTGCCATTCTTTTCCGGTATAATAACGGGGCAATGGCGCAGTTGTTCTCTTCGTATACAAGCCATCTGCCCACAGAGGCAAACATCAGCGGTACAGGGGGCAGGTTACGGCTAACACATCGCTTTTATACTCCCGAAGCACAGCTTGAATATTATCCTGAAAGAATGGATAGCATGGAGTTGATACCAGTACCGCCCACCGAAGGCTTCGGCTATCATTACGAGGTGAACCATGTGAATGAGTGCTTACGCAAAGGACTAACCGAAAGTCCGGTTATGACACATGCCGATACTTTGCTTTTGATGGAAGTGCTGGACGCCGTGAGGGAAAAGTCCGGGATTTTTTATAAGGTGTAGAGACAAGGCATGCCTTGTCTCTACACCTTACGTCTACTTCTTAGCTGCAATATTCAGGGTAAGGTTTACCTCGGGGCGGATAAAACTATCGCCAAGCGATTCTTTATTGTTGAAATGTATGCCCCACTGGTTTCTGTCGATATTGAAATTAGCGGTGGCTGTTAATTCAGCATCGCTCAGTGATACTTTTGCGGGGAAGGTTATATTTTTTGTACTGTCTTTTATGGTAAGGTTGCCGCTTATTTTGTGCGTGCCAGATGTGTCGTTCTGCAAAGCTTCCACTTTGGTAATTTCAAATTTTGCAGTAGGATATTTTGCTATATCAAAAAAGTCGGGGCTTTTGAGGTGACCTACCAGCTTGGTATTGTCTTCTCCTGAAAGGTCAAAGTTTTGTATAGACGCCACGTCAATTACAAAATTTCCGCCGGTGATGGCACCGTTTTCAACAGCAAATGTTCCACTCTGCAGTTTAAAGTCGCCATTGTGCCTTGCTACAGGTTTTGTACCTATCCAGGCAACACGGCTCGTAGTAGTGTCAAGTGTATAAGTTGCGCCAGTGGTAGCAGCAGCTTCCTGCTTTTCGCTAGCTTCAGCTTTGGCTGCATCGGGAGCCTGGGTGCAGGCTGTTGCCAGTAATGCAACTGCTGCAATGGAAAGAAAGGATTTTTTCATGTGCAATAATTTTAGTGAATGTTCATGAGTGTATTCAACATCAGGAAGATACAATACACCCATGGATAAGGCGCAAAATTAATCGCAAACATTCAATGTTTAAACACTGAATGTGTTAATTTTTCCACATCTCTGTATAACTTTTTGATAATGAAGGCTAACTTTTGCCGTAAGCTACCTCTGCAGCAAATCTCAGTTCCTTGGCTCCGATCTTTAATTCGGCGGCTGCTGCATTGCTGATGCGGATCAGCAATCCCTCGTTTTCCTTACCGGGCGGAAGCTCGCCCAATACTTTAGCAAAGATGGTTCTGTTATTGGTAGAATTGGTGATGCGTACTATGGTACCGGGTGTTATATTATTCATCAGCGCGTAGTATTTGGCATCCTGCCATCCGCTGGTACTTTTAAAGATAGCGCCGGCTCCCATTTCGCTGCGGAACGAACTGCCTCTGGCTTGTTGCTGGTATACGGGTTTAAAAAAACCTGTACCCTCATCGGCTCCGGCAGAACTGCTGGTTGTTGATGCGGGCGGCGTGGTATTGGTATTTTGAGGAGCGGGATTGGGAACATTGGTAGTGGTGGCAGCAGGTTGCTGCGGTTGTGTGGCAGCAGGTGCATTGGCGGTTGTTGCAGGCGGAGGTGTTGCATTGACCATTCCGCCAATCTTTTTTATGCCATTGGCAGCCAGTGCCGATTGTTCCTTTTTTACCCGCAGAAAGCCTACTACCAGTGGCTGTCCTACGCTAATGCTTTCTGAACTGAGTCCATTCCAGCTTTTCAGATTATCAGCGCTTACCTTATTAAAGTTCTGACCTATCCTGAACAACCCTTCTTTTTCAGCCACAGTGTGATACAGAGGAACAAACATTTCATCGGCTTTTGCAGTTCCCTGCTGTGCAAAGTTTGCAGCGGTAAGCGGTATTTTGATCACCTGGTTTATTTCGAGCCCGCTGGAAATGGTTAAGCCATTTAAGGGTGCAATTTCTTTTGGGCTGATATTGTACAATCGTCCGATGCTGTAAAGGTTTTCCTTTGGCGCTACGGTGTGATTGAGAAACAGTTTTCCACCTTCAGCCTGAACGGTGAGGTCGTAGGATTGAGCAGTAAGCCCGGACAAAAGCACAAAAAACAACAATGTAAATCCGAGTTTCTTCATCTGATATTATTTATGTCGGCACGTACGAAAGTAGCAAAAATTACCGATCGGATGTATAACGTGAAAATCAATGTTTTAATATACGAAACCGCTGCGGATAATAGTTGTTGACCCGGTTGGGCAACACCTTTATCCAACCCAACCGAAAACCGTTGAAAGTAACCACCGCCCAGCCTTTTTGCACTGCCTCCGCCGTAATGTCCAGCTTGCGAAGGTATTGAAGCGCCCCCTCCAGGTGAAGCACTGCTTTATTCACATCGGGCGCTAACAACCTGCTCAGTGCCAGTTCATGATCTGGAATCAGTTCATTCCTGATCAGTTTCCCCATCCTTATCCCGGCTTTTTTCACATAGAGCCACTGCATCAGCACCGATATATCCTCCGACCAGTTTTTATCAAAGGCCAGTATTTCTTCTTCTAACAATATATAGTCGTTTTTTGCTGCATCCACGATCCAGTCCGACAGCGCTTTTTGCTCCTGCCTGCCGACATTTAACAGTTTTTTGCCTTTTTGAGGAGGCATGTCGGCGGCTGAACGCTTTTGAACGCAAGCCATAAACAATCCTTCTCCCCTAACCTTATCAGGATAAAACCGGTATCCCCAGCATCCCGCTGCTTCAGATTGGGTTTCAACAATGCCCCAATCGGATTCCACGGGTATTCGCCTGCTGTCAATTTCCAGTTCACTGCTCATCCAGTCTAAAATAGTTTCATTTTCTTCTTTTGAATAGGAACAGGTTGAATAGATCAGGATGCCATTTTCTTTCAGGCAGGGCCAGGCATCTTTTAGTATGCGCTGCTGCCGCTTGCTGCAATGATCTACATTTTGCGGCGACCATTCTTCAATCGCCTCCCGGTCTTTCCTGAACATGCCGCTTCCGCTGCACGGCGCGTCTATCACTATCACGTCAAAAAAACCGGGCAGCCTGTCAAAGTCCGCGGCATCGTTGCTTGTTACCACCACGTTTTCATTTCCCCACTTAATGATATTTTCTACTAAAATACCTGCGCGCGTTTTTATAACTTCATTAGCTACTACCAGACTTTTGGGAAAAAGCGAAGACAGGTGCGTAGATTTTCCGCCGGGGGCAGCACACAGGTCGAGTACGCGGCAGGCTTCGCTGTTATGCCTGGGCAATACTTCTTTTATTACCCGCTCCAGGAACATCGACGATGCTTCCTGTACATAGTATGCTCCTGCATGAAACAGCGGATCGAGCGTAAACGATGGGCGTTGCGATAAATAGAAACCTGTTGCACACCACGGCACTGGCGATACGTTGGCATGCTCACTCAAAGCTGCCAGTACTTCATCTTTCACAACAACATCCGGCTGTGTATTTTTTTTGTCTGGATTGATCCGTACAGAAGTTACCTGCTCGTTGGATGCATGCACAGCCATGAAGGATTCCTTAGAGAAACCTTCAACATTTTGTAACGACTCTATTAATGCACCAGGAATAACCGACATTTTTTTCTATGCTCTACAAATTGAGATCTATATATTTTCTTTTACAATGAGTGCTCAGAATTTGAATTCAATGTTAATGGGTTAATGAAAGTGTATTTTCTGCCGCAGATGCAGGTTCATCTGCGAATCTGCGGCTCATTAATAATATTATTTAAATTCCATCCATCAGACCGCCCTTTGGGCGGGCCGATGGGGAAAGCCGGTCGGCCCGCCCAAAGGGCGGTCTGACCGACAAAACATTTTACTTGCTAATAGAAATCAACCAACGCTGTACGAAGTCTCCAGACTTCGTACTTCTTATGTTCTTACAAGTCTGCGACTTGAAGCTCCATCACTCTTATACTCGTTTAGAATAATGCTCTCTCACAATTACAGGCAGCAAATATAATGGATGACAGCTACAACGCTTTTACTTCTGCCACCAGGTCTTGTAGCACTTTTTTGGCATCGCCAAACAGCATGGACGTTTTGGGCTGAAAGAACAATTCATTTTCGATGCCTGCATAACCGGGTTTCATGCTTCGTTTGTTTACAATGACTGTTTTTGCCAATTCAACATTCAGCACAGGCATTCCGTATATGGGAGAAGAGGGATCAGTTTTGGCCGCGGGATTCACCACATCGTTTGCACCCAATACCAGCACCACATCCGTTGCATGAAATGCTTCGTTGGCCTGTTCCATTTCCTGCAGCTTATCGTAGCTAACATCCGCTTCTGCCAGCAATACATTCATATGCCCCGGCATGCGCCCCGCCACGGGGTGTATAGCATAGGTTACTTC
Source organism: Agriterribacter sp. (assembly GCA_051955255.1). GTDB lineage: Bacteria > Bacteroidota > Bacteroidia > Chitinophagales > Chitinophagaceae > Agriterribacter. The sequence continues at coordinate 33,173 of JBQCGX010000013.1, read as the reverse complement.
CACGCCTTTTTCTGTAAGCAATTTTTCCAACTCGTGACAGGCATGTTGCGCCTGCGCTACCGCCAGTCCGTATCCCGGCACAATAATTACTTTGCTGGCATAGTTCATCAGCACAGCAGTATCGCTGATCGTAATTTCTTTATAAGCACCGTGCTCTTTGCCACCGGCAGCAGCATGGCTTGCACCGCCAAACGAACCAATCAATACATTCAGCAAGGAACGATTCATTGCCTTGCACATCAGTATGGTTAGCAATGTTCCTGCAGCGCCTACCAATATACCACCGGTAAGCATGGCTTTATTGTCATATAAAAAACCTCCGCAGGCAGCAGCAACGCCGGTAAAAGAATTAAGCAAAGAAATAACCACGGGCATATCAGCACCGCCTATAGGCAAAACGAATAACACACCATACAAAATGGAAAGAGCGAGAATGGTATAAAACAAGCCAGCAAAAAAAAGAAAAAACTGGTGATCCAAAATAATACTGGACTCAGCAATTTTTAAAGGAAGGGAATCCTGTATTGTATACTTGTATATCATCCAGGCGGTTAATGCCAGTATTACCATCAGCATTACGCTGTTCACAATATGCTGCCCTTTAAAGCTAAAGTCTCTGATCTTTCCGTTCAGCTTGCCCCAGGCTACTATGCTTCCTGCAAACGATACGGAGCCAATGATCAATCCTGCCAGGATGATCACCAGAGAATCGTATTGAACGGCAATCTGGTTAGTGCCCAGCGCCGACAGGGGTGGATAAAGTATCCAGCCACCCTCCGGCACTATGTTATGTATTAAATGATTGAATTCAACAACGCTTATCAATGCCGCACAGGCGCCACCCATGCCATTAAATAAGCTCACCATTTCGGGCATGGCAGTCATTTGTACTTTTCTGGCAGCAAACACTCCTGTTACTCCTCCAATCAACAACCCGCCGAATATCCATTGATGATTATGCAAAAAATGTCCCGATTCATCTTTGTACAAAAAAATGGTTCCCAATATTGCTAATGTCATACCGCCCGCCGCAATTAAGTTTCCCTTGCGTGCAGAAGACGGATGGGAAAGCATTTTTAACCCGATAATAAAACTTACCGAGGCAACAAGGTATAGTATGGTGAGTATGTTGGACATGTGTTTTTAAAATTCCAGAAGTCAAAAAAAGAACCAAGAAACAAATAACAAGAACCAAAAGGAAATACCAAAAATCAAGAAGCAAGAAACAAAAGAAAAAACCAAAATTCAAATGACAAGAACCAAAGAATAAATCGCAAAAACCAAGAAACAAGAAAAACAGAAGTCGATAAAATACCAGCAACTATTGACCTTGTCTCTTTTTTACAATTGCGTTGAATATCAATACAAGCTCTTTTGCTTCCTGCTGTAAAAACAACCTTTCTTCATTTAACCCGGGTACATCGTTTATCAATACCAGCCTTAACCAATACATTGTTTCTTTTGCTTCTCTCCTGCAGGTTTTAACTTTCATTGCGAAATCTTTATCTCCAATGCTTTCATTTGCCTCAATATAGTTAGCCCCCGGCGAACTACCCGTTCTTAACAACTGCGGAATATATTGGTAGTTAGCAGCATTTTTAGGCAACTTCAAACAAAAATCCCTTATCCTTTCTGCAAAAATTGCCGTACGCTCTTCCAGATCATAGGTCTTCTTAGGTACATTCATAGTCAGCAATGTTATTTATGGTTTATAGTTTTTCGCTACGAATTTTTTTGTTTATTACTTGATCTTTGAATCTTGGTTCTTGTTATTTGTTTTTTGTCATTTTTTCCTCTTTCCCTTAAACATTTCAAGCATTCTGTCGGTTACAACAAAGCCTCCTACCACGTTGAGTGTGCCGAGTATTACTGCCAGAAAACCCAATATAAGCGCAGTGTAATTTCCGGGCTCTGCTTTTCCCATCACGATGATTGCACCAATGATCACTACGCCGTGTATGGCGTTTGCACCGCTCATCAATGGCGTGTGCAATACAGCGGGCACGTGTCCTATTACTTCAATGCCAACAAATATCATCAACACAACAATGTATATGATCTGCTGATGGTGCGATATCCAGCTCAATAAATCCTGCATGTGTTACTTAATTTATTATTTATACTAACCTACATCCACCAATAATCCGGCCACACGTTCGTTTACAATATTGCCGGCGTGTGTTATGCAGGCACCTTTTACAAGTTCATCAGCAAAATCGGGTGCCAGCTTTCCCTCCTTGTCGATAATGAGCGCTAAAAAGTTAAGGATGTTCTTTCCGTACAACCTGCTTGCATCAAACGGCATGGAAGATGCCAGGTTGGAAGCGCCGATAATACTAATGTTATTATAAACAATTGTTTCGTTTGATTTTGTAAAAGGCGTATTACCACCAGTAGCAGCCGCCAGGTCAACAATAATGGAACCATTTCTCATTTGTTCCAGCATGTCTTTTGATATTAACACGGGCGCTTTTTTCCCGGGAATTTGTGCGGTGGTAATCACTATGTCCGCTTTGGCTATACTATCCTTTATTTTTTCCTGTTGCTTTTGCCGGTAGGCTTCTGTTTGTTCAACGGCATATCCGCCGGCTTTGCTTGCATCGGCTGCACCTTCCACTTCAATAAATTTCGCACCCAGGCTCATCACCTCTTCTTTTACCGCCTGCCGCGTGTCGAAAACTTCCACTACCGCCCCCAACCTCCTGGCTGTGGCTATCGCCTGCAAGCCCGCAACGCCTGCTCCCAATATCAGCACTTTTGCCGGGGCAATGCTGCCTGCGGCTGTCATAAACATAGGGAAATACCGCGCGTAATTATTAGCAGCCAGCAATACGGCTTTGTAGCCTGCAATGTTGGTCTGGCTGCTCAATACATCCATGCTTTGCGCCCTGGTGGTGCGCGGCAGCATATCCATACTAAACGTAGTAATGCCAGCAGCGGCATACTGTTGCATAAGTGCCGGATGATACAAGGGCTGCATAACGCCGATGGCTACCGCCTGCTTTTTTACTTGGGATATTTCTGCCGGCAATAATCCATTGATGCTTAGCAACAGATCAGCATTGGCAAGAATATTTTTACGGGAAGCTGATCGCACGTTTTGTTGTGTATATAGAGCATCATTTGCAAAAGCATTTATACCTGCATCTTCTTCTATCCATACTTCTACGTTTTTTTTAATTAATACTGCTGCCTGTTCGGGCAATAAAGAAACCCTGTTTTCGCCGGCCGGCTCTTTAAGAATTCCTGCGATCATACAATGAATTTAAAGAAAAAAATGCTACCCGTGAGTCGTAAAATTGAATAGAAAAAGAACGGGCTGGGCACGGTTTTTTATTGATAGATGCATGCAAAACTTTTGAAGTTCCCTCATCGGTATAAGTGCTTTCGCCTGATGGTGCGGATGATCAGATTACTACATTTTTATCTGCACACCTGCGAAGGCTTTTAATATAGCAGCGTTAAATGGAAAGGATTTAACTATTTTGACGCATATTATTTTATTGCGTAATAGCCCTAAGAAGTTCAGCCAATTCTTTATCAGTAAGGTTTTCTTTATCAGCTTTATCGTATATGGATAACAGATAAACTACATCATCTGCCACCATAAAATGAGTGATAACCCGGGCGCCGCCTCTCTTACCTTTACCTTTTGAAGCAATGGCGATGCGAACTTTGAAACAATTTTTCCCTATAGGTGTCCCTTGTTCTGGTTTCTCTTTAAGTTCCTGAATCAATTCTAAAAGCTCTTTCTTCAAAGAAGCATATTTTTTGATAAGCTTTTTAGCTTGCCTTTCAAATACCGAAATGGATTTTACTTTATAGCTCATTCAAAAAATCTTCAGCGTTACGAGCTTTCTTTTTACCCGCCTTGATTAAATTTATTTCTTCCACTGCCTCACTTATTTCTTCCATTAATTTTGCTTTTGCCTTAGTAAGAGGCTTGGCTTTTACATAGGAAATGCTTTTCAGTACTTCCATCAAAGAGGAGGCTTTATTATCGGGTATATCCAGCAATACTTTCATAGCAACTATTTATCAAATTTAGTTAAATATTTATACCTCATCATATTCTTCAAACAGCCGCGGTACATTTCAAATTGTAGCCCATTATAATTTTCCGTTTGATAGTGCGGATGATCAGATTACTACATTTTCATCTGCGAATCTGCGACGATCCTCAAAATCTTATCACAAAATCCTGCTTCACTTTAAAATCGGGATTAAAGAAAACTATACCGATAAAGAACAGGTCGATGCTGCAGGTAACGGCGGAATGGCTGATGATCTTTTTCCAGGCAGATTCCATGCCTGCACTCCAATGGATATCATCGAATACGAGTATTGATCGTCCGTGAGTGAACGGCAATAGCCACTCAAAGTATTTTAGTACAGGTTCTTCGCGATGATTGCCGTCTATAAAAATAAAATCAACCTTCCTGGCCTTTTGTAAAAAAGTGGGAAGCGTTGTATCAAAATTTCCTGGCGTTAACCGGATGTTTGAATAATTCAGTTGCCGGAATACCTGTTGTGCCAACGCCGCAACAGCCGGAGCGCCTTCAAACGTAAATACAGTAGCAGCGGGTTGGGCGGCTGCAAAATAAGAGGTGGTAATACCTAATGAGGTGCCTAGCTCAATAATAGTAGGTGGCTGAAAATAATTGACCATCCTGAAAAGCAACCGTGCATACTTTGGCGATTTCAACGACCATTTGGCAATGTTGCTTATCTTTCGGCTATTCGACGCCGTCATAGCCGAGCCGGCACCAAAATCTTCTATTTCTATTATGTCATTATTCAGCAGCAACAATCCCCGTTGTGCCTCAATTTTTTGAAAGGCATAAAACTGGCGTCTGTCGTTGAGCACCCTGGTAACAAAATCAAATACAAATGGTGAATGTATGCCATGCCCCTTACCGTTATGCGCGGTAATATAATATTGAAGATATTTTAACGCCAGCCGGGGTTTACTGTACATCCTGTCAAAACTAGGGTTAGCAGGAGGAAAAAAGAAATATTACTTCTTTTTAGTCCAGGTTTGAAATGAATATGCATATGCATGCCTATCATCTGCTGCGAAATCCAACTGGTATACTTTCTCCCATTTGCTTTCGTCGAATGCAGGAAAGAAAGCATCCCCCTCCAAAACCGCATGCACGCGGGTGATATATATTTTATCTGCCAGCGGCAGGCAGGCATCATAAATCTGGCCACCGCCCGCCACAAATACTTCCTTACAATCGGTGCTCTCTGCTTTTCGTATGGCTTCCTCTACCGAATTTACCACCCACACATTTTCTCTTTCAATATCTGCAACGTGCTGGCGCGACACTACAATATTGTAACGCCCGGGCAGCGGTTCGCCTGCCATCGACAAATAAGTTTTCCGTCCCATAATAACAGGCATGCCCCAGGTGGTGTTCTTAAAAAATTTAAGATCGTTGGGTAAATGCCAGAGAAGCTGATTGTCTTTTCCGATAGCATTGTTTTCTGCCGCAGCTACTATGAGAGATATGATCATAAAAAAGATTTCTGAATGGTATCGTAATCTGCAATGAACCGTTACAACAAACAAGCCACAAATTACACGAATGTTATTTAGTCTGGCAAAAACACGATTGAAACTTTAAACTGCGGATGCTGACAAGTCATATATCCGCAGATGAAAAATTCCAGTCTGGCAACCGGCGGCAAAAATTTTCTTTATTCCGCAATCTAAAATAACATTGAAAATTAAACAGCAACCGGCGCCTTAATAGCAGGATGAGACTGGTATTGCTCCAGGCTGAAATCTTCGAATGTAAAATCAAAGATATTTTTTACAGCCGGGTTCAACCGCATTACCGGCAGGTCGTACGGCGTTCGCGACAATTGAAGGTTCGCCTGCTCAAAGTGGTTATTATACAAATGCACATCGCCAAAGCTATGAATGAATTCGCCGGGTTCAAGATCGCACACCTGTGCAATCATTAACGTTAACAATGCATACGATGCAATGTTAAATGGTACGCCCAAAAATACATCGGCAGAACGCTGGTACAACTGGCAGGAAAGCGCAGGCCTGGCGCCACCTTTTGGAATCGCCACGTAAAACTGGAACATATTATGGCAGGGCATCAACGCCATTTGAGGCAGGTCGGCCACGTTCCATGCACTTACGATCAGTCTTCGGCTATCGGGATTTTTTTTGATCTGCTGAATAACATCCGAAATCTGGTCAATCGTTTCACCGTTTGCCCCTTCCCAGCTTCGCCATTGTTTGCCATATACCGGGCCAAGATCGCCCTGTTCGTTTGCCCATTCGTTCCATATACTTACGCCATGCTCCTTGAGGTATTGGATATTGGTATCGCCTTTCAGAAACCACAACAACTCATAAATAATACTTTTGAGATGAAGCTTTTTGGTAGTAACGAGGGGAAATCCTTTACTCAGATCAAAACGCATCTGGTAACCAAAACAACTTACAGTACCCGTTCCTGTACGATCGTGCTTTTGCACTCCATTATCCAAAACATGCCGGAGCAATTCAAGGTATTGTTGCATGGGTGCAAGTTAATAAAAAGCAACTGGGTAAAAGCAAAGCCGCTCGCCCATGTAACGCACAAATGTGAATTGCTCGTGGATATTTTTACCAGTAATTTATACAAACCCCGCTTCGTATAACATATTTACAGAACTTCGTGCTCCACGTCTATCTTACATATCATGAAATATATCGCCTTTTTCCTGCTGCTCTTCTGCACAGTATACGCAAACGCCCAAACGAAGCTCAAAATTCTTACCTACAATATATACCACGGCGAAAACCCTTATAAAAAGGGACAGGCAAACCTGGATAACATTGCCAAACTCATTAGTGAACTAAAACCAGACCTGGTTGCCTTCCAGGAGGTAGACAGCGCTACGGGCCGACTGGCGGGTATATACAAAACCCGCATTAACTGGGTGCAGGAGCTTGGTAAAAAAACAGGTATGCATGGCTATTTTGGAAAAGCAATGGAATATGATGGCGGTGGTTATGGTGAAGGAATACTTACTAAAAAACCCGTAAAACCAGTGGTGCAGGTGTTGCCCAACCCGGCAGGAGGAGAACCGCGGGCATTGATCTATGCTGAATACCCGGTAGCGGGTGGTCAAAAAATATTTTTTGCGGGTACCCATCTCTGTCATCAGTACCTGCCCAATAAAATTGCCCAGGTTGAAAAGATCAACCAACTGTTTGCGCAAAAGACAGACCCGGTTATCGTTTGTGGCGATTTTAATTTTAAGCCGGGCGAAGAACCGTACAACGTGATGGAAGGGCACTGGCTGGATGCGGCTGAGAGAAAAGGCAATCCTGCCTTCACGTTTTCGGCAGACAATCCCGAAATAAGAATTGATTTTGTATGGCTGAACAAAAATACACGGTGGCGTGTAACCGATGTAAAGGTATTGCCTTATGAATTTTCAGACCACAAACCTGTTTTAGCTACAATAGAAATTCAATAAAATAAGCTGCCACTGTTGGCGCAACAAAAAATTACGGATGAAAAAATATTGCTGGCTGCCTGTTATTGCATTAACAGTTATGATGGCTACTGCCTGCTCAGGCACAAAAAAAACAACCTCTGCTCAAATGTCGTTCGCCCCTAACATAGTAGTAGCGCACCGCGGCGCATGGAAGAAAAACAATTTGCCTGAAAATTCCATCGCCTCATTGCAGGAAGCCATACGCCTGGGCTGCACAGGTTCGGAATTTGATGTGCATATGACGGTGGATGATTCGCTGGTGGTGAACCACGATCCTCATTATGCCGGCAAGATCATTGATAAGAGCACTTACGGCGAGCTGCTGGAGCACAAACTTTCTAATGGCGAAAATATACCCACGCTGCGCGAGTACCTGCTTGCCGGCATGCAACAAACCAACGCTGGAAAAACAATGTTGGTGGTGGAAATAAAACCGGCTTTTTCCGATAGTAAGCGCGGGGCTTATGTTGCTGAAAAAACAGTGCAGCTTGTTAAGGAATTAAAAGCAGCACCATGGGTAATGTATATCAGCTTTGATTACAACATTGTAAAAAAAGTAATGGAACTGCAGCCCGATGCAAAAGTTGCCTACCTGAACGGTGAAAAATCGCCATCGGTGATAAAGCAGGATGGGGTGTGGGGCATTGATTACAATGCATCGGTTTTCAAAAAAAATCCTGCATGGATTGCTGAAGCTAAAAAAGAAAAAGTAAACCTGAATGTATGGACGGTGAATACAGAAGAAGACATGAAATGGTTTATTGAAAACAAGTTCGATTACATTACCACCAACGAACCTGAATTGCTGTTTGAACTTACCAAATAAAAAAACTCCCGTTATTATTTATTTATAACGGGAGCTGCGGATATATATGGAGTTAAGAATTGTTTATTTTCCTCCACCGAATTTAACGAACAGACCAACGTCGAACGACCAGAACTTATCGGTTGCTTTTGAATCGATAGGATCGGTAATACCGGGAACGGTCAGCTCATCTCTGTCGCCAGACCCAAACAGGAAGTTATAACCCGCCTGCCCGAAAATGCCTACCGGACCAAACTCAACATTTAAACCGGCACGGGGGGCTGCGCCAAAATAGGTTTTCTTGTTCGAGGTATTATAGTATGAGCTGCCGCCATTGTTTTGCGTCATCGAAAAAACATACTGTGTAAAATACGCACCCACGTCAGCACCCAGGTATGGGCGGATAGGCGCTTGCCCAAAATAATAATCAACCGATCCGGTAACGGGAACAATCGTATTGCCGCGGGCAATTTTATAATTGTTACCTCCCATGCTGAAATCTTCCGTCTTCATATCTTTCGGATAGCCCTTAACGCTGGCGCCTATTGCAAATTTATCGGCCAATAAAAACTTTATGTTACCTCCAAAGCCCCATTGCGAAGCTCCTGTACCTTCGAGGCGGGAGCCGTGAACGCCTATCTGGACCTGGGAAAAAGAAGTAGTGGAAACAAGGATTAAAAAAGCGGTGGCACCTGACAGGAACAACAATCTACGTTTCATATCAATTCAATTTTAGTAAAAAATGACTCAGAAGAAAAGCCGTTCTGAATTACTGAATTGATTTTAAAAATTGTGCCAAAAGAAAGTGAATTCGCAAATTTAACATAGGTGAAGGGTGTAGGGTATAAGGTGCAAGGTATAGGGTTATTAGCGATGAGCGATCAGCAATCATACCTGCCCGCTGAAAGCTGATTGTTGAACACTCACTGCTGAAGCCCACATAACGTGCAACTCTTGTTACCGGCTGAGGCAATATTTCCTCAAGGCAATTGTTCCCATCTTACATTAATGTTCGCCGAGTGTAAAAGTTATCATGCTTTTGCCCTTCGTTGAATTTCTTTTTTGATCAGCCGGAGTTCTCTGCCCGTTTGCCCCGCAACAGAACTGTTTTCCTGCGCCCTGCGCATGAGGTAAGGAATCACATCCTCAATGGGTCCGAAAGGGAGATATTTACTTACGGAACAACCGGCCTTTGCCAGGTTGAATGTGATGTTATCGCTCATGCCATACAACTGCGAAAAATGAATGTGCGGATGATGGAGTGATATGCCTTTTTGCAGCAGCAGTTGAATTGCCAGCAAATTGCTTTGTTCGTTGTGCGATGCAACGATGGTAGCAATCTTATCAAGATGTTGTATACAAAAGGATACCGCGGCATCATAATCGAGGTCGGTAGCTGCTTTGTCGGGCTGAATAGGCGAAGCATATTGCATTTCGGTTGCGCGCACCCGTTCTTTTTCCATATAGGCGCCGCGCACCAGCTTGGCGCCTAAAATAAAACTTTTCAGTTCGGCAGCCTCCAGCGAATCTTTTAAAAATGCCAGTCGGTCATGCCTGTACAACTGGATGGTATTATACACCACCGCCTTGTGCGCATTGTATTTTTGCATGGCTAAAATGGTGATCACATCAACGGGGTCCTGTATCCAGGTTTCCTCGGCATCTACTAACACACCAATATTTTTTTCTGCAGCGCACTGGCATATCTTGTCCATCCGCTCCTGCACGCGGTTCCACTCTTCTTTTTCTTCGGCAGAAAGTGTTTCTAACGCTTTGGCATACCGTTTTATTAACGAGCCGGTATTGCCCGAAACAGACGAGTCCAGCTTTTCGAGCAAACCAAAACGCGCAAAGCCTGTTACCTTAATGCTCATGAAGGGAATATTGGATTGTGTGGCCGCATACTCAATTACGCGGATAAACTCCTGCATAGCGTGGTCAAATCCCTGCTCGCCATCCTCCCCTCCTTCAACGCCATAATCAAGAATTACGCTTACATTAAAAGCGCCCAGCTTACTGGCTACCTGCGCTGTTTCTTCGAGCGTTTCGCCACCAACAAATTGCGTAAAAATAGTATTGCGTATCAGGCCCTTTATAGGCAAACCTGCTTTGATAGCTTTAGGCGTTATACTGGTTCCTATTTTTACCAGCCACGAGTAACCCATAGAGGCAAAAAGAAAAGCTGCCTTTTTTAATTCCTTATCTGATTTGTAAGCAAAGGCATTTTGAGTGTTATCAAACGAAACCATACCGGGCGCTCCCATTAGTTAATATTTACACCAAAAATAAGGGATAAGGTGGAAGGCAAAGAGTGGAAGGTGTAAGGTATAAGGCCTTAACCCTATACCTTTTCCCTTCCACCTTTTACCCGTAACTTGCAACCTGTAAAATTTGTTTCGGCATTTGTAACAAAATTAAACCCGCGGCTACTAATCAATCGTTATGCAAAACATTTTAGAAGTCAGTCACCTTAAAAAATATTTCGCTACACAAAAAGCAGTAGACGATGTGAGCTTTACGATAGAGGAAGGATCTATTTTCGGAATGCTGGGACCTAACGGTGCGGGAAAAACGACCTTGCTGAGAATGATCACCGGTATTTTTTTCCCGGACGAAGGCAGTATTACTTTCGACGGCAGGAAATTTGATCCCATCAATGATATCATCCGTATTGGATACATGCCGGAAGAAAGAGGCTTGTATAAAAAAATGAAGATCGGCGAACAGGCATTGTACCTGGCACGGTTAAAAGGACTGACCAAAGCCGAAGCAATGGACAGGATCAAATTCTGGTTCGAAAAAATGGAGATGCAAACCTGGTGGAATAAAAAAGTGCAGGACCTCAGCAAAGGCATGAGCCAGAAACTCCAGTTTGTTACCACCGTATTGCATGAGCCAAGACTGATTATACTCGATGAGCCTTTTAGCGGACTGGACCCGGTTAATGCAAGTCTTATTAAAGATGAGATATACAGGCTTGCCCAAAACGGAAGTACCATCATCTTCAGCACGCACCGTATGGGCGAAGTGGAAGAAATATGCGATCATATTGTGCTGATAAACCGGGGCTCGAAAATTCTGGATGGCTCAGTAAAAAAGATTAAGCAGGATTTCAAGGAGAACCTGTTTGAAGTAGGATTTGAAAAGCGCCCTGAACTGATCCAGGATAACAAGATTTTTGAGTTAGCGGGTACAAAGGGCGAGCACATTATATTGAAAATACACGAAGGTTACAAACCGCATGATGTATTGCAATACCTGCTGGCCCAGTCGCACGAGATCGTTTCGTTTAACGAAGTGCTGCCGTCGCTCAACGACATTTTCATCAGGCTGGTGGAAGACACTCCGCTGGCAAGACAATTCCAACCTTTGTAAAAAGCGCTGTTAGTATCCATCATTATTAACTGTATTATTACTATGAATAAGATAGGGCTGATTATTGAAAGAGAATACATGACACGGGTAAAGAAAAAATCTTTCCTGCTTACCACCATCATCGTGCCCATTGTAATTGTTGCTTTTTATGCCGTTATGATCGCAGTTTCTATAAGCGGAGAATCTAACGCACAGAAGATTGCAATATTAGATGAAGCAGAATTATTTGGGGGAAAAATTGAGACTGGCAAAAAAGATAAATCTACTTATACTTTTATACAAAACGAAACAGAACAATCTTTCAAAACAAAGTATAAAAAAGAAGGCTATACTTTATTTCTTTATATACCTAAACAAAGCGATAATGAACCAGGAAAAATTAAAGTACATAGCCAGGCGTCAGTAAGTTTGCTTGTAAAATCTGCCATCGAGAAAAAAATTAATGCAGCAATTGAACGACAACGCTTATTAGCTGCTAATATAGATCCGGAAATATATAAAAACATAAAGGCGGATATTGATATAGAAAACACAGTTGATACCGGAAAGGGAGAAGAGACAAAAAGTAGCGCAACAGCTTCTCTATTTATCTCATTTGCAGGTGGAGTACTTATATATATGATACTGTTAATTTATGGCACTATGGTGATGCGGGGTGTAATGGAAGAAAAAACTAACCGAATTGCTGAGGTGATAGTAAGTTCTGCTAAACCTTTTCAGCTAATGATGGGCAAAATTGTAGGAATAGGCGCTGTGGGATTGACTCAGTTTGCGATATGGATTATCTTAATGGGTACTTTGCAGTTGGCATTGGCATTGATATTCCCACATTTATTAGAGCAGGCCACTAACCCAGTAATGGGAGCCACTCCTCCAACCGGCAAATTAGATTTGTTTATGCAAGGACTTCATTCGCTTCCCATCGGGCTTATCCTTTTTTGTTTCCTGTTTTATTTTGTGGGAGGATATCTTTTATACGCTTCTTTGTTTGCTGCAATTGGCAGCGTGGTAAGCGAAGATCAGCAGGAGGCGCAACAACTGGTATTTCCTATTATGATGCCGTTAATACTCGGCTTTGTTATCATGACAAAAGCCATCAACGATCCCGACAGCAGCCTGGCAGTATTTGGCAGTATGTTCCCGCTAACATCGCCGGTGGTGATGATGGGCAGGGTAACTTACGGTGTACCCTGGTGGCAGTTGGGCATTTCCATGGCGCTGCTCATCGTATCCTTCTTATTCTTTACCTGGCTCACCGCCAAAATATACCGCACCGGCATTTTGTTGTACGGCAAAAAAGTTTCGTGGAAGGAAATGTGGAAATGGGTGGTAAGGAAAAGCTAAGAAATTTGAAATTTGAGATTTCTGATTGCTGATAGCCGAAAGCTGATAGCCGAAAGCTGATTGCTGAAAGCTGACTGCTGAAAGCTGACTGCTCACTGCTCACCGCTATTTCTTCGAGAACCGCATCATAGCTACATCTCCCATAATAAAAGTGAGCGTGGTATCATTTGTAACAGAGAACCTGTTCACTTTTTTTAGTGTTTCAATAAATACATTTTCACCCTGCCCTTCACAAAACATTTTAGTCATCGCTATATCATTGGTAAAGCTGATATTGTTGCCTTCGCTGATCAATCGCCCCCGGAAATTGTTACAGCTCGTGTTACCGCTAAAACTGGTATCGGCAGTATTAAAAGTAATAACAGGTTTCCGGCCGGGGTAAAGCCCTTCAAATGCAATTCTTGGTCCTGTTATATAGTTCAGCTCCCAGGTACCGTTAAGCGAAGTATCGCCCGACGCCGTACCGCTGTTTTTTTTGGAACTTTCGCAGGCAACCAGCAATATGATCCCCATAACAGCACCCAATACGTATAAATTTTTCATAGCAAATATTTAAGTGGAAAAAATGTAATGCTCAATACCCGGTGCCATCGGTTGCAACAACATAAATATAAAAAGAAACTGGTAAGTGCAGATGACAAGAATGAGAAAGTTGCAAATTTCGCATAGCGGCCTTTCCTTGTAACGTGCAACCCGGAACCTGGTCTTAGCAAAAGACTGCAATGGGTCGGTAACAACCTTGCCGTCCCTTACATCTGTAATGGTCCTTTATTTGAAGCATGAATGGTAATGAAAAAAGCTGCAATACATATCGGCACCTCAGGCTGGCAATACGCACATTGGAAAAAAAGGTTTTATCCCGATAAATTACCAACAAAAGACCAGCTTAGCTATTATGCAACAAAATTGTCGACAGTTGAAGTAAACAACTCTTTCTATGCGACCCCTGTAAAGCAGCGCCTGCAAAAATGGGCCGCCACAGTACCCGAAACATTCTTATTCGCCATAAAAGTCAATCGCTACTTTACTCACCTGAAAAAGCTGCATACCACCAAAGCAGAAATAACTCAATTTGTAAAGCTTGTTTCGCACCTTGGAAATAAACTGGGGCCATTATTGCTTCAACTGCCACCGCGATGGAAAGTAAATACTGAACGCTTAAAAACTTTTCTCGGCACCCTGCCTCCAAAACACCGTTATGTTTTTGAATTCCGGAACGACACCTGGCATACACAGGAAGTATATGATCTTTTGCAAAAACACAATTGCGCTTTGTGCATTTACGAACTGGAGCATTATGTATCGCCTTTGGTGCTTACTGCCGATTTTGTATACATCCGTTTGCACGGTCCCGCACAAAAATACCGTGGTCGTTATTCAGCAGCTACTTTAAGCAAATGGGCAAAAAATTGCCGTAAATGGCTGCAGCAAAAGAAAGATGTGTATGTATACTTCGACAACGATGAAAAAGCCTTTGCACCTGCTAATGCGCTGCAGTTGATTGAAAAAGTGTAGTTGGCTATCAGCCGTCAGCTTTCAGCAATGAGCATTCAGCCGCTGGTCACTTCAACCCAGCCCATGCAATGCCTCCTATTGTTTTTTTGTTCCTGGATCTTGTCATTTGTTTTTTGGTTCTTGGTTTTTTCCATCTTGGATCTTGCCTTTTGGTTCTTGGTTTTTGCATTTGGGTTTCCCTACCCCCTATTCCTTACACCTCTTTTCGGGTATAATTCTTGCGATCTTAATAATTAAAAAAAGCATGAAACAGATGACCGTGCCGGAGGAATTGTTGATTCCCATTGACTATGATGCACCCGAAACGGCCCCCGAGGTAAAGCAATTCAGACCCGTTTTGTTTCAACGGGAAGAGGTTTTTCATTGTGTACTCGGAAAAGACGAAGCAAGCGGGATTGCCGCAACGGGAGCTACCGAAGATGAAGCAATAGCCCAATGGCTGTCGGCATTTAAAGAGCGGCTAAAAAATGGCAACGACCAGGATGAACTGTTAATATACATCCGCGATACGATGGCAGCAGGCAACCTTCATGTGTGGTGAGTGTTATTTGGTTAAGTAGGTTAAGTCTGTAAATGAGTTAATTAGGTGCAAATGCATTTAACTTAATCAACTTATTCAACTCAATTAACCTATTCAGCTCAATCCACCGTTATTCATGCGAGGTCACTACCCTTCCCATGGCAGCCTTTCGTTTAATATAGGGGCGTATGATCAGCCTGTTGCCTTTATCGAATGTAAAATAATTCCATATCCAGCTTGCAAACACCATTAACTTGTTACGAAAGCTGATGAGATAGTTGATGTGCACAAACAACCATATCCACCAGGCAACCCTTCCCCCCATGTATTTATTGCCCGGAAAATCAAGCACAGCCTTTCCCCGACCGATTGTTGCCAATGTACCTTTGTCAAAATAGTTAAACTCACCTACCCGTTCGCCTTGGTGTATTCTTGCCAGATTTTTTCCTACGAATTTCCCCATCTGTATCGCAACCTGCGCCACGCCCGGGTGTCCTTTCGGATATTTATCTGTCTTCATCAAAGCTATATCGCCAATGGCGAAAATATTACCCGTACCCATTACCCTACAAAATTTGTCGGTAAGCAACCTGCCCTTTTCCAGCCATTGTTCGTGAATGCCTTCAATGCTCACACTTTTTACTCCTGCCGACCAAACAACAGTGGAGGTTTGCACAGGATCGTTGTTTTTAAAATAAAGCGTTTGACCGTCGTACGACTCCACCATTGCATTTACAATCACTTTCACACCCATCTTTTCCAAATCGTGCTGGGCCCTGGCGCCAGCCTTTTGCGACATAGGCGGTAACAACCGGCTCATTCCTTCCACCAGGTAAATTTTCATTTCGCTAAAGTCGATGCAGGGATAATCTTTCGGCAGCACCTTCTTGCGCAGTTCAGCCAGCGCGCCGGCAGTCTCCACACCGGTAGGGCCTCCGCCTACAATTACAAAGCTCAGCAACGAAGCGCGTGTGGCAGCATCCTTCGTCATTTCCGCTTTTTCAAAAACCTGCATCAACTGGCTGCGCAGGTTCAGCGAGTCGGGGATGGACTTTAAAGGCAGCACCTGTTGCGCCAGTTCATCATTTCCATAATAATTAGAAACAGAACCTGCAGCTATGACAAGATAATCGTAATGCAAATCTCCTGCGGGTGTAAAAACAATCTGCTGCTCCGGATCAATGGTGGATATTTTAAACAACCTGAAATAAAAATCGTCCAGGTTTTTAAACAAATGCCTTAACGGACTTGCGATAGCATCCGGTTGCAGCCCGGCTGTAGCCACCTGGTACAGCAACGGTTGAAAAGTATGGTAGTTGTGTTTATCAAACAGCACTACCTGGAACATTCCCTTTGGAAGATGCTTTGCCACATTCAGCCCACCAAAACCTCCGCCAATAATTACCACCCGCGGCTTGTCGGTAGCAGGAATATTCAACGATAAATCATGCTCGTCCATACTCGTTTTCTTTACTGTATTTCAAAAAGGAGACCACAATGAGCGAATGTGTGCTGATGTCCATTGCTGGTTATACCAAAACAATGCATTCAGTTGTGCGGCCCGATTTTTTAGCGCAATAAGATATCATTGAACAATTAAATCAATTTTTTATGGGCAACTTACTGTACGTCATTGCTGTTATCCTGGTAATTGGGTGGGCTATCGGCTTTTTTGGATACGCAGTTGGTGGTCTTATTCATGCATTGCTGGTAATAGCAATCATTTTGATCCTGGTAAAACTCATAGGCGGTTCTTCCAGGGTATGATGTTTCACTTGTAAATCTTAAATATGAAATATACATTCTCATTTGCTGCTGCCGGCTTGCTGTTTTTGGCATCGTGCGGCAACCAACCGGATGATCCGGTTAAATATGCAGATTCTGCCAATGAAGTAAAAAACGATATGCAGCCTGTGGAATCAGATACGCAGAAAGAAACAAGCGAGTTTCTTGTAAAAGCTGCCGACGGCGGTTTTTCCGAAGTAGCTGCGGCGAGAGTAGGCGAAGAAAAGGCAACAGATCCGGCTGTTAAAGCGTTTGCCTCAAAAATCGTTGCCGACCACACCGCTGCCAATAACGAGCTGGTAGCGCTTGCTGGCAAACTTAACATTACGGTGCCGCAGGCACCATCGCAGGAGCATCAGAAAAAAGTGGCTGAGCTGAGTGGAAAAAACGCAAAGGATTTTGATAAAAGCTTTGTAGATGCAATGGTGGAGGATCATAAAAAAATCATTTCACTTTTTAAAGATGCCAGCGAAGATGAAGACATCAATGTTGATGTAAAAACCTTTATCAACGCTACGTTGCCCAAACTCGACGGTCATTTAGCAGCCGCAGAAGCTTTACAAAAGAAAATCAAATGAATGCAGGTTAGCCGCCTGATTGTTCCTCTACCATATATAGATAGTGCCGCCGGTGAACGTTTTTAAACAGACGCAATATAATCGCTGCACCTATGCCTGCACGTAAGAAAATCGGAATAAGCTGGTGGCACTATTTTTATGGCCGTTGTGTCAAACAATTCCTGTCTTATGGATTTCCTCATCTATCACCAGCTCAAAGATGCTTCTGTTTTACAATGCATGATCAGTAATCTTGAAAATACTTTTGAAGATGTATATGCCTGCGGCGACCTTGTAACTATTAAAGACGGGCGTGCGGAAAGCTCAGCAGAATCGGTGATCCGGTGCCTGAAAACCTGCCTTAATACATCCACGCTTGCAAAAGAAGATGTATTGTATATCTTCTTCGCCGCTGAAGATAAAAAGATGAAACTATGGCCGTTAAAGCGTGCCGGGCGTTCAAAAATGCATCGCCTGGAAGCAGATTTTCCGTACTACCAGATCTAGCTGGCAGCAGTCAGCTTTCAGTTGTCAGCACTTACCCCTACGTCCCTATACCTTATACCTTTCACCCCCCACCTTCTACCTTATACCTTCCACCTTACACCTTTCCTCCCCATTGTGAGTGGCTTTGGGAAAAGATTTGCACAGTTTACAGAACCTACACATAAGCTAAGCCAGTTCAATGGCGGCACGATAATTAAAATAGCATTGGTGAATGCATCTGTTATTTTTCATAGCAATATTATTAATGTGCAGCGTATCCTGCACAGATACCGCAACAAAGGTTGTGTATGAAGTGCCAGTGGCGGCTTATCACAAAGGGGAATGTCCCCGGTTGGAAAAAAGCCACGCATTCAACAACACGGGAAATACAGAAAAATATTTACTTGCCGCCGCAGAAAATGCATTTCAGCAACTGGAACTTGCTGAACTGGCGGTGAACAATCCCGAAACCAGGCAGATAGGCATTTTAATGAAGGAGGATTATCACGATATACTAGAAGACATTAATACGGTTGCTGCGCAGTTGAATGTCAATATTCCTCAACAGATCAGCTCCGGCGACCAGTCGTCGGTAGACGCTATTTCAAAAGAACCCAATCAAAAATTTACACGTATATACGACCTGCTGCTGAAGCAAAACCTTGTAAACATAACCATGTTATACGAAGCAGCTTATTATAACGATGCCGATAACCTGGTACTTCAACTGCTGGAAGGAACGGTAAAAAAAATCGCTATCAGTCATATGGTATTGCAATTGCCCGGACAAACTGCCATGATCTAACGCGCATCTATCCTTATCCGTTAGCCGGCAACAAACCATTTGCCCTCATCGTCCTTACTATACAAAAGCCCGTTACTCATTTCATATACCGGCTTCTGTGTTTTTGCATCTATATAATTTCTTTTTTCGTATACACGCACGCCGTTGTTTTCCCTGGTTAAATATACCAGCAATGCAGCCACTCCCGGGCCAACATCATGCAGCCATTGCTCGTCGCTTTCTTTTACAAATGCCGAACTCATCGTAATCGCTTTCCGGTAAAATTAGCAAAATTCAAACCAGCCTTACCTTTCGCCTTTCACCTTTCTCCTTCCTACATTGGATAATAATCAGGAATCTTTTCTGGAAAACAGCCTGTTTTTTTGCTTCAGTTTGAAGTGAACCAATGCAACTACTCAATAAAACAGCTATTGTAACCGGCGGCACTCATGGAATTGGAGCTGCAACAGCCCTTCAATTGGCGCGGCAGGGCGTGGGCATTGCCCTGGTAGCCCGTAACAACGGCGATGGTGCAGTGCAACAGGAAATTGAAAAGCTCGGCGTTCCCTGCATTACTGTTACTGCCGATCTTTCGCAGGAGTCGGAGTGCATTCGGTGCGTGGAAACTGTATATGAAAAGTTGGGAGCGGTCGATATACTGGTACACAGTGCTGGTGCCGCAGCTCCTGGCAGCCTCCTGAATGTCGCACGCGAAGTGTGGTACCAGGCCTTTGACGTGCATGTACATGCCATTTTTCATTTATGCCGGGCTGCAGTACCCTATATGAAAGCTCAAAGAGAAGGCGCCATTATTCTCATTTCTTCGACTGCGGGTATACGTGGTGTTAAAAATGCACTAACTTATGCGGTAGTAAAAGGCGCTTTGCCCCAGTTTTGCCGGGCGTTGGCTTTTGAACTGTCCGACGATAACATTACAGTGAACTGTGTTTCCCCCGGCGTTATCAGAACACGGTTTCAAAACTTTTTAACACCCGGGCAGGTGAAGAATAATATCGACAACAGGATACCGTTGCACCGGGAAGGAACACCCGAAGATGTAGCCTCCGTAATTACCACGCTTATCAGCAACTCCTTTATAACCGGTGAAAACATTGTAATTGATGGCGGCATGACCATGCGCATCGTATAATATTTCAACTACTATTTATAAGTAATATATGAAAAAGCTCAGCCCGGTTATTTTCTTTTTGCTTTCAACGGTTATTGTGCTGCCGGAAGCGGAAGCACAGGTAAAGAACAGCACACAGCCTTTTACGGTATCAGTACAAAAACGCCCGGTTTCTACAGAAGAAAAGGGTGCTTTTATGATTGCGCATGAGGTGCAGCAGTGGAAACCCTCGCAAACAGCCATTATTATTTGCGATATGTGGGACAGGCATTGGTGCAGCGGCGCTACCAAAAGAGTAGCTGAAATGGCGCCTTACCTCAACGAAGTGATCAACATTGGCAGGCAGCGGGGAATGCAGATTGTACACGCACCGAGCGACTGCATGAAGTATTACCAGGGTGCACCCGGCAGAAAACTGGCAATGAAATACCGCAAAAAAGCCTCGCGGAAATTAGAAGAAGGCGGATTGCTGGATACCGAAAAAAGTGCGGAGTGGCCCATCGATCAGTCAGACGAAGGATGCGAAGAATCCGGGGAGGCTCCCGCCAACGTATGGACGAAACAAATTGATGCCATTGAAATTAAAGAGGGCGATGCCATCAGCGATTCGGGCGAAGAGATTACCAGTTTGTTTGCAGCAAAGGGAATTAAAAACGTAATACTTACGGGGGTGCATACCAACATGTGCGTAATAGGCCGCACTTTTGGTTTGAGGAATATGGTTCGGGCTGGTTACAACGTGGTATTGATGCGCGACCTTACAGATGTAATGTACAATAGCAAAATGCGTCCTTTTGTGTCGCATTTCACGGGCACCAGCCTTATAATAGAATACATTGAAAAGTATGTTTGTCCATCCATTGTGTCTACTGACTTTACAACGCGCAAACAATTCCGCTTTGCAGAAGACAAAAGACCATTGATTGCTTTTTTAACTGCCGAAGGCGAATACAAAGCCAACCAACGGCTGCCGGAGTTTGGGGATGAGCTGATGTTGAAGGAAGGAGTGAATTGCGAATATGCTACCGGTTTGCCGTTAATGGAAGGCGCCGGCAGGCATAACCTGGAGAACATGCAGATACTGAATGATGCCGCACTGGCGGTGATCTTTATTCGTCGTATTGCATTGGAGCCGGAAAAGATGAGCCTGTTTAAAAATTTTGTTGCCGGTGGCAAACCCGTGCTGGGCATCCGTACTGCCAGCCACGCCTTCGACGCCAAAGGAAATGTGCCGCGTGAAGGAGGTGGTGTTGCGGCGGCTACAGAAAAGGTAGCCGGATTTTTGGAGCAATGGCCGGAATTTGACAAAGAAATACTGGGTGGCAATTACCAGGGACACTACGGGCACCTGGAAGAGCTCACACGCATACAAATTGTTCCGGGCATGGAATCGCACCCTATACTGAAAGGCGTGCCGGCAGACGGCTTTGGCAGCAAGAACTGGTTGTATAAAAATTCGCCGCTTTCGTCGCCCGATGTGCAGGTACTGCTTACCGGTAGCATTCCCAACGAAAAACCCGAACCGGTGCTATGGACGAACAGCAATAGAAAAAACAGGATCGTGTATACATCACTTGGGCATTGGGACGATTGGAGCATTCCGGGTTTCAGGCAATTGCTTACCAACAGCATACACTATCTGTTGAAAGATGGAAAGTAAAAAAAGCATTGGCCGGAAAAGAATTCATTTCGGTCCGCACGGCGATAGCCGGTCTGCCCGATTACACTGTGCACAAAGGCAAGCTAAAATTTCCGTTTCGTAAAAAGTTGCCTGATGGTATGAAATAATTGCCTTGAAAAATCAAAACATCCAAAATACGATTTCAAAATGAACGCTTATGCATAGACGAAGTTTTATCCACCACTTGTCGCTGGGTGCAGCGGGTTTAACCTTGCAACCTTCCCTTGTTACGTCCTATAGCAGATCTGCTGCCGATAAAATAGTATTGGCATTGATAGGCTGCGGCGGTCGCGGTCGCGACGTGCTGTCGGGCATTGTAAAAGAAAACGAAAATGTGGAAGTAAAATATTTATGCGATGTAAATGAAACGCTTGAAGCTGTTCCGCAGGAAATTGCCAACTATAAAAACAAGCAGGGGTATGCGCCGGCGTTTGTAACGGATATGCGTAAGGTATTTGACGACAAAGACGTAGATGCCGTGGTAATATGCACGCCGGAGCATTGGCATGTGCTGGCGGCCGTTTGGGCATTGCAGGCAGGCAAGCATGTATATGTTGAAAAAAATCCAACACTTTCTGTATGGGAAGGACAGCAGTTGGTAAAGGCGGTAAAAAAATATGGCAAAACCTTGCAGATCGGTTTTCAGAACCGGAGTGCGCCTTATGCATTTTCGGCAAGAGACTATATTAAGTCGGGCAAGCTTGGCAATATTGTGCATGTAAAATGCTACAACCTGCTGGGTGGCGGCAAATGGGAGGCAGTACCCGATACTGCTGTTCCCAAAGGATTGAACTGGGATGCATGGCAGGGACCTGCGGCGGCTGTTCCTTACAATCCCAACCGGCATAGCATGACGGGACGCGGCGGCTGGTTAGACTTCTGGGCGTACGGAGGAGGCGCATTGTCGGACGATGCCAGTCATGTAATGGATCTTGCGCGATTGGCATTGGGTGATCCTGCTCATCCAAAATCGGTATACTGCACAGGGGGAAATGTGGGCTTCCATTCTAAAAAAGAAACGCCGGAGTTCCTGAATATTACTTACCAGTTTGATGGTTTTGATATGACCTGCGAAAGTGGATCCTGCACTCCCTACATGACCAAAGAGGGACGCGAAGTACGCTACGGTACCAAATGGCCGTATTGGCCGCAAAACGCCACGCGCATTGAAATATATGGCACCGACAGGCTGATGTATCTTGGAAGACATGGCGTGGGGTGGCAGGTAATGGAGGTAGATGGCAAAATAGTAGATAGTGACAAGGGGTATTTTCCCGATAAGTTTCATCAGAAGGATTTTATTGACAGTATACGGCAGGGTAAGCAACCTAACGGCGATGTAATGCAGGGACACCTGAGCGCATCGCTGGTGCACCTGGCAGATATTGCTTACAGGGTTGGCAACAAATACCTGGAATTTGATGCAAAAACAGAAAGGTTTACCAACAATGAAGCAGCCAATAAACTTTTAAAAGGACATTACCGTGCGCCTTATGTTATTAGTGGAGTGAGTTGAGTAGCTGAATAAATGCAATGTCGTTTAGTGAGTAAAACTCGTTTTTCCGCAAATTCGTAATAATCATTCATCTGCGAATCTGCGGCTCACTAATATAATTATTTAAAATTTCAAACCTTGATAGGGCTTCACTAAACGACGTTGAAATTAAATGGTTGATAGAGTTGATGGAGGGAATGGGAGAAAACGGCGGCTGTATTATCTTTGCCGAAATAAGATAATATGAAACAGGAAGAGGAATGGGACAATGAGCTGGAAAATGGCGATGGCAGCGAGGAGCGGTACGAGCGCATGTCTTTTACGGTAGATAAGGGACAGGAACCGATACGGATAGATAAATTTTTGCTGACTCGTATGGAGGGCGGCACGCGCAATAAGTTGCAGCAGGGCATCGAAAAAGGATTTGTACTGGTAAATGACAAGCCGGTAAAATCGAACTACAAAATAAAGCCGGGCGACCATATATTAATGTATTCGGATACATCGCCGGAATCGACCGAGATCATTCCTGAACCGCTGGCGCTCAATATCATTTACGAAGACGGTGACATTATTGTTATTAATAAACCTCCTGGATTGGTGGTACACCCGGGTTGCGGCAATTATTCCGGCACGGTTGTAAACGGCATTTCGTGGCACCTGCAACAACAAAATCCCTCGTTAACAGAATCTGATTTACCGCGTTTTGGATTGGTGCATCGCATTGACAAGAATACGAGCGGTTTGCTGGTGCTGGCTAAAAATGCCAAAGCATCCCTGCACCTGGCAAAACAATTTGCAGAACACACGGTGCAACGGAAATATGTAGCATTGGTTTGGGGTGATTTGCCGGAAGAGAGTGGCACCATAGTAGCGCATATTGGGAGGCATCAGCGTTTCCGCAAAATAATGGATGCCTACCCCGAAGGCGAGCATGGTAAAGATGCGGTTACGCATTACCGTGTTACGGAGCGCTTTGGCTATGTAAGCCTGGTGGAATGCAGGCTGGAAACAGGGCGCACCCACCAGATCCGCGTGCACATGAAGTATATAGGTCACCCGTTGTTTAACGACGAAACCTACGGTGGCGACCGTATTGTAAAGGGCACTGTGTTTACAAAATACAAGCAGTTTGTAGACAACTGCTTTGCTATTTGTCCCCGGCATGCATTGCATGCTCAAACGCTGGGGTTCATTCATCCTGTTACTAAAAAAGAGATGCTGTTCAACAGCGAACTGCCGGATGACATACAGCAGGTAATTGAAAAGTGGCGAAGGTATGTGGGCGCGAAGGGGTTCCTGGCAAGCTAGGGAGGGTAGCGAAGATAGATGCCTCGTGCCTGGGCATGATAGGCGGGGAGTGTAACAGGCATTATCAATGCAAGCATTATACGGCGGAAACGTTGAGTGTATGCACCAACGCTTAATTATGCATTACTGTTTGTCATGCCGACGAAGGAAGCATCTGAATGTAAGCGAAGATGGATGCCTCGTACCTCGGCATGACAGGCGGGGAGTGTAACAGGCATTATCAATGCAAGCATTATACGGCGGAAACGTTGAGTGTATGCATCAACGCTTAATTATGCATTACTGTTTGTCATGCTAAAGAAGGAGGCATCTGAATGTAAGCGAAGATAGATGCCTCGTGCCTCGGCATGACAGGTGGAAAGTGTAACAGGTATCATCCATTCAGGCGCCATACGGCGGAAACGTTGAGTGTATGCACCAACGCTTAATTATGCATTACTGTTTGTCATGCCGACGAAGGAGGCATCTGAATGCAAGCGAAGATGGATGCCTCGTACCTCGGCATGACAGGTGGAGAGTGTAACAGGTATCATCATTCAAGCACCTACGACGGAAACGTTAAGTGTAGACACCAACGCTCAACCATGCACTACTGCCTGTCATGCCGAGGCACGAGGCATCTATCTTCGATCCTTTACCGGGAACACGTATACGGCACTCATTTCAAATCCTTACGATGAAACATTTCCTTCGGAGGCCATTCACCAAACAATTCGGTATTGAGGAACTTCATTTCGCTGTTAAATGATTGTATCAATGCTATCTTTTTTGCACGCGACCACCCTTTTATTTCCTTCTCCCGCGCTATTGCATCATTGATATACTGAAAATCTTCGTAGTACAAAAGATAAAAAACATTGTACTTACCGGTAAAATTGCGGTCGTTACCTCTGGACAAGTAATGTTCTACTATTCTCTGTTGCAGATCGTTTGTTACGCCGGTATACAATACTGTTTTAGTGAAATTAGTGAGGATGTAAACAGAATAGGTTGTGCGTTTATATGGCATAAGTCAAGGTTAGTGATACTAAAATAAGGATTTTGGAATACATGCTGCTTTCGCCGGCATTACACGGAAGGCGGAAGCGGATGCCTCGTACCTCGGCATGACAGGCGGAAGGTGTTAAGAGTCCTACGAACTCAAAGGGCGATACGGTGAACGACGTTGAGCATATGTACTTTACTCAGCTATGCACTGAGGCACAGCAAAGGCGTTGAACATATGTACCATTGCCCAAACACACACTACTGCTTGTCATGCCGACGAAGGAGGCATCTGAACGAAGCGAAAATAGATGCCTCGTACCTCGGCATGACAGGCGGAGGGTGTTAGAGGCTGGGTGTTAGAGGCTTATCAATCGCGGCGATGGCAAAGAGCGCTTGCATTAAAATAATGCACGCAACGATGCACGCCCAATGTGCACTGTATTAGATTCCCCGGCTTTTCGCCCTTCGTACTGGAAATTCAGTTCCAGGTAAGAAGTGAGCCGTTTGGTAAAATCAATTGTCCATAAAAAGTTTTTGCCGGGCTGCAATGCATCCAGCATAATGTAGGAAACACTTGTGTTGGGAGTATTGTTGTTGCCGGC
The DNA here is from genome assembly GCA_051955255.1 of Agriterribacter sp. Taxonomy (GTDB): domain Bacteria; phylum Bacteroidota; class Bacteroidia; order Chitinophagales; family Chitinophagaceae; genus Agriterribacter. Next base: position 7,285 of record JBQCGX010000013.1, on the reverse strand, counting down.
ATCTGTATATTTGATCTGGCTGTAGGTAAACTTGCCGGTAATGGAGCTGTTGGAAAGCACGTTGTACTTTACCTCTGTATTCATGGAATGAATAACAGCTTTTTGCGTTGAGTCGGTATTTTCTTTATTATCATATTTGTATCCCAGCATCACCCTGAAATTGGTTCCTCTTATAAAAGATAAGCGCGGCTCTACGCCATTGGATGCAATGTTGTAATTCCTGTTGTCGAAGTTGGGCGTGAGTAACCTGTTTTGACCAATCTTCCCTAAAAATTCCAGCAAAAAAGACCGGGTAATATTCCAGCGGCTTTTAAAATTCCAGTCGTTTACTTTGCGGCTTTCGTAACCGTATGTAAGAAATGCTTTGTTGCTGGTGCGGATGTTATTGAAATCAAATCCCCACACGCTGCTAAAACGGTTAAACGAAAATGAATTGGAAAATACCTGGTTCAGCAAGATCAGCGATGTATCGGACAATGGAACAGCAAAAGGATTGAAGCTTAACTTGCCCGACATTTCTTTTTTGTATACCTGCAACGAACTTTGAAAATACAGTCTGGCAAGCCATTTTTGAAAGGCATTGGCCCTGGCAGCATCAATAACGGCGCGTGGGTTAATAACGGCGCTGTAATTAAACTGCAAATAGTTGGCTTTCACAAACTCGTTGGTAGGCGTAAAAATGCGTATGTATTTGGCCTGATCCTGGAACTGCGCCAGTTCAAATTCATTTAGTTCGGGAATGTTGTTATTGTTATAATCTATCCATGTGTACTCCCCCTGCCCTGCCGGCACTTCAACATAAGTAAAATTTCTTTTCTGCTCCTGACCCGTTCCCACTTCGTATAAAACATTTCCGTTCACCAATCCCTTCCATTCGTTTATAAAATATTCGGCCCGCCCTAAAATTGTTTCTTCCGGTTTTTGCGTGGTTACCTTCTCGTCAAAAACATTCAGCTTCCTGTAAGTAACATTTACCCGCAACTGGTGCTTTTCGTTTTTCATTAACTCCGTGTAGGCGTTAATGTTATTGCTCCTGTCTGCCCTGCGCAGTTGACCCATGTATGGATATTTATCACTGCGGGTGTAATACGTTACACCCCATTTATTGGGTTTGCTAACCGGCGACTTGATATATGCCTGCCATATTTCAAACGAATAGCTGCCGGTGTTGAGAGAGTCGAGCTGCTTGTATTTTGTAAAGTTATGATCGAGCGTATAGCCTGCGCCGATGCGATGGTTGCCCAGCTTTGGAAAATCGCGCGACACGTCTAAGATCGGCCGGAGATAATATCCCTTTTGCACCTCCTGGTTGAAATAAGTAATGTTTACCTGGTTGTTGAAATGCCAGTTGCCATAATCGGCTTTGTGAACAATGCTGTTGCGTACGCCACTGTAATTGTCGCTGCGGCTATAGGTTTCAAATTTGTATTGAAGTGTGTTGCCGGACTGACTGTTTAACTGCGCGCCTGCTTTTAGCAGATTTTCGGTAGCGGCTGTTACACTGATGGGCAAACCCCAATCGCGGTAAAACTCAACCGAACGTAACCGTTCCACCGGTCTGAAGCGGTGTTGCACCCATTCATAGCTGAGTTGGCTTAGCAATTCTGGTCCGGCTTTGCTGCTTTTTACCGGTCGCTTGTCGTTTAGCACCACGCGTGCAGCATAACCTTTATCATCCGCTTTCTCCTTCGACGAAAAAGTATTGATGTTGTAATTGCTCAATGCCAGCTCAGTGCTCACCTGCGTATGTTCCGAGATCATGTAATCTGCACCTACACTTACCACCTGCTGTTTCCGGGGCGCTACCAGCAGTATCACAGGTTCAAAACTTCCCTGCAAACGGTTTTCCGAATCGGGCGATACCCACTTGAATACTTTGCCGTTGGCAGCATTGGTTTGGTCTACCACATAATTGCCTTTGCCCGGTCCCACTTCTGTAAAAGCCAGGCTGTACAATACATCGTCCGGTGTGGTAGAATAAACATATACAGAATCATTCACACCATTAAATACAGTATCAATCTTTTTATAGAGTATTTTATTAACAGAAAAAGTATCGAGCGCCTGCGAAGGATAAAAGGCATTTTTTACACTGTCGCCAATATTGGCCAGGAACTGCTTTTGTCGTGGGTCGAGTGTTTGATTGATCGGTGAGTTCTTAGCATCGCCATTGGAATAAGCCGCTACCCTTACTTTCAACTTTTCGCCAATTGTTGCTTCATCGGCCAGGTATAGCTGTGAGTTGAGGTAATTCCTGTCGGCATAACCAAACTCCACCTGTATACGGCTGTCTTTGGTAATCATGCGCCTGGGCGTAAACGTTACTTCGGCTGTATTATAGTTGATCACATAATCCTGGTCTTCGCCTCGTTGCATCAACTCTCCATCCAGGAACACTCTTTCTGTTCCTGCCAGCACAATAAAAAACAATTCATTGTTGGGCCCCTGCAAACGATAAGGCCCCTGGTTGCCCTCGGAACCCTGGAAAATATTGCGCGAATATTTTCCTTTGGCAAGCGCGCCGCTCAGTAATATTTTATTGCTGATATTGTCGCTCACCTGGCTCTGCTGTTCAAAGGCAGCGCCCTGCAAACGCGAATAGTAATTGAGGAAATAAAACTGTTGCTGGCGTATGTCGATATCGCCAATATCAAAATGCCAGTTTCTTTTTTTAAACTGGATGAACACGCGGTCGAACTCATTGAGGTTTTGCGTGTTGCCGTCGGGCTGTATGGGAATGTTGCTATCGGTAATGGCAGCCGCTACCTGAATACTGTCGGCAAGATACCCCGTGAGCTGGAGGTTGAGCGTTGAATTGAGCACCACGTCCTGCTGGTTGCCAAACGACAATCCCCGACCGAAGCTGCCGTTGTAATTGATATTGCCAAAATCGAAAATAGAACCAGCGCCGCTGTTACCACCGCTGATGGTTATTGGTCCGGCAAGGAAGTTATTGCTGATGCTGTCGAAACGGAGCCGCTGGTACGTGGTGTGAAATTTCCCGGGGAAGACCCTGTAAAAAATCAAAACGGAATCCTGCGCAGGTCTTTTTTTCCAGATAAGCCTGGCATTGAAAATGTCGAGTGTATATTCTTTTTCGCTGACACCGGGCATAGAAAAGGAAGCGGGCACAATGCTGAGCGTGTCGATATAGAGCGTATCGGAACGAACAGGCACAACTTTTTTCCGCAGGTTAGACAGAGAAGGATTTTGCTGGGCAAGCCCCCCCGTAACAGCCAACAAAAGCATCCATAACAGTATCAGCCGGTTTTTCAATCCATCCTTTTTTGTAACAATGCTTAAAATTAGAAAATATTGTATATCAATGTAAAAAAGAGGTTTTTCAGCATAATTGTTTGCTGCAGATCCGCAGCTTTCAGGTAGTTAAAGGTGGTGGATCGCTGCGCGAGATGTCCCCTGTAGTTGTTCGAGCCTGTGCCTTCCGTCGGTCAGACCGGCTACCGCCGGGCCGACCGTAACCAGCACCATCGCTGTGCGAGGCGTCCCTGACTGCCGTCAGGCACGGTATTGTTGTCGCCTCCCGGCGACAGCCATAAAGCCTGTAATTAACGATGGAAAGCATCAATGTATCGCAAAATGCGACAGGTGCAACATATTATACTGTTATTTTCGAATGCGTTTTAGTGTCTTTCATAAAAACGTATACCATTAAAGAAATGAAAATACACCCCGCTACATACCAGTAAAACCAGACTTCATGACCGATGGATTTGAACCACAACGCAATTAATTCGGCAGTGCCACCAAAAATAGCCGTGGTTAATGCGTAGGGAAGCCCAACACCCAATGCCCGAATGCCGGCAGGAAACAACTCGACTTTTACCACGGCATTAATGGAAGTGTAGCCGCTTACTATCAGCAAACCACACATAATAAGCATAAAAGCTCCTGCCATACTTGTTTCATTACTAATGGCGGTAAGCAACGGAACAGTGCAAATGGTTCCCGATACGCCAAAACCTATTAGCAGTGGCTTGCGCCCCACTTTGTCGGACAGCAGACCAAAAACCGGCTGCAGCAATGCAAAAAAAAGCAGGCTGAAAAAAGAGATCAGGGTACTTTGATCGATGGTGAGCTTTACCGTATTCACCAAAAATTTTTGCATGTATATTGAGTAGGTATAAAACGCAAGGGTTCCGCCAAGTGTAAGCCCCACCACCGTTGCAACGGCGCGTGGATGTTTTAAGAGTTCGCGTATGGTTCCTCGCTTTTCTTTCGACTGTCTTACATGTTCAAACGAAGCTGTTTCTTCTAAATTACTGCGAATGTAAAAAGCCACTACTGCCAGCAATGCGCCTATGACAAATGGAATGCGCCAGCCCCACGCATGCAGTTGTTCGGCAGTAAGCAATACTTTTTGCAGCAGTAGCTGAATGCCGAGCGCAATTAATTGTCCACCGATGAGCGTTACATATTGAAAGCTGGAATAAAACCCTCGCCGGTTGCGCGACGCCATCTCACTGAGATAGGTAGCCGAAGTTCCATATTCACCTCCCACGCTTAAACCTTGCAGCAGGCGGGCAATAAACAACAATGCAGGGGCAGCAACACCAATGGATGCATAGCCCGGCGTGCAGGCGATCAATAAAGAGCCGAACGACATCAGGAGGATGGATAAGGTCATCGCTCTTTTGCGTCCTGTTTTATCGGCTATTCGTCCAAAAAGCCAGCCACCTATCGGGCGCATGAGAAAACCAACTGCAAAAATGCCCGCTGCATTCAGCAACTGTGCTGTGCGGTCGGTGCTGGGAAAAAATACCGGCGAAAAATACAAAGCAAAAGCTGAGTAAGAATACCAGTCGTACCACTCAACCAGGTTGCCCACCGATCCTCCGGTGATGGCTTTGATTCGCTTTTTTGTATCGGTTGCTTCGGAAGAATGCATGGAAGATGGGAGATTTGAAATTTGAGATTTGAAATTTATCAGATCATACCTGGCTCACGCTTGTAAGATACATTGGGATTTTAGATTAACCGTTCAGGCACGATCAAATCTTTGCCATTAACCTTTTCCATGCCAACCATAAATAATATTGTATTTTTAAGTATATCAACAGCAATAAACCTATGATATGTCCTCCTTCTACATTGATTGATGTTTTTAAAGACCTGCCGCAGGGCACTCTTGCTCAACTTATCGAAAACAAGATCATCATATCTCCCACACCTTCAGACAAACATCAAAAGATACTTGGTGACATTTACCTGCGTTTCGGCAATTTTATTGAACAAAATCGTTTAGGAGAAACAAGAGTAGCGCCTTACGATGTATACCTTGATGACGACAATGTTTTTCAGCCCGATATTATTTTTATTGATAAAACAAATACGCGCTTGATAAAATCCGAAGGATTACACGGCGCTCCTGATCTGGTAATAGAAATCCTTTCGCCAGGAAGTACAAGGTTTGACAGAGGTGAGAAGAAAGCAGTATATGAAAGATCGGGAGTAAAGGAATACTGGCTGGTTGATCCTGAAACCAAAAATGCTGAAGGATTTATATTGAAAGCTGGCAAGCTTTCAAATATTGAAAAAAGCAAAGGCGCTATCCGTTTTGCTTCGCTTGAATTTGGTGATTGAATTTTGATGTAAGTCGCAATCAGTGGGGAAGATACTTTCGCTTAGACAGGATCGCCATCGCGATAAGAGGTGCCTTTGCAATAGCATGCAAATGGAACGTGTAAGGGGGTATGCCTGCTTACACAACTCCAACCAAATTCACGCTATGTACCGCGTCCTCGCGGCACATGTTTCTCTTGTCGCCTGTGGCGACTTCAATTACAACATTTCTTCGGCCACTTTAATTAACGACGGATATACAGCGTCTGTAGCAGGATCTGGCAGCTCAGGCGGTATCCTGTTGCTGGAAATGAAAATAGTATAAGCACCTATATTTTTACCGAACTGCATATCGCCCATGGTATTGCCAATCATTACCGACTTATCGAAGTCAATATCCGGAAAATCTTTTTTTGCCATCCAGCCCATGCCGGGGTTGGGTTTGCGGTTAGGACCTTCCATGTCGATGCAGTAATATATCTTGTCTATCCTGCCGCCGTTGGCTTCCACCCCGCCCAGCATGTTCAAATGAATGTCTTTCAGGTCCTGCTCCGTCATCAATCCTTTGCTTACGCCACGCTGGTTGGTAACCATTACAATCCTGCCAAATATATCGGCAAAAATTTTCAACGCTTTCAGCACGCCTTCATAGAAACGAAAATCTTCCCAGCGGGTAATGTAATCGCCCACGTTCTCTACATTGATCACGCCATCACGATCCAAAAACAACGTCCACTGCTTGTCTATTTTATCAAAAGGGATCATTCAAAACACTTTTTTGTTGGCAAACTATTGTGCTACTATTAAGCACCCATTGTGTCACTCACTTGTACGTTCTGTACGCTGCTCAGCATTATGCTACTTTCGTTATAAAGTCTGAAATTCAGTTTGTGCACGAGCATAATCTTCCGGAATACCAATGTCTATAAAATAGGCATCCTGCACGGAGCCAAACATCGTTCCTTCTTTATAAAATTGCTCCAGGTAATCTTTTTCAAATGAAAATTTAACAGGCAATTTCCTCGACAAAAAGCGGTCAACATCCAGCGCATATATACCACCGTTGATCAATCCATCGGGGAAATATTGTTTCTCCCTGAAATTGCAGACGGCGGAATGATCGTTTAATTCTACAACGCCGTACCGGCTAAAATCCTTCATGGGTTTTAACGCGAGTGTGCATTCCGATTGTTTGCCAAAATGAACACCTGCCAGCGTTTGCAGGTTTGCTTTAAACAACGTATCGCCATTGGTAACAATGGTATGTTTGCCCCTGAGCTTTGAACAGGCTAACTGAACAGCGCCCCCTGTTCCAAGCGGTTCTTCTTCCACCGAAATACTGTAATTGGCGTTGGGAAAATACTGATCGAGCCATTCCAGGAAAGCTTCATTTTTATACCCCAAGGCAAAAATAAAATGCTCTACCGCCTGGCTTTTCAGATAATCGGCAACCCATGTTATAAAGGGCTTTCCATTTACGGGGGCCATACATTTTGGCAAATCGGGAACCGCAGTTCTTAACCGGGTGCCCAAGCCCCCGGCAAGTATAATCGCTTCTTTAATGTTTTGCTCCATATTGTTCAGGCAATACTATTTTTCCGAAGCAAAATATTGTTCTTCCACCAACTGGCATACAATATGCCCCAGTAAAATATGCGACTCCTGTATACGGGGTGTATCGGTAGAAGGAACATTGATCAGGTAA
>JBQCGX010000012.1:0-211343 GCA_051955255.1 Agriterribacter sp. | reverse complement strand
CGAGGAGAGGGTTGGGATGAGGCGATACACTGAGCTTCAACCGCTTAACTTAGTTAGTCGGACACTAATGATCTCAAATCTCAAAATCAGATATCAGAAATCTCAAATCAAAAAATCTCTTCCCGGTTCACCTATTCTTTCCCGTGGTTTACCGATTTTAACAGGTGAGTTTGTTCGTTCATATAGAAATTTGAACTGTTCAAATATTTTAATCCATATAATAACAAAAACTGCTATGCACGACGAAACCCTGGTTATAAACGACCTCAACCAAACTACTGCTACAGGCAAACACGATTTTGTTTTTGTAAAATCGGAGTATAAGATCATTAAAATTAAGCTGGCAGATATTATGTTTTGCGAGGGCATGAAAGACTATACGCAGATATTTGTGAATGGTCGCCTGCAACCGGTGCTTACCCTCCAGAACCTCAAAAACTTCAGCAGCCGCTTACCCGAAAATGAATTTGTAAGAGTACACAGGTCTTTTGTAATTGCGCTGCAGCATATTGAAACCATTTCGAGAAATGAAATCAGTATTGGCAAAAAGATTGTTCCTATTGGCAATAGCTATCGCACCGATTTCTTCAGCATCGTTGAAAGATATTCCTGATCCCGGCCGTTGTATAACCAGTTTTTAAAAAAGGCTAAGAGCCAAACCACTGGCTTTGTTTTGACCCTTTAGCCTTTGCGGGAGCAATAGCGTTGTGCATCATTCCAATTGATTTACTATTACTGCATAGCTGAGGCAGGATGTATACCCAATGCTGTTATCTCTTCTGAAGTGACGGAAGGGAATTTTCCTCCAACCAATTTTTTTACTACCAGGTTACCGGTTTTAACAGCATCGTGTTGAGAAGAAAAAGACCGGTTGCCTGCAATTGCCGGAATGGTTTCCTGGTGAATAAATATTTTTTTATCAACCATTATATCATATCCCCAGCCATTGCCGGTTTTAAAAGGTTTTACTTCCACCTTTAGCCTTTCATGCTGGCGATGATAATGCCGCGCGTATGCACTGCCGGCAGTTACCGCTGCCAGCAGTGAAACGATTAACAGCCATTTCTTTTTACTGGTCTTCATATTCGTTGTATTCCTGGTCAGGGAAAAACTCTCTGATGTCTTCCAGCGCCTGCGTGCTGCTCGAGCTGGTAGTGCCCAGTAGTACAAATCCCCTGTTGTTTAACGAAAAGGCACAAGCTCCGCTTCGTGCAGCACCTTCAAAAGCTGTTTTGCTTTTCCAGGTGTCTGTAGTAAAGTCATACTCCCATGTATCCTTATACACACTTCCGTTTTGTCCGGTAGTTATATAAGCCTTGTTGTTCATAATAAAAGCAACTGCTTTGCTTCTTACAATATTGTAATCATCATCGTATGCATCTTCGCTTACGTTGCTGATCTTTCTAAGAGTGGTCCATGCCTGTCCCTCAGGTTTTGTTGGATCAAACACGTTGAAATCGTTGACGGTGCCCCCGCTGTATACACCAGTAACCACATATGCCTTGTTGTCGTGTACAAAAGCCACAGCACCCATTCGTTTTTCTCCGCTCATGCTTACCCGTTGCGTCCAGGTTCCATCTGGTCCTGCGGTCGGATCAAACTCCCATATGTCCTTCAAATAATTACCATCGTATCCCGTGGTAATATATCCCTTGCCCGCAATGCTAAAGCCTACTGCGCTGTAACGCCCCGAGCCGCCAAAGTCTTCTTTTTGCGTCCATCGATCTGCTTCAGAATCGTATTCCCAAAAATCCTTCAGCTTGTTGTAGCCATCAGAGCCCGTGCCTATATATCCTTTTGTATCTATGGCAAAACCTGTAGCTGCATGCCGCGCAACGCCTGGAAATTCGGCTTTTTGCTGCCAGAAGTTGAATTCTGCATCGTACTGCCACAAATCTTTCAGCCGTTTACTCCCATCGTAGCCCGTTACTACATACCCTTTATTGCCAATAGAAAAAGCTACCGCTTCGCTTCTTCCATATCCTTCAAACGACGACCTGAGTATCCAGTTTCCTTCGGTAGTATCGTCTGTGTCGGAGCTTTTGGTGCAGGAAGTAATGGTAAGGGTACTGATGCCCGTTAGCCAGATCAATAAAGTTTTTGCTTTCATTACAAGTTATTTTTTTGTTTTGATGTTGAGGAACCCTGCCGACAAGGACCGTTGTTCGAAATGAGTCTTCATGCCGCTTTCGCGCCCTGGAAATTTGCAGCTAAACTATCCGAAAGCAAAACGGTAAAATCGTTAAAATGGAATTGTGTATTTTATTTGTAGATGAAAGCAAGAAATTCACAGACTAACGGCGATATGGATTTATTAGTTTACCGTTTATCGTTTGTTGTTTGACGTTAAAAACTGCAAACCGTAAACAAAAAACGATAAACCGTGCTTTGCCCACCGGCTCATCTATAAATTCCTTCATCTCGTATATATTAGATTGCTCTCTATCCACACTAACAAAACAGTAACAGTAATGGCAGATAATATTGCACCGTAACAATGTGCAATGATGCATTTACTGATGAAGCCGCGTTATAACATACTGCTTTTGATTGGTTCGCTCCTGTTTTCTTTTTTGTGGACGAGCTGTAAAAAAGTCGACATTCAGTTTGGCGAACAGTTCGTAAACGACGACTTTACCAACATTGTATTGGTGGATACCATAACGCCGGTTATCTCCACGGTTTTCAGAGATTCTGTAATTACTTCTCAAACCGGCAAACTATTATTAGGCAGTTACCAGGACCCTTTGTTCGGGCACATCAGCACTTCGTCGTTTTTTGTAATGGGCAATCCTTCTCTCATGCCCGATTTTCATATTTCAGCCATGTACGATTCGCTCGTGTTGAGAATGGTGGGTGATAGTACTTTTTATGGTGACACCACCGTGAGTCAACGATTCAACGTGCAACAGCTAAGCGAAGTAATGAACTTTGCTGACGGCGAAACGTACTTTTATGATCGTACCGATTTTGGTGTGAACCATACAATACTAGGCAGTGCAGATGTATCACTTCAGCCGTCGCGCAAGGATACAATTATGTTCAAATTGAGTAACGGAACGGGCACCGCATTCTGGAACCTTATACAGAACAAAGCATTGGAAGTAAGCACTGCAACTGATTTTGAACAATATTTTAAAGGATTAAGAATTTCGCCGGAAAACCCGGCAACGAATGCAGCTATATACGGATTTTCTGACACGGTTGTGATGCGGTTGTATTACCACGAATCGAATCCCGATGTGGTGCAGAAGTATATTGATTTTACATTAACCAGCCGCAACAAACAATTCAACCAGATTAAATACAATCGATCGGGTACAGTGCTGGATGTTCCTATTCCTGAAAGCAAGGAAATAAACGCTGCACTGCTCAACAATGCGGCTTATGTGCAACCGCTCACGGGCACCGTTATGAAAGTTCGTTTTCCCAACATCCGCGAAACATTGTTGCAGCGAACAGATTTCCTGCAACTAATGCGGGCCGAACTGATGTTGCCTCCGCTGGGAGGAAGTTATAGTTACCAGTTCATGCTGCCTTCTCAATTGGCAGCTTATGCAACCGACGTAAACAATAACCTGGGTAGTACGTTGGGACTTATGGGGGCTACCGGTACGGTAGCGCAGTATGGCAATCTTACCACCGATTGGCTGTATGGAGTAGATACCTATTATACTTACGATGTTACAGGCTACCTGCAGGCGCAACTGGAGGTAAGCGGCGATAATACAAATGGGTTGTTGTTTCTGCCGCGGTCGCCCGCGTATAACACGGCATTCAACAGGGTGGTGTTTGGCAACAGGCAAAACAGTAAACCTATAAAACTGAAAGTGTATTATATATCGGTGCAACAGGATCAATGACAACGCAATGAAGCAATACTTAAAATATATTACTATTTGTATACTGCTATCGGGCGTGATGAATAGCCTGTATGCTCAAAATACAAGCTCGCCTTATTCGATATTGGGCATTGGCGATATAGAAGAAAGTTTTTTCAATCGTACCTCCGGAATGGCAAATACCGGCATAGCCTATCGCAGCGCTCATTTTTTGATCAGCAATAACCCGGCATCGTACTCCGCATTGCAGGAACAATTTTTTATGGTAGAAGGGTCGGCCCGGGGAAAATTTGTAAGTTATTATTCCAATAACCTCAATGGTACAAACACCCAATCGAGAGATTTCAGTGTGAACCGGCTTGCCCTGGGCATTAAGGTAAACAAATGGTGGGGCAGCAGCGTGGGGCTTACTCCTTTCAGTACAGCTAATTATGCTTTCTCCGGCACAAAAACTATTCAGGGCACCAACACGGTTGCGGCTGCCGATTATGAAGGCACGGGTGGAGTAAACAAAGCCTATTGGGATAATGGCATACGACTCGGCAAGCATTTTTCCGTAGGTGTTAGCACTGCTTTTCTTTTTGGATCGCTTACGCAAAAAGAAACGCTGGCTGGTACAGCCGAAACCGAAAGCATTGTAACCACCAGGAATATTTTTTTACGAAACCTGTATATGAGTTACGGTGCACAGTATTTTACAAAGCTCAGCTCTAAATGGGATCTTATATTGGGTGCCACTTATGCCAATAAAACAAACCTGGCTGCAGAATACAGCACAGATATAACTACAGGAACCACTTCCATTAAAAATGAAGTAACCAAGAATGATTATTTCCGTTTACCCAATACCGTTGGTATGGGAGTGTCGGTTACAAAAAATAAAAAATTTACCATGCTGGCCGATTATCGCTACCAGGATTGGTCATCGGTAAACTATCGCGGGGGTGGCTACTCGCTCCAAAACAGCAACCGGGCATCGGTGGGAGTGGAGTTTGTAAACTTCAGGCAGGTTTGGCCGGTAACTGTTGAAAAAGTGTTTTACCAGGCTGGCTTATTCTACAGCAACTCTTACCTGAGCGTATACAATGAACAGTTGAAAGACAGGGGAATAACGGTAGGCATCGGGTTTAACTCCAAACGCAGTACGTTGAGTTACCTCATAGGATTTGAGTATGGCATCCGCGGAACAACAGCGCAAAATCTTATACAGGAAAGATATGGCAAACTAACGCTTACGCTTAGTTACAAAGATTTCTGGTATACCAAGGGCGTAAAATATTATTAACTGAAAAATCGGTTTGGAAATTTGTTTTTTATAGATTAATAGAGGGTCTATAAGCGGGGGAATAATCTTATTCCCCCTGTTGTTTTTAGGGTTTAATGGTTAGGGTCGCTATTTCTTTCCGTTGCCCAGGTGAATCTGGAAGCCAACGCCTATTTGGAAAAGTTTTTCTTTAAACTTGTTGGTAGAATTGTTGTAACTACTTTTACTCCTGTGGTAATTATTGGTGAGCCCCGCAGTAAGTTCAACAGCAATATTACGTGTAATGAATATCGTAGGTCCAGCAGAAATCGAATAGCCGTTAAATGTGGATTTACCTGTATAAATATTGTTGCTAATATTGTCTGATTTACCCCATGTGTAGGACGCTTGTCCAAAAAGATTGATTTTGCTTGTTGCTGGTAAAACATAATATCTCACAAAGGGAGAGATTCCGTAAGTCGCACTCGTCGATTTGACTCCTGCCTGTTTTGATCTGTTACGCCCAAAGTTGACATTTAAGCCACCAGCTAATTTATCCATAAAAAAATAACCAGCACCCGGAGACAATGTTAATTGCGAAGACTTATAGCCAGCATTATTGCTGCTGGTAAATGTGCCGTTGCCCCCAACCAGGAATTGACCTCTATTAATTTGTGCGAATGCGATGGAGCCAATAAGGAATGAAGTGAATATAAGTAATGCCTTTTTCATTTTTGCAGATTTAATATTTGGGGTGTATTATTTTTTTCCGTTTCCAAGATGTATTTGGAAACCAACGCCTACCTGAAAATTTTTGTTTTTCAAATTGCTGACGGAATTACCGCCATATTTCGATTTGTAAGTACTCTCCGCATAGCCCGCTGTAAGTTCAAGGGCTATATTGGGACGGATAAAAAACACTGGTCCTGCTGAAAATGAATAACCGTGTCCTGTTGTAGTAAAGGCGTTTTCATTTGAATATCTACTTTTTCCGGTAAAAAAGCCGTAACCAGCTTCAGCAACTAAATTGATTTTATTGGGCGCCGGCAGAATGTAGTAGCGCACAAAAGGCGAAATACCATAGGAGGTCGACCTGTTTTGGTCGGTACCAAACTTTACTTTGCTGTTATAAAAGTTTAAATCCAGCCCGCCAGCCAGCTTGTCGAAAAAGAAATAACCAACATTTGGTGACAGCGTAAACCTTTTTGCCTCGACACCATTTTTTGTCTCACTTGAAAATGCACCACTTCCACCAACTAAAAACTGGCCTTTATTGATTTGTGAAAAAGCGGAAGATGCAGAGAAAAAGATGAACAGGATAAGAAGCGTTCTTTTCATAAGCGTATAATTTTCACGCAAAATAGAAGACGCTTTGTGAAAAAAAAGCCAATAGTAATATTGATGTTACAACGCCATAGCATTATTAACATTTTGGATAGAAGGGGCAAAACACCTCCCTGACCTGCGGTTTTTATAAACGAACGGTAACGGGGCGAAGTAAAAAAAGCAATAAAAAATCAGGAATGAATACCGTACAAATTAAAGGTTTTCCATTTTGTCATTTCCTTTTTATCGGTAATGGCTGTTATGGGGGCGGTATCCTTAAAGTCGTCGAACTTATACAGTTTATAGCCAGGTAGGGCAACTGTATCGAAAAGGTCGTAGCGTTGCTCAGGCGTTAACCCGGTAAAACATTCGGCTATTACAACGGGTTTGTATGCTTCAACAATATCGCGAATGGATTTTAAGATCGTAGTATCCAACCCCTCCGCATCTACTTTTATAAAAGACAAGTTCTTTAATTGTTCGGGGTGATTCTTTTTCAGCAAATCCGACAAACGGATGCCTTTTATTTTTTGTTCCAGTGCAAATTTTCCATGATAGCTTTCATCCACTTCTTTGATGCCGCCATTTGCAAAAGAGGCTTCGGAAGAACGATAGAAAAATTCGCTTTCTTTTTCAGTAATGGCATACGGATAGGTAACAATATTGGTTTTGTTTTTGTTGAGTCCCGCATTTACCTGCAATATCTTATATACAAAAGGATTGGGGTCAAAGCCAATGGTCAATCCTTCTTTGCCGGCAGCAATGGCCATAGGCACGGTGGTGTCGCCTATATTGGTGCCAATGTCTATTACCAGGTCTCCCTTTTTAATGAACTTCTTATAAAAATTTATTTCAGCCTGTGTTATCTTTTTTTCCGGTACAAGCGGGTTTGTCCAGTTGGCAAACTGTATCTGCCCCTCGTTTTCCAGGTTAAAATTATCTATCCGGGGCGCATATTCCTGTGTAACCTTCCTGGCCTTTTTGCGATTGAGCGAATCTTTAATGAATTTGAGCATGAATCAAAAAATTAAGATCAAACATGGAGCAGTTCGTAATTCTTAAAAGTAAATATTTGTTTTCCTTTCAGGAAGTTTTTTTCAAAAAAGGAGATCAGCCGGTTTTTAAATTTTTCGTGTTTGTAACTTTTTCGCCCGGGCTTTACTGGTTTGGTGTCCAGTTCATCCTGCCAGTTAAACCTGCTGATCATGCCCGCCATTACTGCCGGATGCGTTTCCTTAAACCGCGAAAGTTTGTTCAGGTTGCCATAGTCAAATGCTTCCACCCTGAATTCCGGCAATGCAAGATTTAAATTTTGTTTATAATCGCGCCTGAACGACCTGTATTTTTTTTGCATATAACGGGGAGGCCTCACCCACCCATAATGAAATACTTTGGCATTTGCTTCGGCCACTTTCAGCTTAAAGCTGCCTTCCTTCTGAAAATAATCTTTTCCGTCGAACTCCGGAATGCGCCTGAAAGATTGCGCATCGCGCCAGGAGTGAATGTCTGGCCGGTTGCGGATGATCCTTATTTCTGCTGCATACCATGCATGCGACTGCACATAATGCTGATAGTCGCCCCAGAAATGTACATAATCAAACAACAAGCCTTCCACCTCGCTGTTGTGTAATAATGTTTCGCAACGGCTACGGATAACCGGTAAATATTTTTCGTGTATCACTTCATCGCTTTGCAGGTAAAACAACCAGTCGCCCTTGCAATGTGCTTTGGCAATATCGGTTTGCCGCGCATATTCACTGCCGTTGGTAAATTGCTGCGTATCCCAGGTAGTATGTATGATTTTTATTTTGGGCGATTGAATGCTTTCAATTTCCTTCAAGGTATTATCATCCTCATCGCAATTGCCTAACGCTATTACAAATTCATCTACTAATGGAAGAATGGAGAGTATTGACTCCTTCACGGGGTAGTATAACTTGGTAGCATTCCGCACCATTGTAAATCCGCTTATCATCATTGTACTGTCTGTTGATTAAGCCACATTAAAAATAACCCGTAATATAAAATAGTTTTTTTACTCTGGAGATTAAATACCGGTCAATAAAATTTTACTGGTTGGTATCAATTGTTTCACTTCTCCGCAATGTCTCAACTCTCTGCTTTTATGCGTTGGCTGGACACTGCGGTAAATTGAAGATGGTTTACATATAACCGCAACGTCCCTCCCCAGTCAAAATAATACAGCTTTGCAGCATGGTATTTGCTATACTGGGGCAGTACACTCATTAACAGGCAGAAATTCTACCATATGCAACAAGGAAAATTACTCAACCACATCAATCTTACCGATCCGCGTCATCTTGATACGATGGTAGAGAACCGGCGCGTTTTCAGCCTTGAAAATTGCCAGTTGAACATTTTTGAGTCCTACCAGCAGGCTTATAGGGTGCCCCTCACCTTTAATGACTTCATTGTAACCAGTATGGTGCGTGGAAAAAAAGTAATGCATCTTGCCGAAAAAAATCCATTTACCTATTTACCCGGCGAAACCGTTATTGTGCCCGGCGGCGAAACCATGCAGATCGATTTTCCCGAGGCTACGGAAGAAAATCCAACCCAGTGCATAGCCCTGGCGGTAGATGAATCCTATATAAGAAGTACGCTTGGCTTTTTGAATGACTATTATAATAATGAAAAGGACGGCTACCGCGAATGGAAACTTCAATTCAATCAATACCATTTTCACAACGATAACGAAGTTTCGGAACTCATCAATAAACTGATCCGCATTTGCAGCAGCACAGATGCTACAAAAAATATATACGCAGATCTTAATCTGAAGGAATTGCTCATTCGCCTGGTGCAAAGCCAGTACATGAAGCAGGTGCAGGCCGAAACCAGCGAGAATGCCAACCAGGGCAGGTGGCAATATGTGCTGGATTATATACACAAAAACCTGTCGAACAAGATCCAGATAAACGAACTGAGCAGCAAATCCTATCTCAACCGCAGCACTTTCTTCAAACTTTTTAAAGAACAGTTTGGCATAACGCCGGTAGATTATATTAACCGGGAGCGGTTGCGATTGGCCAAACACCTTTTGGCTGATACCGATTATAATGTTACGGAGATCAGTTGGCAAACAGGATTTACCGACGTTAACTATTTTGTGCGACTGTTTAAGAAAAACGAAGGGATCACTCCCGGAAGTTACCGGCTGATGGTAAAAAATGCCGGTAATAACGAGTATAACTGACAGCAAATTAACCATCTGCATTTTGAAGATGGATCATATTCCTGGTAATAACTGCGAGTGGAAGTACACGCCACGGTTAAGCCTTGTTTCGCCATGCACGCAACCAACCCCGGAAGCAGCCGGTTGATGCCTGTTACACCAACGATAACTGGCAGCAAATTAACGATCTGTATTTTTGTGGCTTCTTAAAATTCCTGTAGGTTTGCCAATCTTATAAAAGGCAACACTCATATGAATTTCAACAAGATCAACAACATTACAGGATGGATTGTTTGTGTAATTGCTTGCGCCGTATATATACTCACTGCCGAACTAAGCGGCAGCCTTTGGGATTGCGGCGAGTTTGTAGCGAGTTGCTTTAAACTGCAAATTCCTCACCCGCCTGGGGCTCCGCTGTTTGTGATCATGGGGCGTATATTTATTGTATTGTTTGGCGATAATCCGCTTACGGCAGCCAAAGCTGTAAATATTATGAGTGCCCTTGCCAGCGGATTTACCATTCTCTTTCTTTTCTGGACCATTACCCACTTTGCAAGAAAAATATATCAAAAAGGAAATGCAGCGCTGGAGCTAACCGGCGAGCAGATCTTTACCGTGATGGCTGCTGGTATAGTGGGAGGGCTTGCCTTTACCTTCAGCGATTCTATGTGGTACAGCGCTGTAGAAGGCGAGGTGTACGCGGCTTCTTCGTTTTTGACCGCCCTCGTATTCTGGATGATCTTAAAATGGGAGCATGCAGCAGACGAGCAAGGATCGGACAGGTGGATCGTGCTGATATTTTACGTGATTGGTCTTTCCATAGGCATACACCTTTTAAACCTGCTTACCATTCCCGCCATTGTAATGGTGTATTATTTCAAAAAATACAAAGTGAGTGGCTGGGGTATGTTCTGGGCGTTTATTGTGGGCTGTATATTAACGGGCTTTGTACAAAAATTTGTCATCCAGTATACCATTACCGGTTCCGGCATTTTCGACCGTTGGTTTGTAAACGCGTTGGGATTACCGTTCTTCTCCGGTTTTGCTACTTATTTTGTGTTGCTCGCTGTTGTTATTGTTATAGGTATACGCAGGGCTGATAAGCTGATCAATAATTTTACAGGATTCGCTATCTGGTTAACCGTCTTTATCTTCCTGTTTGCGTTCCCCTTCATCACCTCTTTCTTCACCTTTATATTATTTGCGGGTGGCACAGCGTTGGCTGTTTACGGCGCTTATAATTACAGGTTTAAGGTGTTGAGCTTTCTTAAACTCGGGCTCTGGTGTTTTGCCTTTATGCTGATCGGCTACTCAACCTACCTCACCACTATGGTCCGTTCGGCCGCCAATCCTTCGGTAGACATGTATAATGTAGACAACCCGATGAGTTTGGTTGGATATCTTGGACGTGAACAATACGGCGACTTTCCTTTGATATACGGACAAACATTTGCAGCCGATATTAAAAGAAATGCAGATGGTACGCCGGATGTAAAGGAAAAGGGCTACCGCTGGCAAAAGGGAAAAGACAAATATGTGAACATTGGCAAAAACTTTGAATTCCAGTACGAATCGGAAGATATGATGTTCCTGCCCCGTATATGGGATGCCAGTAACGACCAGGGACACGCGAACTTTTACCGGAGCTGGCTGAACCTCGACAAAGATGAGAAGCCTACCTACATCGACAATATAAGATGGGCATTTGGCTACCAGATAGGTTGGATGTACCTGCGCTATTTTGGCTGGAACTTTATAGGCAAGCAAAACGACCTGCAGGGCATTGCCGGCGTGCGTGATGGCAATACTAAAACGGGGATCTCTTTTGTTGACAATGCATTTTTGGGCGACCAGAGCAAGATGCCGGAAAGCCTGCAAAAGAACAAAGCCAATAACAAACTGTTTGCATTGCCCTTTATATTAGGAATGATCGGTTTGTTCTTCCATTATAAAAGACACAAGGAAGATTTTGTTGTAAACTTCCTGCTGTTCTTCTTTACCGGTTTTGCTATTGTATTTTATTTGAATGCTGCCGGTCCGCAGCCGCGCGAACGCGACTATGCTTATGCCGGATCGTATTATGCCTTTGCGGTATGGATAGGCATTGGCTTGATGATGGTGAAGGAATGGCTGGCAAAAGTAATGAGCAGCAAGCTGGCAGGATATGTAGCGGCGCTGGTTTGTGTGCTGGCAGTGCCGGTAATTATGGGCTTCCAGGAATGGGACGACCATGACAGGAGCAAGAAAAGGCTCGCCCCCGACCTGGCAAAGAATTACCTGGAAAGCTGCGCTCCCAATGCTATTTTATTTACGTTTGGCGACAACGACACTTACCCGCTCTGGTATGCGCAGGAAGTAGAAGGCGTGCGGCCCGACATCCGCGTGATCAACTATAGCCTGTTGGGCATTGACTGGTATATTAATGAGCTGCGTTATAAAATTAACAACAGCGATCCCGTTGATTTGTTGTGGGGACCCGAAAAGATTGAGGGCGATAAAAGAAACGTGGTATATTTTGATGCAAAACCTAATATCCCGCAAAATCAATACATCTACCTCGACGAAGTACTTACCAAAATCATAGGTAGCGATGATCCGGCGAACATGATGAATTATGGTCCCGATAATTCTTACAATACCTTTCCTACAAGAAAATTCAGTGTGCCGGTTGATACAACATTGGTGCGCTCCAACGGAACTGTAAATGCCGACGACGTTGTATTAGGCGAATTGCGTTTTGACCTGCCGCAGGGCAAAACTGCAATGATGAAAAACGACCTGGCAGTGCTGAACGTTATTGCTGCCAACAAATGGAAAAGGCCTATTTATTTCACTTCTCCGTTCAGCGAGCTGGGCTTTTCGCAATACCTCCGCGCCGATGGTTTAAGTTACCGGCTGGTTCCGGTGCAGCCTAAGCAATTGCAACCTGGCGCTTCTAATGTAAACGACGAGGTTGCCTATAACAACATGATGAAAAAATTTGCTTTTGGCAACGCCAATATTCCCGGTGTTTATTTCGACGAAGAAAATCGCCGTCATTTGCTTACCATTCGCCAGGCTTTTGCAGCGGCTGCCGAAAGTATGGCCGATGATGGCAGAAAGGAACAGGCAAAACAACTGCTCGAAAAATGCGATAAGGGAATGGACCAGGGCAATATGCCTTACGGAATGACGAGCCGCAGCAACCAGCACAACATTGTAAGCATTTCGGTAATGGAAGCGGCTTACAAAGCCGACTACAACGAGTTAGGCGACAGGGTAATGAAAGCTGTGAAAAAAGACCTGGAAGAGCAAATACGTTATTATGCCGCGTTAGGCGATATGTCGGTACCGGAATTAACGCAGCACATGCAGGAGGGTACGGGCGACGGACTGAACAACAGGCAGCGTAGTATATACTCTGAAATAGACCAGGCTTTCCGCGTGCAAAATTACCTTGCCTTTTTAGAAACAAGATACAAACCCACTGCCGCCACTCCGGAAACCCCGGCTGTTATTAAAACCGACAGCCCGGCAGTAAAACCGGATACCGCGGCGCAGAAATAATAAAGATCATTGGATTATGCTGGCTGGACTGCAGGATGTTACGTTTGAGTTTGGAGCAAGAACTATTGTAGAAAATGCCACATGGCATATACAACCGAATGAACGCATAGGGCTGATAGGATACAACGGTACGGGAAAATCGACCTTACTGAAGGTGCTGGTGGGCGAATACCTGCCTTCTGCCGGCAGCGTGGAAAGAGGAAGGGGAACCACCATTGGTTACCTGCACCAGGACCTGCTGAGCTTTGATACCAACGAGTCTATTTTACAGGTTGCATTAAGCGCGTTTGAAAGAATATTATTGCTGGAAAAGCAAATTGAAGCGTTGGGCAATCGCCTGGAAAAAGAGCACGAAAACGATGCGCTGGTACACGAATATTCCGATAAGCTGCACGAGTTGGAAACACTGGGCGGCTACAATATTCACCATCAAACAGAAGAAGTTTTACAGGGGCTTGGCTTTAGCAATGCTGACCTTCAGCGACCCTACAAACAATTCAGCGGCGGTTGGCGCATGCGCGTATTGCTCGCTAAAATGATATTGCAG
Organism: Agriterribacter sp.; assembly: GCA_051955255.1. Classification (GTDB taxonomy): domain Bacteria; phylum Bacteroidota; class Bacteroidia; order Chitinophagales; family Chitinophagaceae; genus Agriterribacter. Next base: position 197,643 of record JBQCGX010000012.1, on the reverse strand, counting down.
CAACCCGATCTGCTGCTGCTCGACGAGCCTACCAACCACCTTGACCTGCCATCTATTGAGTGGCTGGAAAAATACCTTGTTCATTACAAAGGCGCCGTGGTAATTGTAAGCCATGATAAATATTTCCTCAACCGCATGGTTACCAAAATTGTGGAATTGTACCAGCAACAGTTGCATTTTTACAATGGTAATTTCGATTTTTACGAAGTTGAAAAAGCCATGCGCCTCGATCTTCAACAAAGAGCTTTTGAAAACCAGCAGGAATATATAAGGCAGCAGGAGCGATTTATTGAACGCTTTCGCGCCAAGGCAACCAAAGCCGCGCAGGCGCAAAGCGCCATGAAGCGGCTGGATAAACTGGAAAGGATTGAAGATGTTTCTGTTGACCGCCCCGAAATCAAAATCAATTTCCAGGTAGATAAAATACCTGGTAAAATCATCTGCACATTAAAACATGTTACCAAAAAATTTGGCGACATAAAAATTGTAGAAAATACCGGTGCCGAAATAAACCGCGGCGATAAAATAGCCTTGATAGGCGCCAACGGTAAGGGTAAATCGACTTTATTGCGCATTGTTGCCGGCGCAGAGCCATTTGAAGGGGAAAGGATATGGGGACATAATGTAGATGAAAGCTTTTATGCGCAGCACCAGTTGGAAGCATTGAACATACAACATACATTGCTGGAAGAAATGAAAAATTCCGGCAGCCAGAAAACAGAGCAGGAACTTCGTGCATTGCTGGGGTGCTTTTTGTTTAGTGGTGATGATGTAGACAAAAAAATAAGAGTGCTGAGCGGTGGCGAAAAAGCAAGGGTAGCGCTGGCAAAAACAATTGTGAGCAAAGCCAATTTTCTTATTCTGGATGAACCTACCAACCACCTTGACCTGCTTTCGATAGACCTGCTGATTGAAGCATTGAACAAATACCAGGGCAGTTTGATACTGGTTAGCCACGACCGTCATTTTATTTCAAAAACAGCCAACCGTATATGGGAAATCGACAATTATGAAATAAAAGATTTTGCCGGTGGCTACGATGAGTGGATGGAATGGAAAGATCGAAAAAAGGCGGAAGCCGCCAAAGCAGACGCTTCTGCGAAGCAGCAGGAGAAAAAGCCTGCTGTTGAAGAAAAAAAAACGGAACAAAAGCAACAACCTGCGCCGGTAGCGAAAGCATCAAATGCTCCGATTGATAAAGAGCTGAAAAAAGAATTGCAACGCCAGCAAAAAAATCTGCAGCAACTCGAAGAAAAAATAGCATCGCTCACGCAGCAGAAAAAAACGCTCGAAGCGCAGTTGGCTTCTCCAGATATTTATTCCGACAAAAATAAATTCCTTGCAGCAGAAGCAGATTATAAGAAGAATAGCGATGCTCTTAACTCCATCAACCGCGAATACGAAGCTGCTTTTGAAAAGTTGTTAGAGCTGGAAGAAAAGAGCAGGTAGTTTGGAGTTTGATGTTTATTGTTTCGGGTTTTTTGAACCACAAAGGCACAGAGATTCACAGGGAAGTTTGATGTTTGTAGTTTATCGTTTATGCAAACATGCTCAATTCTATATGTCAGCATATATAGCATCGGAACCGAATAGGCGGGTCTCTCTCCTTTGGAGAGGCTAGGTGAGGCTCTCAGGCACAAGGGCGGGTTGTTAAATACCTACCGGCGCTATCTATCGCGGCTCCGTTGCGTTCGCTGCGAGAACGACAAACCTCAAACAACAAACAATAAACCCCAAACCCCAAACCCCAAACAATAAATTCCTATTCATACTTAAACACGCCCGCTACAATATTGCTGTACTGCGGCATGCCCGGTATGGTAATTTTTGAAGTGATTTTATTGATCCTCCTGTCGCTGATTTCGCAGGTGTTTTCTGTTATCTTATCAATATACGGTTCATCATTTCCTGTTTTTACGGTACGCACAATTTTGGTTGGATATTTTTTCACCCTGCTCATAACAGGCAGGTTGTAGATGGTATAGTTTTCAAACAATCCCACCTCAATAAATATTAATGGGTTGAAATCAGCAGAATCCGAATAGCTTTCAATGGTGTGTGTGATAATAGAATTGTTGTTGGTGGTAGTAACCCTGGTAAGGTCGCCGGCAGTGTTATACTCATAAGTGGAGCTGGTTTTTAATTCCGTTCCGGCTTCGTTGGTTGTAAAGTATTTCAGTTTATCCAGTTGCCCGTTGCTTTTGTAGGTGTATTCCATTTTGTACGACACCTGCGATACTATTTGCTTGGGGCTGTTGATATAATGAGCAACCCTGTCGCCTGTGTAATAATAAGTGTTTTTATAGAGCGACCGGTCATCGTACATCACTTTTATTTTTTTTGCTTCCCATTCAAAAACAGTGGCGCTTACAATGTTTTGAAAGCTATAATCGATTTTCTTAAGCGTGCTATCGCTGTTGTATGCCATCACTGCTTTTGTACCATTGTCCCATTCAATAGAACGTACCAATGCACCATAATCAGGCGTGTCATTTGTTTCATCCGGAACGGGCTGCTCCTGGTCATCTTTTTGGCACGAATGGAAAATGCATGTCATCAGTATAAAAGAAAGTAAAACTCGTATCTGCATATATAAGGTTTAATCGTACGCAATCTGCAACATTGCTTGTTTCACATCGTCGTTCTGCTGAATGGATTGAGGAAAAACTGCAACAAAACGTTTAATGCACCATTGCAGGGTATGCTGACCTGTATGTATAGGCGAACGTTGCATGCGGTAGCCATAACGTTTATTCAACTTATCATGACTGACATTGTTGCTGTTTTATCTGCGATCCACCTAAAAGGCACGATACTTGATAAACTTATCATGTACTATAAAATAAAAATCTATGAAAAGAGTATTACTTCACCGTTGTCTTACTTTTATTGGCGCCTTTTTTATTACCATCGCCGCGCTGGCGCAAACTCAACCGGGCAAACCCATCCTTTCGCCGAAACAGCAGGAAGAAATTCTTAAAACAAAAAATGTAATTGAAGAAAAGAAACGCGAACTGCAGGAAATGAAAGACGAACGCATGAAGCTGGAGGAAGAAAGGAAGGAAAAGATAGAAGAAGCGAAAGAATCGGCTAAGGACAATGAAAAAGCAGCCGAAAGTTTGAGCGACGATCCGCAGGACAAAAGCAAAGCAAGGCGTGCCAGGAGGGCAGCAGACGAAGCAGCGGATGAATCGAAAGATGCAAGAAAGGCTGTGAAAGAATTAAAAAAGCTCAATAAAAAAATAGCAAAACTGGAAAAAGAAATAACCCGCGACGAAGAGCGGGTAATAAAGATGGAAACAGCAAAGAGCCGGGTAGATTGATGAGGAGGGGGCAGTCAGCCATCAGCTTTCAGCCTGAGAATTTAATCCGAATGCATCGATAAAAAAGGTTTCCACTCTTTAAAAAGTTGGAAACCTTTACACTGCTGATCGCTGAAAGCTCATAGCTGACAGCTTTTAATGTTCCTCGTCGAAGTACAATTTGTAGAATTTTTTCCCGGTCATTTCGTCAACACCCTTTTCAATAAGATCGCGGCGGCTATGAATATAAACATGAAAGTTTTTATCGAGCTTTAATACCGTTTTAAAAACCTTTTGCTGTTTTTTTACAGCAGAAAGATGAATGTCAAATTCGTCTTCTATTTCGTAGTTGCGCGAGGCTTCAAAATTTTTTTTATAATCCATGAAAGTATCTACCACTTCGGGGTGGTGAATTACTTCGTCGGCAAATTCTTTAAGGTTGAACTGTTCCTTGGTTTTAAAATATTCCATAGAGCGGTTCAGCAGGTCTATCTGGTCGCCTTTGGATATTTCAAATTTTTCGGCGTATTCATTTGTTACAAAGCTTTTGCAAAGGCTTAAATATTTGTCGGTATGGTTGTAACTGTCTGCCCAGAGCATTACCTGCAAAAAATCGTTTACCCAGTATTGGGCGTCCTGCTGCTTGTTTACAGCATCTGCCACGCATACTTTATAGCCATCTGCCGCAGCCGTTTTAAATACCAGGCAACCCTTATCAAGCTTGTTGATGTTAATTCCTTCCTCCTGTGTTACCTCCCATTGATCGGTCAGTGGCTTTACTTTCAGAAAGGTTTCTTTGGTTTCTGACTTAAAGATGCCGAGCGCTTTTACATAATCATTTTCAAACGGAACTTCATCAAACAGCACAATATACAGCTCTCCTTCTTTTACCCTTACATGCGTGGATTTACTATAGAGAAATGAAGCTAACTGTGCTGATACTTCCACAAACTTCTGGGGCGCTTCAAAAATCTGTGTTACATAAGTATATACTTCATTCAGGTTCAGGTTGCTGAGATGCGTGAATTTATAAAGCTCATTTTCGTTGAATGCGCCTAACAGGTAACGTGTAAGCAGCTTGCTTACTATTTCATCGCTCAATGCTACGGGTGCTGATGAAAGCTTTAAATCTTCGCCACGGCTTGGGTTGCCAATTTTGTGAATGATTACCTGCTCCAGCAGCACACTATCAATACCGGTCATATATACAAATCTTAAGGCGGCGAAGATAAGCTCTATAAAATATGCTGGTGCTAATTTTTGATAAGGGTGAGAAAGCGGCTGTGGGTACTGCTGATACCCCGCGTTAGAAATACTGTTTAAAGCGGAACATTGCTGCTCCGCCTTTGAACAGTTGGCATGCTGCACTTAAACGTACAGCAATGCAAATACGGTAATAGCCGAGAAGTAAGCAAGGGCTGCAGCATATGCTACAATGTCCTGGAAATGGGTTGTCGAACTCTTTTGCATAGACGCTGTTTTTTTAATGAATTAATACAACAGGGTCGCGGATCAAAAAAAGTACTAAAGGGGCCAGAGGGTACGGAGGGATTAGGAATATTGTTTTTAAAACGGGTTATTAAATCAACGCGTTAAAAAATCAAAGCTATAACGGAGGATTGGTGTTCGTATTGTGTTAATAGTGTATGTCGTTTATTTTACCACTTAGGCACATAGAAACATAGGTGAATGATAGCAAAAATTACAGGTGTATGTTGCCGGGAAACAGGGTAAAACCGCTGAGTTGATTTTGCTTCTTGTTTCTTTTTACACAATCCTATGTTCCTATGTGGTAAAATACCCGCAATAAAAAAGTGCGGCTGTAGAACCGCACTTTCTTATAGCTATTACATTGTTTCTAGAACCAGCTTCTTATCCATGTTTCACTTGCCTTGCCGGCCAGCTTTCTTCTTCTTCTTGCAACTTCGAGCCTATGCCTGAACATAGATACGAATACCAATGGAAGGAATACGAACGTTAAAGGAGGAATGCCTAACATAGAAATCCATTTGCCGCCATAGTGCCTCCGCATCGGGCGTCTTAACCTTTCTGCAATCAGGTACATAGCCGGTACAATGATCAGCGTCATAAAGAAGGCGAAGATCAACCCGAATATGATCGTCCATGCCAATGGTTTCCAGAAGCTCGCGCTATCGCCGCCAAAGAAGATGTGTGGTTCAAAACTCTCAAACAAACCTACGAAGTCGATATTAAACCCAACCGCTAATGGAATCAACCCGAATATGGCTGCCAGCGCCGTTAGCAATACGGGGATGATACGTGTTTTACCGGCTTCTATTACCGCTTCTCTTGTTTTCATGCCACGCATTCTCAACTCATCGGCAAACTCAATTACCAATATACCGTTCTTTACCACAATGCCTGCCAGACCTACAATACCCAAGCCGGTAAATGCAACCGATACATCCATACCTGTTAAACTAAACCCGAGCAATACACCTATAACGCTAAACACAATTTCCATTAGAATGATGACAGGCTTGCTGATGGAATTGAACTGGAGTACCAGTATGAACAGGATTATCATCAGGGCAATCACCATAGCCATTAAGAGGAACTGACCCGTTTCCGCCTGCTGCTCGCCTTCACCGGTTTGTTTGATGGTTACGCCATCTGCTTTGCCGGTAAATGCATCAATATGGTTTTTGATCTGGGCATTTACTGCTGTAGGCGTATACCCTTGCGATTCCAGCACGTTTGAACGCAGTGTGATCATACGTTTCTGGTCTTTGCGTTTTACACTTCCCAACGTGGTAGTATAATCTACTTTTACCAAACTGCTGATCGGTACATTTTTAATAGCACCGCCGCTGGCCATATCCCTGAACGTTATGTTCATGTTCAGCAGGTCGCTCAGGCTCTTGCGTTGCACCTCGTTGTTGCGCAATTGTATTTTATATTCATCATCACCATCCTTTATTTTCGATACTTCCCTGCCAAACAACGCTGTTCTTATTTCCATGCCTATCTGGGCAGAAGAAACACCTTCCATCAACGCACGCTCTCTGTCTACTGTTAAGCTGATTTCAGGATTGGTAAGATCTACATCCATTTTCAATTCTTCCACACCAGGCACTTGTATTGAATCAAGATAGTTCTTCAACGCAACACCGGTCTTGATCAACTTGTCAAAATCTTCACTGGCCACTTCAATATTGATCGGAGGATCGGTTGGAGGACCACTTGCTTCCTGGTCAACCGAAATTTCCGCACCGGGTATGCCTTTTATAGCAGCACGTATCGAATCGAGCAAGGCTGCTGTAGACGCGCCATGTCTTTTTTCAAACTCCACAAACGATACCTGCACCCTGCCCAGTTCAGGCCTTGTACTCCTGTCGCCACTGTTGGGGTCGCTTGCACCCACCGCCACGTTCGAGATCACACTCTCTACGATCGGGTTCTGTTTGCCGTTTTCCATACCCAATACTTTTACCACACGATTTTCGAGCGTGCGTGTAATAGAATCGGTATACTCCACATCTGTTCCTACAGGTAATTTCAGGTATACATAAATGAAGTTGGGATCTGATTTGGGAAAGAACACCACTTTAACCCGCTGGCTGCCTACAGAGGCGCCGAATATCATAAAGCTGAATATCAGCAGTACAAACGTACCAATCAGCAGGTGCACGGGCCTCCAGCCTTTGAGCGACCATTTGAGTAAAGATTCGTAATGCCCCATGATCCAGGGAAGCGCACGATTCTGGAAACTGTGAATCACTCCATCCAATACATAGATATTCAACAACACCAGCAACACGAGGAACAGTATGATATTGCCGAGGAAGGTATAACCCATGAGGTCTAACAACACTCCAACGGCTATGGCTATCCAGAAAAACGGCTTTCTGAAAATATCCGATTTCCTTTTTTTGTGTTCATCCACGGGATGGTTCATGAAATCTACCGCAAATACCGGGTTCATGATGAACGCCACAATCAGCGATGCCGTTAGTGTAAAGATCAGCATCACCGGAAGGTAGATCATGAACTTACCAATAATACCCGGCCAGAACAACAATGGAAAGAACGGAGCCAACGTGGTGAGCGTGCCGGCTAGTACCGGTATAAACACTTCACCCGCTGCCACCATAGCGCTTTTTTCAGAGCTCATTTTACCATTGGCCTGCACAAATATGCGGTGCGTATTTTCAATTACCACAATCGCATCGTCCACTATAATACCTAAGCCGAACAGCAGGGCAAACAACACCATGAAGTTGAGCGTTACGTTGGCGCCGATAATAATATCTGCCAGCGGCAAGAACAGGAACGCCACAAACATGCTCAACGGCACCGACAAGGCAACGAAAAAGGCGTTGGTTACGCCCATGAAGAACATGAGGATGACCAATACGAGTATGAACCCGATAACGATAGAGTTTACCAGTTCATCGAAAGAGTGCTTGGCGTTTCTGCTCTGATCGCCGGTAATGGTTACCTGCAGGTTTTGGGGGAGCTCATTACCCTGCATTTCCTTCATTACATCTTTTACCTGCTGCGCTGTTTCAATCAGGTTTTCGCCGGAACGTTTTACGATGTTGAGCGTAATTACATTCTTACCATCCAGCCGCGCATAACTTTCTCTTTCCTTGGTAGTATCTTTAATTACAGCAATATCTTTCAAATAAATAGAGCCACCGTTAGGTCCACGCACTACCACTTTTTCAATGTCGGCGGCAGAGCGGAATTGCCCTTTCAATTGCATGGTCCTTTTCATATTGCCCACTTCCAGCAAGCCACCGGTAATATCCATGTTCTCACGCGAAACGGCGTTGGCAATATCATCAAAGGTTAAGTTCGCGCTGCGCATGCGGTAGTTGTCTACATTTATCTGGAACTCACGCTCAGGCGCACCCACAATATCTACTCTTGTGATCTGCGGCAATTCTTCCAGCTTGTCCTGTATATCATCGGCGTATTTCTTTAACCGAACGGCATCGTAGTCGCCGCTAATGTTTACATACATGATGGGTATCTCCGACAAGCTCACTTCCATTACCGATGGCTCTTCCGTTAAATCGGTAGGCAAATCGGTTTTGGCTTTATCCACGGCATCTTTTACTTTCTGCACTGCCACGTCAATATCCACATCCGTATTAAACTCTACCACTATGGCCGAAAAATCCTGGATAGAGGTGCTGGTTGTTTTCTGGATCTTAACCCCCGTAATCGCTTTAATCTGTTTTTCGATGGGCTGTGTAACCAGGTTTTCAATGTCTTTGGGAGAGTTGCCTACATATATCGTTTGTACGTATACGGTAGGTATAATAATATCAGGAAACTGCTCTTTGGGCAGGGTGACAAATTGTGTTACCCCAATAATGCTCACAAAGAGCATGAGCAGGTAAATGGAAGTTTTGTTTTTTATACTCCAACTGGTTGGCTTAAACTGCTTAAACTTCCCCGTGAAATTTTCTAAAGCACTCATATTAATTTAGCTTAGTCGTAACAAAAATTATTACCAGTAAAAGCAATGGCTAGTTGGTTGTGAGCAACTGACCTTCGTATAAAGCCTGGAAGCCATCAGTAATTAACTGGTCTCCCGCTTGCAGTCCTTCTGTTATTTCAACCTTGTCTGCATACAACTGACCGGTTACTACCGGTTTTTTCTTTGCCACCAGTTTGCTGCCATCTTTAACAGCCACCATTACAAACTTTCCTTTATCGTCGTTTTGCAAGGTATTCACCGGTATAGTCAATACTTCTTTTGCCGTATAATCCTGTATTTTAACCATGGCTATCTGGTTAGGACGAAGACTTTTATCGGCAGGCAGTTTTGCTTCTACATAAAAGGAGCGACTGTTGGGGTCGATCAGTTTGCCGGCAACAGTAACTTTGGTTTGTATGGTTTTATTTGCCTCGGGGAAATTGATGGTCATCGGGCTTCCTACGTTTACGCGTTCCAGGTAGTTTTCAGGCACCTGGGTTATTACCTTTAGATCGTTGGTATTTACAATCCTGATCTGCGGACCGCCCTGGAAAAATTCTCCCACTTTTATATTCACCGTTTCTGCCACACCCGACATTTCTGCATACACATTGGAAAAAGAAGACTGTTCCTGTACAGAGGCGATCTGCTTTTCAATATTGGCAACATTGTTTTTTGCATTCAGCAACTGCACTTCGGTGCCAATTTTTTGATCCCACAAATTTTGTTGCCTTTGCAGCAGGTCTTTTGCATACGCCAGTTGTGTGTTCAACTGGTCAAGCTGTTTCTGTGTAAGCGCATCGTCAAGCTTTAACAGGAGCTGGCCTTTTTTTACATTGTCGCCCTGTTTCACGTATATGGCTTTTACCAGTCCACCCTGCCCGCGTGGCGCCACATATGCAACGTTGGTTGCATCCACTCTTCCCTGCAAGTCGATGTAATGAGTAAAATTGCCTGCTGTTACCGGCGATATCGCCACCAGCTTGGGATTCTCCTTTTTTTGCGAGGGGTCGATCTTCAGAATCTCTTCTTCCAACTTAGCGATCTGGTCTGTAATGCCTTTTTCCTGTGCTTTTAATTTTTCAATCTCCGCCTTTTTTTCCGCTACAGCTTTGGCTTTAGCATCTGGCGACAATTGACCTGCACCGCAGGCGGTTAAAACCATCAAAGCAGTAATGGTGTAAGCCAGTTTTATTACGTTTTGCATATATCTTAATTTATAAGTCTCTTAATTTTTTGTTTACAATTTTCCGGTTGCCTTAACAAAATCTACGCGTGCTATAATGGCATTGTATAGCGAATTGATATAGTTGGTTTGAGCCGTTTTCATATCTGTTTGCGCCTGTATGATTTCAGTGTTCGATCCCAAACCTGCTTCGAACTTTTTCCTGGTTTGTTGAAAAACCGATTCGGCCAGTTGCATATTTCTTTTTTGGTAATCAAGCGTGGAAACAGCAGTGTTGTAGTTGTTTCTCGCCGTTTGTATTTCGTTGTCGATATTTATTTTCAACGCTTCCCGCTGATTCATTGATTGCTGCAGCGAGATCTTTGCCTTGGCTATGCGTGCATTTGCAGAGAAACCTGTAAATATCGGGATGTTCAACTGCAATGTAATAGCGGATATATCAAACCAATCGCCACCTTTAAAAAAGTCGAACCGGTTGCGTTGAGCATTTTTATTATAATAACCATTAAGCGAAAGCGTTGGCAGTTTTGCCAGCTTATAACGTCTCACATCATATTCGCCTAATGCCACTCCTAAGTCGGCATACTGAAAATCTCTGCGTTGCGTGTAATCAAAGTCGCTGATTTCCAATATTCCCTCTTTTATACGGTCATCGCTTATAGAATCGGTTAATATCAACGAATCTCGTACTGGCATTCCCATCAACACTTTTAACCCCAGGTAACCATTGCTTATTTGGTTAAGGGCACCGGTTTTTTCGGTGCGAAGGTTCGCTAGTTGCACATCGAGCTTATCAACATCGAGCTTTTCGGCAAAACCATTTTCAAACATGATCCTGGTATCGTGGTGCAGCTTTTCCAACATGTCTATATTCGCATCCAGCAACTGGATCTGTGTTTTGCTTGCAAGAAGCTGATAATAGATCTTGGTTACATTTGCCCTGATGGCTTCTTCCGTTATCTCTGCATTTTTTTCAGAGAATTTGATCAACGTTTCCCTCGCCTGTAACCCTACAAACACCTGCCCGTCAAACAATAATTGGTTTAACGATACGCCGCCAGTGGCCCCCCATTTAACACCGAAGGCCAGTTTTTCAAATGTACCGGGTTGCCCACCAAAGAACTCTGCCGGCACAAGGCTTACAGGAAGCTTAGCATTATATACCAAAGATCCATTGGCGCTGATTTGCGGGTAAGCAGTACCGGTTACCTCCCTGTTTGTTTGCTCCTGTATCTTAATATCCAGCAATGCATTTTTAACCTGCACATTATTGGTTTTTGCATAATCCAAAGCCTGTTGCAGGCTAAAGGCATGTGTGCTTGCTGTATCTTGTTGCGCATATAGTTCTGAACCCAAAAGCGAAACTGCCAATACCAGTCCCAGCATTTTGTGAGTTTGTTTCGACCAGGATGCTTCCCGGAGAAACCCGCATAGCAAGTCCTTTCTTTTCTTTATTGCTGTATATGCTCGTTTCATGTGTTTGTTTTTAATTTTTACTTTTTTGCCACATGGAATGCCAGATAGTGATTGCGTTTGGTTATAAACATTTGTGCAGGCATTTCATATATGTTGATTGTTTTGTCGTTGTTGTTGATATTTCTGAATCAGTTTTTGTCCTTTTAATGTTGTTATTCCATACAGGAAATGAATTGTTGCTTCTCCGAGGATTGTTACAAGGCTGTACTTTCCGGCGGGAAATAAATCTGGATTGAACATCATAAATACTGTGGCAAGCCTGAACCGGGCAATGATCTCAACATTGATCTCGGGTCTGTACAATTGAAGTTTTATCCCTTCCTCGAGGTTTTCCTTTATAAGCCTGTACAGGAACTTATTCTGGTGGTCGCTGAGCTTTTTATGCGCTGCAGGATGGTATTTCTGAAGATCATAGACGATCGTTGGGTTCATCACTTTCAGCAATTCCTGTACCATATCCATCGCTGTGAATATTTCGTGTACCGGGTTTTCGCTTGCATCCTTTGTACTGAAACATTCCTTTTCATTGTCCTTCAGCATCATATCTATCACGTTCTCTACCAACGAGTCTTTGTCGGTATAAAACTGGTAAATGGTTTTTTTGCTGATCCCCAACTGCGATGCAATTTCATCCATGCTGATGCTGCGCACACCATATCGTAAAAAAAGATCATGAGCCTTCAGTGCAATTCTTTCCTGTATCTCCATAAACTTCAAAATCGGGAACAAAACTATGGAAACTTTTTTTGTTGCCAAAGTTTCCATCCTGTTTTTTTGCCTTTTATCAAAGCTTTTTGCGGAATGAGGGGACATGATAAGTTTCACGAAGCGGCAAACTGTAGCAATGTCTGTGCGGTATATAGGTAAACCTATAAATATAAAAAAGCGTATTCTTTATATAGATGCAAGCAATGCCTGCAAAATGTACTTTTTGGTTTTGAGCTTTTTTTCGGACGGATCAAAATCCGTCCTTACAACATGCGACCGAGCCCATGGCTATTGTCGTTTTTCGGTACTGGCTGGTATTATTTTCTGCTGGTCGGAGCCTCATCATAGTCGTCAACTTAAGGAAGCCGCAAAGGCTCTATTGCCTCTGGAGGCAACCCGTTTGTAAAAAACCAACCCCCTGACGCTTTGCACCGTAGACCCGCCTGACCGGACGGGCAGGTGCTGCCCATATAGAGGGCTGCACCTACGGCGCAGTAAAAAAGATGTTGGCGATGGTTACAAACAGATAGCACCTACGTTGCAAAACGGCCACTAACCATAGTTGTCTTTTTAAGTTGGCGGCTATGGTGTCTTACCGACCTGAAAATTATACAAGTTGGAACTCACCCTTGGGTAAACTTATATTTAAATTGATACTTTTGCGTTATCTTAGAAAAAACCTTTTGCATGGGAGATAAAGAATTGGCTCAAATCAGAAAAGAGCTTAAAAAATACAATGAAAAAGTTGCTAACAGTAAAACGGAAGCAAAAAAGCTGCTTACGGAATTAGGTTATTTTAATAAAAAGGGGGAACTTAAGAAGGAATATAAAGACCTATGTATTCCACAAGATCAGGATTAGTTATTGGCTTCCACGGCTGCGACGAATCTGTATTGAACAAAGTAATAGCAGGAAGCTCTTTGCAGGCAAGTAAAAATGATTATGACTGGTTGGGTAACGGAATCTACTTTTGGGAAAATAGCTACGACAGGGCTTTAGAATATGCCATCTCTCTCAAAAATCATCCGCAAAAACACAAATCGAAAATAGAAAGACCTTCAGTGTTAGGCGCCGTCATAGATTTAGGCGTGTGCCTGGATTTTATCGATTATAAAAATTTGCTTTTATTGAAAGACGCTTATGAAGTGCTTCAGACAAGTTGTAAAACATTGGGACTTAACAGCCCGGAAAACATTCCAATTGGTAAATACCAGGATCTTTTAATCAGGAGGCTGGATTGTTCTGTCGTAGAAATGATCCACAAAATAAAAGGGAAAAGGCATTTCGACTCTGCCAGAGGTGTGTTTTGGGAAGGAGACGACATATACCCTAATGCCGGATTTAAAGAAAAGAATCATATTCAACTGTGCATCAGAAATCCAAACTGTATTAAGGATGCTTTGTACCAAGAAAATTAAAGAAAACATATCGGAAGGTATAGGAGTTCCTAAAATCTGATTTGTTTTTGTTCAACAGATAGCGATAGAATTATAGCGCCTTCCTGCTTTCTCGCATATTTTTCTTCTGAAGAAATTACCCCGATAAAACAAGTAATCAGGCGCAAAGACCTGACTTGAGTTTTGATATACGTAATTTTGCCCTCTAAAGCCAGAAAGCAATATGAGAAAAGCGTTCAGTAAAATTTTGCAGTATTTCCTGCAGGGGCTTATCATCCTGGCTCCGATTGTTATTACGATATGGGCACTTACTTCACTTTTTAACTTCCTGGACAGGATATTGCCAGATGCGCTCGCCAATTTCTTCCCGGAAATCTCTTCTTATTACCTGCCTGGCATGGGCCTTATACTGGCTATCATCATTATCTTCCTGGTAGGGTATATCTCCTCTTCTTTTGTGGTAGGCAAGCTGGTAGAATTGTTTGATAATGTTTTGCAGAAAACGCCCGGCATCAAGATCATTTATTCTACGGTAAAAGATTTTTTTGAGGCATTTGCCGGCAACAAACGAAAGTTTGATAAAGCGGTGCTGGTAAGCGTAGAAGTAGCAGATGTATGGCAAATAGGCTTTATTACGCACGAAGAGCTGCACGAATTTGGACTGCACGAATTTGTTGCTGTATATGTGCCCCAATCCTATGCATTTACAGGTCGTTTATATTTTGTAAAAAGAGAAAGAATCAGGATAATATCCGATATTAGTCCGGCCGACGCCATGAAGTTCGCAATTTCGGGGGGCGTTACAACGTTAGACGATGACTCGCATGCTAAATAGCAGCACCATAAACCCTTTGTATGTTAAAGAAAGTTTTCACCCTTGGATGCCTTATACTGGCTTTTTGTTCAGCCGTAGTTGGCAATGATTATGAAGATGCCTGGGCAGCCCTGCATAAAAACAATATTACCGAGGCTAAAGCCCTGCTAAAGAAAGCCATGCAGGACCCGGCACTTGCTGCCGATGCGTATGCAACCTGGCTCTTTGTTGCCACCTTCGAAGGCAAAGAAGCAAAGGAAAAAGATTTTATGCCATCGCTTTACCAAAAGGTAAAAGATGCCAACCCCTACCTGTTTGCGTTATGGTTCAACGAAGCAGTATTAGGCACTTATGGCAAGAAGACTTCAACCCAAATGAATACGTTGGAAAAATTGCTTTCCGATAAAAATATCAATGGCTCCTTAAAATCGGCAGGTCGCTATGTAATGTCCTGGCATTGGTATGCCACCAATAAAATGGAGCAGCGCTACCCCGAGTATGAAAAGATGGGCGCTGTAGGCCCGATGTGGCAACTGGTTGGACCTTTCGATAACCTGTCGGGGAGTGGATTCGACAAAGAATTCGGTCCGCTGGAACACCCGGAGGCAAACGCAACATTCAAATCGGCTAACAATGCCGAAATAAAATGGTTTTTGCCCGCAGAAATGGATAGAGATGGATGGACTTCGATAGGCGCCTACCTGCAGGGCACCACCGCGGTTATTTATGCTCAATGTTTTGTAGAAGCGCCCCGCGATATGAAAGTGCTGCTGAATGCCGGCGGTACAGGTGCGGTTAAAATATGGGTGAATGATGCTCCCGTAGTCAGTGCTTCTAAAGAATGTATTACCGAACTTGATTATTACAAGCACCAGGTTGATTTAAAAAAAGGGTATAACCGGTTGTTGGTAAAGCTGGCCTATACCAGCACTAATTATCCCAACTTTATTGTGCGCTTTACCAACAACAATTATGAGGCAATTGAAGGATTAAAGTACAGCAGCGATCTGCGCCCCTACCCCAAACAATCGTCAGCCGTTGTTAAGTCGACCCCTGTAAAGCATTTTGCAGAAGCCTACTTTGAAGAAAAGATCAAAGCAGATTCTGGCAATATTGTGAACTACCTGCTGCTGAACGAAACTTACCTGCGCAACCAGCAAATAACTGAGTCGCGCCGCTTGCTGGAGAAACTGATTAAAAAGTATGCTGATAACTCGCTGATAAGATTTGCCCTGCTGCAATGTTATATGAAAGAGCAGAACAGGACAATGCTGGCAAGGGAAATAGAAACCCTGAAAGCAAAAGATCCGGACTGCGCACTCTCGATCAAGTTTAAGATCAACGAATGGATGGACCTTGAAAAATACGACGAAGCTGAAAAAGAAATTGACGGATACGTTTCAAAATTCGGAGAAGACAACGAAATACTGAACACCAGGATTAAGTTACTGAGCTCAAAGAACAAACTGGACGAACTGGTAAAAACCATCAAAGCTGCTTATAAAGAACAGCCAGGCAACTCCAGGGTGGCAGAGCTGATGTACAATGTAAAAACCAAGGTAGACCAGGACGTGAGCGGTGGCATTGAGGTGCTTGAAACTTTTCTTAAAGACAATTACGACTTTAATATTGCCAAAGTTCTTGCCGAAGCCTATAAGCAGCAGGGTAAAGCAGATAAGCAACTGAAGATATACCAGACGGTTGCCAAAGATTTTCCTTACGATGCAGAGTTGCTGAATACTGTTGCGCTTTATTACTACAACCAGCAGAACTACAGCAAAGCTGCGGAAACAGGTAAAGAGGTACTCCGCCTTTCGCCCTATACTGCTACCTATTGGGAGAACCTGGGATTTTACTACCAGAACATGCAGCAAAAAAACGAAGCCATCGATGCATTTAAAAAAGCAATTTACTTTGACGCCAATAAATATACTTCGCGCGAAAAATTACGCGAGCTGCAAAATAAGCCATCACTCTGGAAATCATTTCCCGAATACAATATAGATGACCTTATAAAAAATGCAGTCGACACTATTAAGGACTACGACTATCATTACCTGCTGAATGAACAGTTGGGCATTGTGTATCCCGAAGGCGCTTCTGAAGAATTGAATACGCTTATTGTTAAGATCAACAATCAAAAAGGAATAGATAGCTGGAAGGAAAGCAACATTACCTACAATTCCAACTCCTCTTACCTTGTTATAGAAAAGGCAGAAACAGTAAAAAAATCAGGCACCAAAACGCCTGCAGAGCAAAATAACAATAGTGTTGTATTTACAGGATTGGAAGTGGGTGATGTAATTGTGTTGCGCTACAAACTGCAGCATTACCCGCAGGGGCGATTAGCAAGTCACTATTCGCAAAAATTTATTTTCAACGGGTTTGTGCCTGAAATTACTTCCAGGTACGCATTGCTCGTTGCCAATAACATCAACATCAATCATAAAACACTCAACACAAATGTTACGCCGGTTATAACCAAACCTGAAGACTATACATTATACACCTGGCAAATGAACAATGTTGCCGCGCTCAAAAGCGAACCCTACATGCCCACGCTGGGCGATGCCGGGTATTCCGTTACCGTATCTACCATGCCCAACTGGAATATCATTGGCAACTGGTACAGCGATCTTTCTGCAAAAAGGACAGAAGACGATTTTGATGTGCAGGAGGTTTTCAATACCCTCTTTCCAAAAGGTGTGGCGGGTTTATCGCAAAAGGCAATCGCAAAATCTATTTACAATTATATAGAAAGCAATATCAGGTACAGTTCGGTATCGTTCAGGCAAAGTGCGTACTTGCCGCAGAAGCCCGGTACCACCATCAATACAGCGTTGGGCGACTGTAAGGATCTTTCGGCGTTGTTTACAGCACTGGCAAAAATGGCCAACATTAAAAGCAATATGGTATTGGTATCTACACGCGATTATGGTAAACATGCCATGGTGCTGCCTTCGCTCGAATTTAATCATTGCATAGTCAAAACCTGGCTCGATGGCAAAATGTATTACCTGGAGCTTACCGACAACAACCTGCCTTTTGCAAGCCTGCCCTCCAGTTTGTACGAAGCGGTATCGCTTACCATTCCTTCTAAGAGTGATGAAGGCGGCAATATCAACATCGAACCAATTGTAAGTCCTGGGCGCATTAAAGATATTATCAAACGAAGATCGACACTCAAAGTAAATGGCGATAACATTGAAATTTCTACAGACGTACAAAAGTCTGGCGCGCTAAGTTCAGACTTAAAATATACCTACTCCGATCTTTCGAGGGAAAAACAAATGGAGGAGATGGAAAAAACCATCAGTGGAAAATATAAAAACGCTGTTACACTGAAAGACATCCGGTTCAAAAATATCAATGAACCAACCGATTCTTTGCAATACAGCTACCAGTATAGTGTACAGAATGAAGTGTCGGAAGTAGGAAGCATGAACATGTTTAAAATTCCTTTTGAAGATGTGGTGGCAACAGTAGATAATTTTTCCGCCAATCAGCGAAAATTTCCTGTGGAGTATTGGCGATATGAAGACGTAGATGAATACGAAACAACTGTTGATATTGAGATTCCCGCTGAGTACAAGTTTATTGAACTTCCGCAAAGCCAGAAGCTGTCGTTCCGCAATAATAAATACAGCCTTGAATATGTTGTAAAAAGCCCCAACCATTTAATTGTAAAAAGAAAGGCTCTTTTGCATAAGGAAGATGTGCCGGTAGGCGAGTATGAGCAAATGAAAAGCTTTTTAAGCAACATAGTAAAGGCAGAATCGAAATACATTGCCTTTAAGAAAAAGTAACTTCGCTGATCTTGTAAATTCTTTTTATTATAAATTTAGCATGCAGGTATTTTGCCTGCATGCTTTTTTTGCTGCTACTATGAGAAAGACGCTCCTTTTATTATGTATATTAACCGCTAACAGTAATAACAGCTTTGCCTGGGGCTTTTACGGGCATCAGCAGATCAATCACCACGCAATTTTCCTTCTTCCGCCGGCAATGCTGGCGTTGTATAAACCCAATATTGAGTTTATAACCAGCCACTCGGTAGATCCTGATAAGAGAAGGTATATGGTAAAGCAGGAAGGCGCAAGGCATTACATTGACCTTAACCGTTATGGCGCCTATCCTTTTGAAGCATTACCCCACAACTGGAACGATGCTGTTGAAAAGTATGGAGAAGATTCTTTAAGGGCTCACGGCATTG
Organism: Agriterribacter sp.; assembly: GCA_051955255.1. Classification (GTDB taxonomy): domain Bacteria; phylum Bacteroidota; class Bacteroidia; order Chitinophagales; family Chitinophagaceae; genus Agriterribacter. The sequence continues at coordinate 179,095 of JBQCGX010000012.1, read as the reverse complement.
TACCGTGGTGGATCAACATCATGCAGTACAGGCTTACGGAAGCCTTTCGCGAAAAGAATTATCCTGCCATACTCAAATTATCAGCAGAGATCGGCCACTACATTGCCGATGCCCATGTGCCCCTCCATGCGCACAGCAACTACAACGGGCAGCAAACCGGACAGCACGGTATACACGGATTGTGGGAAAGTCGCATACCGGAATTGCTGGCCTCCTCCAGCTTCGATTACTGGATTGGCAAAGCAGATTATATTCCCAACATACAGGTATTTGTCTGGCAAAGAGTATTAGAGAGCGCTGCGGCGGCAGATACGGTATTACTGCTTGAAAAAAAGCTTTCGCTGCAATTTTCACCCACCCTTAAATACGCTTTTGAAGAAAGGAACAGCCTGTTGATACGCCAGTATTCGCGCGATTTTACCATTGCATACAATGCGGCCATGAACGGCATGGTGGAAAGGCGCATGCGGCAATCCATTTTTGCGGTGGCCAGCATTTGGTATACAGCGTGGATAAACGCAGGACAACCATCGCTGGATGCAGACAGACCAGTACAGTTTACTGCGGAAGACCTTAAAATATTCGGCGATTTGGACAAAAGCTGGAAAGCATCGGGAGCGGGGGACGGAACTTGCGGGAATTAGCCTATCTTTGCCGCCCTCAACGATCAGTAAAGTCCGGTATGAAAGGGATTTTTCACTTATAACGATCCGCAATGATACACAATTTTAATGCCGGCCCGAGCATACTGCCCAAGCAGGTATTTGAACAGGCCAGCAATGCCATTCTCAATTTTAACGACACAGGACTTTCTATCCTGGAAATAGGTCATCGTACTACCTTGTTTCAGCCTGTGCTCGACGAAGCCATTGCGCTTACAAAAGAGCTGATGCAGCTCGACAGCGATCATGAAGTATTGTTTTTGCATGGCGGTGCCACCACGCAGTTTTTCCAGGTTCCCATGAACCTGCTGAACGAAAATGAAACAGCAGCTTATCTTGATTGCGGCACCTGGGGCAGCAAACCCATTAAAGAAGCAAAGCTGTTTGGCGGCGTGAACGTGGTAGCATCGTCTAAAGACAGGAACTATTCCTATATCCCCAGGGATTTTGCAATACCAGCCGGTTCAAAATACTTTCATTATACCACCAACAACACCATTGAAGGAACACAAATGCATTTTGTGCCCGAAACAAATGTGCCGCTGGTGGCCGACATGAGCAGCGATATATTGAGTCGTGTAATGGATTTCAACCGTTTTTCGCTCATTTATGCAGGAGCGCAAAAAAACATCGGCGCAGCAGGTGTTAACCTGGTAATTGTAAACAAAAATATACTGGGTACAGTTAACAGGGCTTTGCCTTCTATGATGGATTACCGCAAGCACATCGAAAACGGGTCGATGCTCAACACCCCACCCGTATTTGCTATATACGTGTGTATGCTTACGCTGCGCTGGTTAAAAGAACAGGGAGGCGTATCGGCTATTGAAAAGATCAACGACCGCAAAGCTGCTTTGCTGTACGACACACTGGATACCATTCCGGTTTTTAAACCTACGGTTGATAAAGCAGACCGCAGCAAAATGAACGTGGTATTTGTGATGGAAAATCCCGAACTGGAAAAAGAATTTCTAGACCTGTGCAAAAAAGAAGGAATGGTAGGCGTAAAAGGTCACAGGAGTGTTGGCGGGTTCAGGATATCACTGTACAACGCTTTGCCGCTAAGCAGCGTAGAAGCGCTGGTAGCACTAATGAAACATTTTGCATTGAAGCATGCTTAACTAAATATTTATCCTAACGAAATTATTTATGGCTACTATTGTTCCATTTAAGGCCCTCCGTCCGCAAGCCCAGTATGCAAAGCAGGTGGCGAGCCGTCCTTACGATGTGCTCAACAGCAAGGAGGCAAAAGAGGAAGCAAGAGGCAATCCTTATTCCTTCCTGCACATTACCAAAGCTGAAATTGACTTGCCCGAAAACGTTGACATTCACGCTGCACAGGTATACGAAAAAGCAAAAGAAACGCTGAACGCCTATATACAACGCGAGGTTTTGTTCAGAGAAGCGAAGCCCTGCTACTATATATACCAGTTGGTAATGAATGGTAAAAGCCAAACGGGACTGGTATGTACCTCGTCGGTTGATGATTATGAAAATGGCATTATAAAAAAGCACGAGTTTACACGTCCCGAAAAGGAACAGGACCGCATTAACCATATTGCTACCACCGGCGCGCAAACAGGCAATGTATTTCTTGCGTATAAAAATGTGCAGGAGTTGGATGAGCTGATAGAAAAATGGAAAAAGGAAAAATCGCCGGTATATGATTTTGTTGCCGACGATAACATCAGCCATACCGTATGGATTATTACAGATGATAAAACCATACAAAAGGTAACCGACCTGTTTGCAGAAAAAGTAGACGCTACTTATATTGCCGATGGTCACCACCGCGCTGCCAGCGCCGCCAAAGTAAGGCTTACGGCCGCAGGCGATGCAGAAGGTGCCGGCTACTTTTTAACTACGCTCTTCCCAGCTTCGCAGTTGTATATTATGGATTACAACAGGGTAGTGAAAGATTTGAATGGGCTAAGCAAAGAAGATTTTTTGAAGCAGATTAAGGAAAGTTTTGACATAGAGAAAAAAGAAAAAGCATTTGCGCCGCAGCAGTTGCATGATGCAGGCATGTACCTGGACGGGCAATGGTATAAGCTCACTGCCAAACCTGGCACTTATACCGAAGATCCGATTGGCGTGCTGGATGTAACCATTGTTCAAAACAACCTGCTGGATAAAATACTAGGTATTACCGATCCGCGAACCGATAAAAGAATAGACTTTGTAGGCGGCATCAGGGGATTGGAAGAGCTGGAAAAAAGAGTGGACAGCGGCGAAATGAAAGTAGCTTTCAGCCTGTACCCTGTAAGCATACAGCAACTGTTCGACATTGCCGACAGCGGTAATGTAATGCCCCCCAAAAGCACCTGGTTTGAGCCCAAGCTGAGGGATGGGCTGCTGACGCATTTGATTTATTAAAAGCAAGCAATATTGAAGATGCCGGACAAAACAATTGTTCCGGCATTTTTATTTCGGGCACCGCCACACCATTTTCACAAATCACTCATTCCACATCAAAAATTACTACAGTATCTTTACCACTATGAAATATGCTGTCTTATTATTTGTATTGGCTGTAAACAGCTCCCTTTGTTTTGCCCAGGAAAATGCCGATACCCTGCAAAAGATCGGTCGTGAATATATGCGCAAGGGCGATTGGGGAAATGCCGTGATGGTGTTTAAAAGAGCGCTTCAGCAAAAACCTGACGATATGGAGTTGCTGAAAGATATTGCCTACACTTATTACCTGGAAAAAGATTTTGCCCGCTCGTTAGACGCCATCAAGCCGGTAATAGAAAGTGAAGACGCTGATGTGCAGAGCTTCCAGATTGCGGGTACTATTTACCGTGCTATTGAAGACAACAAAGAAGGGACAAAAGTATATACCAAAGCGCTTAAAAAATTTCCTCTCAGCGGGGTACTGCACAGCGAATACGGCGAGCTGCTGTGGCAAAAAAAAGATTACAGCGCCATACAGCAATGGGAAAAGGGTATAGAGGTTGACCCCAATTATGCCGGCAACTATTACCATGCTGCACGTTTTTACTATTTTACCACCGATAAGGTATGGAGCCTGCTGTATGGCGAGATCTTTGTAAACCTGGAAAGTTATACCATCCGCACGGCAGAAATGAAGACCATATTGTTTGACAGCTACAGAAAACTGTTTACAGATGCCGACCTGATGAAAAATTACAACGAGAAGAAGAAGAACGCTTTTGAAAAAGCTTACCTAACGGTAATGAATACCCAATCTTCCAGTGCCGCTACGGGCATCGATCCTCAAAAGCTCATTGCTATAAGAACCGGGTTTATTAAAAACTGGTTCGAAACAAATGCCGCACAATTTCCATTCCGTTTGTTTGAATACCATAAACAATTGATCTCATCCAATATGTTCGAGGCATATAACCAATGGCTGTTGGGATCGGGTATTAAGGCGGAAGATTATCAAAAATGGATGACGGATAACAAAGCGGCTTACGATACTTTCAGCCATTTTCAACGCGGGCGTGTTTTCAAATTACCGAAAGGTCAATATTATCAAAATAAATAGGCTTTCGTTTTTCTTTGTAGGTTTTTTGCACTAATTTGAAAAGAAAGCTAAACAACGATCGCTATGGCTCAACCCCAACGACTATTTGATTGTATTGACTACCAACTGGAGAAGTTTCCGAAAGAAGATATGCTGGCGGCCAAAGAGAATGGCGTGTGGAGAAAATACAGCACCGCAGAAATCAAACAAATCTCTACACAATTAACGGCGGGTTTGCTTGCATTGGGTGTTTCGGGCAACGATATGACCACTGAGAACAGGGATAAAATTGCCATCATTTCCAACAACCGGCCCGAGTGGCTCATTACCGATCTGGCTGTTCAGCAAAGTGGCGCAATCCTCGTTCCTATTTACCCTACTACCAATCCACTCGAAATTGAATTTATTTTTAACGATGCTGCCGTTAAATATGTGTTTGTAAGCAGCGATGAATTACTGCAAAAAATAAAAGGCATTCAGGCTAAAATTCCCAGCCTTAAAGACATTTATACATTTAACCAGATTGAGGGCGCAAAGCACTGGAGTGAAGTGCTGAACAGGAGCAACGAAACAACGTTGGCCGAAGTTGAACAAATAAAAGCAAAAATTCAAAAGCACGACCTGGCCACCATTATTTATACTTCGGGTACTACCGGTACGCCCAAAGGCGTAATGCTGAGCCATAACAACATTGTGCAGAATACATTTTTATCGAAAGAAAGTTTTCCGTTTGAAGACAGACCCGATTACAAGGCATTGAGCTTTCTGCCGCTCAATCATATTTTCGAAAAAACCATCAGCTATATATACATGTTCAGCGGCATCAGCATTTATTATGCGGAAAGCCTTGAAACAATCGGCGCCAACCTGCAGGAAGTAAAACCGAATGTGTTTTCAACCGTGCCACGGCTGTTGGAAAAAGTATATGAAAGGATTATTGCAAAAGGCGCAGCGCTTACGGGCATAAAAAAGCGATTGTTCTTTTGGGCAGTGGCCCTGGGCAAACGATACGATAACCTGAAAGACGGCGGCTTTTGGTACAACATGCAACTGGCGTTGGCCAACAAACTCATCTTCAGTAAATGGAGAGAGGCATTGGGTGGCAACATCAAATACATTATTACCGGTGGCGCTGCCTGCCAGGAAAGACTGATCCGGATTTTTAATGCAGCACAAATACCGCTGTACGAAGGGTACGGTCCTACGGAAAATTCGCCGGTAATATCTGTGAACAGGAAGGGACCGGGCCTGATGAAAATCGGTACAGTAGGTCCGCCCATTAATGGGGTAGAAGTGAAGCTGATGGAAGATGGCGAAATATGCGTGAAAGGCCCTTCGATGATGGTGGGATATTACAAACGCCCCGACCTTACCGCCGAAGCAATCATTGATGGCTGGCTGCACACGGGCGATATTGGCATTTTTGAGGACAATAAGTTTTTGAAGATCACCGATCGCAAAAAAGAACTGTTTAAAACGAGTGGTGGAAAATATGTAGCTCCCTCGGCCATTGAGAACAAATTGAAAGAATCGCGTTTTATTGAACAGATCATTGTGCTGGGTGCGGGCGAAAAATTTGTGAGCGCTTTAATTGTACCTTCTTTCGTCAACCTGAAAGACTGGAGTGCAAAAAATGGAGTAACTGCCAATAGCAATGAAGAGCTGGTAAAAGATCCCAAAGTAATTGCCTACTATAAAGAAATAGTGGAAGGCTTTAACGCAGGGTTCAATCATGTTGAGCAAATCAAAAAATTTGAATTGCTTCCACGCGAATGGAATGTAGAGTCTGGCGAAGTAACGCCTAAGCTCAGCCTGAAACGCAAAGTGATCATGGAAAAATACAAAGACGCAGTTGAGCGCATCTACTCCTGATAGTAACGAAGCCCCCCAAACGGATTGGGATGCACTGAAAGCCAACGACCGCTTTGGTTCGTGGCTGGGCATTGAATGTATAAAATTGCAAGCCGGCTATTGCAAATTACAAATGACAGTGCGTGAAGAAATGGTAAACCCTTTAGGCATTACTCATGGGGGCGTTGTGTTTTCGCTTGCCGACACTGCATTTGGCTATGCCTGCAATACAGGAGAAAAACAATCTGTGGCGCTGGACGTTTCCATCAGCTTCATCAAAGTCTCGCGACCCGGCGATGTACTTATCGCAGAAACACAACAGGTACATAACGGCAAAACAACAGGGTTGTATTTGATAACGGTTACCAATCAACGAAACGAAACGGTCGCCCTGTTTAAAGGCACGTGCTTTAAGAAGGTGTAAGGTGTAGGGTATAAGGCCTTACACCCTACACCTTACGCCTTACGCCTCACCCCTCTCTACACTGCTTCCAGTTCCCGCACAAACGTTTTACCCCAATCGTCAATATCATAATGCTGCACCAGCTCATACAATCGCTGCATGCGCAATTTCTTTTCATTTTCATCCAGTGCCAGGGCCTGCACAAGGCTGTGCGCCATATCCTTCATGTCGTAAGGGTTGGTGCGAATGGCATACGGCAATTCAACAGAGGCACCCGCAAATTCAGATATGACAAGTGCGCCATTCCACTTTTCTGTAACTCCCTTAACCGCCACATATTCTTTCGCAACCAAATTAAGTCCGTCGCGCAAAGGCGTTATCCAGGCAACATCGGCAATAGCATAATAGGTTAACACTTCTTCAAAAGGTACTGACCTGAAAAAGAATTGTATAGGCACCCAGTCTAACCTCGCATATTTTCCGTTGATCCTGCCTATAGCCTGCTCCAGCTCTGTTAGTATCTTATCATATACTTTCATGCCCGCTGCCGGCGGCGTACAAATATTAACCAGCTCCACCTTGCCATGGTATTGCGGATTTTGTTCCAGGAATGATTCGTAAGCCAGGATCTTTTCAAGCGGACCTTTTACATAATCCAGCCTTTCAACAGACAATACAATTTTTTTGCCCTCGGTTTGGCGCTCCAGTTCTTTCACACGTTCCTGCGTGGTAGGCTCGGCAAAAATATTCCGGATGTTTTTCATGTTAATACCCACCGGGTGCGCCCCCAGCCTGATCCTCCTGTCGCCCGCTTCAATTTCCCTTGTCCACTTGTCAACCCCCAGCGCACAACTATAAGTAAGAAACCGTTCAGCACTGGGTTGTTCGGCAATCACTTTTACAGGGATATGGCTTTTTACTACATCCACGAAATTTTCTACATAGCGCGGAATGTGAAAGCCAATATAATCGCATTGCAGCAGGCTGCCCACAATTTCTCTGCGCCAGGGTATAATGTTAAAAATATCTGCGGGTGGAAAAGAAGTATGATGAAAAAAACCAATTTTCACATCGGGGCGCAATTGGCGCAGCATACCCGGAACCAGCCACAGGTTGTATTCATGTATCCAGATGGTAGCGCCCTTGTCTGCATCAGCCGCTGCTTTTTCTGCAAACTTCCTGTTTACTTTGACGTATTGCTCCCAGTGTTCGTGATCGAATTTTACTTTATCGGCAAACGAAAATATTACGGGCCAAAATGCCTCTTTAGAGAAGAGCTTATAAAATACTTCGATTTCTTTTTTGGTTAACGCAATTCTCGAAGCCAGCAGGTTTGGATATTTTTCTTCGTCAATATACCGGTCTTCCGGCTGGCTGATTTTTTTGTTACTCACCTCTTCCCATGCTATCCATGAACCACTTCTTCCGTTGTTGAAAAAACCCAAGAGCGAAGGAATAATGCCATTGGGACTTTTGGGCGATACTTTTTGTTCTTTACCGTCTATTTCCTTCATTTCGTACGGCAGCCGGTGATACATTACCAGCAACTGCGTGTCTCCGGCGGGAGCAGCAATTTCCTTTTCTTCTTCTTTATTTACAAATTCCCTGAATTCAGGAAAGTGTTTCATACTCTCTAATATACCACCTGCACCCTGTGCCGTAGCCTGGTGCACATGAGCCATATTGGTAGTATAATCCACCAATGCAGGCTCCGCCGCACCTACTACCACACCTTTGTATTCAGTATCGTACAACGATTGATCGTTCAATGTATCGCCGGCAACCAGTATCTCTTCTTCAGGAAAATTCATTAATGCAGCCAGCTTTTTAAGGGTTGATCCTTTATTGGTGTTTTTAGGAAGGATGTCAAGAAATTTGCCTGCAGACAGTAACACATCCAGATCCATTTCAGCTGCTATTGTTTTCACCATGTCGATGTCGGTGCTGTCGTCGTAGAAAAAAGAACAACGCCTTTCCTGCGATACCTGCTGCGGTTGCAATCCTTTTACCTTCCGCAATTTTTTCCTGATCATTACAGCACCCGGCCATCTGCTTTCAATTTCCGATTGCAAAGGCTGAACAGGTTCCAGCGTTTTGCCATTTAATACTGTTGCGCCAACATCGCATATAATATAATCAGGATCTGGTATAACAGGGTTGTCCAGCAATGGCATCACGCTTTCTACGCCTCTGCCGGTAACAAAAAGCAAACGAATGTCTTTTTGCTCCCTTATTAAACGGTACAATTTTAGCCTGTCTGCCTGTCGCCCGCCTAAAAAAGTTCCATCCAAATCTGTAGCTAATAACATAAAAAAAAGATTATGCCCTTTTACAAAGGCGGTTATCAAAAAATGTAAAAAAAGCCTAGGCTCCGAAGCCTTGATTTTCTTTACCTATAACTTAATTTTTGTCCGCCGCAAATGGGCGGTACGATTAATCTCAGGGGGTGCGTTGCACCCAAACGATGTGCAATAAATGTGGTTCTAATAACCGGAAATGCGCGGCAAAGCTACGAAAAACAGACGGGCATGCCAAGGTTTAGTTTTGATTTTCCGTTACTTACTGATTCTAAATTTCTTATACATGTTCATTTAACATCGAATGGTTGCAATACCATTCTTATAATATTGTTATCGAACCCGCCCGATGGTACTTCAGCCCGCAGGGCTATCTTGGCAGGAACTTTTGTTGCAATGTTATCCATCAGACCGCCCTTGGGCGGGCCGATGAGGGCGGTCTGACCGCTAAAATGCGTTGAGTCTTAGTATCTCTTAAACAAAGGGCATTGCATTTCAACTCCTGTGCAGCCACCTTGTTTTTATATCTTTGGCCGGCAATGGAAAAATCAAATTTTGTAGACCAGATAAGGATATACTGTAAAAGCGGACATGGGGGCGCCGGCAGCAGGCATTTCATGCGCACCAAGTACAATGCTACCGCTGGCCCCGACGGAGGCGATGGCGGACGTGGTGGCCACATTATTTTGAAGGGCAATAAAAACCTGTGGACCTTGTTGCATTTGCGGTATTTTAAAAATGTATTTGCCGAAAACGGCGAAGGGGGAAGTGGCAACAATTGCACGGGCAGAAGTGGTAAAGATGTAATCATTGAAGTGCCTTTGGGCACCATTGCCATTGATGAAGATTCGGGCAAAAAAGAAGCCGAGATACTGGAAGACGGGCAGGAGGTAACTTGGATAAAAGGTGGACGTGGCGGATTGGGAAATGCCAATTTTGCTACTCCTACCAACCAGGTGCCTGAATATGCCCAGCCAGGCGAGCCTGGCGAAGAGAACTGGAAGGTGCTGGAACTGAAAGTATTGGCGGATGTGGGTCTGGTGGGCTTTCCAAACGCAGGCAAATCTACCCTGCTATCGGTTATTACTGCGGCCAAACCTAAAATTGCCGACTATGCTTTTACCACCATTACGCCCAACCTTGGCATGGTGGAGTATAGGGATGGAAAAAGTTTTTGCATAGCCGACCTGCCGGGTATTATTGAAGGAGCATCGGAAGGAAAGGGGCTGGGGCACCAGTTTTTACGGCATATTGAGCGGAACCCTGTGTTGCTTTTTTTAATTCCGGCAGACAGTGTGGATCATCGCAAAGAATTTGAGGTGCTGGTAAACGAGCTGGAACAATACAATCCTGAACTGCTTCATAAAGAGTTTATCATAGCCATCAGCAAAAGCGATATGCTGGATGATGAGCTGAAAGCAGCCATCAAAAAGGAGCTTCCCGACAACATTCCCCATATATTTATATCGTCTGTATCTCAAAAGGGATTATTGAGTTTAAAGGATTTGCTATGGGAAGTGCTCAATAAAAAAAGTCTCCGGTAAATAGCATTATTGTATTATTTTATGTAATATTACAGACCAATCAAACTTAACGAGTTTGATTTCAGTTTAACTCTCGATTGCTTGCCAGCTTAGGCAACTGTAAGCGAAGTCCCATCGGGCTTCGCTTTTTTACTTGACAAGCTGCAGGATACCAGTTATCTTTATAGAGGTTCTTCCACAAATAGAGTTTGTAGTTTTTAGTTTATTGTTATGTAAACGATAAACCCTAAACGATAAACACAAAACCTACTTCGCTTATGTCTTTACTACCCTGGCGCACAGGCATTGTACAGCGTATTGAAGAAGAAGCTCCTCTTACCAGGAGGTACTGGATAGAAGTGCAGGATACCGATTGCTTTGACTTTATACCGGGGCAATTTGTAACCCTCGACCTGCCTATACACGAGAAGCCCAATAAGCGCTGGCGCAGTTATTCCATTGCCTCCTGGCCGGATGGCAGCAATGTGTTTGAGCTGCTGATCGTATTGCTCGAAGGAGGCGCCGGCACTACCTATATTTTTAATGAAGTACAGGTGGGATCAACGTTAATTTTCCGGGGTGCAGTGGGTGTTTTTACTCTGCCCGATCCATTGGATAAAGACCTTTACCTCATTTGCACAGGCACAGGCATAGCACCTTTTCGCAGCATGCTCCATCATATCGAACTCCACAACATTCCTCATAACAATATATACCTGCTTTTTGGATGCCGGCAAAAATACAACCTGCTGTATTACGACGAAATGAATGAACTTTCCGAAAAAATCCCGCTTTTCCATTATATGCCCACCTTATCGCGCGAAGAATGGGAAGGAAAAACCGGCTACGTTCACGCCCTTTACGAAGAATTGGCAAAAGACAAACCACCCGCACATTTCTTTTTATGTGGCTGGAAGAATATGATAGATGAGGCAAAAGAAAGAATTACAGCCATGGGCTACGACCGCAAAGCCATCCACCAGGAATTGTATGGATGAAGAAAGGTGAAAGGGCAAAGGTGAAAGGTGGAGGGAATAACAAAATTCAAAAGGCAAATAACAAGAAACAAGGGAATACAAAAGCGAAAGGTGAAAGGTGAGAGGTGAAAGAAACAAACGCTACCCCAAGGCTTCCCCTTTTGCAAGTTAGAAACCTTTTTAACGCAGCCGAATGCTGTCGCTGATAGCTGACGGCTGACAGCTCAAACCTGACAGCTCCAACCCTATCACTTACCACCTACCACTTATCACTATCTAATATCCCCACTTTATCAGCGTAGCGCCCCAGGTAAAGCCGCCGCCGAATGCTGCCAGCACCAGGTTATCGCCCTTGTTTAATTTATCCTGCCAGTCCCACAAACACAAAGGAATAGTGCCTGCGGTGGTATTGCCATACCGCTGAATATTCAGCATTACCTTTTCGGCAGGTAAACCTATGCGGTTGGCAGTAGCATCGATAATGCGCTTGTTCGCCTGGTGCGGTACCAGCCAGGCAATGTCGTCGCCCGTCATATTATTGCGTTGCAACAATTCGTAGCTAACATCCGCCATGTCTTTTACAGCATGCTTAAATACCGCCTGGCCCTCCTGGTAAATAAAATGTTCTTTATTGGTAACAGTTTCTACAGAGGCAGGCTTTACCGAACCTCCCGCTTTCATGTGCAGGTAATGCCCGCCACTGCCGTCGCTTTTCAATATGCTGTCCAGCACTCCAAATCCTTCTGTATTCGGCTCCAGCAGCACCGCGCCAGCGCCATCGCCAAATATAATACAGGTGGTACGGTCGCTGTAATCCACAATAGCGCTCATTTTATCGGCACCCGCCACTATTACCTTTTTATATCGTCCGCTTTCAATCAGTGCGGCACCCGTAGTAAGCGCATACAAAAAACCCGAGCATGCCGCGGCCAGGTCATAGCCCCAGGCGTTTACAGCGCCCAGCTTATGGCAGGTTATATTGGCGGTAGAAGGGAAAATAGTATCGGGCGTTACTGTTCCCACAATCATGCAATCTATTTCCTCGGCCTTTATTTGTCTTTTATCCAGAATTTGCTGTACCGCCGGTACGATCATATCCGATGTTCCCAATCCTGCGCCCTTTAAAATCCTTCTTTCATTAATACCGGTGCGGGTACGGATCCATTCGTCATTGGTATCTACTAATTTTTCCAGTTCGCTGTTGGTAAGTCGGTATTCGGGCACATAGCCGCCTACGGCAGTAATAGCGGCGCTTATTTTTGGAATCATGTTTGTAGCGTTTCTAAATTGGGCACGAAAATACAATTATCGCGATAAATCAAAACTGCAGATGCTCGTTTTCTACTTTTACATCCTTTATCTTTGTCTCCCTTTATCGTTAATTGAGTTGAATCGTTAATTAAGTTAAATGGTTAAGAAGTTAAGTGGGTGCCCTCATTTAACTCCTCCACTTACTTAATTACTCCACTCATCACTAAAAACCGATGATAGCTTTCTTGACCGGCAATTTTGTGTATAAATCTCCCGCTGTTGTGCATGTTGATGTGCAGGGGGTAGGATATGAGGTACAGATAAGTCTTAATACTTATTCAAAGATCCAGGCACTCGAAAAAGGATCTTTGCACACCTGGCTTCATATTAAAGAAGATGCCCACACATTGTATGGTTTTTTTGATATGGCGGAAAAAAACCTGTTTACCCAGTTGATAGGCGTAAACGGGGTTGGTACTTCTACCGCCCGGATGATGCTTTCTTCAATGCAGCCCGACGAATTGGCGCAGGCTATTGTGAAAGGTGATACCTTCGCACTTGAAAAAATAAAAGGAATCGGCAAAAAGTCGGCCGAGCGGATTGTGCTTGAACTGAGAGATAAACTCAACAAAAACAACAACATAATAATAAGTTCTGCGTTCAAAAACAATACTTTGGAAACTGATGCGTTAAATGCATTAATAGCTTTGGGCATAGCCCGCAATGCGGCTGAAAATGCTGTAAAAAAAGCTGCTTCATCCGCTCCCTCATCTGAAAACCTGGAAACATTAATTAAAACTGCCTTACAACTTATTTGAGAAGAATTATACCCACTAAACAAGACGGGAAAATTGACGACCTCTCATCATACGGATATCGTTCGTATTGTATTGCTCATTGCTGCATTTACAGCTCTGGCATCAACGGCATTGGTTACCCCTGCCGGCGCCAGCCCCTTGCAGCAGCGCGACACCATACCTGCACCGGCCAATAAAGATTCTATACCTTCTACCGATTCTCTGAAATACCCGATCTCCGACAGGCGAACCGACCGGATGACTTCCAATCGGTACAACAGCTTCGATCTGAACGACCCTTCCAACATCAGGGATTCCATTGTTTACGACCACAAGGAAAAAAAATATTATATTATTGAAAAGGTGGGCGATAAATATTACCGCAAACCCACCTCGCTTACATTCGATGAGTTTATGCGCATACAGGCGCGCCGGCAGGAGACAGATTATTTCCGCCAGCGGGCCAATACCATCAGCCTGCTTAACCGGAGCCTGCTTCGTCCAAAACTTACTGCCAACGACGATCTCTTCAACCGGCTTTTTGGAAACGGGAAGATCGATATTCGTCCACAGGGAAATGTAAGCATTACCGCGGGTTACCAGGGGCAGAACGTAAAAAACCCTACCCTGCCCGAAAGAGCCAGGAGAAATGGCGGGTTTGATTTTGATATGGCCGCCAACCTGAATGTGATTGCCAACATTGGCGATAAGGTGAAGCTGCCCATTTCTTATAACACACAATCCACCTTTGATTGGGAAAACCAGTTAAAGCTCGAATACACCGGCAAGCCGGATGAGATCATCAAAAAAATTGAGCTGGGCAATACCAGTTTTGCGTCAAAAGGCACTTTAATACCCGGCGCGCAATCGCTTTTTGGCGTTAAAACCCAATTGCAGTTCGGCAAATTATGGGTTACTGGTGTGTTTGCCACCCAGCGTTCGCAACGCCAGTCGAGGGCCCTGCAGGGCGGCGCTTCTACTTCTTCTATTACCGTAAGGGGCGACGACTACGACGAGAACAGGCACTTTTTGCTGGCGCAATACTTCAACCGGAAGTACAACGATGCAATGAAAACCATTCCGCTCATTTCGTCGCAGGTGCAGGTAATGAGGATGGAAGTTTGGGTAACTAACAGAACAGGAACCGGTGTTACCACCGACACGCGCGATATTGTGGGACTAATGGACATTGGTGAGCCTGCACCTTATGGTGCCTGGGGTGGATCGGGCAATGCCCTGGATCTGCCGGGCAATAATGCCAACACCTTGTACTCACGCATCACGGGCAATTCCGCCAGCCGCAATCCGTCGCTGGTAGTAGGAAATCTTACGGGAATGGGGTTGAGGCAGGTACAGGATTTTGAAAAAACCTTTGCCCGCAAGCTCGATTCCAGCCAGTATATCTACAATCGCCAGTTGGGTTATGTTTCGCTGAATGCTCCCCTGCAGCCCAACGAAGTGCTGGCGGTAGCGTTTCAATATACTTACAACGGCAGGGTATACCAGGTAGGTGAATTTTCGCAGGACGTGCCGGTAGATTCTACCTCCGGGGTTCAAAAAGTTTTATTCCTTAAATTATTAAAAGCCACATCGGCTCGTACTCAGTTGCCCATATGGGACCTGATGATGAAAAACATTTATACGCTCAAAAGCGACAATGGAGATTATTTGTCGGCACTCGACCGTACGGATTTCCAGTTGAATGTTTTGTATGATGAACCAGGTGGTGGACAAAAAAGATACCTGCCCGAAGGAGACCAGGCTGGCGTGCCACTGCTTACCTTGCTGAACCTCGACCGGTTGAACAACCAGAACGATCCGCAGCCAGATGGTGTTTTCGATTTTATGGAGGGATATACGGTAATGGCAGGCCGGGCTCAGATCATCTTCCCGGTGCTGGAACCGTTTGGGCGCGACCTGCAATTCGCTTTCAGCGATCCGGCCTTGCAACAAAAATATTTATACCGGCCATTGTACGATACCATCAAGGCCATTGCCCAAACCTATGCCAACCTCAACAGGTTTGTAATGAAAGGTACTGCCAGGGCATCGTCGATGGGGCAGTCTGAAATTTCGCTCAATGCGTTTAACGTTCCCCAGGGTTCGGTTACGGTAACGGCTGGCGGGCGCACTTTGCAGGAAGGAATAGATTACGAGATCAACTACAGCCTGGGTACGGTGCGTATATTGAACCAGGCCATTTTAAGTTCGGGCGTTCCGGTAGATGTGCAGTTCGAAAACCAGGCAGCTTTTGGTTTGCAGCAGCGAAACTATATGGGGTTACGGCTGGATTATCTTGCCAACGAAAATCTCTCCATCGGCGCTACCGCCGTGCGCTTGAGCGAGCGTCCTTACTTTACAAAGATGGGCTACGGCGAAGATCCCATCCGCAATACCATGCTGGGCGTTGATTTTAATTACAGGAACGAAGTACCCCGCCTCAACCGGTGGCTCGATAAACTGCCCTTTTATTCACCCAATGGCACATCTTCCATTACCGCATTTGGCGAAGCGGCTAAAATTATACCGGGGCACGCACCCCAAATTGGTAAAGGGAAAGACGGCTTGATTTACATTGACGATTTTGAAGGAACCAGGGCGAGTATCGACCTGCGTTTTCCCCTCATCAGTTGGGCGCTGGCCAGTACGCCCCAGGGCGCCACCGACCGCAATGGCAATGTACTTTTTCCCGAAGCCACGCAATACAACGATCTTAACTACGGCAAAAACAGGGCTAAGCTGGCCTGGTACAATATTGAACCCATTTTGCAGGAAAGTCGCAATTCGAGCAACCCGCTCCAGGGAAATGTAGAGGAATTGTCGGACCCGCGCGTACGCGCCGTATCACAGGCGGAAATTTTCCCCTTGCGTACACCGGATTTTGGGCAGAACCAATTGGTAACTTTCGACCTTGCTTACTATCCCCGCGAAAGAGGTCCTTACAATTACGACGCCACAGGATTGGAAGGTAGCGGCAGGCTGACCAACCCAACCCAGCGTTGGGGCGGTATGATGCGTTCCATTGATCAGACCGATTTTGAAACCAACAATGTTGAGTTCATTGAATTCTGGATACTCGACCCATACATTAAGAATGAGAACTCAACCGGCGGTCAGCTTTATTTTAACCTGGGCAATGTATCGGAAGATGTATTGAAAGATGGTAAACGTGCATATGAGAACGGGTTGCCAACGCCTACCATTCCTGCACAAACCGACAACTCCATTTGGGGAACAGTGCCGGTAAATCCTATACAGGTTACGCCGTCCTTCAGCAACGACCCTGCCGACCGGCCTTTCCAGGATGTGGGTTTTGATGGCCTGGGTGATGACGATGAACGTTCTACACGCCAGCAATACCTCCAAAACCTGCAAACAACTTTTGGTGCAGGATCGCAGGCGTATCAAAATGCTTTGTCCGATCCCTCTACCGATAATTTCCGTTATTACCGCGATGCAGAATACGACAAGGTTGGTGCAGGTATTCTTGCCCGTTACAAAAACTTCAATAGTCCGCAAGGCAACTCACCCGTGTCGACAGCCAGTGCAGAATTCTCATCAGCTGCAACCTTATATCCCGATGCAGAAGATTTGAACAAAGACAATACATTGAACGAAAATGAAGAGTACTTCCAGTACAGGATAGAGGTAAAGCCAAAGACGCATCCTGATATGCAGATCGGTTCCAACTTTATTGTAGATAAAAAGGAAGTGAATGTTCAACTGGCCAATGGCGCCAAAGAAAACCAAACCTGGTACCAGTTCAGGGTACCTATCAGCAGTTACGATAAAAAGATCGGCAACATACCCGACTTCAAATCCATACAGTTCATCAGGATGTTTATGACGGGTTTTGAAGATTCAACCGTATTGCGTTTTGCCAAGCTGGAACTGATCAGGAACCAATGGAGAAAGTTCACGTACGAGCTGGACACAGCGGGCGTGTACAAACCCATCAGCGCCAGCGATCCTGTTGGCTTCAACGTAGGCGCAGTGAACATTGAAGAAAATGATCGCAGGCAACCGATCGTATACCGCATTCCGCCCGGCATAGAAAGGGTGCAGGCTTTGAGCAACGGCGGCATTAATATTTTGCAGAACGAGCAAAGTATGAATATGCAGATATGCAACCTGCCGAGCGGTGAATCGAGAGCGGTATTTAAAACTTACAATCTGGATGTACGCCAGTTCAGGAGAATGCTGATGTTTATGCACGCAGAAAGCGTACAGGGCCAGCCTGCATTAACCGATGGGCGGATCAATGCAGTGATCAGGATTGGCAACGACTTTATCAATAACTTTTACGAAATAAAGATCCCTTTAAAGATCACGCCATTCGGAGCCACTGCCGATACAGAAATTTGGCCGGAAGAAAACAACCTCGATTTTGACCTGGGCATACTGGAACAATTGAAAACAGAGCGAAACCTGCAACTGTTCAATCCCAATAATATTTATCGCAAAACGGTTGACAACCGGGTGTATTCCGTAATAGGCAGTCCAAACTTTGGAGAGGTAAAAGGATTTTTGGTGGGCATTGAAAACCCCGGAGATGGCACTGGTGCACCCATTTGTACGGAAGTGTGGATCAACGAGCTCCGATTGTCGCAAATTGATGAGAAAGGCGGATGGGCAGCGCTCGGGCGTGTGGATATTGCGCTTGCCGATTTGGGAACGCTAACCTTTTCAGGCAATACGCATACTATAGGTTTTGGCGCGCTGGAGCAACGCGTTAATGAAAGAGCACGCGAAGATTTTGTTCAGTTTGATGCTGCCGCCAACCTGCAGCTTGGTAAATTATTGCCGCGTGGATTGGGAATTGAAATTCCTATGTATGCCAGTATATCGCAAACGATTAATACGCCGGAATACGATCCGTACGATAAAGACATTAAGCTGCGAGACAAACTGGATGCTGCAGGCAATAAGCGCGACTCGGTGCGGCGTGCTGCCATTGATATTGTTACCATTAAAACCGTCAACTTTACCAATGTGCGAAAAACGTTGCCCGAAGGCAAAAAGCAACGTTTATGGAGCATTTCAAATTTCGACCTCAGCTACTCCTTCACCTCTATCAAAGGGCATAATCCATTAATAGAAAACAACGAAGTTAAAAAATACAAAGGCGGTATAGGCTATAACTATACCGGGCAACCGAAGTCGTGGGAACCATTCAAAAATCTTATTAAGAGCAAATCGCCCTGGTTTGATTTTATCAGGGATTTTAATCTCAACCCAACCCCATCGCTGATAGGCATTCGCTGGGATGTAAACAGGCAGTTTGGCGCAGTGCGACCGCGCGAAGTATATGTGCCCGGCACCATTCCAAGCCCTTTCAAAATTCCCGAAACCTACGATAAATTCTTTACGTTCGACAGGCGCTACAACTATCGCTGGGATATTACCCGCTCGCTGAACTTCGATTATGAGTCGATGAACAATTCGAGGATCGATGAACCTACGGGACGCCTGGATACCAAGGCAAAAAAAGATACAGTGCGCAACAACCTGTTTAAAGGCGGAAGAAACGTGTTGTTTAACCAGCGCATGGACTTTACCTATGCATTGCCTACCAACAAATTGCCGGCATTAGACTGGACGACTGCTAACCTTGCCTACAAAACTACCTATAGCTGGATCGGTGCTTCGAGGTTAGCCATCAACCTGGGCAATACCATTCAAAACAGCAATGCAAAATCGGCTACCGTTGATTTTGATTTTAACAGGCTGTACAGCAAGTTCAGGATTTTGAGGGCGCTCGATCAAAACCAGAACAACGACAATGCGCCTAAACCACCAACGCCACCCGGCAGAAAAAATCCTTCGGATACCTCTAAAACAAAAAGGAGAAGAGATCCTAATGAACTTCCGGAGCTGAGCGGGTTTGTAAAAGGCATTGGCAAAATTATTACCTCTGTTAAAAGAATCAATCTTACCTATAGCGAAGGAGCTACCACGTTTATTCCGGGTTATATGGATAGCACCAAACAACTCGGTCAAAACTGGGGCAGCATGGCGCCAGGATTGGGATTCATTTTAGGGCGGCAGCCGGATACCAACTGGTTGAACAATGCGGCCAGGAAAGGACTGATATCGAGAGACAGCTTGCAGAACAACCTCACTCGGCAAACCTTCGATCAGCAGTTTACGGCCAATGCGCAACTGGAACCGGTAAGAGACCTTACCATTGATTTGAGCCTGAACAAAACATTCAACCGTACGTACAGCGAACTGTTTAAAGACACACTGGGCAACGGGCAGTTTGCGCACTTAAACCCATACGCAGGGGGCGGGTTCAGCATCAGCTATATTTCTTTTCAAACGCTGTTCAAAAAAACAGATCCGAATGTGATCAGTGAAACGTTCCGCAAATTCCAGGACAATAGGATCGTCCTTTCAGAAAGGCTGGGTAAGCAAAATCCTTATAGCCAGGTGAAGGGTGCAGACGGATACTACCTCGGCTACACCCGTTATGCGCAGGATGTGCTGATCCCTTCTTTTGTAGCGGCATATACCAATAAAGATCCCAACTCAATAGCCTTGCTAAAAACAACGGGATCCAATGTCCGCTCCAATCCTTTCTCGGGTTACATACCCAAGCCTAACTGGAAGATCACTTATCGTGGATTGAACCGCATTGCGCCGTTAGATAAAATATTCACGGACTTTAGGCTTTCGCATGGCTACAACAGTACGCTTGCCATGAATGCATTCAATTCGAACCTGCTGTTCCAGGACAGATGGGGCTTAAGTTTCCCGTCGTTCATTGATACGGTTTCCAACAACTTTATTCCATACTTCCTGGTGCCCAATATTACCATACAGGAGCAGTTTGCACCGTTGGTGGGGCTTGATTTTGCTTTGACCAATCAATTGGCTGTGGGGCTGGAGTATACCAAGAGTCGCACATTGAGTCTTAGTTTGATCGACTACCAGTTAAGTGAAATGCGTTCATCACGGTTCCGCGTAAACGCCTCGTGGCGCATTCGCGGATTCAATCTTCCATTCAGCATCAACCTGTTTAAACGTGGAGGCGGCTCCGATAGCACCAGTAAGAAGTCAGAAAGCGATGTGAAGTTTTCGCTTGAATTCAGCATCCAGGATGATATTACGGCCAATAGCAGGCTTGACCAGGAAAATGCATTTGCAACCAATGGACAAAAAGTAATCATCATCTATCCAACCATCGATTATGTATTGAGCAATCGCATTCAGCTTAAATTCTATTTCGATCAGCAAAGACGATTGCCCTACATTTCGTCTTCGGCACCCATGACCACCACACGAGCGGGGGTGACGGTTAATATTTCGCTGGCGCCGTAGAAAGGTTTATAGTTTATTGTTTCGGGTTTGAGGAATGATAAACTATAAACAACAAACCCCAAATTCCTCAAAGCTGACCGCTCATCAATTTTTTGTATATTCATTTGTATGAAAAAAATATTAATTACAGGTGCTAATGGGAACCTGGGGGCAGCGGCAGTAAAAAAATTCCTAGACAGTGGTTACCGGGTAATAGCGGTGGCGCGGTCGGGCAGTGAGCTGGGGTTTGCCGTGGGCAAGTCCAACTTCGAGTTGCACCAGGTTGATTTGAGTGATGAAAATGCTGCGGGTCTTTTTATTAAAGAAGCGATCAACTTATACGGCACTATCGATTGCGGCGCGTTCCTGGCCGGAGGCTTTGCAATGGGCAACATTGACAATACATCTGGCAGCGAACTGAAGAAAATGATCAGTCTTAATTTTGAAACTGCCTACTTTATTGCACGGTCTCTTTTTCAGCACATGTTGCAGAACGGGTATGGCAGGATTATTTTTACAGGAGCAAGGCCGGCATTGCAGGCCGAGCAGGGAAAAAATTCGTTGGCATACGCATTGTCAAAATCGCTTTTATTCACCTTTGCCGATATATTAAACGCAACTGCCAAAGGGAAAAACGTAACCGCTTCTGTTATTGTTCCCAGCATTATCGATACGCCGCCCAATCGCAAAAGCATGCCCGATGCTGATTTTAGCAAATGGCCCAAGGTTGAGCAGATTGCGGATGTACTTGAATTTATTTGTAACGATGCAAACTCGGTAGTGCGCGATCCGGTATATAAAGTATACGGGAATGCTTGAGTTTCATTGGTAGTTCCGTGCACCACATCAATAATTAACAAACTGGCGACTTACGATCATACCATTTTGAACAACCGATATGATGTTGATGCCTGAAGGTTGCTTTGCATGGCTGATGCTGTACACCTGGCTTCCTTTCTGCAACATAATTTGCTGCTGGAAAACGGTTTTTCCGTCTGCAGCAGATATCATTAATCTCGCAGCGCCGCTTGCATCGGCATTAATCTGAGCAATAACCTGACCGCCCGAGGTACTAACACTGTTGAGCTTAAACCCAGCTTCCTGCTGTTTGTACAGTGTAAGTATATTCGAATAAAGAATAGCTCCGCTGGTTTGTATAGCTTTCACCCTGTAATACAATTTAGAAACATTGTTCGGCAAATGGCCATCGGAAAAAGTATGGAGGCCGTTTTGATTAGAGATGTTTGCAGCAACTGTTTCAAAATGATTCCCGTTTGTTGAACGTTCCAGTTCCAGTTTCTGTAAGCTGCCCGCATCGGTTACGGCACATTGTATACCAGCAGTATTGTTTTGAATGGATCCCGATATTTTACCGATACTTACTGGTAGTACCGACAATCCCCTTGCGGTAATATTTTCGAATACAAAACGGTTCAATCCTCCCGATGTATTGTATACATCATAACCATATAACCTGAAGGTGATGGACGAAGGAAGGTTTGTATATATGCCTCCTAACGGAATGGACACAGTGGTAGGCGTAGTAGAAAGCGTTTGTGCGGCAATGTTAGCAGCGAACCCGTCGAGGCTCGAACGCAAAGCCCAGGCACGGGGTCCCGAACCAGAAGGTGTACCGGTAGTACTTCTCCTGATATTCAGATCGAGGCTGGATAAATTCAGTGTATAGCCGGCATTGGGTGTTAATGTAAACTCCAGGTACATGGTGGGATCAAGGGTAGCTCCCGTAGGCCAGCCGCCTTCTCCAAAATAAACGGTACCGCCATTATATGCTCCCAAAGGAATAGAAGGACTTAAAGCTGCGGCGCTGGCAGTATTGTTTGCACCACCTGTAGCAGCCAAAGTATTATTAAAGTTCCAGTTGCCAATAGAAACCTGACTAAAAGCAAAAGCAGGAAAACAAAATATACCGGTTGCGCAAATCAATTGCATCAAGCGGTGGTAAAGAAGAGTACACATAAAAAGGGTTACCTGGGTTTTGTAAATTAGACCCGACCCTTTGGCCAGGTCTAATTACGTTGAAAATCAATAGTCAGACAGATAGGTGTAAACTCTTACGATAATATAAACGTAATTCTAGTTAAGTATTGTATAAACATCTAAATTAATTGCAGTGCTTTTTCGATTTGGCTTAGGGGTTTGCCAGATGAACGGAAGAAACCGGAGAAATCGTTAGCTTATGCTAATGTAATGTAGAAAAGGTTGTGGGCAAAGATTACCAACCTTCGAAAGGTTAGTAACCTTACAAATGATGAGGAGCAATTGTAAACACCCCTAACAGGTATTCATTTGCAGCAGATATTATTATATACGTTTTACCTTCACGCCATAATATAATAAGATGCAGGAACTGATTGACCGCTTAAAAGCTCAGGCAGGGTTAACCGATGAGCAGGCTATTAAAGCCATTACTATAGTGAAAGATTTTGCGAAGGAAAAATTCCCGCTGTTTTCAGGCGCCATCGAAAAGGTGTTTACCAAATATGGCCCCAAAGATGAAGATGATTTTATGCCATAAAAAAGCCCCTGCTATAACCATTGCAGAGGCTTGTTTTCTCATGTTGTGCTTAACCTAATTCTGTAATACCTCCCTGGCTATTACAATTTTTTGTATTTCGCTTGTGCCTTCGCCTATGGTGCACAATTTGCTGTCTCTGTAAAATTTTTCTACAGGAAAATCCTTCGTGTAACCGTACCCGCCAAATATCTGCACCGCATCGTTCGACACTTTTACTGCCACTTCGCTGGCATAGTATTTTGCCATTGCTGCTTCCTTGGTCATAGGCAACCCCTTGTTCTTTTTATCTGCAGCCTGCATAATCAATAACTCTGCGGCCATAATTTCGGTTGCCATATCGGCAAGCTTAAACGAAATTCCCTGGAAGTTAGCAATCGGCTGGTCGAACTGCTGTCGTTCCTTTGCATATTGCAAGGCAGCTTCATACGCTCCGTAAGCAATACCCAGCGCCAGGGCTGCAATTGATATCCTGCCGCCATCCAATACCTTAAGTGATTGTTTAAAACCTTCGCCAACATTTCCCAGCCTGTTTGCATCAGGAATCCTGCAATTATCAAATATCATTTCAGCCGTCTCGCTTGCGCGCATGCCGAGTTTATTTTCCTTTTTGCCACCCGCAAATCCTGGCGTACCACATTCTACAATAAAGGCAGTGGCATTGTTCTTTGCTCTTGGCTCGCCGGTTCGCGCAATCACCACCGCCACATCTCCCGACTTTCCGTGCGTAATCCAGCACTTGGTGCCATTCAGTATCCAGTGGTCTCCGTCCTTCACCGCCGTGGTTGCCATATTAGCCGCGTCGCTGCCGGTGCCAGGTTCTGTCAATCCCCATGCCCCAATCCATTCTGCCGTGGCCAGCTTAGGCAGGTATCGTTGCTTTTGCTCTTCATTTCCAAACAATAAAATATGTCCCGTGCATAATGAGTTGTGCGCTGCAAGACTTAGTCCCACCGATCCGCATACTTTGGATATTTCCCTGATGATGGCTACATACTCCAGGTAACCCAACCCCGCACCGCCATATTTTTCAGGCACCAATACTCCCATTAAACCCAGGCTGCCCATTTGCTTAAAAGCCTGCACAGGAAATTCCTGGGTTTCGTCCCATTGCATTACATAGGGTTTGATGTGCTGCGTTGCAAAATCCCTGGCTGTTTGCGCAATCTGTTGTGTAAGTTCATCCGGTTTAAAATCCATACTATTTCTAAATTTTGCAAAGTAAGATAATTTTGATAAAACTAACAAACGTTAGCGAATGGTTATATACGGTTCTATTTTCAAAAAAGTTTCCTGCGTTAGCAAATGAATTTCTTTTAACTGGTCTACCGACGTGAAATTGCCATGTTGCCTGCGATATTGAATAACGGCATTGGCTATTTGATATTTTATATATGGATGAGCCTTTAACATATCCAGCGAAGCGGTATTGATGTTCAGCGTGTGTACGGTAGGGTTAGCACAGGCAAGCTGGTTTTTGATCTTCTGAAACACGGTATCGTGAATGCCATATACTTCAGCAACCTGTTCAATAGCGTAAAAACCACCCAGCTTATCGCGAAAGTTAACAATGCGCGCAGCCAGCTTGCTGCCTATGCCGGGCAGTTTGATAAAAGCCGTGGTATCTGCCGTATTAACATCTATCAACCCGATGAACTTTTGCCTGTGCTGCTGGTTGATATTTACAGGCTGCGGTGCACCGCTTTTGGAAATGTCCTGCGTTTCTTTTTCAATTTTTACGTAAGGCAGCAACCGCTCGTAATCTTTTTTGGAAAGCCCGAATATTTTTCCAAGGTCTTCTGCCTTGTAAAACCGCCCTCCCTTAGAAGTATAGTTGTGAATGGTTTTTATGGTGCGATCGGGTAAGCCGAGGCGTTGCCACTCCTGTTTTGATATTTTATTAGGGTCAAAATAAAATAGCGAAACCTGTTTATTGGCCATGTCTGTTGAACCACTATAGGAAGCTGGCGTGTCATTGTCTTCATCTGCGTTCCTGTGTGCCGCAGCCTGGGCTGTTTTGTAGGCAGCAACTTCCTGCTTAAAAGCAACAGCATCTTTATCGGAAATATTTGTATTAGATGGAAAGAAATAGGGTAAAAGCCACACAATGACTACCAACAGGAGTAATACGACAATACCTATGCGTTCTTTTTTTGAGAAGCTGAAATACTCCCGAAGTTGGTTAGCCATAATGGTGTTTGTGTTGCTCTTACCCAAGTTAATATATTCTATGAGCAAAACAACAGGACTTCACAATTTTTGTTCGGAAGATGCAAAACCGGGTATAGCCCTAACGACGCCTTCAAAAAGATGCACAGTTTCCCTACAATATAAATTGCACGCTCAGGTCTTCTTCGTTGATAACTTTCCTATCCTTTTCAAAATACAAATTAAGCGCCTCTATCATGTTCGACTTTAGTTCATCAAGAGAAGTTCCTTCAGTATGCACAGGCAGTTTTTCGGAATAAGCGGAAAAACCGGTTGTTGTTTTTTCAACGATCATTTTAATTTCCATCCTATAAGTTTAAATCGCAGCAGCATTCGTTTTAGTTGTCAAACGCCGGCATTTGTATCATCATTTTATCGTATGCCAAAGCTGTTCCATCGGGCAATTCTTTGCTCACCGCTTCATGCTTGCCCAGCTGGTGGCTGATATGTGTAAAATAAGCCTGGGGTATTCCCAGTTCCTGAACATGTGCAATAGATTCACCCAACGAAAAATGGGAGATGTGTTTTTCTTTCCGCAATGCATTGATCACCAGTACGTCGCTGCCTTTTATTTTCTCCTTGCTTTCCGGTTCAATGCGATTGGCATCTGTTATATAGGTAAACTTCCCAAACCTGAAAGCCAGTACGGGCATATGCAGGTGCCATACCAGTATAGGCGTAATCGGGATATCGCCTATCTGAAATGGTTCACCCGAAATAATATGCTGACGAATGTTGGGGGCGCCCGGGTATTTTTGCTCAGTAAATGCATAAGGAAATTCCCTGATAATGACTTCCAGCGTCATTTCAGTACCATATATTTCCATGGGCTTGCCCGAAAAATAGTTGAAGCCACGCACATCGTCTAACCCCGCCACATGGTCTTTATGCGCATGCGTATAAATAACTGCATCCAGCTTTTTAACTCCAGCCCTAAGCATCTGGTAGCGGAAGTCGGGACCAGAGTCAACAGCAATTGTTGTTTGTGCGGTTTGCACCAGTATGCTGGAGCGTAAGCGCTTGTCTTTTTTATCGGTGGAGGTGCAAACTGCGCAGTCACATCCGATCATCGGAACGCCGCTGCTGGTTCCTGTGCCTAAAAATGTAATTGTTATGGAGGGATAACTCACGCCTCAAAGCTAAAAGAAAATGCAAAACACCAAAACGAAAAATTTGTATTGACAGCAAGCCTATTCGTTGGCAGGCTTTGACATGATTTCTTCGAACAGCTTTTGCGACTCGTGAGTAAGCGAATCGAAAACAATATTAAGCTGCGGCATAAGATCTACCAGGGTATTGATACGGCCTTCGAGGTTGAGAAATTTATTGAGCACTACCACCTTCTTTTGTTGCAGAATACAATACCCGCTTTGAAAAGTACCTCTTTCATACCGTACCACGTAACCGGCTTCTTCCAAAATCGATTCTATCCTGTTTAATGTAGACTGGTTATACTTCATCTCTGGCAAAGTTACGATAAGCCACCCTCCATTGAGCCGGCGGTTATCCACAGATGTGGATACAACAATGTTAAAACAGGAATAAAATTTTGCCACGGACCTGCGCAGATACACAAGGAGCGTTCATTGAATGTTTTTATGAGCGATATAATCGTTAAGCGAACATTTCAGGGATAGAATTTATACTATCAACGCATATACGCAAATAAAAATCCCTCAATATCTTTGCCAGATGCAAATTTCGTCCTCTTTATTAGAAAACGCGGTGAATGAATTTGCCCGCTTGCCGGGCATAGGTAAAAAAACAGCTTTGCGGCTGGTATTGCATCTTATAAAGCAAAGCCCCGAAGAGGTTACACAATTCAGCGAAACCATTAGCCGGATGAAAAATGAGATCCGGTTTTGTACGGTTTGCCACAATATATCCGACTCACAATTATGTAATATATGCGCTAATCCATTGCGCAAAAAAGAAACCATTTGCGTGGTAGAAAACATACGGGATGTTATTGCCATTGAAAGCACCCAGCAGTATAGCGGGTTATACCACGTATTAGGTGGAATTATTTCGCCGCTGGATGGAGTAGGCCCCGACCAATTAAATATTGAAACCCTGATGGATCGAATAAAAGGAGGAGTGGTTCAGGAGGTAATATTTGCATTGAATCCCAACATACAAGGTGATACCACCATCTACTACATTCAAAAGAAAATCGCTGGTTCCGGTTCCCCGTCTTCCGTGCGCATTACTACTATAGCAAGGGGCATATCGTTTGGCGGCGAACTGGAATATGCTGATGAACTGACCCTGGGGCGCAGCCTGCAGAACCGCATGCCCGTAGAAAAATACGTATCGCACTGATGGCTCATAGCTGAAAGCTATTTGCTGTTTCAATTCCCTTCCATACCTTTGCAGCTTATACAGGCGGATTTGTTTATTGTTCAGCCTGTTTAAAAACTGAACTAATAAACGATAAGAAACTCCACTATAGGTTTCCCAACGTTTAAGTTTAGTATAATTTTTTTTGATGCCTGCTGCATTGCAGCCATTAAGCTTCTTTTGCCTGCCTCCAGGCCGGCATTGCATTCTTCAACGCCGGTGGTTATAAGGGCAAGGTGCAAAGTTTTGTAAAACGTAAAAGCCAGGGGGAAACCATGAGTGATATTAGAACCGCATTACAACAACGCATATTGGTGATAGATGGTGCAATGGGCACCATGATTCAGCGGTATAAATTAACGGAAGCCGATTACCGCGGCGAACGGTTTAAAGACTGGCATACCGATGTAAAGGGCAATAATGACCTTTTGAGCATTACCCAACCGCAAATTATTATCGACATCCACAAACAATACCTCGAAGCAGGCGCTGATATTATTGAAACCAATACTTTCAGCAGCACCAGCATTGCCATGGCCGATTACGATATGCAATCTTTGGCCTATGAGCTGAATGTAGCATCTGCCAAATGCGCCAGGGAAGCCATTCGGCAAAGTGGTAAAGCCGCGTGGGTAGCAGGGGCAATCGGACCTTTGAATAAAACATTGTCCCTTTCGCCCGATGTAAATAACCCTGGTTACCGGGCAGTAACATTTGATGAAGTGGTAGCTGCCTATTACGAGCAGATAAGAGGTTTGGCAGACGGCGGTGTTGACATCTTCTTAATAGAAACCATTTTCGATACACTTAATGCCAAAGCCGCCATTTTCGCCATCAAAAAGTTTTATCGTGAAAACCCCGGCACTCCGCCAAAAGAAATCATGATCAGTGGCACCATCACCGATGCATCCGGAAGAACCCTGAGCGGGCAAACCCTCGAAGCCTTTTATACTTCCGTAGCGCATGCAAAGCCATTAAGTGTTGGATTGAATTGCGCATTAGGCGCCAGCGAAATGCGTCCTCACATAGCTGAGTTGTCGCATATTGCTTCCTGTTATGTGTCGGCATATCCCAACGCCGGGTTACCCAATCCTATGGGTGAATACGATGAAGAACCACATCAAACTGCCCATTTTTTAGAAGATTGGGCAAAAGAAGGATTTGTAAACATTGTAGGAGGCTGCTGCGGCACCACTCCTGATCATATAAAACATATAGCAGAGAATGTAAGGAGCTTGCAACCAAGAGCGTTGCCGGTGGTGGAGAGGGAGTTAATTTGAAAATAGGGGAATTTGAAAATTTGAGAATGTGAGAAAAAGCAAATGTGTAAAAGTAATAATGAGGTTGTTGAATAGGTGATGAGGTAGTGGTATAGCCTGGTCTTATTCCATTGGAGAAGGATAAGAGCCTGCCCGATCTGAAGATCATTCAGGCGGGGATGAGGTTTGAAGTCTGTAAGAATTGCTAACGGAAACAAAACATATGAAAGCGCCAAAACAAACGCTGCAGCTAACTGCTGCTGAAATTGTAGAAAAAATTTATGTAATAAGGGGTGTGAAGGTTATGTTGGACAGGGACCTTGCGGAAATGTATGGAGTAGAAACAAGAGCATTGAATCAGGCAGTTCAAAGGAATCTTTCACGATTTCCGCATGATTTTATGTTTCGGATAACTGAGTTTGAATTTCAAAACTTGATATCACAAATTGTGACATCAAGTTGGGGAGGAACTCGTAAGATGCCTTATGCTTTTACTGAACAAGGGGTAGCTATGCTTTCCTCTGTTTTGAGATCGGAGAGAGCGGTACAGGTAAATATCCAGATCGTAAGAGTGTATACTCAAATGCGGCAACTCATATTGGATAACAAAGAGCTCTGGTTAAAGATTGAAAAGATAGAGCAGGCATTGGTAAAAAAAGATGAAGAAGTACAGGCCATTTTTAAAGTGTTGAAACAATTATTGGTAAAAGAAGAAAAGCCCCGGGAACCAATTGGTTTCAAAGTTCCCGGCAAGAAATAAAAATCAATCCGCATTTGCGGCAGATTAAAAGTGAAAGGCAAAAGAGTAAAGAGGGTTAAACAACTTGATATCGAAAATTGCGATGTCAAGTTGAGAAGGTCCCGGTAAGATGACTTATGCTTTTACTGAAGAAGGGGTGCTGGATGAAAAATTTAAAAAACTGACAGCCAATCGCTGATTGCTGAAAGCTCACAGCTCACAACAAACAAAACATGTCTGAACCTGTAGTTATAAAACCATATCTCCGTTTATCCGGACTTGAGCCATTGGTGGTTCGCCCAGAAACCAACTTTATTAATATAGGCGAGCGAACCAATGTAACCGGTTCCAAAAAATTTGCGCGGCTCATCAAAGAAAATAAGTACGAAGAAGCGCTGAGTGTTGCCCGACAGCAGGTAGAAAGTGGTGCGCAGGTACTGGATATCAACATGGATGATGCGTTGCTTGATGGCGTAAAAGCCATGACCACCTTTATTAACCTGGTGCAAAGTGAGCCGGACATTGCCAAAATTCCCATCATGATCGATAGCTCAAAATTTGAGATCATTGAGGCGGGATTGAAATGCGTGCAGGGCAAATGTATTGTCAACTCCATCTCCATGAAAGAAGGGGAGGAAAAATTTATACAGCAGGCAATTATATGTCAGAGCTACGGCGCTGCGGTGATAGTAATGGCATTCGATGAACAGGGACAGGCAGATACCAAAGAACGAAAGGTGCAAATTTGCCATCGTGCCTACAAAATACTTACCGAGCAAATAGGGTTCGATCCGCAGGATATCATCTTCGACCCAAACATATTTGCCATCGCTACCGGTCTTGAAGAACACAATAACTATGGCGTTGATTTTATTGAAGCTACCCGTGAGATAAAACAACTGATGCCTTTAACCGGCGTAAGCGGTGGCGTGAGCAATTTGTCGTTTTCTTTTCGCGGCAACGAGCCTGTTCGCGAAGCCATGCACTCAGTATTCCTGTATTATGCCATTAAAGCGGGCATGAATATGGGCATTGTAAATGCCGGCCAACTGGTGGTGTACGACGAGATAGAACCAGTGCTCCGCAACCTGTGCGAAGATGTTATATTGAACCGCAATAACGAAAGCAATGAAGCCACCGAAAAACTGATTGCGTTTGCCGAAACCGTAAAGGCAAAAGGCAAAGTGGAAGTAAAAGACGAAGGATGGCGCAAGGAAAACGTGGAAGAACGGCTGAAACACTCACTCATTAACGGCATTACAGATTATATTGACGCTGATACAGAAGAAGCCCGTCTCAAATATCCCAAGCCGCTGGATGTAATTGAAGGTCCCCTGATGGACGGCATGGGAGTAGTGGGCGATTTGTTTGGTGCAGGAAAAATGTTCCTTCCCCAGGTAGTGAAGTCGGCCCGTGTAATGAAAAAATCAGTAGCCTGGCTTACACCCTTTATTGAAGAAGAAAAAAAGAACAATCCCCTCGCTGCCAATGGCAACGCTCCCCGCATACTGCTGGCAACGGTAAAAGGCGATGTGCACGATATTGGCAAAAATATAGTAGGCGTTGTGTTGGGGTGCAACGGGTATGACATTATTGATTTGGGAGTAATGGTGCCAACAGACAAAATTCTTGATACTGCCGAAAAAGAAAGTGCCGATATTATCGGGCTGAGCGGATTGATCACTCCGTCGTTAGATGAAATGGTAAACGTAGCGCATGAAATGAAACGGCGGGGCATGAACAAGCCATTGCTGATAGGCGGGGCAACCACATCGCGCATGCACACCGCGGTTAAAATTGCGCCGCAGTACGACAATGGTGTTGTGCACGTATTGGACGCGAGCCGCAGTGTGACCGTAGCGGGAGCACTGCTCAATACAGACCAGAAGCTGGAGTTCCTGAGTAAAACACGTTCCGAATACCAAAAGCTGAAAGAAGATTTTGAAAATAAAAAGCCAGTCAAGCAGTATTTGTCATTTGCAGATGCACAGGCGAATAAAACCGCCATTGACTGGGAAAACTATATTCCACCTGTACCAACTTTTACACGTACTAAAGTTTTTAACGATTACAGTTTAGCAGCGCTTCGTAATTATATAGACTGGAAACCGTTTTTTATTTCATGGGAGCTTCACGGCAATTTTCCTGCTATACTTACCGATGAAAAAGTAGGGACAGAGGCAACAAAATTGTACAACGATGCCAACAAGCTATTAGATACCATCGTCAACGAAAAATGGTTAACGGCACAAGGCGTGATTGGCTTTTGGGAAGCCGTTAGCGACGGAAAGGATACCATCATTGTAAATAATGACGGAGAAACGATCCATCTCGAATCGCTCAGGCAACAAATCAAAAAAGCACCTGGTCAACCAAATTTGAGTTTGAGTGATTTTATAAAACCGAGCAGCCCATCCCCCGCCCTTCCCAAGGGGAAGGGAGCGCTGCGCACAGCGGCCGATAAGGCGGACTTTGGTTATGAAACTGCAGATCCCACTGTGTATAAACTTTTAAAGGACTATGCGCTTCAACATCGCCAAAATCCCACTGAAGCGGAGAGAGTGTTGTGGACGCTGCTGAAGGGAAAGAAACTGGAATCTTATAAATTCCGCAGGCAGCACATCATTCTTCAGTTCATTGCCGACTTTGTTTGCTTGAGTAAAAAATTGATTATTGAACTGGACGGCAACATTCATGATTTACCTGAAAGCAAAATCAGCGATCAGCAAAGAACAGAAATCCTCCGGGAGAAGGGGTATACTGTTATAAGATTCAGCAATCAGGAAGTAATACACAACACAGACAATGTGCTGAACAAAATTACAGAAGCACTTAACCACCTTCCCAATGCCGATAATCGTAATGAAGCCGCAGAAGTCCTCTCCCTTGGAGAGGATTTAGGAGAGGCTGGATCGTGCGACTATTTAGGCGCCTTCTCCGTCACTATCAAAGGCATCGAGCCACATTTGGAAAGATTTGTAAAAGACCACGACGATTACAACAAGATCATGCTGCAGGCTTTGTGTGATCGTTTGGCAGAAGCGTTTGCTGAGTGCCTCCACGAACGAGTGCGCAAAGAGTTTTGGGGGTATGTAAAAGAGGAACATTTATCGAACGAAGAGCTCATCAAAGAAAAATACCAGGGAATACGTCCTGCTCCCGGCTATCCCGCCTGTCCTGATCACACAGAAAAATACAAATTATTTGAATTGCTGGGAGGCGAAGAGGCTACAGGCATTCAACTTACAGAATCCCTCGCTATGTATCCTGCCGCATCCGTTTGCGGTTGGTATTTCAGTCATCCCCAAAGCCAGTATTTTGGCGTAGGAAAAATACAACCTGATCAGTTTGAAGATTATGTACAAAGGAAAGGTATGGACAGAGACGAGATGGAAAGATGGTTAAGGCCGGTGATGGAGTGATATTCACTGTATAGTTAGCGGCAAGTGACGCCCCCGCGCTGTCACAAATCATGCAAAAAACAAGAGTTTACCTTTAAACCCGAGCTTGGGGTTATAAAAAACACTACCATTGTCACATCTGCGTCAATTGCGGTGCTTTAAGCAACGTTCCGCCACTTTCGTTTGTCAACCTAATCTAACCTAGAATTATGACAAACGAATTGAGAAAGTACTTTTTTATCCTGTCGTTTATTTTTCCTCTTTTCACCCCGGCGCAAACTTCAATAGAGCCTTTCGTTGGCTATAGTATTGACGTTGTCAATAAAGAATCCTTCAGCCAGGCAAATATTGGTTTGCAGTACGCTGTTCTTAAAAAGCGGGCATACCAAATGTTGATAGGCGCACAGGCAGGCTTGCCAAGCAGCAAGTATACGGGTGACGATGTTGCCTATACGTTTGATCCCGCATTGGCTTTAAGCAGCGCTGTACCCTACAAATCTAAATTCTATTCCTATAGTTTTTACCTGCGCCACAGGTTCAGGATCATTTCCTGGGCAGATAAAAATGCCATATCGCTTTTTGTGAATGCAGGTTTCGTCTACCAGCATATAGCGGTCAGTCACAGCAGCTACGATAAGGAAAAGTATTCCATTCTGAATCCACACCGCGATCTCAAAAAGTTTGGGTTGAACTTTGGCGGAGGCATCCAATACAAACGAAAACTCAGGCGCGGAGAGATTTTCCTGCAAACTGAAGCTTTTTCGTCGCCACTCGTTAAATCCGTTAACAACTATCATTACAAGCTGCCAGTACCGCTTGCCTTGAACATCGGATACATTATTGACCTTAAAAACAGGGAAAAATGAAGTTAGTTGCAACCATACAATGGACGATTGCGGTTTTAATTGTAACAGCATTGACATCATGCGAGAAAAACCGTACCGTTTTTTATGAAGACGATGATGCTAAGGATTTATCTGTTTTTTCAGACCAGGGAACCAATGTAATGTCCTGCTATATAAACGGAACATCTTTTCGCACGAGGAACAGGATAGCCAGGTTTGGTTTTTTTGCACAGCGGGATGATTTGGAAGTGGGATTGTATAAAACCATAGATACTGTTGCTAGCAATAGCGATACGTTGACAATTACCTGGCAAAACGACGCCCTTTCTCCCCGTCCCAATTCTGTTAGCGTGGTACTGGCGGTAAAAAAGGAGTTCTCTTTTGACGATTTTAATGCTTTTAATGGTACACGCCTGGCAATAGACGGCGTTAACGGATATTTTATGGTTAATGGAATTCGTTCCGAAAGAGGAACCGGGTATATCTATTTTCACAGGGCGCTTTTGGTTCCCAATGATTCTGCAGGAGATCGTGGCATACTTTCCGGTGTTTTTGAAGCAGTCTTACCTTCCTATAAAATCACACGCGGCAGGTTTGATCATACTTTACCGGTTGGTAATCCGGATGGCGTGGTGTTCTTTTAAAAAAAGACCTTCATGCGATAAATTCGTGTTATAAAAGAATGCAAACGGTGCCCGCCAGCATGAGATACCCGAGGCAGGAGAATACTCACAACTTCGCTATAAATTCAATTTTTATTATACTCTCTCCTTTTAATAAATTCGCTTCCTGTTTCCATTTAAACCCCGTGTTTACAACGATTAATTATTAAGAGAGATGAAAGCCAGAGTTTTGAAGATACATCCCAAGGATAATGTACTAGTAGCCCTTACAGATTTAAAAAAAGGCGAAAACATTGAGCATAACGGAAAAACCTACACGCTGATAGACGATGTAGGCGCCAAGCATAAGTTTTTTATGGGTGACATGAAAGCTGGCGACTCTGTGTACATGTATGGAGTGCTGGTGGGTAAAATACAATTCGATGTTCCGAAAGGCGGCAGAATGACAACCGATAATACCAAACATGCTGCCGATCCTTACGCATACCGCGCTGTAAAATACGAATGGCATGCGCCCGATGTTTCAAAGTTTGCCGGCAGAACATTTAACGGTTACCACAGGAGCGACGGCACTGTGGGCACTGCCAATTACTGGCTGTTTTTGCCTACGGTATTTTGCGAAAACAGGAACCTGGACGTAATCCGCGAAGCGCTGCACAACGAACTGGGCTATGCGGTTTCAGACAAATACAAGTCGTACACCAGGTACCTGGTAGACGCCTATAAGGAAGGAGAAGATATTGGTAAAGTAGATATTGAAGCGCTGCAACCCGACCCTAAGCAGAGAAGAGTTTTTAAAAATATTGATGGTATTAAGTTCCTGAATCACCAGGGCGGCTGCGGTGGCACCCGGCAGGATGCAGCTACACTGGGACAGTTGCTGGCAGCTTATTCCGACCATCCCAACGTGGGAGGCATTACGGTGTTAAGCCTGGGTTGCCAGAACCTGCAGGTGCAGGATTACCTGAAATACCTCAAGGAGCGCAATCCGTCGTTTGATAAGCCATTGTATATTTTTGAACAGCAACAATCGCAAAGCGAAGAGCAACTGGTTGCAGAAGCCATCCGCAAAACCTTTGTGGGCTTAACTGAGCTCAATAAATTGGAGCGCAGTCCGGCGCCTTTGTCCGAAATGTGCGTAGGCGTAAAATGTGGTGGCAGCGATGGGTTCAGCGGCATATCCGCCAACCCGGCTGTAGGCTACTGTGCCGATTTGTTAGTGGGACTGGGCGCAAAAGTATTGCTGGCAGAATTTCCCGAATTGTGCGGTGCGGAGCAGGAACTGATAGATCGTTCGGTAAACGAAGCTACTGCCAACAAGTTTATTCATTTAATGAAAAGCTACGACGAACTGGCGCATAAAGTGGGCTCCGGTTTCCATATGAATCCGTCTCCCGGCAATATTAAAGATGGTTTGATAACAGATGCCATCAAATCAACCGGTGCTGCCAAAAAAGGTGGTACATCGCCTGTGGTGGATGTGCTGGATTATACCGAAAAAGTAAAAAAGCCGGGGCTGAGCCTCGTATGCACACCTGGTAACGACGTGGAAGCCACTACCGGCAAAACAGCTTCTGGTTCTACATTGATATTGTTTACTACCGGATTGGGAACACCAACAGGCAACCCTGTTTGTCCAACCATTAAAGTAGCCACCAATTCATCGCTCGCAAGGCGGATGAAGGACATTATTGATATTGATACCGGCGCGATTATAGAAGGAGAAAAAACCATTGAAGAAATGGGCGAAGAGATCCTGGAATACTGCATTAAAGCCGCCAGCGGAGAAGTGATTCCAAAAGCGGTACAGCTCAACCAGGATGATTTTATTCCGTGGAAAAGAGGGGTATCCTTATAAAGTGGAAATGTGAGAATGGGAAATTTGAAAATTTGAAAATGAGGAATTGAGTAAGCGAATACAGAGCAAACGTTATTGGATTGATTAAAATTTAATAAACACTTTTAGAAATGCAGGCTTGTGCCTGGCACTCCTCCCTTTGGGGGAGGTCGGGAGGGGCTTCAAATCAGCAATAGGATTATGTTTAGACTGGACAACAAAACAGCCATCATCACCGGTGGAGGAAGCGGTATAGGAAAAGCAATTACAACAGTTTTTGCAAAACAAGGTGCACAGGTGTATGTACTGGATATGGATGAAAAAGGATCGACAGCAACGGTGGAAGAAATAAACGCCTCCGGCGGAAGTGCCACATTTTTCAAATGCAATATTGCCAGTCAGGCAGAAGTGAAAAATGTGGTGGAACAAATTGTTGCAAAACATGCTACTATTGATGTGTTGGTAAACAACGCCGGCATTGCACATATTGGTCAGGCAGATACCACATCAGAAGAAGACTTTGACCGTGTGGTGGCTGTAAACATAAAAGGCATTTACAATTGCTTGCACGAAGTAATACCCCACATGAAGCAAAATGGTGGGTCTGTTCTTAACATGGCATCTATTGCAGCCATGGTGGGCATTCCCGACCGCTTCATCTACTCCGCAACAAAAGGAGCAGTAGCAGCAATGACCCTTTCCGTTGCCAAAGATTATATCAGTTACAACATTCGCTGCAATGCCATATCGCCCGCACGGGTACATACGCCTTTTGTTGATGGGTTCCTGGCAAAAAATTACCCGGGCAAAGAAGCCGAAATGTTCGAAAAGCTCTCCAAAACCCAACCTATAGGAAGGATGGCACGTCCCGAAGAAA
This sequence comes from Agriterribacter sp., assembly GCA_051955255.1. Classification (GTDB taxonomy): domain Bacteria; phylum Bacteroidota; class Bacteroidia; order Chitinophagales; family Chitinophagaceae; genus Agriterribacter. The sequence continues at coordinate 141,877 of JBQCGX010000012.1, read as the reverse complement.
TTGCGCACCTGGCTTTATATCTTTGTTCAAACGAAGCCTCTTTTATAACCGGTTGCGATTACCCGATTGACGGAGGTTTTGTTAAATTGAACAATTGATAGCCGGTATAGGTATAACAAAACAATTTTTACCGGGCGCATCGTTTGCACCAAAAATACAGCATGAAGTTTTTTGCATTTTTCATACTGGTGTGCATTGGCAGCGCTTCCTGCACAAAAAATAATGATGCTGCAACCGAACCTAAATTAATTTTCAGGTTCCGGTTCGATTCTACCCAGGCCCGACTGAACAATGTGGGAGAAACTTCGGTTATACCAGACGGAAATGCAGCTTTAAGTCCCGTGTTTAATAAGATGAGCGCGCACTATATAGAGCTGGCTCCGGGTGCGAATACTGCACTTGGCGCAGGCGCGGTGATTTACAAAGCGGCGGAAACAGATGCGGGAGGCGACACAGCTATCAATTTCGACAAGTCGGTACTGGCCGGAAACAATGAGGTCTTTTATGCCATATCGCTCAAGGATGTGCCGGCAGGCGAATACGAATGGCTGCGCCTGTCGTTGGCTTATCAGAATTATGCTATCAGGTATCGTATTGACACAACGATCAATGATACTACCTCCATCAACGACGATTTTGACGGCACTGTTGCTTCGTTTATCGGCTACAATAGTTATATCAGTTCCTATCAAATAAAAACGCAAACGCTTGCCGTTAACGAAAACCGTAAGCAGGGCTACTGGGGTTTTGAAACAGAAATAAGCGGCGAAGGGTTCAGCGAAATAATTACCCGGACCGGCCAGTCGCCCGAAGGTGCAACCACAGTGGTGAACCCGATTTTTGACACTTCGCCTGTTCCGCCCGGTTCGTGCGTGGTAACCGCGGCTTTTTTGCCCGGTAAACTAACCATTACGGGAAATGAAACAACTAATATTATTGTGGAAGTAGCACTTTCTACCAATAAAAGCTTTGAATGGAAAGAGATTGTGGAGAATGGAAAATGGGACCCGTTGAAAGGAGAGCCGGTAGTAGACATGGGGATACGGGGCATGATGCCAACCATTCAGTAGGCTCGGCCGCTCATCCAACCTTAACAAAATGGCTCAATTTTATGTTGTAATTTGGTTGCAGGTAAAAAAACTACATGCCTTTTTCGTATAGTTTAACAAGCGGCAGTGCTATTTTGGTAATGATAGCAATACTGATAACGAACCAGCTGATAAAGGCTTTCAGGAAGAATGTTCGCAAAAGCCATTAATATTCCTGTCTTAATTCTCAATCAAAGAACAACTCAGCAGCCAATCCATCGGCAAACAATTTTCCCTCGTTGGTAAGTACCAGGTGGTTTTGTTGAACCAAAACTTTTTCGGCTAAATGAGGGGTTGCTATTTTTAATATTTGGTCGCTCTTATCTTTTCCAAACACGCTTTCAATTTTCTTGAGATCAATTCCCTCCATTGTTCTCAGCGATGTCATAATGTATTCGTTCAACTGCTGGGTAGGCGTTAATATTTCTTTTTCTACCGGTAAAAGGTTTTTGCTGATTGATTGAATATAGAGCGCATTGTTGGCAATGTTCCAGCTTCGGGTATTAAGTCCGTCAAACGAATGAGCCGACGGTCCAAATCCATAATAGGGCTTGCCTTGCCAATAGGAGGTGTTATGGCGGCTACGCTTACCCGGTAGTGAAAAATTGGAAATTTCATAATGTTCGTATCCCGCAGCATTTAACCAGGCTATAAGTTGCAAAAACTGCCGCGCCTGTTGTTCAGCATCAGTATCCTGCATTTTGTGTTTGCTGATTAACTGTTGAAGCGCTGTTTTAGGCTCAACGGTGAGCGCATAGCAACTAATATGCGGAATGCTGAATTCAATGGCCTTCGTTACATTCCATTGCCAGTTCGCATCGGGCAGGGTAGGAGTGCCGTAAATGAGATCAATACTAAGATTGGAAAAACCTTTATCCTGCGCCTGTTGTATACAATGCGTTGCTTCTGCTGCGTTATGGGCGCGATTCATCCATTGCAGGTCTTCATCAAAAAATGACTGCACACCTATGCTCAGGCGGTTAATGCCCACCTTATGCCACACATTCAATTGCGCCTGGTTAACATCATCAGGGTTGGCTTCCAGCGTAACTTCTGCACCTGCGTCAATGCTAAATTTTGAATGAAGCGTCTCAAAAATGGATGAGAGTTCATTTTCATCCAATAAACTCGGCGTTCCTCCACCCAGGTAAATTGTTTCAACTACCGGATTGCCTTTATACGGAACGCTCATTTCAATTTCTTTCAATAAAGCTGCTATTAAATCGTTCTTGAGCCTGAGTGATGTTGAAAAATGAAAATTGCAGTATAAGCATGCTTGTTTACAAAAAGGAATATGGATGTAAATACCTGCCAAATGCTGTATGATTTTTGATTTACGATTTATGCTTTTAGATTTGTTTACAATGAGCTGGCTACGCTGCTTTACAGGAGTGTTGTTTTGCCTGATGCTTTCCGGTTTGGCAAAAGCACAGCAAAAATACAGGCTGCAATACATTGTTGTAGACAAAGATACCGCCTTCCTTCCGCAAAGCCTCGGTTTGCAAGGCGAGTTCAGCAACCAGCAAGCCTGTCGCCAGTATGTTGAAGAAATACCAAAATATCTTCAGCCAAAGGGTTATATCACTGCTTCGGTAGACAGTGTGCATTATGATTCCCTCTCGGCAAATGCCTGGCTGTATATAGGGCAACTGTATAAATGGGAAGGATTTAATACCGATAGTGCCGACAAAAAAATGCTGACGGCCATTGGCTGGAACGATAAGATAATGCGAAAAGGAGAAGTTGATTTTGCAAAGCTGCAATACTGGCAAAACCGTATGATCACTTACTACGAAAACAATGGATATCCGTTTGCTCGTGTCAGTTTAGACAGCTTAACCATTGTTGACGAAAAAATTTATGCGCGACTTACAACAGACAAGGGACCGGCTTATAAAATTGACAGTATACGTGTGTATGGAAAGGCAAAAATTTCCAATTATTTTTTGCAACGGTATTTAGGGGTGGAGAATGGTTCGCCCTACAGAAAAGACAAGCTGAACGCGGTTAGTCAACGATTGCTCGAGTTGCCTTACCTGCGCGAAACAAAAGTCTGGGATATTACAATGGCAGGTACCGGATCGGTGCTTAACCTGTACATCGATCCTAAAAAAAGCAGCCAGGCAGATGTGCTGGTGGGTTTTCTTCCGGCTACCAACGAACCCGGCAGAACCAAACTGCAGCTTACGGGAGAAGCTAATATCAACCTGAAAAACGCATTGGGTGGGGGAGAATCCATTGGCGTAAACTGGCAACAGATACAGATTAAATCTCCACGCCTGCATTTGTTGTACGAACAGCCTTACATCTTCAATACTCCTTTTGGCATCGACTTTAATTTTGATCTGCTGAAAAAAGACAGTTCTTTTCTTAACCTCAATGCGCAGTTTGGGGTGCAATACCTTTCATCCGGCAGGCAAAATGGCAAAGTGTTCATTCAAACACTTTTTACCAATGTGCTGCCCGCGGGTATCGACACGGCGCTGGTAAAGTCTTCTAAAAAGCTGCCTTCATACATTGACGTTAGCACCACCAACCTGGGATTGAATTACCGGTTCAACAATACCGACTACCGTTTCAATCCCCGCCGGGGAAATGATTTTTCGGTTACTGCCAGTGCAGGTGTTCGTAAAATAAAGCCCAACACAGCCATCACCAATTTAAAAAAAGACGCGTCGGGCAACGATTTTGATTATGCATCGTTATATGATACGCTCGATCTTAAAACCTATGTACTGCGTCTGTATTTTTCCGGAGCCCATTATTTCAAAACAGGCAAGCAATCGGTGCTCAAAGCTGCGTTGAATAGTGGTTGGTTGTTTACGCCCAACGTGTTTCGCAACGAAATGTTCCAGATTGGTGGTTACAAGCTATTGCGTGGTTTTGACGAAGAAAGCATTTATACTGACCGGTACGGCGTGCTGACCGCGGAGTACCGTTTCTTCATAGGCTTGAACTCATATTTTTTTGGTTTTGCTGATGCAGGACTGGCAGGCAATAAATCGTATGGGGAAGTAAACCAGAAAATACGAAACTATATAGGGATGGGATTGGGAATGGCGTTTGAAACAAAGGCTGGCATTTTTAACCTCAGTTATGCTGTAGGTAAGCGAGATGATGTGCCACTGAATTTCCGCCAGGCCAAAATACATTTCGGGTTAGTGAGTTTGTTTTAATGATGAAGCATTTGGAAGGAGTAGTATGATTCAGATATTTTTGCAGTTACAAAAACTGAAGGCTTTGATAAGGATCGTTTTCACATTGTTGTTCGTGTTGGGGTGCGCTTGTGCAGGATTTGCGCAAAACGATTCTTTGAACCAGCAAAAGCCTATACTTCAGGTTCCCGCTGCTACTGACTCTGCCCGCCCGGCTCCGCCAGTAAAGAAAGCGCCGGCAGTTGTAAAACGGGTTGCTGCTGACACCCTCAAGAAGCCTGTCATCGCTTCCGAGCATCCTGTTGTCGTGTTAGATTCAACCAGCCTGATTGCCGCTAAAGACACGCTGCCAAAACTCTCACCAAAAGATGCGTATGGCAGTTTTGCGTCCAATTATATTGCAGCCCATCCCTGGTTTGCCACCGGTTCAAACACCGTTAGCATGCCATCGCAGCGATATGCTCCGGCAGTAAAGGATGGATTGTTTTATATCATCTGTGGACTGCTTTTCTTTTTAGGAATTTTAAGAGTAGGATTTCCAAAGTACTTCGACGATGTGTTTGGCCTGTTCTGGAGGTCGCCCTTCCGGCAAAAGCAAACAAGAGACCAGTTGCAGCAGGCGGGCATGACAACCCTGTTATTCAATATTTTTTTCGTGTGCAGCGCTGCCTTGTTTTCCTATTTGCTGGTGCTGTACCTTAAAGGACAGGTTGCGCAGCCCTGGTTGTTGTTTTTGATCTGCTTTCTTACAATAGCATTTTTGTACACAGGCAAATACTTTATCCTCAAAATAACCGGTTGGATGTTTGGTGAAGAAGATGCTGCCAATGGCTATATATTTATAGTGTTTTTGATTAACAAGGTACTGGCAGTTTTACTGATTCCCATCATACTTATATTGGCCTTTTCAAGCCCCGAACTTCAACAAATTGCGTTTACAGTCTCCATTGTGCTCGTTATTTTTCTATTGATATACAGGTTTATACTTTCGTTTACAAGTTTGCGTAATGAATTAAAAATTAGTGGGTTGCATTTGTTTTTATATGTTTGTGGTTTTGAAATTATTCCTGTTTTGGTGATTTACAAGAGCTTGTTGCATTTGTTTGAAAGAAGTTTGTAACTTTGCAAAACCATTGCCAAATAAAGATAAACATATAGAAAAATCGGATAAAATGGCAGGAAACAGCGTAAGTACCTCATCCACTCCCAAGGTTCTGATTACCCAACCGCGCCCGGATTCGGATAAATCACCCTACTTTGAAATGGCAAAAAAGCACAGTGTGGAGCTGGATTTTTTTCCATTTATCCGGTTAGAAGGCATCCCTGCAAAAGATTTCCGAAAGCAAAAAATAGACATCACCCAGTATAGTGCCGTAATATTCACCAGCAGGCACGCCATTGATCACTTTTTTCGTACCTGCGAAGAATTAAAGGTCTCTGTATCGCAGGATACAAAGTATTTCTGCATTACCGAAGCGGTAGCCCTCTATCTCCAGAAATTCATTCTATACAGAAAGCGCAAGGTATTTTACGGCGCAGATGGTACCAACAAAAGCTTGTTCGATGTTATCAACAAGCATAAGGAGAACGAAAAGTTCATGTACCCCTGTTCCGAAAACCAGCAGGATAACGACATCATCAACTGGCTTAAAACAAATAAATGCGAGTTTGTAACTCCGTTTATGTACAAAACCATCAGTAACGATGTAAAAGATTTGCTTACCAGATCCGAATATGATGTCATTTGCTTTTTTACGCCCAGCGGTGTTAAAAGCCTGTTGGAAAACTTTCCCCGCTACAAGCAAAACGGAACCAAAATAGGTGCATTTGGAAGCAATACGTCTAAAGCTGTAGAAGAAGCGGGGCTTACACTCCACATCAAAGCGCCGGCACCCGAAACCCCTTCAATGGTAGCAGCACTTGAAAAATATTTCAACGCCCACAAAAAGTAAATATCTCCGAACTTCGCTGAATGGCTGAACATTCCAATCACCTTATCGGCGAAACAAGTCCTTACCTTTTACAACATGCGCACAACCCCGTAAACTGGTATCCGTGGGGAGATGTAGCCCTCAAAAAAGCCATTGAGGAGGATAAGCCCATACTCGTTAGCATTGGCTATGCGGCCTGCCATTGGTGTCATGTAATGGAAAAAGAAAGCTTTGAGGATGAGGAAACGGCTGCCATGATGAACGAACATTTCGTGAACATCAAGATTGACCGCGAAGAAAGGCCCGATCTCGATCATATTTATATGAGCGCGGTGCAAACCATGACAGGCAGCGGAGGATGGCCATTGAACGTATTTCTTACGCCGCAAAAAAAGCCCTTTTATGGCGGCACCTATTATCCACCCGTTCCTGCCTTTAACCGCCCCTCCTGGATGCAGGTGTTACAGGGAGTGGTGAATGCATTTCATGAAAAAAGAGAACAGTTAGAAACCCAGGCTGAAAATTTAACCTCGCAAATTATACAGTCCGGCAGCTTCGGTATTGCAAAGCACGACGAGCATGGTATAACAAAAGCACATATTGATTCGGCGTTTCAAAATGCTATGGCTGCGGCTGATAAAATGCTGGGCGGTTTTGGGGCAGCGCCTAAGTTTCCTCAAACATTTACTATACAGTTTCTCTTACGGTATTTCCATTATTCGAAAAATGACGAAGCGCTTCAACAAGCAGTACTGAGCCTTAACAGCATGATCAATGGTGGTATTTATGACCAACTGGGTGGAGGTTTTGCAAGGTATTCAACAGATGGAGAATGGCTGGTGCCTCACTTCGAAAAAATGCTGTACGACAACGCCCTGCTCATTGCTGTAATGAGCGAAGCCTGGCAGGTAACTCACGATGACCTATACGCGAAAACTGTTTCCCAAACTGTGGATTTCATTGAGCGCGATTTAATGAGCAGTGAAGGCGGCTTTTTTTCCGCATTGGACGCCGATAGCGAAGGCGTGGAAGGAAAATATTATGTATGGAGTAAAAAGGAAGTGGATGAATTGTTAGGGAAGGACTCGGCCCTGTTTTGCGATTACTACGATATAACGGAGCATGGCAATTGGGAAGAGCAGAATATATTGAGAGTGATGCAACCTTTGGATGCTTTTGCTGCTCAACACGGGCTAAGCCCAACAGTTGTAAAAGACGTTTTAAACCGCTGTGCAGCCATATTACTAAGAGAGAGAAGCAAACGTATTCCGCCACTGCTCGATGACAAAATCTTGCTGGGCTGGAATGCATTGATGAATACCGCCTGTAGCAAAGCCTATGCAGCGTTTGGCGATGAGCGATACAGGAGCCTGGCTACGCGAAACATGGATTTTTTGCTTAAAAGGTTTTTCGACGAAGGTAACAGCGAATGGAAACATGGATATAAGAATGGTGTTGCGTCTAATCCGGCTTTTCTAGACGATTATGCGCATCTCATTCAGGCCTTGATTCACTTGCAGGAGATTACCGGCGATAACGGATATTTAGTGAAGGCGAAGGAGTTGGCAAATCATGTATTGAGTCATTTTGAAGATGAGGAATCGGGGTTGTTTTTTTACACACATCGCAACCAGCAGGATGTTATTATTCGTATAAAGGAAATATACGATGGGGCTACCCCCTCCGGAAATGCAACAATGGCTTGGAATTTGTTATACCTGTCGTTGATTTTTGATAACGGCCATTGGAGAGAGAAAGCAAGCCGGATGATGGGGGCGCTTACAAATGTTGTCAGCAGGTATCCCACCTCGTTTGGAATGTGGGCAACGGTACTGTTGGGAATGTATTATGGAAAAAACGAAATAGCGATAGTAGGAGACAGATATAAAGATATTCTTTCAGATGTGCTGAAGTATTACGTACCTGACAGGATAATTCAAGCATCCCCCGGCGATAACGAAACCTTCCCATTGCTTACGAACCGCCATGTGGCGCAGCAAACCAATATCTATTTATGCCGCGATTATTCGTGCAAAAAACCGGTACAAAACGCTGCAGAATTAATGCAACTGATTGATCAGGAGACGAAAAGTTAAACAGAGAAAAGCACAATAACTTAGGCTGGCTACCGTTTATAATACCTGTGTTTACGTGGATTTTTATCCCGGACGCTAAAAAATATATAATATTATTTGTCCAGAAAATTTAAATAAATATTTCATCTATATTTGTCCATATACCCTTTAAGCTATTTGTATGAAAATGAAAAGCCTCTTTATCAACGTCGTTGTAGGTGCGTCGCTGGCTCTTGTGTTCGCCAGTTGCGGCAAGTCGAAGTCCTCTAAGGGCGGCTTACCTAAGGATGGTCAGTTACACGGAGTAGCACCAGGAGGAAAGTATACACTCCCCAAACCTCCGGGCATGGTGTATGTACCGCAAGGTACTTTTCACATGGGCCCCAGCGATGAAGACATCAACTATGCGTTTACGGCACGCAACAGGCAAATTACCATCAATGGTTTTTGGATGGATGCCACAGAAATTACCAACAATGAATACCGGCAGTTTGTAAACTGGGTGCGCGACTCAATAGCCGGTGATAAACTGGGTTATAAAGCAAAAGATGGCAACAGCCTTGACTGGAAAAAGATCCAGACCATTAAATGGAGCGATCCTAAAACAATGGAACAACTGGATGCCATGATCGTTTCGCCCGACAATCGCATTTTTGGTAAAAAGGAAATGGACGCTGCCAAATTCATCTACCATTCAGAAACTTTCCGTTATAGAGATGCGGCTCAGAAGGTAAATGCAAACCAGCCCCGCTCTGCCTTCATCGATAGAAAAGAAGTTCCTATTTACCCCGATACATTGGTTTGGATCAGAGATTTCTCTTACTCTTACAACGAACCAATGTCTAAAAGATATTTCTCTCACCCCGCATTTGGCAACTACCCTGTAGTGGGTGTTAACTGGAAACAGGCTGTAGCTTTCTGCGAATGGAGAACAAAGTACCTCAACAGTTTTCTTGAATCTCAGAAAAGAACACAGGAGTCAGATTTCAGATTACCCACAGAAGCAGAATGGGAATATGCTGCCCGCGGCGGACGTTCGCAGGCTCCTTATCCCTGGGGTGGCTATTACCTGAGAAACAAGAAAGGATGTTTGCTGGCTAACTTTAAGCCCGGTCGTGGTAACTATGCTGAAGATGGCGGTTTATATCCTGTACGTGCCGATGCTTACTGGCCTAACGACTTTGGTTTATATAATATGGCAGGCAATGTTGCTGAATGGACTTCTTCTTTCTACTACGAAGGCGCTTACAACTTTCAGCACGATATGAATCCGGATATTCGCTGGAACGCAAAAGACAGTGACCCTCCCCGTATGAAACGTAAAGTATTACGTGGCGGCAGCTGGAAAGATGTTGGCTACTTTCTTCAAACCAGCACTCGTTCTTACGAATACCAGGATACAGCAAAATCCTACATCGGCTTCCGTTGTGTGATTGATCTTCCACCATCGGGCAAACGCACTAAATAGTTAGTGCACTTACCACTCAATGGTTGTTGATTGGCGTATCAATTAAAATTAACTAACAGTATACCTGAAACTAATTATGCTTTGTGAAGTGTACAATGCTTGACATGGCATGATCATTACCTTTTGAAATCTAAAAACAGAAAAACCCTATCTAAAAAAACAAAAAACTCTCTTCTTTATGGCAGGCACAAACAAATCCACCGAAAGACTCGTTAACGTATTAGTGTGCGTGGGCGCAGCAGTCGTTATCTTTGGCGCATGGGCTAAAATCCTTCACAAGTCATTCGCCGATATCATGCTCACTGTAGGTCTGTTGACCGAGGCGGTGATCTTCTTAATCTACGCGTTCTTACCTCCTCCCGGTGGTGAAATGAAAGAGATCGCGGAATCTCTCAAAGGTGGCGTTGGTGTTTCCGGTGGAAATCCTGCGTTGGCCTCTATGGACAAAATGTTACAGGATGCAGCCATTAACCCTGCCAACCTGCAACGCTTAGGCGAAAACTTCAGCAAACTTGGTCTTACTGTAGAAAAAATGTCGAACATAGCAGATATCACTTCTACTACTGCCGACTATACTCAAAAAACCAAGGAAGCTACACAGGCCCTGGTACAGGTAAAAGATGCTTATGCTGGTGCTGCAAGCACTGCTAAAAGCTTCAACGATGCTGCTGAAACCAGCAAGCAGTTCCACAACCAGGTACAAACGCTTACTAAAAACTTATCGTCTTTAAATACTGTTTACGAACTGGAATTACAGGATACCAATAACCACCTGAAAGCTATGAATGGCTTTTACAGCAACCTGGTGCAGGCTTCGCAAAGCATGCAGGGCAGCGTAGAAGATGCTAAAAAAGCACAGGAACAAATTGGATTGTTGGCTAAAAACCTGGGCAGCCTGAACAATGTGTATGGCAACATGCTGGCTGCAATGCAGGGCAGATAGTCAATAACAAATTCGGTGGAGAGAGTAGTTCAATCCGCTTGTGTAATTAACCCTTGATCGTATAACTATATTAAATCCTAAGAAATCATGGCACTACCTAAAGAGCCACGGCAGAAGATGATCAACATGATGTATTTGGTGCTTACAGCATTGCTGGCACTGAACGTATCTGCCGAAATCATCAATGCCTTTAAAACAGTTGATAACAGCCTGGTAAAATCAAATAGTACCTTGTCTGCTTCAACCGATGAAATATACAAAAGCTTTGAAGCCAGCTTAGCAGACGATAAAACCCGCGAAAAGGCTGCAGAATGGAAACCTAAAGCTGATCAGGTGAAAAGCCTGTCCGATAAATTAGTTTCCTATATCGATGGTTTAAAAACTAAATTGAAAGAAGAAGCCAAATACAATGAAGAAACAGGTGCAGGTATCGATAACCTGGATGCTGCTACTCGTTTGATGGATACCCAAGGCGAAGGCGAGAAACTTCGTGCCGCTCTGGAAGAATACAGAAAAAATATTCTGGCCGTTCATCCTGATGTTGCAAAGGAATTTCAATCTAGCTTGCCTATTAATACCGACAAACCAAAGTCAGCTACCGGAAAAGATGATGCTAATCTTTCGTGGACGAACGCGTATTTTCACATGACGCCTACGATTGCCGCATTAACTATTCTAAGTAAATTTCAGAATGATGTAAAAAATTCAGAAAACAAAGTAGCTGGATTTCTTTACGAAAAAATTGGTGGCGTAATATTTAAGCTCGACAAATTCGAAGCAATGGTTGGTACTAATTCAACCTATTTGATGCCAGGTGAACAGTTAGAGATAAAAGCAGGCTTAGGCGCTTTCAACTCACAGGTAATCCCTAAAATATTTATTAATGGAGCCCCAGCAAGCGTAAATGCTAATGGCGTTGCTGAAGTAAAAATGCCTGGTGGTGGATCTGGCGGCCATAAAGTAAATGTTGAAATCAAGTATCTTGATCCCAACACAGGTAAAGAAGAAGTGGCAACCAAAACCATCGATTATACCGTAGGTCAACCTTCCGGTGTAGCAGTAATGGCCGATAAAATGAATGTGCTGTACATTGGTGTTGAAAATCCCTTAACTATTACTGCTGGCGCTGGTAGCGAAAAAGTAACTGCTGTTTCCAGCAATGGTAGTGTTATTAAGGGTAGTGGAAGCAAGTATATCGCGAAACCAACTACTGCTGGTAATGCAGATATTGATGTAAGGGTAGATGGTAAATCTGTTGGAAAGGTTTCTTTCCGTGTAAAACCACTTCCTCCTCCAACCGCTATGGTAGGTACATTTGAGGGTGGGCAGGTTCCGTCGGCTCAGTTTAAAGCGATGGGCGGTGTAAGAGCATTGCTTCAAAACTCTGAATTTGCTGCTGATTTTAAAGTGGTAAGCTATACCATTGCCGATTTAAGCAGTGCAGATTATAACCCAATTTCGAACAATGGAGCTGTGTGGACAGGAGCAGCAGCAAACCTCGTGAACAATCTTAAGCCCGGCAGGGGGGTATATATTGATAATATCAAAGCTGTTGGCCCGGATGGCAAACAGGTGCCGGTAAAACCTTTGTCCTTTATCCTGAGATAATAAAACATTTCGAGGTAGCGTTTATTTAACTGACTATAACACTTTTGATATGAAATGGAAATTTGCGAAATATGCCTTGCTGGCGGTGGCTTTCGGGTTAGCGATCAACACAGTTGATGCACAAACCAGGAAAAAGACAACAAGGAAATCTACTACCGCAAAAAAGAAAGCGAGCACTAAAAAGACCGAGGCAAATGTTGCTGACGCCAACCTGGCTGCCAACAAGCAGGATACCATGGTGGTGACTGCTCCAAAGCAGGATCCCCTGAAAATGGATACCATCAGGAAGTCGCTTCGCAACGACAATGCGATAGAAAAGAATCTTGTAAAAGACCGCACGCCGCTTAATTATGAGCATATTCGTGAAGACGATGCCATTTACAGGGAAAAAGTGTGGAGGGAAATAGACATCCGTGAAAAAATGAACCTGCCCTTCCGCTACAGTGCAGAAGAAGACAATGGCAACCAGCGTTTCATAGCCATCCTGCTCAATACCATTAAAAGTGGTGAAGTTACTGCCTTCGATGCTTCGATCGACGACAGGTTCACTACTCCGATGACGCTTGATCAAATTGGTTCAAAACTGGCTGGAGGATGCGACACCATTATGGTGCCCGATCTTGAAAAAGATCCTGATCTTTCCAAAGGTATTATGAAGCAGTCTGTGGTGTGCAAGGAGTTTAATATGGATGATATTACCAAATTCAGGCTGAAAGAAGAGTGGGTGTTTGATAAGGAGTCTTCAAGAATGTTTGTAAGAATCCTGGGTATAGCACCGGTTAAAACATATTTTGATGATGTTACCGGTAAAGAGCTCGGTTCTTCCCCTATCTTCTGGATATATTATCCCGATATGCGCCCGGCGCTCGCAAAATACGAGGTATACAATGGTAAAAACTTTGGCGCCCGTATGAGCTGGGAAGAGTTGTTCGAAAGCCGTTTCTTCGGTAGCTATATTATTAAATCTACTTTAGATAATCCTTACGATCAGTTTCTTAAATCTTACGTAAAAGACGATATTTTAAGGTTGCTGGAAGGAGAAAATATTAAAGACAGGATTTTCAACTACGAGCAGGATTTGTGGTCGTACTAAGCATCTGAAAAGAAAAATCTTGAAAGGGATCAATGGTCAAACATTGGTCCCTTTTCTTTTTAAGGGTTGGTAACCCTACTAATATAGTACGTAAAAATACCCACATTTAGGTATTGCAATCTCCCGCCGCTACATTATCTTTACCCCGGTTTTTCATAGGATATTGGATTTTAAAAACGGGGCTGGATTTTCATCCTGGCCCCTTTTTATTGTTAACCAGTAAGGAGTTATGGCAGGTATGAGGATTGACTAACGGTGTGTAATTAACGTTAGTTTGTACCGGGAGACGACTGTTTCTGAAAATACTGATAAACCAATGCTGCTTTGGCTTTTCCTATTACTTCTGCTAATTCTTCCACTTGTTTTTCTTTAATGTTTTTTACTGATTTGAAAGTCTTCAATAATGTATCGGCTGTAGATTTTCCTATGCCTTCAATTTCTTCCAGCTCATTTTTGAAAGTACCCTGGCTCCGTTTTTTCCTATGGAAAGTAATACCAAACCTGTGCACCTCATCCCTTATCTTTCTCAGCAGCTTCAGGCTGTCGCTGTCCCAGGCCAGTTTAAGCGATTGCTGATCGCCACTGAAAAATACTTCCTCTTCATTTTTAGCCAATCCAATCAAGGTCATTTTACCATTCAGCCCTAGTTCATCAATTGCTTCCAATGCAGCTCCCAATTGTCCCTTTCCTCCATCTATTACTACCAATTGAGGCAACGGCTCATTTTCTGCGCTAAGCCGTTTATACCGCCTGTATACTGCCTCCTTCATGGTGGCAAAGTCATTTATGCCTTCTACCGTTTTCACATTAAAATGCCTGTAGTCTTTTTTGCTGGGAACACCCATTTTAAAACAAACCATTGCAGAAACAGGAAAACTTCCCTGGAAGTTGGAGTTGTCGAAACATTCAATATGAACCGGCAAAGCCGGGAGTTTAAGATCGGCTTGCATTTGCTGCAACAACTCTTTTTTTTCTCCTTCTGTTTTGCCTTCCAGCTTCAGCATTTTTCTTTTCTTGAGTTCTTCCTGGAAATAGTTCACATTTTTCTGCGACAGATCGAGCAATTTCTTTTTATCCCCGCCTTTGGGGACCGTGATCTCAACGCCCTGCTGCGGGAACTCAATCTCCATCGGCACAATAATTTCGCTGGAAGCGCTATTGAATACGTCCCTCAATTGCGCTACAGCAAATGCCAGTATTTCTGCCTCCGTTTCTTCCAGCTTCTTTTCCAGTGTTATAGTTTGCGTTTGAACAATGGTGCCGTTTTCAACCATCAGGTAGTTTACATAAGCAATATTTCCTTCCTGTAAAATTGAAAATACATCCAGCGTTCCCAACCGGTCGTTTACAATGGTCGACTTGGCTTTGTATTGCTGCAGGTGCTCTATCTTCTTTCGGAAAAATTCGGCTTTTTCAAATTCCAGGTTGGTGGCGAATGTTTTCATTTCCTCTTTAAACTGGTTGATCACGGGCGATAAATTTCCTTTCAGCAGGTTCTTTATTTGTTGCAGCCCCATCCTGTAATCATCTTCTGTTTGCAGGCCCTCGCAAGGACCTTTGCAATTGCCGAGGTGATATTCAAGACAAACTTTGAATTTTTTCTTTTCAATATTGCCGGGAGTTAAGTTAAGCTTGCAGGTGCGGATGGGAATGTTTTGCCTGATAAAATTCAGCAGCTCCCGCACTTTGCCTACAGAAGTATAAGGTCCCAGGTACTCCGATCCATCGGCTATTTTACTGCGCGTTAAAAAAATGCGGGGGAAATGCTCTTTTTTGATGACGAGAAAAGGATAGCTTTTATCGTCTTTAAGATCAATATTGTATTTGGGCTGAAATTGCTTAATAAGCGAGTTCTCCAATAAAAATGCATCCTGTTCAGAATCTACAATCGTAAACTCAATATGGTCGATGCGTTGAACAAGCTCATGCGTTTTGTAGTTGGTCAAATTTTTATTGAAATAAGAGCTCACCCTCTTTTTGAGATTCTTTGCCTTGCCAACATACAACAACTCGTTCTTTGAATTGAAGTACTTATATATACCCGGATGTACGGGAATGGTATGCACTATTTCCTGGAATGCTGCAGACGTCATAACAATATCGCTGCAAAATTAGCTCAATCTGTTACACAATCGGGATACAAATAATTTCAGCAGAATATCAGAAGGTCTCGTCCCACACAAATCTTTCCTGGATGGTTCTGGCCGGCTGGCTGTTTTTCTCGATAATAGAGGTTACCTGGCAGCTTTTATTTGCTTTCCATAACATTTTTTTTAGCACTGTGCTGTCGCCACCCCTCAATACTTTTTCGATATATATTGTTTTGACGGCAGAGTTTTCCTGGCTAAGCAACACATCTATTTTACTTACCGGCAAATCATTTTCGTTCTTGCGCGGCGTATAGGTCAAGGTAATGACGCCTAACGTTGCGTCGATGAAAGATGTTTCATCATACTTTTTTTTCTGTTCAGTCCCACTGATGTCCGATTGAATAAATGCAGCTCCTACACTATTGCGAAAATCTTTTTTCTCTGCTATAGTAGTATCGGTAACGTTATTAATGGTAGTATAATGCATAATAGCAAGCGGCACAGAGTCCAGGTATTTAAGCTGGCTTTCTATATAACTGGCTATAGGATAATATTGTTTCGTGCTATTATCTTCCCCGTTGTCGCTGGATGACTCACTGGAATTGTTGCAGCCATACAATGCTATCAAAAGGAATGCAGTAACAAAGGAAAATTTGCTCATACAATAAAAATAAGTAACCTCTGCATTTTGTATGCAGATACAAGCATAAACTTATAAATGTTTATTGTATTGTTTTTAAGCCAATAATTAACGCAAGGTTTTGGTTACACCGATTTTGAATCCGAAATCAACCATATATTCCTTGATAGGATACTGGTTTTTAAAGCTGGAAAAGAGCTGGTAGCGAAGTTGTGGGCCGGCCTGCATTTTGAACGATCCCATGTTATACGACACAAAGGTTTCAACCCCTGCATTAATATTCCACCGGCGAACGAGAGATGGATCCTGCGCGTAGTTTTTAAAGTCGGTAGAAAGCAGGTATACGTTGTTAGAAAAGTTATATACAGGTTGAGCGCTGGCTGCAAGGTTCCATTTAAAAGTTGAATTGCCCAGCACGCCCCATTCAAAACCTACAGGCATCGATAGTTGATAATACTCGTTATTGAACCACGATGCGCCCCTGCCGCCATAGTTCATCAGCGATGAAGGAACTGTTATAGAATCACTTCCTACAACAGCCAGTGTTGCACGTTCCTGTTTAATAGGTAACGCCTTTAACTGGTAGCGCGAATAATTTAGCTGCAGCCCGGCTTTCAGCAAAAAGTTGTTGGTGAGTTTGTAAGTCAGTGCTACACCGGCTTCGGCTCCAATAGCGGGTTTTTGTGTTACCGAGTTGTTTACAGTAGTTGACTGTTGATCGAGACTGTTAGGTATTCCTCTGAAAACTTGCGTAATATCCTGGATGCCGCTGGTCAGCTTTCTATAACTGATGGTAGGAGAAAACGATAGCTGCCAGCTCAGTTTCGATTTTTTGAAAACCTCTCCTCCCCACAATACTTTTTTAATATTGGTTGCCTCAGGCTCTTCCTTGTTTTCAACAATCAGGAATTTTGGATTGTTATTGACAGCATTGGGTTTGGTTAACGAAGATTTTTCAACAGGCGTCGCTGTAACAACGCTGCCATTCACTTCGTCTAAAGGAGTCGTATTAGAAAAAGCAACGGGCTCGTTATTTGCCGGCAATTGCAATACCGGCATTTTACTCGCGGCAGGCCGCGCATTGGCTGCTGTGGTAAATGCATGCATTTGAATGTTAGGTGTAGCTATAGCTGTACGTTGCGCTAACTGGTGATCGGCTGAGTGTAGTTGATGAGATCCAGATTTATCGGCGTCAGGTAAAGTAGCAATTTTGGGGGCTGCTGGTGAATAACCGCGGCTAATGATATTAAAGTTGCGATGGTCTACTATAACAGATGTACCTAACAACAACAGTAATGTAAGAGTGATGTAAGGCCATTTTCTTTTAGGACGAAGAGATCGTTGTATGTTCGTCCAGGCTTTATCCGATGGGTAAAGTTTATATTGATCGGCCTTTTCCTTCAGGAATTTTTCAAACTCATCGTCCATGTAAATAT
Organism: Agriterribacter sp.; assembly: GCA_051955255.1. GTDB lineage: Bacteria > Bacteroidota > Bacteroidia > Chitinophagales > Chitinophagaceae > Agriterribacter. Next base: position 124,350 of record JBQCGX010000012.1, on the reverse strand, counting down.
TTCTCTCCATAGTCAGTTCCTTGGTGTATCCGTATAAAGAGGTTAGCTAAACTCTTCAATATGGTTGTTCTGGTTTTGGTCAAGGATGCACAGCCAGCAATTCAATTTTCGCACTATGTGCCGGCAAAAGGTTCTTCTTCAGCAGAATGTCTTCCAGCATTGCCTTTGCCCTCGTGTACTGCGATCTGCTGGTGCTTTCTTCAATATCCAGCATCATTGCAATTTCCCTGTGCGAATAACCTTCTACAGCATACAGGTTCAGTACCGTTCTGTAACCGATAGGAAGCATCCGTATGCATTCAACTACCTGCTTTGCCTGTACTATAGAAGGAATACTCTCCTCACGGATATGTACACCCGATGCATGTATCAGGTCCACACTCTCCGCAAACTTCTTATTCTTCTTCAGGTTATTAATGCAGGTATGCACAATGATTTTCCTGATCCATCCTTCCAAAGCACCGCGGTTCTGAAATTGCGCTATTTGTGTAAAGATCTTAATGAAGCCCTCCTGCAGCATATCTTCAGCATCCTCACGGCTCTTGGCGTACCTGTAACAAACAGACAACATTTTTGGACTATACCTGTAGTATAGTTCCTGTTGTGCTGCCGCATTATTACGGATACAGCCTTTAAGCATAGCTTCTTCTGTCATGAAATCAAGGTTGATTTCACGTAATTTAGACAATTTTTTGATACAAAGTGCTGCCCGGCAGGTAAAAAAATTGACTTAGGATGAGTAAAATCCGGGGTTTTCACTGGTTTGTGTGTGGAAAATCCGGTTGGGGATTGGCTAAATAAGTTAAGTAGGTTGAATAGGGTGATTGGGTTGAATGGTTGAGCGTCTTGCCTGGTCAACCATTTAACCCAATCATTCACTTAACTCAATTAAGTGATCAGCTCACTCACCAATAAGTACTTCTCCGGTCATTTCAGCAGGTATGGGCAAGTCCATCATGGTAAGGATAGTAGGTGCAATATCTCCCAGTTTGCCGGCTTTCACCTTTCCCTTCCAATGATTGTCGATTACAAAAAATGGTACAGGGTTGAGTGTATGCGCGGTATTGGGTGTGCCGTCTTCATTAACAATATAATCGGCATTGCCATGATCGGCAGTGAGAAAAATAGCATAATCATTTTTAAGACCTGCAGTCACTACTTTTTCAACACACTGGTCTACCGTTTCAACCGCTTTTACTACTGCATCCCACACACCGGTGTGCCCCACCATATCGGCGTTGGCATAGTTCAGGCAAATGAAATCAGCCGTTTGATTGTTGATTTCCGGCAGCAGCAGGTCTGTCAATTCGTTGGCGCTCATTTCCGGCTTCAGGTCGTAAGTGGCTACTTTGGGCGAAGGGGCCATAATCCTCTTTTCACCTTCAAAGGGAGTTTCTCTTCCGCCACTGAAAAAGAAAGTTACGTGAGGATATTTTTCTGTTTCCGCAATCCTTATCTGCTTCAAACCGTTGGCTTCAATCACTTCGCCAAGCGTGCGGGTAAGATTATCATTTTCAAAAATTACAAAAACATCCCGGAAGGTTTTATCATATTCCGTCATGGTAGTGTAGTGCAGAGGCAGGGTATGCATTCCAAAATCCGGCATATTGGTCTGCGACAATACTTCGGTTATTTCGCGGCAGCGATCGGTTCTGAAATTAAAACAGATAACAGCATCGCCTTCTTTTATTTGTCCTTTGCCCGGTATTGCTTTGGTATTGATAATGGGCTTGATGAACTCATCAGTTACATTGGCGGCATAAGATTTTTCAATAGAAGCAATAACATCATCCGACGCTTCGCCAATGCCATTTACCAAGGCATCATAAGCCAGTTTCACTCTTTCCCAACGCTTATCCCTGTCCATTGCGTAGTAACGTCCTGTAACAGTAGCAATGGTTCCGGCAGAATGATCCAAATGTTCCTGCAATTCTTTAATAAAGCCTAAGCCGCTTTTGGGATCAGTATCGCGCCCGTCGGTAAATGCATGAATAAATACGTCGGGCAGGTTGTTGTTTTTGCAGATATCTGTAATCGCTTTCAGGTGGTTAATGTGAGAGTGCACGCCACCATCGCTCACAAGCCCCAGCAGGTGCAGTGACTTCTGGTTGTCTTTTGCATATTTGATAGCGTTTAACAGGGTTTTATTCTGAGCCAGTTCCCTGTTCCGGATGGCTACATTGATCCTTTGCAGTTCCTGGTACACAATGCGCCCGGCACCCAGGTTCAGGTGTCCTACTTCACTATTTCCCATTTGACCTTCGGGCAGCCCAACATCCTCGCCACAGGTAATGAGCGTGGTATTGGGGTATTTTCCGTATAGCGAATTAACAAAAGGAGTTTTTGCGTGCTGGATGGCGTCGCTGGAATTTACTTTCCCAAGCCCCCATCCGTCCATTATGATCAGGATTACTTTTTTATTTTTCATGGCGCAAAAGTACTTTATTTCAAGAACCAAGAACCAAAAAGCAAGAACCAGGAAAAAGGCAGAAGTAAACAGGCGGCAGGCAGCAACAAGAAACCTTTTCCCCCCATAACTTATAACCTGCATCGTGCTGTGCCACGTCCTGAGAAAAGTAGACACTTTCCATTAATGCATTTGCTTTCTCTCATTTAGGCAGGTCGGTCAGACCGCCCCGGTATCCAGCACGCGCAGCTTGACCGGGGCGTGCCGACCGGATCTGATAGCTGAAAGCTGATCGCTGACGGCTATTTATTAACATTGGATCGTATATGATCACTCTGGCACATTTTTGGCGTAAGTTGGCCTGAAGTTTATGTTTTATGAAAAGCTTTGCGAAATTATTGCTGCCGGTTTTTTTCATTGCGGCGTTGCTTTCCTTTAGAACCACTTATTCTATTGAGGATGTAGTATCGGCGATGAAAACCGGAAATGCCAGCCAGTTATCAAGGTATTTTGATAATATGGTTGAAATTACACTGCACGATAAAAGCAATGCTTACAGTCGCAGCCAGGCAGAGGTAATTTTGAAAGACTTTTTCAAATCATACGGCGTTAAAACATTCCGCATTGTACACAAAGGGTCCAACAGTGGCGCCGAGTTCTGCATCGGCAATCTCCAGACAAAATACGGCGACTTCCGCACTACTATTTTTATGAAATCCCGCTCAGAAAAACAAGTACTCCAGGAAATAAGGTTTGAAGAAAAGGATTAAGCGTTTAAGGTTTGAAGTTTATGGTTTTGAACGGCAAACGATAAACTCCAAACTCCAAACTCGATCCGCTACAAATCCGTAATAAGCTTATACTTCGGTACCAACGATTTCATGATAGACCACGCAATCAGGTATGCTATGGCACAGAAAGAAAACATAATGGTATAACCTGTTTCGATGTGTTTCAGTTCCTTATAGTGGTCAAATAAAGCGCCACCTACTTTGGTGATCAATACGCCACCCAATCCGCCTGCCATACCACCAATGCCCACGACAGATGCCACTGCCTTTTTAGGGAACATGTCGGAAACTGTGGTGAAAATATTGGCGCTCCAGGCCTGGTGAGCCGATGCTCCTATACCAATGAGCAATACCGGAGCCCAATAGCTTAAATAACCCAGGGGCTGTGCAGCCAATACTACCAGCGGAATAAATGCAATGATGAGCATTGCTTTCATTCGTCCATCGTAAGCTGAATATCCTTTTTTGATAAAATGGGCCGGAAACCAACCGCCTCCAATACTGCCTACCATCGTCATACTGTACAATACGGCCAGGGGTATGGCCATCTCAGTTAATTCGAGATGGTATTGATCTTTTAAATAAGCAGGCAACCAGAACAGGAAGAACCACCAAACGCCGTCTGTCAGAAATTTTCCAACAGCAAACGCCCAGGTTTGGTTGTACTGCAACAGTCTTGTCCACGGCACTTTTTTTTCTTTACCCGCTTCTTCCGCAATTTGATTTTCATCGGCATCGCTCCTGATGTATGCAAACTCTTCAGCGCTTAGTCGTTTCTGCTTCTCTGGTTTATCGTAATAGAGATACCAGAAAATCAGCCATAAAAATCCAATTAACCCTATAATGATAAATGCCGCCTGCCAACTCCATGTTTTGGCTATCCAGGGCACAGTGAGCGGAGCGAGGATGGCTCCAATAGTTGTACCCGAATTAAATATACCTACTGATAATGATCTTTCTTTTTTGGGAAAGTATTCCGCTGTTGCCTTCATGGCTGCGGGAAAGTTTCCAGCTTCTCCTATTGCCAAAACCGCTCTGGCGAATATAAAGCCCAATACAGAAACGGGTATTGCTGCAATGCCGATCCAGCCTAAAACAGAAGCCATGCTTTTTCCGATAGGTATTGCTTCGGCGTGAATAATGGCGCCTATAGACCATAATATAATTGCCCAGGCGTATCCCTTTTTCGTTCCCAGCTTGTCTACAATACGGCCTGCAAACAGAAGCCCAATGGCATACGTAAATTGAAACGCGGCGGCAATGTTCGCATAGTCCGAATCGCTCCAGCCAAATTCTTCTTCCAAACTCGGTTTCAGCAAACTCAGTACCTGCCTGTCTAAATAGTTAACCGTGGTTGCAAAAAAGAGTAAAGCACAAACATACCAACGGTAGTTTCCTACATTTTTGCCATCGGAAATGTTTGTTACTGAGCGCTGAAGATCTGGAAGTTTAGTTGCCATGAGCGGGTTTTACAATCGTTATTAGAAATTAAAATATTGCTTTGCATTGTAGTAGCAGATGTTCTGCACCATTTTGCCTATCCATACTATATCGTTAGGCAGCTCGCCATTTTCTATATCATTGCCTATAAGGTTGCATAAAATTCTCCTGAAGTATTCGTGCCGTGGCCACGAAAGAAAGCTACGCGAATCAGTGGTCATGCCAATAAACCTGCTCAGCAAACCCATATTGCTTAGTATGTTCATCTGGTCTTCCATGCCATGCTTCTGGTCGAGAAACCACCAGCCCGATCCAAACTGCAATTTTCCGGCAACGCTTCCATCCTGGAAATTACCAATCATCGTTGCGTACAAGGCATTGTTCGAAGGGTTGTTGTTGTATACAATGGTTTTGGCAAGCTTATTCTCTTTATCGAGCCGGTTAAAAAATGCCGACATAGGCTGCGCCACACTCCAATCGCCAATAGAATCTACTCCTGCATCTGCACCTAGTTTGCTCAGCAGGCGGCTGTTGTTGTTGCGCAATGCCCCGATATGAAATTGCTGCACCCAGTTTTTTTCTGCATTCCATTCGCAAATAAAGTGGAGCGTGGCCGATTTAAACTGGCTGATCTCTTTCTCGGTAAGCGCCTCTCCTTTTCTTGCTTTAGCAAAACTTTCTTCGAGCTGTGCCATCGTAAAGTCATCAGCATACATGGTCTCGTGCCCGTGATCAGAAATACGGCAGCCGTTGGTGTGAAAGAAATCGTGCCGGCTTTTAAGCGCGTCCAGCAGCGATGCATACGAACCAATAGAAGTATTGGCTGCGGCCTGTAATTTCTCTATGTATTGATTAAATGCTGTAAGATTTTCAACCGCCATTGCCTTGTCGGGCCTAAAGGCAGGGTAAGCCCTGATGCCCGATCCGCTTTTTGCTATCTGTATATGATATTCGAGCGAATCGGCAGGATCGTCGGTAGTACACAGCACTTCAACATTGAACTTTTTAAGCAAAGCATGCGTTGTAAGTTGCTTTAGTTGCTCATTGCTTTGTTGGTAAATGCTTTCTGCCGAATCTTCATTTAATATTTCGGTAATGCCAAAAGTGCGTTGCAATTCAAGGTGCGTCCAGTGGTATAAAGGATTGCGCATGGTATACGGTACTGTAGCAGCCCAGGTTTTGAATTTTGTATAGTCGTCTGCGCTGCCCGTAATGTTATTTTCATCTACTCCGTTTGTGCGCATTGCCCGCCACTTATAATGATCGCCTTTTAACCATATTTCCGTAACGTTTATGAATTGTTTGTTGCCTGCAATTTCATCGGGAGGCAAATGATTGTGGTAATCGATAATAGGCATACTGGCTGCATAGCCGTGGTATAGTTCCTGCGCTGCTTTGGATTGCAGCAAAAAATCTTCTCCCAGAAATTGTTTCATTGGCTTGTTGTTTATATTATAAAGCAAACGAATGATGGCATTTATTAAATGCCTTACCCGCGTGGAATATAATGGTTGATGAGTGTTTCATGTGTTTATTCTATTTGATTTTAGCCACATGGAATTCGCCAAAATAAATATTACTTTCAGGTATGCAGAATGTGTATGGCTCATTTCATGGTTATATAAATGCTCTAAAGGTCTAAATCAATCAGCAATAAGAGGAGCGTGAAAAGTTGGTTTTATAATGTGCTCATGCGTTCTTTTTATTCCTTGTTTCCTGTATATAGCGTATTATATCTTTAATTTGCCCGGTTACCCGGTCGTATTGATTATTTGCCAGCCAGTCGGGAGGGAACAATTGCGATCCTATGCCCACTGCTGTAGTACCGGCGGCAAACCATTTCTGCAAATCCTCCTGCGTAGGCTCTACTCCGCCTGTAGTTAAAAATTGCATGGAAGGATATACTGCTCTTACGGCTTTGATAAAAGCAGGTCCGCCAAGCTGTTTGGCGGGAAATATCTTTACAATTTCAATGCCCCAGTTTTCGGCTGTTCCTATTTCTGTTGGCGTTGCACAACCAGGCATCCACAACTTTTTATGCTTCACCGCCACGTTCTGAATTTCTTCCAGTATCAATGGTGAAATAAGAAAGTCGGCACCCGCATCAACAAATTTTTCTGCCTGGGCGGCATTTTTAATGGTACCAATACCCAACACCATGCCCGGTAAATTCTTGTCACAATATTTTCTGAGTTCGGTAAATATATCGAAAGAGTTGCTGTTGCGGTTGGTAAATTCAAACAGGCGCACACCCGCTTCGTACGAAGCTTTCAAAACCTGTTGTGCTACAGTAAGGTCTGTGTGCGTAAATAAAGGCATAAAGCCTGTTTGTTTTACAAGGGAAGCAATTTCTGTTGAAGTCATGAGCAATTGATTTAATAAAATTTTTAGCTGTGAGCTATCACCGATCAGAGTGAGTACAAGTTATTGGTTTCAGGTTGCAGGGTACAAGTAATTCGCTGCTACCTTATACCTTACACCCTTACCCTACACCTTCCACCTATCTTATTATTCTTCCACTGCCTCGCTGTTGTATTACCATTGCAATCTCTTCTTTCCTGGCCACATTAAAATCTCCGGTAATACTGTGTTTTATCACACCGCAGGCGGTAGCAAACTCAATAGCATCCTGCAACGGTTGTTGGGTGCTGAGCGAATGAATAAGCCCTGCCATAAAAGCATCGCCGGCTCCTATCCTTTCTGCAATTTGCTGAATGGAGTAAGGTTGAGACGAATATATTTTGTTCTCGTGCCACAAATACCCAATATACTGGTTTGCGCTGGCGCTTTCCTGCACGCGCATGGTCATAGCAATATGTTGCACCTTCGGTAGTTTTTTCTTCAGCAAATTGAATGTGCTTTCTACCAGGTTCGAAGCATCCGGTTCAATGCCAAAATACAGTTTGGCAGTATCCACATCGGCCAATAACACATCGCAATACTCCAACAGTTCGGGCATTACTTCGCTGCAATGTTTACCATAATTCCATAAAGTGCTTCTATAATTAAAGTCGGCAGATATCACCAGTCCTTTTTGTTTAGCTGCTTTTAATACTTCTTTACATACGGCAGCAGTTCCTTCGTTCAGTGCAGGAGTAATGCCGCTCCAATGAAACCAGTTACAACCTTCCAACAGTTCGTTCCAGTTATGCTTACCTGCAGTTAAAAAGCTAAAGCTTGAGTATTCCCTGTCGTAGATGATCCTTCCCGAACGCACGCCCTGCCCGCTTTCGTAATAATAAGTCCCCACGCGGGTATTCCTTTCCGGCAAAAGTTTGGTTTGAACGCCATATTTATACAATTGGGCCATTCCCGAGCGGGTCAATTCATTCTCTGGCAAGGCTGTAATGTATACAGCGGGGCTGCCGAAAATGGAAAGAGATACAGCTATATTGGCTTCTGAACCAGCCCAATGCATTTCAAGCACATCTGCCTGTACCAGTTTTTGTTGAGAGGGAGGAGTTAGCCTGAGCAGGTATTCACCAAATAAAGCAATTCTTTTGTTCATATCCAGCAACTATCAGCCGAAAATAAGGTAAATGATCGATATGTAGAGGAGAAATACGTGTATTATCCTATAGGTAAAAACAAAAAAGCCTCCCGGAAGGAGGCCTTTTTTCGCAGTTGGTTTTGGGGCTATTATTGATTAAAACTTAATAAACTTTACAATTACGGGTGACGATAATTGTGTTGATTTAATAAAATAGATCCCCGGTAATAAGTTCAGAATGTCTAACTCAACAGTCGTTTGGCGTTTAATATTCACCCGTTTTACAACTGAACCGGATATATTGACAATAACCCAATCAGAAATGCTGCGTGAATCCGGAATTTTTATAAATATTTTTTCCCTTGCAGGATTGGGGTAAACTATCAGACGCCCATTGTGTTGGGAATAAATAGTTTGTATGTTGGAAAAATATGCCTGGCCATCGTACCCGATAATTCGTATCCGATATTCACATTTATTGCCGTTTATATTGGAGTCATATATATAATAACATGATTTATTCGTGTTCTTGGCAGGAATAAAGTTCGTCAGTTCTTTAAAGCCCTGCCCGTCTGTCGATTTTTCCACATAATAGCCTTTGTATTGATCAATGTCTGCAATTTCCCATTCCAGCTTAACCTTAGAGCCGTCGTACGATGCAACCCAGTCAAATATTTTTTGAGGCAAGGGATTATTGGGGTAGTCGGAGGATGCACCTAATGTAAAACTGCCAAACTCAGCAACGGAAGCACTGGTTACAGAACCATTGGCTCCCGGCGCACCCTGGTAGTTGCTAACATCCTGGTTTGCCCAGGCAGTGCCATTGTAACGCACCACTCTCAGCGCCTGCATATCCGTTACACCGCCGGAGTTGGGGTCGAAAAAAGTAAGTTCAACCTTTGCGGAACCTGTTCCATTAATAGTCCAGTATTCAAGATGACTAACGTGATGAATGCCGCTTCCCATGGTCGATCCAACTGCCATGTAAGGATCCTCTCTTTTATGTAAAACTGTAAAACTGCCGCTCGCATTTCTTAATAAAAGCGGGCGAAGTTTTCCATTGATGCCTACCGGAAAAGCGAAGTCGTTGTTATTAAGTCCCGTTTTTTGTATGGGGCCTTCTATATAAGCATCATCGCAACCTATATTAGTATAAGGCAGTTTGTCGTAATTGTGCGCACAGCTTTTAATAGAAGCCGTGTCGGTAAGGGTTAATAAAGCAGTAGAAGCGGTTATCATTTTACCATGTTGCAGGTTTAATGTGTCGGAAACGGAAAGGTTGCTTAGCAACATCGTACTTGTATTGTTGAGCAAGAGGTTCTTGATAGTAATATTTCCCGATCCGCCTCCTATTTTTTGGTTGCTGCCGAGCATTTGTACAGCGCCTGACATGTAGCTACTTCCTATTTCAATGTTTGCTGAGCCCGAAACCAATATGTTGCCATAAATATTAAAGTTGCCGGTAGGCGAACCTAAGGAGTTGGGCTTAAAGTAAAAATTGCCAGACAGCACATTGAAGTCGTTCTGTATTATGCAGTCGCGCGAAGAGCCGATACCCGAAAAATTTATACTGCCCTCGATATACAAATTGCCGTAGCTTCTTCCAGCCAGTGATGGTCCCGCACCATTTGCCCGATGACTATAAATGCTTCCATTGCTAAAGGTTGTAACCGCATCCGGCGCTGTAAGTGCAAACGGGTTCGCGCCATCTTTGTAAATATAGGTAGAGCCACTTTCGAACAATACGCTGTTTTTGTTAGCAGTTGCATTTCCGAAAGCATTGCCCGAGAAACTGGCATCGGCAATAAATTGTGAGCCCGATGAAAATACAATAGCATTTACTGAGACCGCGGTTAAACGATGTGCTGCACCCGCAAAGCGCAGGACCCCTGCTATTTTACCACTGCTTCCGGAAGTTATGTTCACGGAAAGAGGATTGGAACCTGTAAAGTGCAACGACGACCCCGCTTCAACAGCAAAATGCGGGGCGGATATTGAGGCATTTCCTACAGTAAGGATATTGCCCGGTGGGTTGGTGCTGAATGTAACAGTGGCATTGTTATACACGCTTATTTTTCCAATGGTTTCTGAAGAAATGTCTGTAACCGTGGCAGAGGCATTGAACTTGAGAATGTCGTTTGCTGAAGGACTGGTTCTTTGCGGCGACCAGTTAGAAGCAACTGACCATGAACCGGAGGACGGAACCCAGGTATAAGTTTGCTGGGCATACATAAAGAATGGGCAAATAATGGTTAGTACCCAAAGGTGCTTTTTCATGTGTTTCCTGTTTTGTTAGTATACTAAGGGCTTAAGTAACTAGCAGTCACAGGAATTAGATCATCGATTAGCACATGGAAATTATGAAAATATTTTAAATACCAAATTGATATTTTCACCGTTGTGGATACACAATTGTATTTTTGAACTCACCTGCATAACTCATGTTCTGCAGGTATGTGTTCCAGTAATCCAGAATAAACTAATTCATGTTTGCGATTTGTAAAAAAGAGCTAAGGCAGTTTTTCAGCAATCTTACAGGCTATATTGCTATTATTATTTTCCTGTTGCTAAGCAGCCTGTTCCTGTTTGTTTTTCCCGATACCAATATTTTTGATGCCGGCTATGCCACCCTCGACCAATTTTTTGAATTGGCGCCCTGGATATTATTATTGCTCATACCTGCCATTACCATGCGCAGTTTTGCCGATGAATTTAAAGCCGGCACTTACGAAGTATTGGTAACCCGTCCCTTAAGTAAGTGGAGCATTATTGCAGGGAAATATATTGCAAGCTTAGTGATTGTATTGGTTGCTTTGTTGCCAACGCTGGTGTATGTGTTTACTATTTACAGTCTTTCCGACGGCGGAGTCGATAGCGGCGGCATAGCAGGTTCGTACGTGGGGTTGTGTTTTTTAGCGGCTGCATTTACAGCAGTAGGCGTGTGCTGCAGCAGCTTTACCGGCAATGCGGTGGTATCGTTTTTAATCAGCGCTTTCATTTGCTTTTTGCTATACAGTGGTTTTGCCGCCATTAGTAAGATCGGTTCTTTCCAGGGCGGGTTGGATTACATTATTGAAATGATTGGAATGGACTTTCACTACAGGAGCCTTAGCCGTGGCGCACTCGATTCAAGAGATATTATTTATTTTTTGACGCTGGTGTTCTTCTTCCTGTTTATTACTCATAAAAAATTATTGAACCGCTGAATCTATCCTCATGAAGAAGCTGTTTTTTTCAAAATACGGATGGTTGTATGCACTGGTGGGGTTAGTAATCGTTAACCTGCTGGCTGCTCAATGGCATAACCGCATCGACTTAACTGCAGAGAAAAGATATACTGTTTCCGAAGCTTCCCGCAACGTAATACGTTCTCTAAAACAACCGGTTACCATTACTGTATTTCTTGAGGGAGATTTACCAGCAGGGTTTAAAAAGCTCGCCGGCAGCACAAAAGATATGTTGCAGGAGTTCAAAGAAATTGGGGGCAACAATATTCAATACTATTTCCGTCAACCCGGCGAGGGAATGAACGATTCATCTAAAATGATTTTGATTGATTCGTTGCAGCAGCTCGGCATTAATCCAACTAACGTAAAGGCACAAATGAAGCGGGGAGAAGGAGAGGAGCAACGATTGGTGTATCCGGGGGCATTGGTTGAATACCAGGACAGGGTATTGGGTGTAAACCTGTTGAAAGGGTTGGACATGGCCGGCGGGCTGGAATCGCTGAACAGTGCCGAAGCCCTGCTGGAATATAAGTTTGCCGGCTCTATCGATAAAATTGTGCGCGACACAGTGCCTGTTATTGGCTACCTTACCGGAAACGGAGAGCCACAGAACCTTAGCGTGTACGACCTGATACAACGCACCATTAAGCTGGAGTATGGATTCAGCATGTTGCCGATAGACAGCGTGCCGGTGATACCAGATTTTTTTGATGCATTGCTGATAGTAAAACCGCAGCTTGGATTTAATGATGCCCAAAAGCTGAAACTGGATCAATATGTAATGAACGGCGGAAAACTGGTTTGGATGATAGATAACCTCTACGCTAGCCTTGATAGCCTGAGGCGCACCCAGGGCAATTTTATTGCGTTTGATATGGGGTTGAACATCGACGATCTTTTATTCAAATACGGGGTACGCATCAATCCCGACCTGGTGCAGGATTTGAATTGCAGCCAGATACCAATGGCGGTAGGATCGATGGGCGACCGGCCGCAATTGCAATTAATGAACTGGACTTACTTCCCCTTGCTGACGTCACCCAACAATAATCCTATTGCTAAAAACCTGGATTATGTATTGGCGCAATTCCCGCAGTCTATCGATACCGTTCAATCGCCGGGCATTCAAAAAACAATATTGCTTGCTTCGTCGGGCAATACGCGCGTTACTACCACTCCAGCAAAAGTGGAGTTGAACAGTGCGCAAACCGAGGAAGATTTAAAAACTTTTAATAGAGGAAAAACGCCTGTGGCCGTGCTGCTGGAAGGGCAATTCAGTTCTTTGTTTGCCAATCGCATTTCGCACGCGGTTAAAGACAGCCTGGCAAATATTTATAAAAAGCCTTTCAAGCCATCTTCCCCCGACGGTAATAAAATGATCGTGGTATCCGACGCCGATATTGTTACCAACGAAGTGTCGCAAAGCGATGGACCATTGCAAATGGGTGAGAATGCTTTTACGCATTACAAGTATGCCAATAAAGAATTTTTGCAGAACAGCCTGGAGTACCTGGTGGGCAACCCGGAGATATTGAAAACACGCGGTAAAGATTATACCCTTCGCCTGCTCGATAAAAAGAAGCTCGATGAAAGCAAATCGTTCTGGCAATTGGTGAGCATAGCACTCCCCGTTGTTTTGATTCTTTTGTTTGCAGTAATTTATATTGCAGTGATGAGGAGGAAGTACCAGTAGAAGTCCCTCCCTGCCTCCCCCCGAGGGGGAGGAGTCCTGCGCCCCTGGCCCGCTATTCGTAGCTGTGAACTGAGAGCAGTCAACAGTCAGCGGTCAGCGTTTTGTACCGATTTTTAGTAATAAACCTCTTTAATAAGCAGGCCTTGTACGTTGAGTTCCTTCCCCTTGGGAAGGTCAGGATGGGCTCCTCTTATTTGATCAATGCCTCATAAATCGCATCCTGTATATTTCCTCTTACGCTCAGGCGCCCTAATATGGGGCTGTTGCCATCGGGATTTACCCGGTTGCTGAGAAAAATATATATAAGATCGTATTTAGGGTCGACCCAAACGCAGGTGCCCGTAAAGCCGGTATGGCCAAATGTTTGCTGCGAAGCATTCCTGCAAGGGTAAGGATCTTTGCTGGTGGCATTATCATCCATCGGACGGTCGAAGCCTAGCGCCCGGCGGCTGATCTTGCTTCGTTTAACCGTAAACGTCTGTATCGTTTCGGGCGAAAAGAAATAGTAGCCGTTGTATTTTCCGCCATCCAGCAGCATCTGCATCATTACAGAAAGGTCGTAGGCATTGCTGAACAATCCTGCATGCCCCGCTACTCCTCCAAACATGGCTGCGCCGGGATCATGCACATCGCCGCGGATCAATTGCCGGCGGAATATTTTTTCATTCTCTGTAGGAGTAATGCGGTTCTTTGGAAAACGTTTCAGCGGTAAAAAGCCTGCATCGGTTAATCCAAGCTTACGATACAATTCTTTCTGGATATATTCATCGAGCGGCATGCCGGAGACTGCTTCAACAATCTTTCCCAGGAAAATAAAATCATTGTCGCTATATACATACCTGTTGTGCGGACCTACGTCGCTTTGCAATATTCTTTTGTAGATGGTGTCTTCCCACGCCGTGCGCATATACATGGTATCGGCAACCCGTACACTATAAGCAGCAGACTGATCGTGTGCATAAAACCCCGGTAATGCAACGCCTGTAGCCGTGTCAATCGTTTCCCTGTAAAAAGGAATGAAAGCCTTTAAGCCGGCCTGGTGCAGCAAAATATCTTCTATTTTTAATTTCTGTTTGTTCGTTCCTCTTACCCATGGCAGGTAATCGCCTAAGGTTTTATCAAGGTCAATTTTGCCCTGGTCGTATAAACGCATTACCGATAAAGTGGTAGCGCATATTTTCGTAACCGAAGCCATGTCGTACAGCGTTTCCACATTTACCTTTTCTGTACTGTCGTAAGTATAATGGCCATACGATTTGTAGAATGCTATCTTCCCGTCTTTTACCGCCATTACCGTCATGCCCGGTGCCGCATGTTGTCGAATAGCATGAGTTGCAATAGAATCTACCGCTTTGAATTTTTCGGCAACTACATCCATAGTGGCTTGATATACTCCGGCAACAACAGGTGTTTGTATACCGCTTCCAGAGGGAAACGAATCGCAAACAGTAACAGGCAGTTTGCCTTTGGTGGCTATAGCGCCTTTCAATACATCGGCCGCTGCCTGGTGGGTAATGGCATCATCTTCATAACAGGCAACAATATTTCTCGCTCCGCAAAAATTTTTAATGGCGTAGGGGTTGCCAAAAACAAAGGTAACGGCGGCAGGGAGCGCCTGCACCTGTTGCAGCAATTGTATGGCCGCAGAACTGATGCCGAAGTTATTAGCCGGAAAACGATTGTACGCATGTATGCCAATTACCACAACATCGTATCGCGTTTGTAATGTGGCCGCCAGGGTGGCAATGCGCCCTGCATCTTCCTTATAGGTAAAATAAAATGCATCTGCATTATAATTGCTTCTCATTTGCCTGGCAAACGCATTGTCGCTACTGATGCCTATACCCAGATAAGCCACCCGTTGCGCTTTACCGGTTATTTTGCTTACCTGTCCCGGTAAAAGTGGAATAATATTATCTTCATTACGGAGACCCGTAAGCGCATTTTCTGCAATGCTCTTCCTGATCTCGTTGGTCCTGGCATTCAGGTTTTCGGTAAGGTTGTGCGTGTTAACCGACTGCCAGTTGCTCAATCCATAATTGTATTTGGCGAGCAGCACTTTTTTTACGCTGGCATTTACCTGTTCCCAGCTAAGGTCTTTTTTACGAATGGCTTTTTTAATTTCCTCTATGCTTCCCGGAATATCGCCCGGCAGGCAAAGCATATCGTTGCCTGCTATCAACGATTCTGCCGAGGCTTTTCCATCCGGAAAAAATTTCTTTACGCCCTGCATTTCCAGCGCATCGGTAAAGGTTAGGCCGTTGTATCCCACCTCGTTCCTCAATAATCCTGTAACATTGTTCTTCGAAATAGACGTGGCGCGATTAGCCGTATTGTCGATAGCCGGAATAAACAAATGCGCAATCATAACGCTGCCCACTCCGGCTTTTATTAGCTCCCGGAAAGGATATAACTCCAATGAATCCAGTTGCTCACGACTTTTATTAATTACCGGAAGATCATAGTGCGAATCCACGGCTACATCGCCATGCCCCGGAAAATGTTTGGCACAGGCCATGATGCCTGCATCCTGCATGCCCTTCATATATTGCGTTCCCAGTTCGGCAACGCGGTATTTATTTTCACCAAAAGAACGGTCGTTGATAACAGGGTTGGCAGGATTGTTATTAATGTCCACAACAGGTGCGTAGTTTACCTGTATGCCTTCCCTGCGGCATTGTTCACCTACCCATTTCCCATAATCATATATAAGTTTCGGATCCTGTACTGCACCCATCATCATTTGTCTTGGAAGCGAAACCACGCTGTCCATACGCATGCCCAATCCGTTTTCTCCATCAATGCAGATGAGTAAAGGCGTTTTGGCCGCTGCCTGCATTTGATTGACATAATTGGCCTGCGTAATGGGTCCGCCCTGGAAAAGACAAATACCTCCGATATTGTATTTATTAACGGCATCTAAAACTTCGGCATCGTAAAAAGTTACTTTTCGTGTAGTGGCGTTGATAGATGACAGCCGGACGATCATTAACTGGGCGATCTTTTCATCATCGTTCAAAGTGTTGAATACGCTGTCTACCCACTGCTGTGCGGGTAACTGACTGGTACGTTGCGAAAGTGAAGACGCAGAGACAATCAAACAACAAAAAAGGAATATGCAATACTTCATGGTGCGAAAAAATTAGCCTTAGCAGATGATCTGGCGAATTTATGAAAATAGGACGTAAGGTAGAGGGTATAGGGCAGAGGGTGTATTGTTTGGGGTCTATTGTTTGACGTTTATGATTCCTGGAAGTATACGCAAAACGATAAACGACAAACCGTAAACAAAAAAACTCAAACCTGATTGCTGAACGCTCATCGCTCTACGCCGTAATCACTTCCTTCACCTCCAGCTTATCATCAAACACTACGAAATCCGCAGCATATCCTGCTTCGATTTTTCCGAAAGGTACACGCTGTTTAAGCAGCAATGCGGGATAGGTAGAAGCCATGCGCAATGCTTCTTCAAGTGCGATATCGGTGTGGGTTATTACATTTTTTACAGACTGCATCATGGTTAATGCCGAACCCGAAAGCGTGCCGTTAGGCAAAGTATACCGGTCGCCTTTAAATACATGCGAATATCCTCCACTATCGCTTGCCGTTACTGCATCGGTAATAAAAAACAGTCGTTCCCCCATCAGCTTCTTGCTGAGCTTGAGCGACACATAGTCTACGTGCACTCCGTCGGCCACAATGCTGGCCTTTACTGCGGGATCGTCGTAAATAGCACCTACCAATCCCGGTTCCCGGCTTTGAAAGGGCGACATGGCATTGAAGAGATGGGTGGCTGCCGGAATACCGAGCGAAAATCCTTTTTTAGCCTGCTGGTGGGTGGCGTTGCTATGCCCGGCCGATACAATAACGTTGTGGTTTAAAAGCAATTTTACAATCTCATCATCGCACATTTCAGGTGCCAGTGTCATCATCCTAACAACGCCCTGCCCCTTATCGAGCAACATCTGTACTTCCTGTAAGGTTGGTTTTTTAATGCAGGCGTCTATGTGTGCTCCTTTTTTTACAGGGTTGATATAGGGACCTTCGAGGTGCAAACCCAGCAGTCCTTTTCCGCCTTGTTGCAGGTATACTTTTGCCGCTTCAATGCCTTCCAGGAATTTTTCAATCGTATTGGTTGCAAGGGTGATCATGAAATGCGAGCAACCTCCGTTCAGGCAGTACTGATAAGTGGCAGCAATAGATTCAGGAGTAGTGTGGCTTGAAAAGAGTTTTCCGTCGGCACCATAAATCTGGAGATCGATAAATGCCGGCGCAATATTATTGCCTTTTAAATCTATCTGCGTGTAGGCTTCGCCTTTAGTGGCAGCATCGCCTATGCTTTCAACAACATTGTTTTTTACGAAAATGGTTTTGCCTGTTTGTTTTCCGTTGCCAGTAAATATAGTGGCATTGGTGTACGCTACGTTTTTACTCATCGGTATCGTCTTCTGATTTTAGTTCGGGCATTATTACAAAATGATCGGCATCTTTCCAGAACGGAAATTGATTGCGTGCTTTTTCAAGCACTTCCTTTTCAAGTGCGCATGTAAAAATATCTTCTTTGTCTGCCTGCTGGTACAATATGTTCCCGAGCGGATCAACGATCATAGAGTTGCCATTGTGGTAAATGTTATTACCGTCGTTGCCCACCCTGTTCACTCCCACAACATAACATTGATTTTCTATTGCCCTGGCCTGCAGCAATGTTTTCCAGGCAAGGCTTCTTTTTTCGGGCCAGTTGGCAACATATACGAGCATGTCATATTCTGGCAAAACCTTATTTTGATAAGGCGCGAGGGTTTGGCGAGACCAAACGGGAAACCGCAGGTCATAACAAACCTGCAGGTTGATCTTCCATCCTTTTACCGATGCTATCAAACGCTTATCGCCTGCGGCATAATGCTGGTCTTCTCCGGCAAAAGCAAACAGGTGGCGTTTATTGTAATAACCTATCGTGCCGTTGGGCTGCACCCATAACAGCCGGTTATAATACAAACCGTTTTCTTCAATGATAATACTCCCGGTAAGAATGATTTTTTTGCGTGCTGTAATGTCCTTCATCCACTGCACAGAAGGACCATCCATTGTTTCTGCCAGCTTTTGGGGGTGCATGCTAAAGCCGGTGCTGAACATTTCGGGCAATATCACTATTTCAACCCGGCCTTGCAGTGCGTCTATTTTATGCGCAAGCATATCCAGGTTGGCAGCTTTATCTTCCCAGTGCAAATTTGTTTGAATGGTAGTAACGAACAGTTCCGGCATTCATCAAAAACCAGGCATGTTTTATTGTTGCAGGCCTTTGTGCAAGCTAAACTATTTCTACGAACCTACCCTATCCCGGCGTTGTTGATAAAATTAACCAGTGCAGCGGTATTTTTTAAATTCAGCTTTTTTAGAATATTATGGCGGTGAACCTCTACTGTTTTGAGGGTAATATTCAGTTGCTGGGCTATTTCGCGCGAAGACTGCCCTTGTTTGATCAGGTCGATGATCTCAACCTCTCTTTGAGACAGGAGGTTAACATCCGGTTTTTCGCTGTCTTCCAATATTTGTTCAGACAGGATGGATTTAACTTCGTTGCAGATATACTTGCTGCCCGATGCCACTTCGCTGATGGCGCCGATCATTTCTTCTTTCGACGAGTTTTTTGTAATATATCCTACAGCCCCTACCTGCAGCATTTTCTTTGCATAGGCTGGTTGCGAATGCATGGAAACGCCTATTACTTTTGAAGCAGGAGAAATTTTCCTGATTTCCTTGGTGGCTTCAAAACCATTCATAGGGCTCATGTTAATGTCCATGAGAATAATATCAGGATGGTTTTTCTCGGCCAGGTCAATGGCATCTTTACCGGAATCCGTTTCGGCAATTACCTGGAAACGGGGATCGCTGTTAAGAATAAAAGACCAAGTGTCTCTGATCAGCTTATGATCGTCTACGATCAGTATGGTTATCTTGCTGCCCACTGGAGTATATACAAACATTTCGATAAGGGGTTTTTTTCTATTATGTTACTTTTTCCAAATTACTTTGATTGAAATAAAGCAGGTGCGTTTCCGGTAGGGCTGATTTTTTAGTAAGTTACAAAAAACTAGCGGCAATTAACTACAACTCTGCATTTAAAAATTAAATAGTTAGCAATAATAACAAAAACTGAATTACAAACTATACGCGCAAACCATCTATTTTTATTTCATCATAATACCAACGTATAAATACGCAGAAACTGTATTTTTTACTATGTAGTTTTTTAAAAAAAATACACATGATTTCAGAATTGTCGAACATACTATCAAAGCACAATCGAACTTTCCACTACATCGTTCCTTTTAAACCTTTTGAAAACAAATTGCTGTTGCTTGATCTCTCAGAAAGCAATACCAATCTGTCTGCCGATGTTTTCAACGACACAAAAAATTTCTCAACGTACATCGAACACTTGCTGCAAATACATGGAAGTACTTATGCAGTTGGAGGCTATGGAGAAAACCGCGCTATCTATTTAAGATCGGCATTGTTTAATAAAAAAGGAGAAGAGCCACGCAGCATTCATTTAGGTCTGGATATATGGGGAAAAGCTAATACACCGGTGTATGCTTTTATGGGAGGCATGGTACATAGCTTTGCTTTTAATAATAACAATGGCGATTATGGAGCCACGCTCATTTTGTTGCACCAGTTAGAAGGCAAAGCTTTTTATTCATTGTATGGACATCTGTCATTGGCCGATCTGCAAAAATTTTCTGTGGGTCAATATGTAGTATATGGAGAGAGAATAGGCCACTTTGGTGAGCCACACGAAAATGGCAATTGGCCGCCGCATCTCCATTTTCAGCTTATTGAAGATGTTGAGTTGAAAGAAGGAGATTACCCCGGCGTTTGCAAACCTTCTGAAAAAAACAAATACCTCGCCAATTGTCCCGACCCTGACCTGGTGGCGCGGATGATACAGCATGCTGAAAAGGGGTAAGGAGGAAGGTATAGGGTGGAAGGAATAAGGCGGAAGGTTTGGGGTTCGGTTATATGGAAAAACCGGTCGGCCCGCCTGAGCGGATATTGAGCGCAGCCGGCGGTCTGACCCACAAAAGACAAACGTTTTACTCATCAGGCAAGGCGCAGCAATTCTGAACTTTAAGAAATTGAAACTGTAATAATCTTTAATTAAGCCACATTTAAATTCAACGCCGTTTAGTTAAGCCGATCAGGGTTGGAAATTTTAAATAATTATATTTAAAGAGCCGCAGATTCGTAGATGATCCTTCATCTGCGGATCTGTGGCAAAAATGAGTTTTCACTAACTAAATGACATTGGATTTAAATTAAATCCTACATTCACTTTGGTAGCCAGAGTTTTGTTATTTTGCAGCGTTCATTATTCATTTATAAATACAATCAGCCATGGCATCTAACGCACACGATACGCACGAGAAAATAAATTGGCTTACTCCTCTTGTATGGGGAATAGTATCGTTTGTTTTGTTCCTGTACATATTTGTAAGCTTCGGCGTTTTCGATGATCATCATGCAGAAAAAGCCGAACATGGTACAGAACAGACTGAGCATCATAACGCTCATTAGGGCTGCGCCGGCATGCCCTCATTTGTCAGGCCCGGATGCGTAGCGAAGGTTATTAGTGCTGCAACAGTGTGGCTGTAATTTCTTCCCACTCTTCCTGCAACGATGAAGATGGAAATTTCCTTCCTGCCCGGTTGTACCAGTAGCGCGCGTTGCCATTATCGCCTTCTTTACGATGCAGGTACGCATGTATCCACGCGGCAGTGCTGTCTTCCACATCCTGTATAATGTCGTGGGCCTTGTCCCAGTTGCCCTTGCCATCGTACCACAACGCCTGCAGGTAGGCTGAAACAGCAGCTGGCGGTGCAGGTTGTTGAAGGCTGGCTACGAAATTGTTGAATTCCATACAGCAAATATAATTTTTTATAAAAGTTGTGCACTGGCGGCAGCAGGGTAAAAAATTTTAAAGGCACCCCTAATACACTTAGTTTTGCACGCGACTTTACCACATAGCAGATTTGTTTATGGTTTATTGTTTATCGTTTTTAAACGATAAACTAAAAATTTTCTATGTGGTAGAACAAAATTCTTCATCAAATAAAAAATATCATGTCGTTAATAGTAGTAGGCTCCATGGCTTTCGATGCAATTGAAACACCGTTTGGCAAAAGCAATAAAATAGTGGGAGGAGCTGCTACCTATATAGCCTGGAGTGCATCCAATTTTACCCGCCCTGTAAACCAGATATCAGTGGTTGGAGGCGATTTCCCGCAGGAAGAGCTGGATTTGCTGGCGGCGCGTGGCGTGCAGATGGAAGGCGTGCAGATTAAAAAAGATAAGAAATCATTTTTCTGGAGCGGCAGGTATCATATGGATATGAATACCCGCGATACGCTCGAAACTCAGTTAAATGTACTGGGTGAGTTTGAACCGGTAGTGCCCGACAGTTACCAGGATGCAGATGTGCTGATGCTGGGAAATCTTTCGCCAGCCGTACAGTTGAGTGTAATAGAGCAATTGAAAACACGCCCCAAACTAACGGTGCTGGATACCATGAACTTCTGGATGGAATCGGCCATGCCCGATCTTGAAAAAGTGCTGAAGCATGTAGATGTGCTGCTGGTAAACGATAGCGAAGCCCGGCAACTGAGCGCACAATACTCGTTGGTGAGAGGCGCTAAAGAGATCATGAAGATGGGACCTAAATACGTAGTGATTAAAAAGGGGGAGCATGGTGCATTGCTTTTTCATGGCGACCATGTGTTTTTTGCTCCGGCACTTCCGCTGGAAGAAGTGTTTGACCCCACCGGCGCTGGCGATACTTTCGCCGGGGGCTTTACCGGTTACCTCGACAGCACCAAAGATTTTTCGTTCGAAGGCATGAAGTCTGCCATCATCGTAGGATCGGCAATAGCCTCGTTCTGCGTTGAAAAATTCGGCACCACCCGCTTAAAAGAATTGAAGCGCAGCGAAATTGACGAACGCATACAACAGTTCATCGACCTGGTGAATTTTGATATTTCGCTCGTAAACAATTAAGCGTTTGTGGTTTTTAGTTTGTAGTTTTTGCTTTGCGGTTGAGGGGCAGGCTCTTGATCTTTGGTTCTTGTGTCTTGTTATTTGGTTCTTGTTATTTGATTTTTGGTTTTCTAATTTCACCTCATGGCGTTCATCTTACCTGTTAAACAAGTATTGCCCACATTTGGTAACAATTGTTTTTTGGCGCCCAATGCTACCATTGTTGGCGATGTGGTGATGGGCGATGATTGCAGCGTGTGGTTCAATGCGGTGGTAAGGGGCGATGTAAATGCCATCAGGATTGGAAACAAAGTAAACATACAGGATGGAGCAGTGATACATTGCACCTATCAAAAAACGCAGGCTGTTATTGGCAACAATGTAAGCATCGGGCACAATGCCATTGTTCATGGATGTACGGTGCACGACAATGTTTTGATAGGCATGGGGGCCATTGTAATGGACAATGCCGTAATAGGCAGCAACTCGATTATTGCAGCCGGAGCCGTGGTGCTGGAAGGTACCCAGGTGGAAGCCGGGAGCATTTACGCCGGCGTGCCTGCTAAAAAAGTAAAAGATGTTTCGCAGGAGCTGATTAGCGGAGAAATAAACCGCATTGCCAACAATTACCTTATGTACAGCAGTTGGTTTAAAACCCAGCCGGAGGAAAACATTACCAAAAGAACAGAAATATAAAACTCGTTGTCGCTTAAAAATAATAAAAAACATAACGGATGAAACAAACGCCCTTTACAGCCAAACACATAGCAGCAGGCGGAAAAATGGTAGATTTTGCAGGCTTTAATATGCCCGTTAGTTATACAGGCATTAACGACGAGCATGCAACGGTGCGCAGCAACGCCGGTGTATTTGATGTTAGCCACATGGGCGAGTTTATTATTAAAGGCGAGCACGCACTCGATCTTATACAACGGGTTGCCACAAACGATGCTTCGAAACTATCTCCCGGAAAGATCCAATACAGTTGCATGACCAACGAAAACGGCGGTATAGTAGACGATTTGCTGGTGTATTGCATTGAAGAGCATAATCCGGATGCGGGCAAAGCAGGGGTTTATATGCTCGTGGTAAATGCCTCGAATATTGAAAAGGACTGGGACTGGATAGAGCATCACAACACATCGGGCGCTGAAATGCACAATATTTCAGACAAAACCTGTTTGCTGGCTGTGCAGGGGCCTAACGCCACCAAAATATTGCAGCCGCTTACAGAACTGGATATACTCAACCTGAAATACTACACTTTTGTAAAAGGGAAATTTGCGGGGGTGGATAATGTGCTCATCAGTGCTACCGGTTACACCGGTGCGGGTGGCGTGGAAATATATTTTGAGGATAAAGAGGACAATGCCGACAAAATATGGAATGCGATTTTTGAAGCCGGCACTCCCCAGGGTTTAAAACCCATTGGACTGGGGGCCAGGGACACATTAAGACTGGAGATGGGCTATTGTTTGTATGGAAATGATATCGATGATTTCAGCACCCCGCTTGAAGCAGGACTTGGCTGGATCACCAAATTTTCGAAAAATTTTACCGCCAGCGAATACCTGCAAAAACAAAAATCTGCCGGCGCCGATAAAAAACTGGTAGGGTTTGAAATGGTCGATAAGGGCATCCCCAGGCACGACTATCGTATCAAAGACGCTGAAGGCAATCTTATTGGCAGAGTAACATCCGGAACGCAATCGCCCACACTGGGCAGGGCAATAGGCATGGGCTATGTCACCACGGAGTTTTCGCCCATAGACAGCGAAATTTATATTGAGGTGAGAGATAAGCTGCTTAAAGCCAAAGTATCAAAATTGCCTTTCGTACAACAACAATCCTGAGTAGTTTTTCGTTTACTATCCGGAGCTTGTTTTCCAGCCAAGACAAGCGCTTTTAGCAACAACCAAAATCTACAACATCCTATGTCGCTCATCCATTTAACTACCTTTATTAAGGCGCCTGTAGAAAGGGTATTTGACCTTTGCCGCAATACAACTGTTTATAAAAAAGCCCTCGAAACAAGAAAGGAACACCTGAACGCCAGCGCTACCGGTATACTGGTAAAAGAGGGCGATACGGTAACCTTGTCTGCCAAGCACCTGGGTAAAACCCGCGCTTTAACAGCCCGGATAATAGAAATGGATGTAAATGAAAAATTTGTAGAAGAACAGGTGAAAGGCGATTTAAAGAGCTTTCGTCACGAACATTATTTTAAACCCGTTGAAAACGGCACCATTGTAATAGATATGGTGGAAATGGAAGAACCCCGCGACGCAGTAGGCGGCATGCTTGGAAAACTCTTCATGAAAAAATACTTTGAAACCCTGCTCAGCAAGCGCAACGAACTGATAAAGCATTATGCCGAATCTGACAAATGGCGTGCGGTAATGGGGTGAATTTGATAGCCGCAGATGAAGATTGTTCGCGAATCTGCGGCGATTTTAATCTCCTTTATTTACAACCAACGCCATCCATCAGACCGCCCTTTGGGCGTGCCGATGGGAATGCCGGTCGGCCCGCCAGAGCGGGTATTGAGTGCGGCTGGCGGTCTGACCGACAGAGTGTGAACGTTAGTTTTGTAGGTTGAGAAATTATACTATTAACCTTAATTAAACGACATTGAATTTTAATCCGATGTTATTATTTGCTAGTGAAAACTCTTTTTTGCCGCAGATGCGCAGATAATCCACCATCCGCGAATCTGCGCCGAGTTTAATCCCCTGACATAAAAAAATTACCTGTGCTTTTTCCGGAATAACTGCAACCGGTCGTTGTTCTTTACAAAGAGAATGCGTGGCGATTTGCCAACCTTTATCTCCACAATATCGCGCACTTCACCTTTAATGATCATACCCGTATTCAGGTTGGGAACGAAGTGGAAGTTTCCTTTACCATCGCCCTTTAAAAAGCAACTGTAGCTGGCATCGTACCTGCCAATTTCAGGTTTCACTCCAAAAAAATTTCCTCCAAGCAATATGTCCTTTTTGCCGTCGCCGTCAAGGTCGTTTACGAGTATACCATATACCGGCGAAAACTGTGCACGCAACGGGAGAGCGGTGAGCGTGAAATTTCCTTTCCCGTCGTTCAGGGCAGTACAGGTTTGCAACTGGTTGGCTTTGCGGATCAGCACACCCTCAAGCTCTTCCTGTGTAAAAATTTTATCAATGGTTTTTCCAGCGTAGTCCGAATACTTCAGGAACTTGTTTTTTAAATCCGGTATCTGCATGATCATATCGCCGCGGAGCGGCAAGGGATACGAAATGCTGTCGGATTTATAGTAGCACAATACAGACTCGGTGTGACCATTGCCATCAAAATCCTTTACATATAATTCTACTGGTTGCGATGCGTTGCCCTTGATTTTAGAATTCAATCCAAGATTTCCCAATACCAGGTCCGGCGAACCATCTCCATTCAGGTCGCTCGCCTGTATGCAATTCCACCAGCCATTTGAGACCGGAAGTTCCGTTTTGGTAAACTTCCCACCGGTTTGCTTAAAAATGGTTACGGGCATCCAGTCTCCCACCACAATCAATTCCGGTTTACCATCGCCATCTGTGTCTGTCCATGCTGCATCGGTTACCATACCCGCTTTTTGCAGGTCGGGTGCCAGTAAGGCGGTTTGATCGCTGAAGGTTCCTTTGCCGTCATTGATGAGCAGGTACGATGCCGGGCTGAAACCATACTGCCCGGGTATTGTTCTGCCACCGATAAAAACATCCGGGTAACCGTCGGCGTTAGCATCGGCAACAACGGCGCACGACGCAGTGAGGCTTATTCCTCCCAACCTTCCGGGGACAAAGCCAAAATTTCCTTTGCCATCGTTGATGTATAACCGCGGCTGCAATCCGCCTGCCGAATCTCTGCCTTCGTTGCCGCCGTATGTTACTAAAAGGTCATTGTCTCCGTCCCCGTCCGCGTCAAAAAATACTGTTCCCGTTTGGTCGTTGGCGTTAGTCTCCTTAAATGCCTGCTGGTCGGAACGCACAAACTTTCCATTTCGCTGTATGAAGAGCTTGCCTGAATCTCCCCTGGCACCTCCTACAAAAAAATCGTCTATCCCGTCGCCGTTCACATCTGCCACTGCGCAGCGGGGGCCTTCCATCGACAACATGCGCGGTATAAGCCGTTCTTTATCAAAATCAATAAAAATATTTTCAGCATGTGCCGTAGCGCCTGTAATGGCCGATGCGCTGATCTCTTCATACATCGGAGTAACGGCAGGTGGATTTTTAACAACCGTTTTAGCGTCCGCTTGTTTTAATACCAGTACCGTATCTGCGGTTATGTTGAGCAATGTTTGTTGCAAAAGATTGGGCCATAGTACTACCACGGAATCTATTTGCTGCTGGTTCCCCAATCCAAAATTCATTACCCGGTCGGAGCTCGACTGGAACCCGTGAGAAAGCACCTGGTAAATATCTTTTCTTTCATTGTTGCTGTATACTGTCACCTTTGCCCCTATACCGTTGGTATTCATCCCATCGCCCTGTAGTTTCACTTTAAGATAGTGATGATTGGTTTTGGAAGATGTGTTGTTCCGGTATACAAAACAATCCATGTTAACATTGTTTACCACAATGTCCAGGTCGCCATCATTATCCAGGTCGCCATACGCTGCTCCGTTGCTATAGCTGGGCATGCCCAACCCTAGTTCGTATGATTGATTCCTGAACGAAAGATCATGTTGATTCATCAGGGCATAATTGGCAACAGGTGTGCTTCCTATAGAGTCGAGAAATTCCCTGAAGTCGAACCTGCCTTCAGCTAATACTTTAATTTTATTCCTGTCGTTAGCCAGGAAGTCGATAAAGTCCTGGTTGGTAATATCTTTATAAATGCCATTGCAAACATAAATATCCTTCCAGCCATCGTTGTCAAGGTCAAAGATCAATGCGCCCCAACTCCAATCTGTAGCCGAAGTGTGTGCAAGGAACGCTATTTCCGAAAAAGTGTGGTCACCATTGTTCAGGTGCAGCGCATTTTGCAGGTACTGGTAATAAAAGTCGCCCTTTACTTTGGCATTGAACACATCATAATCGTCGAACTTGGTAACGGTTTTTAAACGATAGTCGTCGTCCGGCAACATTTCTGTTGTAAAAATATCGGGCAAAGCATCGTTGTTGATGTCCCCTATATCGGCGCCCATCGATGCAAGGCTCAGGTGGCCGAGATAATCTTCCACCGCTTCCTTAAATGTGCCGTTCTGTTGATTGATGTAGAGATAATCTTTTTCAAAGAAATCGTTGTTTACGTAAATGTCCGGCCAATGATCACCGTTAATATCGGCAATGCTTACCCCAAGCCCAAATCCAATTTCACTGCCGTAAATGCCTGCCTGCTCACTTATATCGTTAAACCTCCCATTATCGTTGCGGTATAGTTTGTGCCCGCCTTTAGGGTCGCGCACGGTGCGTATGTTTTTATTATACCCAAAGCTGCCTATCTGCCGGAAGCTGTTGTTCAATATATAGCAGTCCAGGTCGCCGTCGAGGTCGTAATCAAAAAAAGCAGCGTGCGTTGTAAGGCCTTGTTTTTCTTCCAGCCCATAGGCGGCTGCCTGCTCCTTAAACACAAGATTGCCATGGTTAATGAAAAGCTCATTCGCTTTGTCGTCCTCCTCAATATTGCCGGAGTTGCAAACATAAATATCCAACAGCCCGTCGCCATTAATATCTACCATCGATACCCCAGTGCTCCATGCTTTGGTTCCACCCACACCAGCCTTGGCGGTAATGTCTTCAAACTGCATGTTGCCTTTATTAAGATACAGATGGTTTTTACCCATATTGCTCGTAAAATATACATCTGCCAGCCCGTCGTTGTTAATATCGCCAATGCCTACCCCGCCGCCATTGTAAAAGTTGCGGTAGTTAAAAACATTAAAGCTGGCGTCTTCCTGCAAATCATTCCTGAAAGCGATGCCGGTAAAAGATTTGTCCAGTTGCGTAAACAATGGATCTGCGGGAGGGGTATACACTTTTTCTACCGTGTTTTTACATCCACAGCAAAAGAGGATAACAATAAAAAAATAAAATGGCAATGACTTCAACATCCACAATAACAATAAAAAACAAAAGTAGGGCTCAAGATACAAGTTTCGGGTTACAAGTTTCAAGATGCAGGGGGCAAGAAGCAAGTCCCAAAATTCAAGAAACAAGATCCAACCAGGAAATAAACCCTGAAATCTTACGCCCTACACCCTATACCTTCCACCTTATCCCTTATTCCGTAATTTTAAATATTCTCTGATGATTGATTATTCAACCTTACCAAAACGCTCTGTGGTTATATGACACATCCATCCAGCCTGCAACGGCTCCATTCTTTAGATGCATTAAGAGGCTTTGATATGTTTTGGATTATTGGTGGCGAACGAATTTTTCATTCGCTTGCCAAGGTAACCGGTGCTCCGTTCTGGCAGAGTTTGTCGCACCAGTTCTCACATCCCGAATGGCACGGCTTCAGGGTATACGACCTGATATTTCCGTTGTTCCTTTTTATTGCAGGGGTAGCTACTCCTTATTCTATAGGCAGGCAGTTAGAGAATGGCGCTTCTAAACAGAAGCTGATGTGGAAGGTTGTAAAAAGGGGATTGATACTCGTATTGCTGGGATTGATTAAGAACAACGACCTGCGCATACAAGCCATCGCCGAAATCCGCTTTCCCAGCGTGCTGGGGCGCATTGGGCTGGCATATATGTTTGCCAATATCATTTATATCTATTCGGGGAAAAGGGCTCAGATGATATGGTTTTGCAGCCTGTTGGCGGGCTATTGGTTATTGTTCCTGCTTGCTGCTGCGCCGGGCTATCCGGCAGGTACGCTTACCCGTGAGGGGAATATTGCATCGTTCATCGACAGCCTTATTATACCTGGTAAGCTTTTATATCCTGGCGTACACGATCCCGAAGGGCTGGTTTCTACCATCCCCGCTATTGGTACGGGCTTGCTTGGCATACTAACGGGTACTTATCTTAAAAGCCATTCAGATGCTGCCACTAAAAAGGTGGTACATATGCTGATAGTGGGTTGTGTAATGATTGCTGTGGCACAGTTATGGAACCTGGTTTTCCCCATCAATAAAAACCTCTGGAGCAGTTCGTTTGTGCTGCATGTTGGTGGGCTCAGTCTTTTGCTGCTCGCCCTGTTTTATTATATTATTGATGTGAAGGGATATCGCAAATGGGCGTTCTTCTTTACAGTAATAGGTATGAACTCTATTCTTATTTACATGTCGGGCACATTTATTGACTGGAAGAATACCACCAATGCTTTTTTTGAATGGTTGCTGCAATTGGTGGGCGAGCCTTACAATATAGTGGCATTTGCCTTTTGCTTTCTGGCAGTTAAGTGGGCCTTCCTTTATTTTATGTACAGGAAAAAGGCTTTTCTTCGGGTATAGCGCCGCGTTATGATATTCTCCCTGGTGGAGAAAATGTTACCAGATGTCAAAAAATAGCGGGCTTGTTTTTTTATTCCATTGTTCCGCAAATGGTTATGCGTTGGGTTTGCGGCAATTACCATAAGTCACCTTATTAACCTCTGGAAATATTGCACTATATTTTTGCGATGATTATTTTAGTGGGACAATGTACCAACATCATGTGTGTACGTTGAAAAGATAATCCCAACTTATGAAAGAGAAAAAGAGCTATTGGGCAATAATAGCATTTGTATTGTTGGTTGCCTGTGTAAAAAAAATGGACGACGTAAGCAATCCTGCTCCGGAACGCTCTTCCCGCAACAGCAATTCAGATTCTTCACGTCCTGCGATAAATTCCTGCGCTCCCGATTACGGAGATTCCATCATTTGTTATCAATACCTCGCTTCGGGCAACGATTACAAAATATTGCCGCTTAACAATCCCGGCAGAGGACGGTATATAGCTGAGCCCGACGGACTGATCATAGATAATAATACAGGTGAGATAAATGTAACTAAAAGCGAAAGCGGCCTGGCGTTCAGGGTAGGGTTTATTGCTGAAGGATCGACGGACACCTGCTTTACCAAAGTAATAACTTCGGGTATCAACTACCTGGATGGCGTATACGTACTGGAAGACAACGATACGCTGGCAGTTCCTGTATACAACGGCAACATCAACGGGGGACCGGTTTGCGGTACCGGTGGCATCTTTTCCGATTGTGAGTTTGATGATGATGAAGACGACGATAATGGGAACGGTATTGGCGATGAACCCCCGGCTGGACAAACCTGTAATTCAAGAAACATACGGGTTGACCGCCGCACGGGTGTGATAAGCCTGAAACGTTCGGTGCTGGACGGCATTTTTGGAACGCTGAACCCCGACAATGGAAAAACGGTAGAAGCAACGCTGTACTACCGGCTGAACGATTGCAGCAACAAAGCATTGAGGAGAATTGACCTGAAATTTACTTACTACAGCAACCTCTCTGATGTGCCCGGTGCGCTTATTACCGATATTACCGACGCTGTTGATAATATATTGCATTGGCTGTTGCCCAGCAAAAAGGAAAAGACAGCCAATCCCCGCCCTCCGCATATTGTAGTAGTTGCCAATCGTTGATACTAATCAAAAAAAAATAACGTTTGTAAAAAGGTAATCCCGCATTACCTTTTTTATGCGCAGGGCGTTCATAATCATCTTATTTGTAATCTGTTGCCTTTTGTCCCGCTCGGGCGATCCTGTGTCCATTACTCCCATAAGCCAGAAATATCATCATGCAGACAGCCTGTTTGCCCTTGCCGAGCCTACCAATGAAACGGACGCAACTGCAAGGCGTGAATTTGAAGAAGTTATACTGTCCTTCAAAAATCAGGTAGGCTTACCCGATAGCCTGCTTTTTAATGCCTGCTGGAAAAAAGGCGTGCTGGAGGAATTGTTGGGGAATGATGCCGAGGCGAAGAAATTGTACATACAGGCACTCACGGTGGCAAACGAAAAAGCCAGTCTGGAGGATTCGGTTCAGTTTAAGCCGCTTTTATACGCGGGGGGTATATATTACCGTGAGAACAAGTTCGATTCCACCCGCATATCGCTGGAAAAAGCACAGGCATTGAGTGAAAAGTACAGCATGCCGCAGGAGCTGGAACGATTGTATAATATGCTTGGCGCCTTGTATTTTGAGGGCGGAAATTACCTGCAGAGCAAAAACTGCTTTGAAAAGGCTTTGCAACTGATTGGCAAAAACAACAACAATAACCCATTAAAAGTTGGATTTGAAAACAATATTGCCACCGCACTCAACAGGCTTGGCCGGTACGAAGAAGCGCTGGCGAAATACAAACAGTTGCTCAGGTTTGAAAAGTTTACCAGTGACATATCGCTGAACATTGGCAACATTTATATGGCAACGGATCGGTACAAAGAGGCTTTGCATTATTTCCATGCCAGCAACCGCATGCAACCCTCTGCCGGACTGCTCAATTATATTGCCAATGCTCACCTCATGTTGAAGCAATACGATTCCGCAGCGTTTTATTTAAAGGCATTTAATAATTGGGCGGAGCAGAAAAAGGACAAACTGAATAAGATAACGGTAGGCATACACGAATTGTACAGCGGCGATTATTGTGTGGCTACCAGTCAACCCGAGAAAGCGTTACAGCATTACCAGCAATCTGTAATAAGCATGATGTATGATTATGCCGATACAAGCGTGTACAGCAATCCTTCCGATTTTTCGGGAACAACTTCCTCCTCCAACCTCTTTAATGCATTGATTAAAAAAGCTGCTTGTTTTGAAACATTATACCGCAGCACAAAAGCGATACGATACCTTGAAGCATCGTTGAATGCCTATCGGTCCGGCATACAGTTAGCCGCCTATCTCGAAAGAACGATGGATACAGACGAGGCGAGAATATTCCTGAAGCGAAACAGCAATATTGCTTACAACAAGGCAATCGATCTTGCTGTAGAGTTGTACAGCCTTACCAACAATGAAGAAGCACTATGGAAAGGCTACAATACGGTAGAGCAGAATAAATCGTCTGTGTTGGTGGCTAACCTCAAAGAGTTCCAGGTAAAAAGTAAAATGCAGGTGCCTGACAGCTTATTGCAAAGGGAAAGAGACATCAAGTATAATATTGCCCGTTTGCAAATAAGGATGGACAAGCAGGTAAGTGAAGACGCGGAGGAGCTAAGTGCTGAAAAAAGAAATTACGAGCTGGAACTGGCCTTGCTGCAAAAAAAGATACGACAATACACGGGCATGCACGAAGCACGCGATGAAAGTGATGTTGATCTGCACGCCGAAAAACTCCAAAACAGTTTGGGTAAAAAACAGGCATTGCTGGATTTTTATTTCAGCGATGCTTTTATGTATGTTTTTGCTGTTACAAAAACGGCTATTAAGTATGAGCGCATACCCATCACCGAAATCAATTTCGGCTCCATCGAGGCGTTGCAAAAGGGTTTGCAGCAAACTTAAAAATTAAGCGGCTCACTTGCCGACAGCGTAGTTAAAAATTTGTTTGCAAGATGCATAACACCTTTTATGCCCGTTATACAGGATAAAACAGAATGGATCATTTTGCCGGACGGTGTGTTTTATTTTTTCCCTTTCGAAATTCTGGTAAACCCTGCTAATGGAAGGATGTTGATTGAGGATTATGCCATCAGCTATAATGTTACCACGCAATTTATTACCGACAAGGAGGTTGAAGTACATTATAAAAAACCATCGCTTATAGCAATGGCTCCGTTTATGAACAAAGGCATGTATTCCTACACCGACTCTATTATCCTGGATCGCCTGCCTGCTACCAAACTTGAAATTGAAGGATTGAAGGGAAATATATTGTTGGATGAAACGGCTACCAAAGCCAACTTTTTACGGTCGTCTAATCATTACGATATACTGCATCTTGCTACACACGCCGTAATGGATGCAAGCAAGCCATCGCAATCTTTCATAGCGTTTTACCCCGCCGATTCTACCCGTCCCGACAGTTACAAATTATACCTTAACGAATTGTACGGACTTAACCTGGACTCAACGCGCCTGATGCTGCTGAGTGCCTGCGAAACAGGTGTGGGTAAATTAGTGGAAGGCGAAGGTGTAATGAGCCTGAGCCGCGGCGTATTGTATGCAGGCTGCCCCAGCGTTGTTACCACTCTTTGGCCGGCTAACGACAAATCTACTGCCTACATCATTAACCGCTTTTACCGGTATATGGATAAGGGGTATGATCTTACCAACGCACTGCGGCTTTCCAAGCTCGATTTTGTGAAGCAATATCCTAAGCAAATGCACCCATCCTATTGGGCACACCTCATATTGATAGGACAAACGCAACCGTTGTATGAATCGCCTTTCACTTCAAAGTGGGCCTTTATTCTTGGTGGAATGGCTGTGGTATTGGGAAGTGTTGTGTTGGTTATGATCATAAGGGGAAGGAGAAAGAAGAGCGATGAGCGTTTTATGTAAGATAGCCCGATCGTTATTAAAGCAGCTCCATTTATTTTTCGTTTGATTTAAATCAACCAAAACAAAATACACTATAGCAAAATCAATGTGTGTCTATTTTTTAGGAAGTAAAGCAGGCATACCTTTGCCTCTCTAAAATCCGACATATGAAAAACACCATCCAGACAGTGTTCCTGTCTTTGCTCTTATTTTTATTCGCGTGCAAGAAAAATGACTTTTTAACTCCTGCAACCAGGCCGGTTCCCAATCAATTTCTTGCACTGCCACCGGGAAGTCCCGCGTACCTGCAACGCATTTCAGAAGAAATTTACCGGCAAAATCTTTCAGCCGGCTTTTTACCAAGGTTGGAGCAGGAAGAAGGCTTACCTGTATGGAGGAAGGCAGCTATGAAAATTCTTTCGCCATCGCCCGATACATTGGTGTTGCTGCCACTTGTGCGCAAAGACGAAAAACAAACCAGCGGTTTTCTTGTATGCAAGGTATACAAAGAGCGGGTAGATATTATTGATCTCGTTCGGAACCGGTACTATGCTGCTTACGGTTTTGATGAAGACATCTCTAAAGCAACCGCCAACACGGTAGCGTTGCAAAGCATGTTGTTTGATCAAAAGATATTTGGCAACAGTTCTTTTAATATAACCGACAACCGCTTGTTTAGCAAAGGCGCATCAAAAAGAACCACCGGCGAAAGTGGACCTACTAGTGTAACGCTTCAAGCTGGACAGGTAACTGTATATTATGCACCTTCATCTAAACAAAAGAGAGCCCAGGGCAACGTTGCGTCTAAAACAAGCATCTATTCGCAGCCTGAAGAGAAGGACACTGTGGTAGTATTCCTTCCCGAGCCATCAACACCGTTGTTTCCTGCGCCCGGAGACGGCAACCCTACTCTGACCGGCGGTTCACCTCCTATTCCGCCTCCTGACGGAGGAAGCAGTGGTCCATTAAAGCCTGAACCCAAAACCTGGTACAACGGCTGCCAGGATGGAAAGCTGATGTTCATGAGCGACGGTATTAAAAAAACGGAATGTGTTGAGTTTACGGAACCAGCATGGAAGCCGGTTTTGGATCCCAACAGTGATGTTTCACTTAGCTTTAATGACTATGCTGTCCCGCCGTTTATATGGACATTTGATGGTGATGACGGTACGTTCTTTACAGATTTAGATCCACTTAAGCAATCAAATTTTAAATTTGATCTGGCTGATGACTATGAGAAAAACTATCCACGGTTTACAAAAATGGTAAGGAATTTGAAAACTTTTGTAAAAGAAAATCAGAAAGTTTTAGATGCACTTCAAGCGTATTCTGGGTTTACTAAACAACAAATATTAGATCATTTGACCTTTGGCAAGGGGCCTGTAATTAAAATCAAGGAAATGACCGGGCGGTTTGGATATTATAATAAAAAGGAAGAAAGTAAGACCTTATTTATCAGAGCCAGCTATGTTAGAGGCTTAGAACAGGCTTTTTTGCAAAGTACACAGGAAGGAACAGCTTTTTTGCTTGCTGTAACTATATTGCACGAGTTCGTTCATTTTGGAACAGCCCGAAATAATATCAGCGAGGGTGTTTATGATTTTGGGAAAGGCTTTGAAAGGGATGCTTTTAATGTGATTATTGATGATGATAATGCCGGATCTGTTGTTGTAAAATTCAGTAAATATTTTTAATTATGAGACTAACTTTTTTAATAATCATAACATGTCTTACCATCTCAGGTTGTAAGCAAACCATGGATGAACCGTTCTACGATATTATAAATGAGAATTTCTTAAAATTTACCGATACCGTGACATATAAGTATGGAAGATTCCTGGTTGCTCCTAATGAAAAGGCTATATTTTCTGCAACTGACACGCAAAAACTTTTAGTGTTAATCGATACTGTCTTGAAGGATCCAAAATCGATAGCATCGTCATTAATGAGTACTCTTAAAGAAAATAATCTTACTGAGTTTAAGCAGTTAATTGATAACAATGAGATTGTTGGATTCAGGACGATTAATACAGAAAGGATATATAATACCGGGCGGTATCAACTAATGCCTTCTTTCTTCGTGGAAAAAGTTGACAGCTCTTACGCGGGTCAAATAGTAATCCCTGCGCCGTACATAAAGGGTGATATCGCAATCATCTTTTTTTCTATTCATTCTTCGCCAAAGTCCGGGAAAACCGAAGCGTTTTTATTGAAAAAAATAAACGGGCAATGGATCATTGTGGAGGATATGGAATTGGAAAGATGGTGACCTCTTACACAAAAACTGATTATACCATACAAAACTAAACCGGGAAGCATTTTGTAAACGCTTCCCGGAATTTTTTTGAGGGCTGTGTCGTGTTGCTTTCAAAGGCATAGGAATTTAATATCAACACTTAAATAATTCTTGCTTTTAAAACGGCGCCTCAAGGAATTACTGGATGGTTTAGCGGTTTGGATTTTTGTTTTCCAGGATAATGGGATTGGGGTTGTTTACAGGATAGGGAACGGATTATGCAAGGATGACTGGATCGTTTCATTGCTTTTCGAAGGAAATTGGGTATTGGTTTCCAGGATGGGTTAATGATTCAAAGGATATGGCGTAATAGTAAATTTGTAAGACCGGTTTTGCAGAGGATCGGGACAGCTTTTCGTGAGAGGATTGTTGGAACTTTTGCTGAATACTCAACATATATTGGTAAACACAAGATTGGAGTTTGTAACCTGTATAAAGAACTTTTTTTGGCTTTTCCTAAGATTGGTTATTTCAAAGGGTTGGATATCTCTTTATTTTATTTCGTGAAACGTTCCACCTATGTTGGTAAACGCCGGACTGGATTCTGTAACTTTTTTTAAGAGCTATTGGTTTTGAAAGTAAATAAGCCGGGCCATATATCAGACAACACGACGGATGATAATGTAACCCCGGCCGCAGGGTTTATTTTTTCCAGCTCAGCAGCTTTATTTTCAGCAGATTAATATGCTTTGCTTCTTTGTAAAACGGATGATTTGGATTGTTCCGGATTTGTTGTAGCAACGTATATGCCTTCCCTCCTTCATTCAGTTTAACATATGCTAACGAAAGGTAGAACTGGCTTTCACTCATATACACCGTATTGCTGGTTGCGGTATGCACATTCAGCACCTGCTGAAAATAATCGGCAGCCTGCTGCGCCTGGTTGAGCTGTAAGTTAGCCATGCCGGCAAAAAACAATGTTTCCTGGTTTAGCGTTTTTTCTGCGGTAGCCAGTGTCAATACTTTTTGCCAGTCGGCATTTTTATAGGCATGCTCAATTGCAGTGGATTGGTTGTTATTACGCGTAGCCGGAAGCTCATAGGGTACGAATCCATCGTTATAAAGGCGTTCAGGCGTTGCTGTTATGTACATAGCGGCGGTATACGAAGCCACACTGATTAAAACAACCGCAGCGGCCCGCAGCGCATAAAAGCCAATGCTTCTTACTGTAGCAGGTTGCTGTTGCAGGGATTGCTTGGCTGTATACTCCTTTGCAATGGCTGCAACCTGCTTGTTCAAGCCCGCATAACGCACCGATTCAATTGCCATCTTCACATTGTTATATACGTCGCGCAAATCTGCCCGTTCTTTTAGCAACTGTTCCACTTGTGCCCGCTCCTTAATTGTCAATGCACCGTCCAGGTACTTTTCAATCAGATCCATTTCATTGTTCAGGTCGTACGTCATATAAAGTTTTCTTTCAAATTTTCAGTAACCGTATTATTTTCTTTTACAAGCCTTGTCAGCTCTTTCAGGCATTTGTGCTTTTTGTTTCTTACCACCTGTTCGTTTTCGTAGCTGGTTTGTTCAAGTATTTCTTTCATACTCAGGTTGCCATAATAAAACAGGGTAAGGATTTTTTTGCAGCCATCCCCCAGCTTCTCAAAAACTGCCGCCAATTGTTTTTTAGCTTCCCTGTTTTCAATCGCCTTGTCTACTGCTTCGTCGTATTGCGTTCTGCCGGTTTCAAAAATTTTGTCTCTTTTGCCAGCCCTGCCTCTTTTCTTTAGTTCGTTCAGCCAGGTATTCCGCATCATTGCATGCAGAAATGTTTTTACGCTTGATTCTCCACGAAATTTATGTTGCTGCACCACGTCAATAAAATTCACCACCACCTCCTGGAAAATATCCTGGGCGTCGTCTGCATTGCCATTGTTATAAGTAATCAAAGCGCTTAACTGTGCGAAATGTTCATCGTAAATAAACCGGATAGCAGTATTTAAGTCTGTGTTTGAACGGATATTGTTTAATAGTTCAGCATCAGTAAGTGCAACAACTTTCTTCATTTGTTATGCATTAATTTGTAACCACTGGGGTAAAAATGTAACCAGCTAAATAAAATTTGTAAGTGGAAATTCTTTCAATGCTTTAGCATGGTTATCATTTGTGAAACGATCTTTTGCCATGCATCGTGTACGGTGTCGTATAAACGAAGAAAGAGGAAGGTAAAAAGGAAGTTATTTAACATATGGTAACTTGCAGTCAGCCATCAGCTATCAGTTATCAGCCATTCAATCTCAAATCCAAAATTTCAAATCTCAAATTCCTCCTGCTACAAAGTAGTTCATCACCAGCGCCCCGCTGATGATAAGCAATCCAAAAAATTCCCTGGTTTGTTCAATATAGGGTTTGGTTGCCTGCATGGTTTGCGCTATGTGCGCCCGTTTGTATTTGGTGATCCAATCCAGCACACCATCTTTAACAAAAAACAGCCGTATGGCATACAGCAGGTAAAACGCCAGCACGGGCAGGTATACTTTTGGAAAGTAATATTTAAACGCAGCCAGCCCGCATAAAATGGCGGCTGCCATGTAAATGCTTACCCAAAGCCAGGCGTCGCTGTCGTTGAGGTTAAACCACGCGAACCATACAAAAGCTATGCAAAAAATGATATTGATAACCGTGAGGAACATAGTAAATAAATTGGATGTGCGTTTTGAAAGACGCTAATTGCTAAATTTGGAGTCTAAATATAGATTTATTTATACTTACTTCGCTTACTGTGTAAAGTAAAGTGTGCAAAAGTTAAAGCGTTTTTTTATGTCTCATGTTCAACCAGACCGGGTAAAGGAATTAATATCAGAGATCCTTCAGCAGAGTATTCCAGGTGAAATCTGGCGTTGGTTGCTCGAAAAGTCCCGCGCAGACCTTGCTTCATTCAATACCGCTTTCGTAACCATACCGCGCAAAACCGGTAAAAATCCGGTTCAGCTTACGCAGGCTCAACAGCAGCAACTGCATGAATG
Source organism: Agriterribacter sp. (assembly GCA_051955255.1). Classification (GTDB taxonomy): domain Bacteria; phylum Bacteroidota; class Bacteroidia; order Chitinophagales; family Chitinophagaceae; genus Agriterribacter. The sequence goes on along the minus strand of JBQCGX010000012.1, from coordinate 85,598 downwards.
GGCGCCTGGCTTTTCTGTTAATCACTGGTTAACGGATCGCCTCGCCAGGGTATGGTTGCTGTTGACCGTTGATAGCAGTGATAAAGCAAAATACATAAAGCAGATTGAAAATCTTTTTCCGGCTGCGGAAGTAAATGAACTGGTAGCCTTGTATTCTGCGTTGCCAGTGCTTGCCTTTCCCGAAGCATGGGCTGCACGTTGTGCAGAAGGCATCAGGAGCAATATTGGCGATGTGCTCGAGGCAATCATGTGCCGCAACCCGTATCCCGCGGGCTATTTAAGTGAGCCTGCCTGGAACCAGCTGGTGCTGAAAGCCTTTTTTACCGAAAAGCCTGTTGAACAAATTGTGGGTTTGGATAAAAGAGTCAACAAAGAGCTGGCTTATACATTGAGCGATTACGCGCATGAACGCTGGGCGGCACATCGCACGGTTAACGCCCAGATATGGAGATGCGTAGGAAGGTTGATTGACGCACATTTGCTACCCGATATTCAAAAAATAGCTGCGTCCGAAAATGTACTTGAAAAAGAAGCGGCTGCATTAGCGTGTAGCGATAGCAGTTATGCCCCGGCAAAAGCCTTATTAGATACAATTCCCGATCTTAAATCAGCCATACAATCCGGAGACTTAACCTGGGATGTATTGGCAATAAAAATGAAAGAACATGTGTTGCAGTCATAACATTACCGAAAAAGATCTTCAGCCAGGAACACAGGATACTTCTTACCTGGGCAGAATAAAAGGCATGCAGTTTTTTGATCCGCATGTACATATGACATCGCGCACTACCGACGATTACCAGGCAATGGCAGACGCTGGTGTGGTGGCATTGATTGAGCCTGCCTTCTGGTTGGGACAACCGCGTACGGGAGTAGATACTTTCCGCGATTATTACAGCAGCCTGATTGGATGGGAACGGTTTCGGTCTTCGCAATTTGGTATTAAGCATTATTGTACAATTGGATTGAACTCACGCGAAGCCAATAATGAGGCGTTGGCAGAGCAGGTAATGGAAATATTGCCGCTATTCATTTACAAAGAAGGTGTGGTGGGAGTAGGCGAAATAGGCTTTGACGACCAGACTGCAGCCGAAGAAAAATATTATCGCCTGCAATTGGAACTGGCGAAGGAAGCCGGATTGCCGGTGCAGATACACACACCGCATCGCGATAAAAAAAGAGGCACTACCCGAAGCATGGATATTGCATTGGAGCATGGGCTCGATCCTGCAATGGTGATAGTAGATCATAACAATGAAGAAACGGTAAAAGAAGTACTCGACCGCGGTTTTTGGGCAGCGTTTACCATCTACCCCTTTACAAAAATGGGTAACGAAAGAATGGTGGATATTGTAAAGCAATATGGTACCGGACGCATTATGGTGAATTCAGCGGCAGACTGGGGTATAAGCGATCCATTGGCGGTACCCAAAACCGCTGCGTTGATGAAAGAGCAGGGTATTTCCGACAATGACATCAGGATGGTTACTTACCAAAATGCCATTACTGCTTTTGCACAAAGCGGGCAGATCAATGAAGCTGATTTTGCTGCGGTAAAGGAAATTGATCAAAGCCAGAAATTCAGCGGCAACACTATTTTGCGCGGCGGGCAGCAACCCCGCGTGGACAAAGACTCAATTATAATACGTTAAGGATGTGAAAAAACTGATGGGGTTTCTCCGCCTGATGCGGCTTGCAAATATTATTACGGCTGTTTCAGATATCCTGGCCGGCATTGCTATTTCCGGGTATTTTCTTTCGGTAGATCAGCCTTCGTTTTCATGGCTACCTGTAATACTGTTGATCGTTTCAACCATCGGTCTATATGGCGGCGGCGTAGTATTCAACGATGTGTTTGATGCTGAACTGGATGCAACTGAACGCCCCGAGCGGCCCATACCAAGCGGGTTGATAACAAAAGCTGCCGCTACATTGCTGGGGGTGGTGCTGCTGCTAACGGGCATTGCTACCGCCGCATGGGTACACAAAGAACTTTTGTCAGCATCTTCGCTTATAGCAATAGCCATTGCTGCAGGCGCACTGATATACGATAAATGGTTCAAGCACCATACTGTATTGGGACCGCTGAACATGGGCATCTGCCGCGGACTGAACCTTTTGCTCGGCATCAGTATCGTACCTGCTGCCATATCCCAGTATTGGTATATCAGCATTATACCTGTATTATACATTGCTGCTATTACCATGATCAGCAGGGGCGAAGTGCATGGTGGCAAAAAAGATATGCTGTATGCCGCAGGTATTTTATACGGGCTTGTGTTGGCAGGAATTTTCATCGTTTCCTTTCTTAACAAAAGTGGCGGACTGTATGTGTTTGCTTTTGCGGCGTTGTTAGGGGGATTTATTTTTCCACCTTTGCGCAAGGCCATCAGGGAGCCCAAGGGCTACAATATAGGAAGAGCAGTTAAAGCGGGAGTTATTTCCTTGATTATACTCAATGCCGCCTGGGCCGCGGCTTTCAGCATGCCTTATACAGCCATTGTGATTTTGTTTTTGTTACCTCTGTCTGTAATCCTTGCAAAAGCATTTGCAGTTACATAGTTAGAAGGTGTAGGGTATAGGGTGTAAGGTGCAGGTTTGAATATAAACACAAATCAGAAAATTTCGTGCCCCGGTGCCTTCGTGGTTCAATCTCAAATTCTAAAATAGCTTACTTTTATACTCTTTTTAATCCGAATGCCTAAACTTTTAGATACACAAAATGGATTACCTGCAACAGTCATTTAATGTAAAGTTTGAATACAAAGTATTTTTCACAGAACATCTTTTTGCACCTGGCAATACAGTATTTCTCAATTTTTTGAAAAGCGAAAATGCTGAAACAACAAGAAAAATATTTTTTGTGATAGATGGAGGCGTGTTTGAAAATCATACTTACCTCAAAGAACAAATCAAAAATTATTTTACCGGGCAAACAGCCTACGATGTGATTGAAGATGTATTGGTGATTCCCGGTGGAGAAAGCGCAAAAAACTCCGACAAGCTTTTCAACAGTCTTGTAAAAGCGGTTGATCATTACGGCATCGACCGGCATTCCTATATTGTAGCCATTGGCGGAGGTGCTATACTCGACCTGGTAGGATACGCAGCCGCAGTATCGCACCGGGGCATTCGGCATATTCGCATACCCACCACCGTATTGTCGCAAAACGATTCAGGTATAGGAGTAAAGAATGGTATTAACCACGGCGGCAAGAAAAACTTTTTGGGAACTTTTGCTCCGCCTGTTGCTGTTTTCAACGATTCCTTTTTCCTTACTACATTAAATGATGGCGAATGGCGTTCCGGTATGTCAGAAGCTGTGAAAGTGGCGCTTATAAAGGACAAACCATTTTTTGAATGGCTGCAGTTAAATGCAACAGCGTTATCGGCCAGGGATATGGAAGCGATGCAATACCTCATCCGGCGTTGCGCGCAACTACACCTGGAACATATAGCCAGCGGCGATCCATTTGAAATGGGGTCCTCCCGCCCATTGGATTTCGGACATTGGAGCGCGCATAAAGTAGAGCAGTTGTCGCATTTTGCTATCCGCCACGGCGAGGCTGTGGCAATGGGCATTGCGCTCGACAGCGCTTATTCTTTTGTATCGGGCAGACTCAGTGAGGCTGATGCTGCATCCATTGTAAGGCTGCTGCAGGATCTTGGTTTTTCGGTTACCCACCCTTTAATGGAAATTGAAAACGAAGAAAGTGTGGTGCTTAAAGGGTTGAACGAGTTTAGAGAGCACCTAGGCGGCAGGCTTACCATCATGCTGCTGGTGGCAATAGGCAGGGGAGAAGAAGTACACGAACTGGATGCCACGTTGCTGATGCAGGCTTCTGCCTGGTTAAAAACACAGGTGCTGGTGCATAGCTGATTTCATCAAATGTGTTTTATAAATAAACGACAATGATCACATCGCAGGGACATCTTACTTATTGCAGCAATATACATGCGGGGGAGAGCTGGACGGAACATTTCCGGAAACTGCAAACACATGTGCCTGCCATCAAAAAAGAAATAGCTCCTCAGCAATCGTTTGGCATAGGGTTAAGACTTTCTGCAGAAGCCAGTACGGAACTTGCTGATCCGAAAAATCTGCAGGCATTCCGGCAATGGCTAAACGAAAATGACTGCTATGTCTTTACAATGAATGGCTTCCCCTACGGAGGATTCCACCACACCGTTGTAAAAGACAGAGTACATGCCCCTGACTGGACGACATGGGAAAGAACACAATATACCATCCGGTTGGCGCAAATCCTCTCCCAACTGTTGCCGGATGGAATGGAAGGCGGTATATCTACTTCCCCACTTACCTACCGGTATTGGCACAACGATGATGAACTGCCTAAAGTATATGAAACAGCCACGCTCAATATTATGCAGGTGGTTGACCAGTTGATGCAGATAAAACAGGCAACAAAAAAAGTAATTCATATTGACATTGAACCGGAGCCCGATGGTTTGCTGGGCGATGGAAAAGAATTCCTGGACTGGTATACCAACTGGCTGTTGCCAAAAGGCATTGAGTATCTCAACAAAACTTACAGCATTTCCGATCAGATGGCGGAAGGCCACATTAAAGAGCACATCCGGATATGTTATGATGTTTGTCATTTTGCGGTGAGCTATGAAGATCATGCTGACATGATTGCAAAGCTGAAAGAGCTGGGTATACAAACCGGCAAAATACAAATCAGCGCGGCTTTAAAGTCGGATATGAATGCCGATGTTGCCAAAAGAAAACCGGTAGTAGATGCATTTTCACAGTTCAATGAATCTACCTACCTGCACCAGGTGGTTGCCCGCACCAATGAGCGGGCGTTGATCCGTTATAAAGACATGCCGGAAGCTATACAGGATGCGTATGCTCCTTCCGTAACAGAATGGAGAGCGCATTTTCATGTGCCGGTTTTCATTTATGAGTATGGTGTATTGCAGTCCACCCAAAAAGATATTGAAGACGTATTGAAGCTGCATCAGCAAAATCCATTTACTCAACACCTTGAAGTAGAAACCTATACATGGGAAGTGCTGCCCGAAGATATTCGACTGCCGCAAACACAATCCATCATAAGAGAAATGAAATGGGTGCTGGAGAAAATTGCTGATTTCTGATTTACTGATTGCTGATTTGGGCTGCTGCAGGGGCGAAACGATTTAAGATTTGAAATCATTGCTATCCGGAGAAAATTTTATTGAATCACTTGAACCCTTTGCTACAGCGGGTTCTGCTCCCTCTCCGCGAGGAGAGGGTTGGGGTGAGGCGATACGGTGTTTTTCAATTATTTAATTTTACTTGGTCGGACAATAGTGATTTATGATTTGAGATTGGAGCAGTTGCAAGGTTTATCGTTTGTGTTTCTGATTGAGTTACTGCCTGAGAATAACACAACCCAATTTGAGATGCGTGGCTTGTGCATAGGTCTCCTTCCCTTCGGGAAGGGCGGGATGGGCTTCTTAAAATTTGATTATGCAAAAAACAGTAGTAATAGACATCGTTGGATTATCATCATCGCTGATAGGCGAACACACTCCTTTTCTTAAAAATTATATCAGCTCAAGGCATTTGCAAACAATAGCGCCCATGTTGCCTGCTGTAACAACGTCGGTGCAATCGACTTATATTACCGGCAAATGGCCAAGCGAGCATGGAATAGTAGGCAACGGCTGGTATGACGATACGGATTCGGAAATAAAATTCTGGAAGCAATCCAACAAATTGGTGCAGGGAGAAAAAATATGGGAACGGGCAAAAAAAACAGATCCGTCTTTCACTGTTTCCAAAATGTTCTGGTGGTACAATATGTATTCATCTGCCGATTATTCGGTTACTCCCCGTCCCAATTACCTGGCAGACGGTCGCAAAATGCCCGACTGCTATTCGCATCCCGCTTCGCTGAGAGATGAATTGCAACAGGAGCTTGGCCAGTTTCCATTGTTTAAATTCTGGGGGCCTGGTGCAGATATTACTTCCACCAAATGGATAGCCGACGCTTCGGTGTATACCGACAAAAAGTACAATCCTACTTTAACGCTTATATACCTGCCGCATCTTGATTATTGTTTGCAGAAATATGGTAATGATCTTATAAAAATCAATACGCATCTTAAAGAGATCGACGATATAGTAAAGCAGCTTGTTGAATACTACAGGTCCCGCGAGGCATCCATCATACTGCTGTCTGAGTATGGAATTACAAACGTGTCAAAGCCAATTCATATCAACCGCCTGCTGCGCCAGCACAATTTATTGGGCATACGCGTAGAGCGAGGCTTGGAACTGCTGGACGCCGGCGCTTCAAAAGCTTTTGCCGTGGCCGACCACCAGGTGGCGCATATTTATTGCAATGACCGTTCTCTGCTCAACAAAGTGAAGGAGTTGGTAACAGGCCTGCCAGGCGTAGCATTGGTGCTGGATCGCGAAGCACAAAAAAATTATCATATCGATCACAACCGCTCGGGCGATCTTGTGTTGGTAGCTGATAACGATAGCTGGTTTACTTATTATTTCTGGCTCGACGATGCTGTGGCGCCTGATTATGCAAGGGTGGTAGACATTCATAAAAAACCAGGCTACGATCCTGTTGAATTATTCATGACATCAAAGGCACGCGCAGGATACAAACTGTTAAGAAAGAAAGCAGGGCTGCGGTATGTAATGGATGTTATTCCGCTCGATGCCACGCTCGTAAAAGGTTCCCACGGAGCAGTTAATACTTTTAAGGAATTTCACCCGGTGCTGATTACCGATGCTCCTTTGCAAAATCCTGCATTGCAAGCTACAGATGTGTATGATGTGATCTGGAATCATTTGAACCCGCATTGAATTGGACTGCTGAACGAAGTCTCCCGACTTCGTTTCTGCTATGTTTTTCCGGGATTCAATCCCGGTTGCCGGGACATAGTCCCGAAAGAACATAATAAGTACGACGTCTCAGGCGTCGTACAGCAGTGACTTCGCTGTGTGAGGCGCCCTCTCCTCACACGTATTTGTTGTCGCTTCCGGCGACCATAATAAATTGCTCCATCCTGTACTGTTCTGCCTTACAGCCAATAGCAATCAGCAAATTTTAATGTTCATTCAGGTATAATTAAGCTGAAATGGAATATATTTAAGCCCCGTAATTCAGAGGGTATTAAAAGCTTGGATATGAACATTACTAAAAAGAGAGTATTCCTTTCCGTTAGTACAGGCAGGATTGCAGTTTTACTTCCTGCATTCGCCTGTTTTTTTTCTGTAGCCTGCGCGCAAAGCAAAAGTTCCGAAATAAAATTTAAAAAACACGTTCTGTCAAACGAATATATATCCGAAGGCGTTGCGGTGGCTGATGTAAACAAAGATGGTAAGACAGATGTGCTGGCAGGCACTTATTGGTTTGAAGCACCAGGTTGGCAAAAGCACGAAATAATACCCGGCGAGCAATACGATACCAAAACCTACGGCAATTCTTTTCTCAACTTTACCATGGATGTTAACCAGGATGGTTGGGTAGATTTTATCCGCGTTGGCTTTCCCGGTAAAGCAACACATTGGTACGAAAACCCCAAAAACAAAACCGGACATTGGAAAGAACATTTGCTGTATCCGAATGTTGGCAATGAATCGCCTGCCATGGTAGACATAGATGGAGATGGGAGACTGGACCTTTTGTGTAACGACCCGGTGCTCAAAAAAAATATCTGGGTAAAATCGCCATCTAAAAAAGGAGATACTACTTGGACGGCATACACGATCAGCTCCGATACTTTGCAAAGCACCCACATGTTTACGCATGGGCTTGGCTATGGCGATATTAATAAAGACGGGCGCAAAGATGTGATCGTTCGCGAAGGCTGGTGGGAAGCGCCGGTTGACAGAACGCAGCCCAATTGGAAATTTCACAAAGCAGATCTTGGTGCCGAATGCTCACAAATGCAGGTAATGGATTTGGATGGAGACGGCGATAACGATGTGATAAGCGCTTCTGCCCATAACTATGGCATTTGGTGGCACGAGCAGGTGAAAAATGGCAATGATATAACATGGAAGCAACATGAAATTTTTAAAACATTCTCTCAAACACACGGAACATTTTTTACCGATGTAAACAGAGATGGTGTTCCCGACCTGATTACCGGCAAGCGTTATTATGCGCACAATGGTCACGACCCAGGAGCCGAAGAGCCCGCAGTACTGTATTGGTTTGAACTGAAACCCGGCAAAACGCCTCAGTTTATACCGCACCTGGTAGACGATAATTCCGGCGCAGGTTTGAACCTGGTGGTGCAGGATATTACAAAAGACAAACTGGTAGACATTATCATTGGCAATAAGAAAGGAGTATTTGTTTTTGAACAGATCAAATAGCTAAAAACTTATTTTACTATACTTAAAATTTGAAACGATGAATTTTGGAGTTAATACTTTTTTGTTCACATCACCTTTTACAACAGAAAGCACCTCTTTATTTCCTAAGTTCAAACAGTGGGGTTTCGACTCTGTTGAAATAGCATTGGAAGACGCCAGTCACATAGATGCAAAAGCTGTAAAAAAAGCGCTTGATGACAATGGGCTTGTTTGTGGCTCTATATGTGCGGCCATGGGGCCCGACCGCGATTTGCGCGGCGATGAAACGCAACAACAAAATGCCATCAACTATATTAAAAGTGTGCTGGATGCAATGGTCATCCTTGATTGCCCTGTTTTAATAGGTCCCCTGTACTCTTCGGTTGGCCGTGCCGAACCGGTAGAAAAAGAAGAATACAAAAAGCAATGGACAACAGTAGTAAAACATCTTAAATCGCTCGCAGAATATGCAGCTTCCAAAGGACGCAAGCTTGCTATTGAGCCTTTGAACCGTTATGAAACCGATTTTATCAATACATCCGCCCAGGCAGTGCAGATGGTAAACGATGTAAATCACGATGCTATTTATGTGCATCTCGATTCCTATCACATGAACATTGAAGAAAAAGATCCTGCCAAAGCTATTTTACATGCCGGCAAAAAGCTGGGGCATTTCCACGCTTGCGGCTCCGACCGTGGTACGCCGGGCGGCGACCAGATCAACTGGCAAAAAATTGCCGCGGCATTAAAGGAAGTAGGTTATAACAAAAGTGTGGTGATTGAATCGTTTACTCCCGCCGTTAAAGTAATTGCCAAAGCTGCTTCCATCTGGCGCGATTTTGAACCTTCGCAGGAAGATATCGCCGAAAAAGGAGTGAAGTTTTTGAAATCCGCACTGAAGTAGTGGTAAGAGATAAGTAGTAAGTAATTAGTATAAAAGGTGAAAAGCGAAGAACATTCTTTCTCTTTTCACCTTTCACCTTTCCAAAACACCTCAAACGAAAACGTTCATATGAAGTACTCCCTCTTTCCTGAAGCCACAAAAGCATTATGGGCCTCGCTGCTTTGCCCTTTTATGATCCTCAGTTTTTCCTGCAACTCCGGCGGTGCGGGCAAGCAGGCAGTAAATGCTGCTGATACGGTTACGCTTACCGAAGAGCAAAAACGATTGCCTGAAAATGCACTGAGAGGGTTAGTGCTTGCGAACGGGTTGAAGGCAGAAGTGATAGCGACCGAGCCCTTCCTCAAAAATCCCACTAATATAGATATCGATGAACGCGGACGGATATGGGTAACCGAAGCATACAATTACAGACCGCTTATACGAAAAGACAGCGCAACCAATCCCGACGGAGATCGCATCATTATACTGGAAGACACCAACGGTGATGGAAAATCAGACACCAGCAAGGTATTTTACCAGGGACCGGAGATCAATGCACCATTAGGTGTTTGCGTATTGGGCAACCGGGTATTGGTTTCGCAAAGTCCCTACGTGTGGGCTTTATACGACGATAACGGCGACGATAAAGCCGACCGCAAAGAAATATTATTTGAAGGTGTTGGCGGTGAGCAGCACGATCATGGCATGCACACCTTTACGTTTGGCCCTGATGGTAAGCTCTATTTCAACTTTGGTAACGAAGGAAAAACCTTGAAAGATAAAAATGGTAAAACCGTTCTCGACCAGGATGGCGATGAAATTGGCCCCAAAAAATACCGGCAGGGAATGGTGTTCCGTTGCAATCCCGATGGTTCGCAGGTAGAGTGCCTTGGGCACAATTTCCGGAACAATTACGAAGTAGCGGTAGACAGTTATGGAGGAATGTGGCAAAGCGATAATGACGACGATGGTAACAAAGGTGTGCGTATTAATTATGTAATGGATTACGGAAACTATGGTTATACTGATGAAATGACCGGTGCCGGGTGGTCTGCTGCCCGCACCAATATGGAAGATTCCATTCCTTTCCGTCACTGGCATCTCAACGATCCCGGAGTAGTGCCCAACCTGCTGCAAACCGGTTCAGGATCGCCTACCGGAATGATCGTGTACGAAGGAACGTTATTGCCCGATAGTTTTCAGAACCAGATGATCCATTGTGAACCTGGCCATAATGTGGTACGCGCTTATCCTGTAACGAAAGACGGAGCAGGGTATAAAGCCGGCATCATCAATATTGCAGAGAATGACAAAGACAAATGGTTTCGTCCTTCCGATGTGTGCGTAGCGCCAGATGGTTCTTTGATCGTTGCCGACTGGTACGACCCCGGCGTAGGCGGTCATGCTATGGGCGATAAAAATCGCGGACGCATCTATCGCATTGCACCTAAAAACACTCCGTACAAAATTCCAGCGTTCGGCTATGCTTCACCGTCAGGTGCAGTAAACGCATTGCAAAATCCCAACCTCGCTATCAGGCGACATGCATGGTTAGCTTTACAGGAAATGAGTGATAAAGCCATTCCTGAACTCGAAAAATTATGGAACAATGCTTCCGCCAATCCACGCATGCGTGCAAGGGCATTTTGGGTATTGGTAAAAATGAAAGGCGGTGAAAAATATATTGAACAAGCCATTACCGGCAACAATGCCGATTTTAAAATGATGGGTTTGAGAGCTGCCCGCCAATTGAATGCTGATGTATTAGGCACCGTAGCTAAGCTGGTGAACGATACCGATGCACAGGTAAGGCGCGAATGCGCGTTGTCGATCCGTCACAATAAATCGCCCGAAGCGGCTGCCCTGTGGGCGCAACTCACACTGCTGTACGACGGAAAAGACAGGTGGTACCTCGAAGCATTGGGTATTGGAGCCGACAAACAGTGGGACCGTTTTTTTGAAGTGTACGCACAAAAGAAAGCAGATGTTGCCAAAACTCCCGAGGGCAAAGACATTATCTGGCGCGCCCGGTCTAAAACCACGCTGCCCTTGCTTGCATCGCTGGCAATGGATGAAACGACCGACTGGAAAGCAAGGCAACGATATTTCCGTGCATTCGACTTTAATACAGATCCGCTGAAGACGAAGCTGCTCTTACAGATGCTGGAAGACAACCAGTCGAAAAATATTCAGCTCGATGCGTTGGTGCTGCACCATCTTCAACCCGAAGATGTGCGCAAATCTGCTGTTGCACGCAAAGCATTGAAGCTGGTGCTCGATTCGGTATATGGTACTAAAAGTTTTCTGGATCTTGTTATGCAATACAACCTGGTTAACGAAAAGCCGCGATTATTGAAGCTAGTAATGGAAAAATCAGGCGAAGATCTGGCAACAGATGCACTTAAAATGTATTTGAATTTTGGAGGAGAAAAAACAGTAAAAGCCATACTTACAGGAAAGGATACCGTGCAAAGCAACAAACTGCTTCGCTCGATGGGGCGGGCGGGCAATACCTCGATGGAAATGCTGAAAACAATAATCACCACGCCAACTTACGGTAAAGAGCAACGGCTTATAGCCGCCGAGCAGCTCCCCAAGAGTTGGGTAGGGATGATGCATGGAATGGAGATGCTGCGGAAAAACAAAATACCGCAGGAATTTGTGCCTGCCTTTGTACATGGGCTGGTACCTGAAAGAACATCTCCCAACATACTGGAAGAAGCCGCCACCTTTTTACCAGGGGCTGTTAAAGACAGCACAGCCAAAAAAGCTTTCGATAAAAATGCAGTACTTGCTTTAAAAGGAGATGCAGCAAAAGGCAAGGCAATCTTTGCCACGCATTGTGCTATTTGTCACCAGGTGAAAGGAGTGGGTACCGATTTCGGACCTAAGCTTTCTGAAATCGGCGACAAACTTCCTAAAGAAGCATTGCTCGAAGCCATTGTTAATCCTTCGGCAGGCATTAGTTTTGGATTCGAAAATTGGGAAATAACGATGAAGGATGGAAATGTGCTGATGGGCATTGTTTCAAGCAAGTCGGAATCGGAGATGGAAATAAAATATCCCGGCGGCAAATCAGAAAAAGTGAAATTATCTGATGTAAAGTCCCAGAAGAAATTACCAGCTTCTATTATGCCGGCATTGCACCAGGCGATGTCTGCACAGGAGTTGGCGGATTTGCTGGAATATCTTTCATTATTAAAAAAATAGGACAGGTTACAAGTTGCAGGTTACAGGGGCTGTCCCTGCAACTTGTAACCTGCAACACATAACAAACGGCGATGGTAAATTTAAAGGACGAAGTAGCTATAGTTACAGGCGCAGGACAAGGAATAGGCTTTGAAATTGCAAATCAATTGTGCGCTGCTTGTGCATCGGTGGTGCTGAACGATATGGATGAACAACTGTCGGATAACGCCGCTACAGCTTTAATAAAAAAAGGATACAACTGCGTATCGGTTCCGGGCGATGTGTCGACGGCTGCGTGTATAGACTCCATGGTAAAAACTGCGGTTACCCGGTTCGGTAAGCTCACCATTGCTATAGCCAATGCGGGCATAACGCTGTTCGGCGATTTTCTTACTTATCCCGCAGAATCGTTGTACAAAGTAATGGAGCTGAACCTGGGCGGGAGCTTTTTGCTGGCACAGGCTACAGCTAAACAAATCATCACCCAAAAAAGCGGTGGCAGCATTTTGCTCATGTCTTCGGTTACCGGGCACCAGGCACACAAAAACCTCGCTGCTTACGGCATGACCAAAGCGGCACTTGAAATGCTGGCTAAAAACCTGGTGGTGGAGCTGTCGGAGTATAATATTTCGGTAAATGCCATAGCACCCGGTGCTACCTTAACCGAGCGCACTACTAACGACCCCGACTATGTGAAAACCTGGAGCCGGATCACCCCCATGGGAAGACCAGCCTCTGTGCAGGATATAGCCAATGCGGCATTGTTCTTCGTAGCTCCTGCATCGCGCCACATTACCGGGCAAAGCCTGGTGATAGACGGCGGATGGACATCTGTAAGCCCCTCGCCGTATTGAAGGTAGAGGGATAGGGTAAAGAGTGTAAGGTAGAAGGTAGAAGGCCTTCGGCCCAATACCTTACCCCTTCGGCCTTTTTCTTCCCCCATTTTCAGTATTTTTCCTGATCTTCCTTCTCCTATGGCGGTAGTTGCCACCTTAAAACCAAATTCATGATGCGATCAATCCACGCTATAAACCTGTTTTTTTGCGTAGTTGCTTTTTTCTCCTGCCAACGCGGAAAGGACAATGTGAGTGAAAGCGCTACAACAGCACTGGCGGTGAGGTGGGAGCTCATGAGCAATTTTCCCGATTCGGGAACAGGTTATACGGCCCGGTTCCGGCTGATCAATCACGACCAGCGGGCGCTTACAGATAAGAACTGGGCATTGTTTTTTTCCATCGCTCCCAGCCCTGTTATCAAAACCCCTAATCAAAAAGCTACCCTCGAACATATTAATGGCGACTGGTTCCGGCTGTATCCCAATCCAGGGTTCAGCTTAGCACCGGGCGACTCTACTGATGTATTGTACAAAGCACAGGGCGCTGTGATCAAAGAAAGCGATGGTCCCCTGGGAATGTACATTGTATATTATGATGATAATGGAAAGGAAAAGGAGATTGCCGAAATTGAAAACTATACGCTCATTCCATTTACCCGCAAGGAGCAACTGCTGCGCGGCAAACAAGACAAAGAAGTAGCTGCTTCCGCCGCTAAAACCTATTGGGAAAATGCAGGAATGTCTGTTTTGAAACCAGATCAATTACTGCCTGTTATACCTACGCCGTTGCATTATGCCGCCGGTAACGGCACTTTCGCGCTAAACGCAGATACAAAGATTGTGGCTGATGACGCATTAAAAGGTGAATCTGGATTGCTGGCGCAATATCTCAAAGAAATTACAGGGATCAGTCTTCCGGTTTCCGATAAGGCTTCCGACAACACCATTCAACTGCTGATCGATTCAACCACCGTGCAGGAGAAACGTCCCGAGGGCTACCGGTTAACCATCAACGAAAAAGGCATTGTAATAACAGGCTATGATGCTGCCGGCGTTTTTTATGGCATCCAGAGCTTGCTGGCGCTTATACCTGCAAATAACTATCTTGGTAAAACCAGTGATGTAAATATTCCTGCTGTGCATATTAACGATGCTCCGCGGTTTGGTTTCAGGAGTGTACACCTCGACGTGAGCCGTAATTTTCAAACAAAAGAAACAGTGCTCAGGATACTGGATGTGCTGGCACGATATAAGATCAATCACCTGCTATTATATACTTCCGAAGATGAAGGCTGGCGTGTTGAAATTCCGGGTTTGCCCGAACTTACCGAGGTGGGCGCTCAGCGGCAGCATGTAAGCCGTAAAGAGGTGGCTGCGTTGCATCCGGCCTATGGTTCGGGACCTTTTGCCAAAGCAAAAAACAAAAACGGAAGCGGCTATTACACCCGCGCAGATTTTATTGAAATACTGAAGTATGCAAACCAGCGCCACATCAAAATCATTCCCGAACTGAACTTCCCGGGGCACGCACGTGCGGCTATTAAATCGATGGAAGCACGTTACGAACGCCTGATGAAAGAAGGAAAGGAAGCAGAGGCAAATGAATACAGGCTGGTAGACCCGGCGGATAAATCGGTGTACTTATCGGCACAAATGTATAAAGACAATGTGGTGAATGTAAGCCGCGAATCGACCTACAGGTTTTTTGAAAAAGTAGTGGATGAATTTGATAAAATGTACAAAGAGGCTGGATTAAAAATGGATATTTTTCATGCAGGTGGAGATGAGGTGGCGGAAGGGGCATGGACACAATCGCCCGAAGCTTTGGAACTGATGAAAAAAAATCCGGACATTAAAGATCCTAAAAACCTGCAAACCTATTTCTTTCGCGAGCTGCTGAAAAGAATGGAGAAAAGAAACCTTGCTGTACACGGCTGGGAAGAAGTGGCATTGCTGAAGGATGCTGCCGGCAAATACATTCCCAATCCTGAATTCGCCAATAAAAAAGTTGTCCCTTATATCTGGAACAATCTGTTCGATTATCCCGACCTGGGTTACCAACTCGCCAATGCGGGCTACAACATTGTGCTTTGCAATGTATCTAATTTTTATTTCGACCTGGCATATAACAACGATCCTAAGGAACCCGGTTTGTATTGGGCAGGATTTATAGACACCAAAAATGCATACGTGTTTGCGCCGTATGATATGTTTAACACAACATTCCGCGGATCAATGGGCGATGAAATGCATTTTGACCAGGCGGGCACTCCATTGCAGGCATTACGCCCCGAAGCAAGAAAAAATATTATAGGACTGGAAGCGCAGTTATGGGGTGAAACAATTAAGGGAAGAGACATGGTGGAATATTACATGCTGCCGAAACTGCTGGGTTTTGCAGAAAGCGCATGGTCGCCCGAACGCAGGTGGGAAACAGAAAGCAACCGCCAGAAAAGGATAAAAGAAATAGACGAAGACTGGAACCGGTTTGCCAATACCATTGCTCAAAAAGAGTTTCCGAAACTTGCAAAAATAAATGGCGGGTATGCTTACCGCGTGCCACCGGCAGGTGCCATTATTGAAGCCGGGCAGTTGAAAGCCAATGTGTCGTTGCCGGGCATCAGCATTCATTATACCATGGATGGAACGGAACCTACTCCGCAATCGCCTGTATACAGCAGTCCCGTTCCGGTAACCGCTCCCGTTCTTCTTAAAACATTCGATGCTTCCGGAAAACCGGGCAGAACGATAAAGCCGGGCGCCCCGGTAACAGCGCCTAAGTTGAATTAATGAAGCTATCAGCTATCAGCGTTCAGCCTTCAGCTATCAGCTGTTAGCTTTAACCCCAAACAATAAACTCCAAACTCCAAACCTTATCAGTCTTAACAATTAGGTAATTTGTAAAACCGGATTATTTTTTTCTCTTTACATTTATGCGCCTGTCAAACTTAATTGTTTGATATATCCCGATGCCATGCCTGCTTTTGAAAAACGATGTGAATATGGATATAAGAACGAATACAGCATTCCCCGTATCTGCAAATCCCCAATGGGATACATGGCTCGGGCAATGGTTTAAATGGTTGGTAATTATTGGTATCGTTGTAAATGCCAGTGGCTTATTCATTACCATTCTCGACTCAGATGGAACGCTGTATGCCACTATTGCAAAAACAATTGCCATTAGCGGCGATTTTGTAAATCTGAAAGTTGGCGGCGAAGATTGGCTCGATAAACCGCATTTGCCATTTTGGATGGCTGCCATCAGCTTTAAGCTGTTTGGCATCAATACCATTGCATATAAACTTCCTGCTTTTTTCTGCTGGGCTATGGGTGGCGTTTATACATACCTGTTTGCACGGAAAGCTTATAATGCCGGCATAGCCAGGTTGAGTGTGTTGTTTTATCTTACTGCAGCACACCTGGTTATCTCCAACAACGATGTTCGTGCCGAGCCTTACTTAACGGGTTTTATAATAGGCAGCGTGTATCATTTTTACATTGCATCCGGTCAGCAAAAAATTACATGGCACATAGTAGCAGGTTCGCTGCTGGCTGCATTGGCGGTAATGACCAAAGGTCCGTTTGTGGTTATCTGCATCGCCGCAGGATTTATTGTTGAATGGGCACTTAAAAAACAATGGCGCCAGTTTGTACATTATAAATGGTATGCAGCTATACTGCTAACAGGCGTATTTACTTTCCCCGAATTGTATTGCCTGTATGTGCAGTTTGATATGCATCCCGAAAAAGTAGTGTTTGGGCAAACCAACGTGTCGGGTCTGAAGTTCTTTTTTTGGGATAGCCAGTTTGGCCGGTTTTTTAATAACGGCCCCATAAAAGGAAGCGGCGATCCCTTCTTTTATCTGCATACCATATTATGGGCCTTGCTGCCCTGGTCTGTTTTGTTTTATCTGTCTTTATACAGCAAGGTTGTAAAACGATCGCCGTTGTTCAGGCGCGAGTACATAACGGTTGGCACCAGCATTGTGATGCTGCTCATTTTTTCATTGTCTAAATTTCAATTGCCCCATTATCTCAATATTTTGTTTCCCTTTTTCTGCATTCTCATTGCACAATACCTGTATCCGTTAACCGGTGTTAAAACAATCAATGTGTTGCGCATAGTGCAATATTGCATTGCAGGCCTGTTAGTGCTGGTAATGGGAGTGCTGATTTATTTTTACCGTCCCGAAAACTTCATTGCCTCGGTTGTATTTGCCCTGCTGGTTGTAGCCGTTGTTGTTTTCGTGTTCAGAAAACGTTCTTTTCCCAATGTGTTGGGAAAAACATTCGTTGCCGCTTCGGGCATCTATTTATTCGTAAACCTGTTTTTCTATCCCTCTCTATTAAAATTTCAAAGTGGAAGTAACGCTGCCCGCTACTCTAATCAAAACGACAAAAACGTTTCACATGCCGCAGTATTTGATGGCATATCTCATTCTTTCCATTTTTATACCAACAAGAACATTGTGTATGGAAACCTCCGGAAATTAAAACAGTATGCTGTTCAGTACCCCTTAGCAATCTATACTACCAAGGCAGGACTTGATAGCCTGCGTCACGCAGGTTTTTCTATAGACGATACGAAGTCATTTCCCTTTTTTCACGCCAGCCGGCTAACAGGAAAATTCATTAATCATGCCACCCGCGCAAAAGCCGTTCAAACGCGTTATCTTGTCGAGGTAACTTATCCCGGTATTGCAGGAAATTCCTCTCATGTTGCTGATTTCGATAAATAGCTGACGTATGGCAGATTTGCTTGGAAGAATATTTCGGTTTGGACTGGTAGGCATAAGCGGTATTGTGGTTGATTTTTCAATTACGTGGCTGTGCAAAGAAAAGTTCAGGCTGAATAAATTTATTGCCAATGGCATTGGGTTTACCACGGCTGTTATAAGCAATTACCTGCTTAACCGTGTATGGACTTTTGAAAATCACAATCCTCATATTGCCAGGCAATTCCTGGCATTTGCTGCTGTAAGTGTGGTTGGTTTAGGATTTAATACATGGGTATTGTATTATCTTAACGAAACCAAAAAAATGAATTTTTATTTGAGCAAGGCAATAGCCATTGCTGTTGTGTTTTGCTGGAACTTTGCTGCCAATGCTTTTTTTACTTTCAGGTAATGTTGCCTTAGTATAATGCTTCTTTTATGCTTTTTTGAAAAGCAAAAGTCATAAACCTACCAGGCAATTCCATAATCCTCTCCATGGTTGCTGCTGCCGCCCCAAAGGGTTTGATGTTTCCGGTCGAAGTAAATAGCATTGATGGGACCGGATGTTCTTTCAGCATAAGTAAGGATATAGCCTTTTTGCGCCAGTTCTTTCCTGGTCCATGCAGGAGTATTGTTGTTCACCAACAGCCGGCCTGCACGTGGACGGCGGTCTGCATTCCTTACCCCACCAAGCGACAGCCATAGCTGATCCGTATTAATATTAGCAGCCTCCGTGGCTTCCTGCACAGTCATATCAAATTCAACAACGTTCAAAAAGAATTGCAGGAGGTTTTGTTCCTGCGTGTCTCCTCCCTGAACGGCGAACGACAGGTAAGGCTTGCCATCTTTTAAAGCGAGGGTAGGTGTAAGCGTTACCCTCGGTCGCTTGCCTGGCTCTACCACATTAAAAGGATTGAGCAGCGGATCGCAAACAAAGCTCTGCATACGCTGGCTCATGCCAACACCCGTGTTGCCAGCAATGCAGGCAGGTATCCAGCCGCCGCTAGGCGTAACCGATACTACCCAACCTTCCGCATCTGCCGCCTGCACCGATGTGGTGCCCCTCCACAACCTGTCCTGGTACTCAGCTTCCTCTGCGGTGGTAAACGATATAGCATCGTGGGCCGGCGTGCTGCTGCCAGGCTTTTGTATACTCGCGGTATCGCCGGAGGATCCTCTTTTTTTGAGTATTTCAGTAAAGGGGTTGGTTTTTCCTTCAAAGGAATAGGGATCGCCGGGTACAGCGTCGGCGATATTTTTATGGGGGTTGATGAGTGCAGCTCTTTGTTTGGCATATGCTTTTGAAAGCAAGCCTTGCATTGGCTCTGCCGGCGGGTAGTAAGGATCGCCGTAATAAAAATCACGGTCTGCAAAAGCCAGTTGCATGGCCTGCGTAACAGTGTGAATGTAGCGGGAGGAATTGTAGCCCATGCTTTTCAGATCAAAATTCTCAAGAATATTGAGTGATTGCAGCAGCATGGGACCCTGCGTCCACTGCGACAATTTGTAAACATCAATTCCCTTATAATTTACTTTCATAGGTTCTTCTACCTGCACTTTCCAGTTAGCCAGATCTTCTTTTGTAATCAATCCGCCCTGTTCCTGGCAGCCGCGCACAAACTCTGTTGCAATGTCGCCTTTATAAAATCTGTCGTAGGCAGCATATATTGCTTCCTTCCGGTTTTTCTTTTTCCTGAGTGCCTGTTGTTCCGCTTCCACCATTTTTTGCAGCGTATTCAGCAGGTCCTGCTGCACAAAAATTTCTCCCGCTTCCGGCGCTTCTCTTTCTTTGCCCGCATGCGGTAAAAACACCTTGCTGGAATAGGGCCATGCCTTTATCCTGTTCTTATTCCGTTCAATACCATTGGCTGTTTGCGCTTCTATAGGATAACCGGCGGCCATTTGCAGGGCTGGTTCCAATACTTCTTTCAAGCTCATCGTGCCGTATTCCGCCAACATGGTGCAGATTCCTCCCGGTGTACCGGGAGTAACCGCCGCCAGCGGCCCATATTCCGGCGGAAAATCCATTCCCTTGTTTTTAAAGAAAACTGGTGTAGCACCTGTAGGAGCTACACCCAATGCATTGATGCCAATTACTTTTCCAGTTTTGGGATTATAGATCAGGGCCTGCGTTTCTCCGCCCCAGCTCAACACATCCCACATGGTGCAGGTGGCGGCCAACATAGCACAGGCTGCATCTACTGCATTGCCACCTTTTTGAAAGATGGCCGCTCCCGCTGTTGCCGCCAGCGGTTTACCTGTTATAGCCATCCAGTTTTTACCATGTAATGGTGGTTTTTGGGTAGATTGACCGACCGTTGCAAAAGCAGATGATAAAAGCAAAGCTGTAACAACAAGGTATTTCATGCGTTAATCTTTTAATTTCAATTATGAAAACAATGCAATGCTGCATGAGGCTATTACTAAGTTAGCTATAATGTGCATCCTGAAGGGCAATACTTTTATAGTATCATTGAAACCTCGTTGTTTTCTTTACCGCATAGCCAATCACAACATTTTTATTTGTTGCTGACTGGAGCCGGTGGCGAAATAATATGTATATCTGTTTGAGGAAAGGGGATAACGATGCCATTGCTTTTAAAAGCCTGATCTATGCTCATGATCACATTGCTTTTTACGGGTAATCCTTCGCGAAAGTCGCGTACCCAAAATAAAACCTGCACGTCGATGGAACTATTGCCGAATTGCTGAAACAGGATGGCAGGCGCAGGATATTTGAGTATTTTTTCGTCTTCGTTCAATATTGCCAGTATTATTTCTCTTGCCTTGTTCAAATCTGTTCCGTACGCTACGCCCACTGCCAGTTCCACTTTGCGTTTACCCCCGCCCAGCGTCCAGTTAATAAGATGAGCGTTTAACAAATCGCCGTTAGGAATTACCACATCGGCGCCCGTCCATATAGTAATAATGCTGCTGCGGAAACCGATCGATTTCATTGTACCAGCCTGCCCCGATATTTCTACCACATCGCCTACGTTCACCGGTTTTTCAAAAGCAATAATAAGCCCGCTCACCAGGTTGTTTACAAGGGTCTGCAAGCCCAGTCCCACACCCAGTCCCAATGCACCCAGTACAATGGTAATGCGATCCATGGGGAAACCCGATGCTGCCAGACCAAGCAATAGCCCCAGCGTTATGATCGTTACTCTTATCAGCAGTATCCAGCTTCCCAAACCAGGTTTTCTTTCCTGAGGCACATTGGTACCAACCGGATGTTTGTCTGATGCAAAAAAGGAAACGATTTTTGAAATAACAACGGCAAGCGAAACCACAATAAAAAAGATGAGCAGGTTGCTGATGGTAAAGGAATAGCTGCCAATGGTTCTTTCGGAGAAAAAAAAGTTTTTAAGCGGATCGGTAAGTAACCGGAACGCATACACGTTTCTGCCCATCAATATGAACCAGCCCAATACCAGCAGCAAATACAATAGTCTTGGAGATTTTTTTCCAACAACGTCGAAGTTGATATAGAAAAGTTTGCTCTCCTGCTTTGTGTATACGCTGGAAGCAAGATCCAGCCCTTCGTTGATCAGCCGGATCGTCCAGAGGAATAAAATACCGATGATCACATTGAAATACCCTGTTATCAGCAATGTTTTAGACAGGTTGTATCTGCCGGAAACGTTGGCAATGATGGATAAGAGTTCTAGCAATACCGCCAGTCCTATAAAATACAGGATGAGCTTTTCACGCAACTGAGCCCGGCGTCCGTTCAGCAAAATATAGCTGCCCGCTGCAAGCCCGGTAAACGCAAGGCACAGCATTCCCCATCGCTCCACCCTCGACGCCTGCAATGCCAGATTGTTAATGCAGGCCAGCAAGAACAGGATGAACATAATAAGCCAGACGCGCATCCAATAAGGAGTAATAAACCCCTTGAACACAAAGGTGAGGCAGATGGCTGATGTGGTCCACAATATGGCATTAAAAATAAAAGGCGGATCGCTGAATGCGAATTGAAAAAGGTTGAATACAATGATGATAGCAGAAAGCAAAGGGTGCCGCAGTACCAGTTGCCCGGTAAAGTTGTGTTTCAAAAGTGCTTGTTGTGCCAGCAGGCTCCTGAGCGATCTTAAAAAAACAGTAGCCGCAATCACCAGGATAAATAACAATGATATGCGGACAGGATTGTTTTGCACATAAAACCAAAGCACAAATACTCCCTTGGTAAACGATACCGTAAGTATATCGCCAAACGGCCTTGCATGCGCCTGCGATCCCCAGATATTGGCAAATTCCCTTTTAAAGATCTCGCCGGAAAGTTTTTGCTGGTAGTCGTCGATCTGCTCCAGGCTGGAACGCAACCTGTATTCCTGCGTATTAATATTGGTTTGAAGGATGCGTACCTGCGCAATGGCCCGGGTGAGCGCACTGTCGGCGGGGTTGATAGAACGGACCGCTATTACCAGTTTTTGAAGGTATTGAACCAGTATAGCAGAGTCGGTTGGAAAATTATACAACGTGGTGTCTGCAGTAAGGGAATCTATCCTGTATCTGAAGTTAAGCAGGTCTCTTTCATATTTATCTATCTGGCTTTTACGCGCATCCACCCTGTTTAAAAGTTCCCTCAATATATTGCCTGTGGTGGTAAGATTGCGATAGGTTTGAGCAGTTCCTTCGTTGAAAAAAACACCATCACCGGTAACTTCACTCCATTTTTTGATCTTTTCAAGTTCCCTGGCAATCCGGGCAGTGTCGATATTTTTAAGATAGGTTTTTGCTTTTTCGGTAGTGGCTTTAATATTTTCCACCAACTCTTCCTGGCGCAATGCATCCTGATCGTTTTTAAACTTTTGGATGCTTTTCTGCGCTTCTTTAATACCGGCCTCCCTGAGTTTGATGATCTTGCCGGCAAATGAAGTATCGGTTGTTGCGGGTGGTTGAAGCGTGGTATCCTGTTGCTGCGCGATGGCAGGAGCTCCCGCACATAACATGCAGGCAAAAATAAACCCGGAAAAATGAAATCCTTTTTTTGATATATAATGCACAGTAGTTGGTTTAATATTCAGCGGGTTGTTTACCCTTGTTTCGGTGTTTATACATGGGATGGTGTTAATAATATAGCAACTGCTTTACTTACAATGTATGCAGCAATTCATTCCCCTTTTCTTCTGCTTTATCGAGCAGGGTTTTCAAAAATTTCGGAGCAACAAAACGATAGCCGATCAACAACTGATAAGATGCTCTTTCGTTTTCAATAACATTTGTGACCTTCTTCCTGCTGTAAAATACCGAAGCGGCATTTAGCTGCGCTCCTGCAAAAAAGCGGGGGGCGTTATACCCCAGTGCAATATTGCCTTCGAGCCTGTATACAGGATTGGAATAATGTAAGGTATAGCTGTCCGTTACGGTATGGGTATGTAGGCGGGTGAAAATATAGCCCGCGCCAGGAGCCACACCGGCAGATAAGTAAACCCTTTGATCAATAACAAGCGTATAAAAATAAGCCAGCGAAAGCATGGCTTCGATATTGTTGCTTTTTTGTGCCTGCCCCTGTGCGGTTAAAGGATGTCTGTCGTCTACTATATAATAACGGTAACCCGCAAACGGCATAAGTGTGCCAGCGCTTTTTAGCTGACGCTCCGTTTGTACGCTAAGTGCATTAAAGGAAAACTTTTTGTTGAATTTGTAAGCCGTCTGTCCCTGGAAGGAATGGTATCCAAGATCGGGAAACTGCACATAGGGATCGGTTCCTTCTCTCCAGCCGGGGCGAAAGTCTCTTGTGTTTTCCAGATAATAGCCCTTTAACCTCGTATATGCCAGGCTCTGCACCCAATGGTTGAAAGTAAAGCTGAGTGCATAATTGGTATACTTAGACTTTCCTTTTAGTTCAGTGTCGTTATTACCAGGAATAAATTTAGGCGTAGTACTCACCGCAAACGATATGAATCTGTAGTTAAACGAAAGCTTTGCAACAGTTTTGTCGTTTGGTCTGAGATCGTATTTTACAGTGCTGCTTTTGGTTACGAACCCTTCCACATTGTCGCTGAGGCTCAGCTTCAGCGAAAGATAGTCGTTCATTTTGGCTATATGCCCATCGGCGGCAGTAGTGTACACTGTGCTATCCACTGTTTGCGCCATGGTTGCAGCCGCCCGCACCAATAATACTTTTAACAGGATAAAGTACAAACAGCGCTGCATGAAATAAGATTATAATTAAATGTACAAAGAAATGGCAGCTAGTGGTAAACGTTAGGGGAAATTTGTAAGAAGGGTGCAAGGGACAATTCTTGGAGGTATAAAAATAGAAAGCCCCAAAAAACTGAATCCCCGTAGCGGCAAAGGGAGAATAATTGAATCAATTGACAAATGAAACCTTAGAAAATTCTCACCATTTGAGCGGAACACCAACTGATCCGCTTTAAGTGAAATTCAACCTAAGTCGGATTGTTCAGGATTTGCTGGTTGTTGCAAACCTGCCATAGCGGAGGGTTTATTGAACAGAGTGGGAGGAGTTTAAAATATGCTTAATAAAGGTAGTTTTACTACCTTTATAAGAATAATTATAAACTGTTTGGTTGAGTTAGTTTAAAATAAGTGACATAAAGGTAGTATGGCTGCTGTTAACAAAACAAAAATAAACCAGCTTCTTCAGGAACAGCCCTCGGGTATTGTCCTTCTGTCGTCCTGGCTTGCCAAGCAGGGATATAGCATCGATCTGCAAAAGCATTATCGGAAGACGAGATGGTTACAGTCTATCGGCAAAGGCGCACTTATACGCGCCGAAGACAGGGTAGGTTATGAAGGGGCTATCTATGCGTTACAAAGCCAAGCCGGATCAAGCATACATCCAGGAGGGCGCACGGCGCTTTCATTATTGGGCAAAGCCCATTATTTAGAGTTGGTTGCCAATAAAGTGGTTTTGTTCGGCGGTAGCGGTGAGAAACTTCCCACATGGTTTAAAAAACATGATTGGGGTGTGAAACCTGATTACTATGAAACTTCCTTTCTCTCTCCTGATTTAGGACTTACGGAAGTTGAAGTAAAAAGTTTTTCGATAAAAATTTCGGGAGCGGCCCGCGCCATCATGGAGTGTTTATACCTGGCTCCTCAAAAGCAGGAACTCATGGAATGTTTTGAACTTATGGAAGGCTTGAATAATCTTCCACCAAAGCAAGTGCAGATATTGCTTGAAAACTGCCAGTCGATAAAAGTAAAACGATTGTTTCTTTATATGGCTGAGAAAGCCGACCACAGTTGGGTCAAGCATCTTGATCTTAAAAATGTTGATTTGGGGAAAGGGAAACGCAGCATCGCTAAAAACGGGGTGTTAGTTGACAAATACGGAATAACTGTTCCGAAAGAATTGGCAGAGCATGGAAAAAGTATATAGACAACAAGTAGCACTATTATTGACCGTATTGCCGGAGGTTGCGAAAGAAAAATGCTTCGCGCTTCATGGCGGCACAGCGATCAATCTTTTTGTTCGTGATATGCCAAGATTGTCTGTCGATATTGATCTTACTTATCTTCCGATTGAAGACAGGGACACTTCCATAAAGCATATTGCAGAGGCGCTCGAAAGAATAAAATCAAACATTCGAAAAGTTGTACCCAATGTACGCATCACCCCACGGTTGGATGCGGGAAAATTGCAAATTTCAGCAAACAAGGTTGATATAAAAATCGAAGTCAACCTGGTCAACAGGGGAGCTTTGACGGAGCCGAAAGAAATTCCTTTGTGCGAAAAAGCGCAAAATGAGTTTGAGGCATTTTGCTCAATTCCTGTTGTTTCGATTGGACAGCTATTCGGCGGAAAGATCGTGCTGCTCTCGACCGCCAACACCCACGCGACTTATTCGATGTAAAGTATTTATTGGAAAAGGAAGGATTCACTCAGGAAATAAAAGAAGGGTTTTTGCTTTGTTTGCTTTGCAGTGACAGACGATCCACGAAGTTATTACGCCTAATTTTCAGGATCAGCAATCTGCACTCGCCAATCAGTTCTCGGGGATGACGGATGAAAAATTCAGTTACGAGGAATACGAAAATGTAAGGAAAAGCCTCGTTGGAAAGGTTCATGAGCATTTGACCGACAAGGATAGGGAGTTCTTATTAAGTGTCAAAAATGCAACCCCCGATTGGAACATCTATGATTTTCAGCATTTCCCATCCATCAAGTGGAAATTGCAAAATCTTCAAAAGTTAAAAGAAAAAAATCCTGATAAACATAAGGAGCAATTTGAAGCGTTGAAAGAAAAACTATACGGTGTTGTATAAATGCATGGTAATAAAAAAGTCCCATATTACTGGGCCTGAGTAGCGAGGATGGGAATTGAACCCATCTCCGCCGCGGCGGATATGAATCCAGCTTAATGCGGAATTGATTTGATAAACGCTCTGCCAACGCCAGACTTCAGCCATTTTTCGTAAGCCATTGCCTGTGTTTTTTCTCCAAATTCTTTAGTGAAAATCAGTTTCCACGGTCTGTATCTGGCTGTCCAGTCACTGCCATATTCATTGTGGGAATCTAACCTTTCAGAAAGATTGGATGTAAAACCTGTATAGTGTTTGTTGAAATTCTCGGAGTAAAGAACATATACGGTGTAAGTCATAATAATTGAAAAAGGTTCCAAACGGAACCTTTTGTAGCGAGGATGGGAATTGAACCCATCACCTCAGGGTTATGAATCCTGCGCTCTAACCAACTGAGCTACCTCGCCAAATGATTTTAAAGTTGAATGATTCAACTTTAAAACGGGCTGCAAAAATAGGGGTTTTAGCATTCCCGCCAGCAAAAAGAACGGTTATTTCTGGGCAAACGATGGTGGTTACCTGCCCAACATTATTTCTCCGCCGGTATAAGGATGCGGATTGTGTCTTTAGCGCCATTTGCGCCTTCATCCACATAAATCAGCTCAATGCCATCAATGCTTTTGCGCTGCAATGTTTTTTTGATAGAAACCGAAGAGGTAACCCCTGTTGCTACAGGTACAGGCACGGCGGTAGTTTTGCCTGGCTGGTCTTTTTTGCCGGTTATCGTTTCTTTCAGCACAAAAGGCTTATCCTCTTTAGTTGCAACCGGGGCGGTTTTAGACGAATCGGACGCAGTATTCGGCTGATTTTTATTATCTGTTTTAGGAAGTTCTTTTACTGCAGCAGGTTCCTCCTTTGGCTGAACGGTAAAGGGCAGCGTCTTTTTATCGCTGGTATTATCGGCTGTGGTGGAAGATGTTGTTTTGCCATCTGCTTTTGGCAGTTCCTTCACCACAAAAGGTTCTTCCTTCGGCTGAACAGCAGCACTATCCTTATTGGCTGTTTTGTTATCTGCTTTCGGTTGCTCTTTTACAACAACCGGTTTGTCCTCCGGCTGAACGGTGAACGGTAATGTTTTTTTGCCACTGGCATCGCTGCTCACTACCGGCGACCCTGACTGTTCGTTGGTCACTTCTTTTACCACGAATGGCTCATTCTGAGGCTTATTGTTTGATTCAACAAGCTTGGGTTCATCTTTTTTGGCTGTCAAAGCTTTATCGGCGCTGTCTTTTGCATCGGCAGTTTTAGCCTTCGCATTGATCGTTTCTTTTAATACAAAGGGCTCATTTTTGCTGCCTGTTGTTTTGGCTATTGCTTTAGAACTGTCCTTTTTAGATGAACTGTCTGGCGCATTACCCGCATTCGAGTCTTTTGTTATTTCCCTCACTACAAAAGGCTGATTGTCCTGCGGTTTCGGTGCTGTGGTAGTTGCCAGGCTCGTGCTATCCGTTTTTATTGGTGTTTCCTTTACCTCGAAGGGCTTGTTGTTCTTTGCTGCAGCTGAGATCGCTGGTTTGTCTTCTACAGTTGCGGTTAGGCTTCCATGCAAACCAGCAGAGTCACTCTTTTTTGTGGTGGTGGTCGCCAGTGCCGCACTATCCTTAACTGAAGCAACCAATACAGGAGCTGTTTTTTTCTCTATGATCACCGGTTGCTGCCTGATGGTGGGATCGTTTACCACATCAGCCAACATTTTTGAAAAAGGATCGTCGCTTACGGCGCCGGTTAGTTGAACAGCTTTAGATGCCGGTTTTTTTTCTTCCTTAGGAGGTACTTTTGTTCCTGTAAGCCCGGCTTTTTGCCGGAGAGCGATCAACTGCGGCGGAGCCGATCCATTGTTCTTTAAAGTAAAGCCTAAATCTTTTTCATTGATCGCGCATTCAAAACGCCATTCCGCACCAGATCCTGTTCCTGAAAATCCTATAAACAGCTCATAATTGCTGGCAGTTAACCCCGGTATTACAAGATATCCCTCTCCCGAAGAGCGAAAAAGCTTTGTGCCGGAGCGTACATAAAAAGGTCTTTGATTATCTGCCTGGATGTAAATAAAATGATCGCCCTGGCTGGATACATCTTTCGCAATGAACGCAATAAGGAAAACAATAATCAGTTTTCGCATCAAAATAGGTTTTCTTGCCAGGCTTTCCGGCTAAGCATCAATACATTACAAAGCTACTTAAAAGGTTAAAATATATGCTGTTCATGCAAAAAACCAATTATTTGCTGGATACACACGTATTTTTACGCCTTAATAATCGTAATAACTGGTGATATTATTGTGTTTTTCAATGGTATACGCAATAAATTGCCTGTATCATCGATTTCTATACGATTTTTGCTATAGGCAGCCGATTGGTAAATGTTACAAGATAAAACAAGCAGTATTCACCCGGTTGTATCTCAGCAATTTCAATACATCAAATCAATTTACACGTGAAAAAAATATCCCGATCAGTAATTGCATTTGTACTCTCTGTTTTTGCCATTCACTCCCAGGCCCAGTCCGATAGCTCCTATCGCGCATCTGCCGAAAAGGTGAACGATCTGGTACATACCAAGCTCGAAGCAAGGTTTGATTATGAAAAGGCCTATATGCATGGCAAAGTGTGGATTACACTGGAACCTCATTTTTACAGCACGGATTCGTTGACCCTTGATGCGAAGGGAATGGAAATAAAAGCAATAGGACTTGTAAAAGGTACGGTAACCAGTCCCTTAAAATACAAATACGACGGGCAACAGATACAGGTAAAGCTGAACAAAACCTACCAGCGTGGTGAGCAATACAAAGTATATATAGATTATATAGCCAAACCCGATGAACTGGTAAAAGGCGGAAGCGAGGCGATTAAGGATAATAAGGGATTGTATTTTATCAATCCTCGTGGTGAGGAAAAAAATAAGCCCACGCAAATATGGACGCAGGGCGAAACAGAAAGCACTTCGGTTTGGTGCCCTACTGTCGATAAACCTAACCAAAAATCAACCCAGGAGTTTTTCCTGGTGGTGCCCTCCAAATACGTTACACTCAGCAATGGCAAGTTGATGCAACAGCAAAAAAATGCCGACGGAACGCGCACCGATTACTGGAAGATGGATCTGCCTCATGCGCCTTACCTGTTTTTTATAGGCGTAGGCGATTTTGCCGTGGTAAAAGATATGTACAAAGGCAAAGAAGTAAGTTATTACGTGGAGAAAGAGTTTGCAGGAGTAGCAAAGAAAATTTTTGGCAATACTCCGGAAATGATCTCCTTCTTTGAAAAAATTACAGGTATTAATTATCCGTGGGCGAAGTACTCGCAAATGGTAGGACGTGATTTTGTAAGTGGCGCCATGGAAAATACAACAGCTACCTTGCATAAAGAAGATGCTCAACAGGATTCAAGGCAACTGCTGGATGGCAATAGCTGGGAAAGCACCATTGCGCACGAACTCTTCCACCACTGGTTTGGCGATTATGTAACCGCCGAAAGCTGGAGCAACTTAACGGTGAACGAATCTTTTGCAAACTTCAGCCAGGTGTTGTGGAACGAGCATAAGTATGGAAAAGACGCGGGCGATGCAGAGAACTACAAAGATATGCATCAGTACCTCGGAAGTCCTGAAGAAGCCGGGAAGCACCTGGTGCGCTTTTATTATAAAGAAAGAGAAGACATGTTTGATCTTGTGAGCTATAACAAAGGCGGCAGGATATTGAACATGCTTAGGAACTTTTTAGGAGAAGATGCTTTTTACAAAGGATTGAATCTATATCTTACCACCAACAAGTTTAAAACAGGCGAAGCGCACCAGCTCAGACTGGCTTTAGAAGAAGTAAGCGGCAAAGACCTGAACTGGTTTTTCAACCAATGGTACTTCGGCAGCGGTCATCCCAAATTAACCATACAATACAGCTACAACGATGCCGGTAAAACGGTTGCAGTAAATGTAAAGCAAACCCAGTCGGGTTCAGCATTCATGCTGCCTGTTTCAATAGATGTATATCATGGAAACAATAAAGTTCGCCACGATGTGTGGGTAAAGTCCAAAGACCAAACCTTTACTTTTCCTGCAAGCTCCAAACCCGATCTTGTAAACTTCGACGGCGATAAAATACTGCTGGCCGAAAAGCAGGAAACCGGCAGGTCGCTTGCTGAATATGTACACTTATATAAAGTAGCCGGAAACTATGTTGACAGACGTGAGGCTATTACCGCCTGTGCCGGGCTGCAGGACAGCCTGGCTGCGGTGGAATTGCTGAAAACAGCGTTAAGAGACAAATACCATGATCTGAGAATACTCGCCATTCAGTCGCTCGACTTTAAAAAGGAAATGGTAAAACAACTGGTTGAAACCACCATTTTTGAAGTAGCCAAAGGCGATCAGAAGCCCACGGTAAGAGCCGAAGCGTTGATGGCGTTAAGCCTGTACGATAAAACAATTTATAAAG
Organism: Agriterribacter sp.; assembly: GCA_051955255.1. Lineage (GTDB taxonomy): Bacteria > Bacteroidota > Bacteroidia > Chitinophagales > Chitinophagaceae > Agriterribacter. The sequence goes on along the minus strand of JBQCGX010000012.1, from coordinate 54,932 downwards.
AACTGGTGCAACGCAGCGTAAACGATTCTTCGTACAGCGTGGCAGGTGCAGCCCTGTTATCGTTGAACGAAAGCGATAAGGCATTGGCTTACACCGAAGCCAAAAGGCTTTCGGCCTCTACCGCCAAAGGCAAGTTGGGAGAAGCCATCTGCACCGTATTTGCTACCAATGGCAAGCAGGAAGATTTAGCCTATGTACTGGACTGGTACAATGCGTTGCCTTTTGGACAGGAAAAACTGGAAAATGCAAATGCCGTAGCCTACTATGCTATACAACTAACAGAAACAGAACCGGTAAAGAAAGCCGTGGATGCATTAGTGAAGATGCGCGACGAAATTCCATCGGCATACAAGCAAAACCTGCTGCCTTATGTAAACCAGGTAATGCTTAAAACAATCGCCACTCAAAAAACGGCTGCAAAAAATGTAGCTTCTAACCCCGAAGCAATACAGGCGCAGATAGATTATATCAATAGTAAAATACAATAGCCATCAGCCATCAGCTTTCAGCAGTCAGCTATCGGCATCTCAAAGCTGATGGCTGATTGCGTTATCCCATCAGACTTCCTGCGGCTTGCCCAAATGTTCGTTCAGGCTGGCTGCCCCTATGGGAAAGCTGCCCCGGTCGGCACGCCCGGTTGAGCTAGGTGGGCGGATGCCGGGGCGGTCTGACCGCTTATATCAATAGTAAATACAATAGCCTTCAGCAATCAGCCGTCAGCCATCAGGGTTCATTGACCGCAGACTGCTGATAGCTCAAAGCTGACCGCTCTACAAATTTTTTTAGTTTTTTTGCTAAATATATTAGTTGTTAATAAGTTTATCTATATCTTTACAGCCAACAATGTATTTTGAATAGATAAATACCACAATATATGTCAGGAAGCAACGAAAAATTAAAAGCGCTAAAACTCACAATCGACAAAATTGAAAAAGACTTCGGCAAGGGCAGTGTGATGATGATGAACGAGCGGGCGGAGCAGCAGCTAGAAGTAATATCTACAGGCTCTATAGGCTTGGATACGGCACTCGGTGTAGGTGGCGTGCCCCGTGGAAGAATCGTTGAAATATACGGTCCCGAATCTACCGGTAAAACAACCATTGCCATTCATATTATTGCCGAAGCCCAGAAGAAAGGTGGAGTGTGCGCTATTATTGACGCGGAACATGCTTTCGACAGTGCTTATGCCAGGAAGCTGGGTGTGGATGTTGACAACCTGCTCATATCGCAACCCGACTATGGCGAACAAGGGTTGGAGATTGCCGACAGGCTCATCCTCTCCGGCGCGCTCGACGTGGTAGTGATCGACTCAGTGGCTGCCCTGGTTCCCAAAGGAGAGCTGGAAGGAGAGATGGGCGATAGTAAAATGGGGTTGCAGGCGCGTTTAATGAGCCAGGCATTGCGCAAGCTCACCGCCACCATCAGCAAAACCAACACTGTATGTATTTTCATTAACCAGTTGCGCGAAAAGATAGGAGTAATGTTCGGCAACCCCGAAACAACTACCGGTGGTAATGCCCTGAAGTTCTATGCTTCGGTGCGGCTCGACATCCGCCGGATGGCGCAAATAAAAGATGGCGATGAGGCTGTGGGTAACCGTGTGAAGGTAAAAGTGGTAAAAAACAAAGTAGCCCCTCCTTTCCGCGCTGCTGAGTTTGACATTGTTTTTGGTGAGGGTATTTCCAAAGCAGGAGAGATCATTGATATGGGGGTTGAAATGAACATCATCCAGAAAAGCGGTAGCTGGTACAGTTATAACGGCGATAAGCTGGGACAGGGTAGAGATGCTGTGAAACAACTGATACTGGACAATTCGGAACTTTCGAATGAAATAGAGGCTAAAATACGAGAGAAGATCAAAGAAATGCAGGCTTCTTAAGCGTTGCATTTTTCAAATAATGGACGGTTTACTAATACCCGCCGTTGAATAACCTTCAACGGCTTTTTTTATGCTTTTTTTGCAGACTTGTTTTAAATAAGGGCAAATGCTTTTTTATTGCAGGTAGCTTTTTTACTTTTCAGGTAAAATAGGACAACAAGATGACTACTTCACGGATATTGAAAGCCAGGAAAAGAATAGCTTTGGTAGCGCACGATCATAAAAAGACAGACCTGATAGAATGGGCTGAATTTAACAAAGCAGTACTGGCCCGTCACGAGCTTATTGCCACGGGAACAACAGGGAGGTTGCTGGAAGAAAAACTCGACCGGCCTGTAAAGCAGGTATTGAGTGGTCCACTCGGGGGCGACCAGCAAATTGGTTCTATGATAGCCGAAGGATTGATAGACGTGTTGATTTTTTTCTGGGATCCTATGGAAGCCCAACCGCACGATCCTGATGTAAAAGCCTTATTAAGATTGGCTATTGTATGGAATATTCCCGTAGCAAACGACCGTGCCACATCCGACTTTTTGATGACCTCACCTTTGATGCACCAGGAGTATGAAGCTATAATACCCGACTATAGCACTTATGTGAAACGAAAAGTATAAAAATGCTGGTAACCCTGCGTCCCTGGCAAAAAACGGACAGGCATGTGCTAACGGCACTTGCTAACAACATTTTAATATGGAACAATGTGAGAGATCGTTTGCCCCACCCTTACAAACTGCATCACGCAGACGAGTTTATCAATTTTTGCATGGCGAGAAGACCAGCTCCGGTTTTGGCTATTGAAGCCAACGGTGAGGTAGCCGGTTGTATTGGACTGGAGTTGCAGGATGATATTTACCGCCTTACCGCTGAGCTGGGCTATTGGGTAGGTGAACCTTACTGGAAGAAAGGAATTGCCACGCAGGCCGTTCAGCAAATGATGGAGTACATCTCTGTCTCTTTTCCCTCACTGGTACGCATATTCGCAAAAGTGTTTGAACACAACACTGCTTCCATGAAAGTGCTTGAAAAAAATGGTTTTCATTTAGAGTGTATTCACAAAAGATCATCCATAAAAAACAACAAAATACTGGATGAATATTTATGGGTGAAGTTGAAGTAGACTGGTGCTGTTACCCGTAAATGAATGGACGAAGGGATCGGAATACAAGCCAGCTATCCTCGCCGTGGTTCGTGCCCCACGAATCACGAATGCTGCTTAAGGTTCGTGAGACGCGAACCACGGCTGTTGGCGTTATGGTGGGAGAAGCAGTCTGCATATACAGGTAACCGTTAGGTATCATTTAGCTTTAAAAGCTATATAAGGGCAGGCCACTGTGGTAAGATATATTGGGTTTTGAAGATTGCCCGAAGGATGAAAACACTCGTAAGGCGCTGCATCTTTACCTCCTTTCCTAAAATCTTTTTCACGCAGCTCGTCAATATATTCCTTTGCCAGTTTTCTGGCAGCTTCCATATCGGTTACTGCAATGGTATGGCAAACCCAACCTGTAGGCGTACCCCAGTAAGCACCGTTCTGGTAAGTATTTTTGGCAGCCAGCGATTTTTCCCAGGCTGTGCTTTCATTGAAATCATCGCTTGTAAGTACATGCCGTATGTTTCCTTTATAGGCAAGTGTTCCGGCCTTATACGCATCAGCCAACGCCTTCGAAGCTTTTTGCCTGTGCTCACCTTCCAGCACACCCATATATACCGCCAGTGCGGTAGACCAAACATCGGGCTGTTTGCTTCTTCCTGTAGAAGCACGCAGCATACCGCGCTCATCCGAAAAAACAAGCGAAATGGCTTTTTTAATGGCAGTTGCAATACCCTTATACCTGCTTGCCTTCTCTTTGTCGTTCAGGCGCACATACAAATCACGGAGTTCATTTGCCGCCTGGTACTTAAGCAACGATGCAAAGCACAGATCACCTGTAATCTCAATCGCATCTCTAAAGCCAAAATCAACACCCCTTAAAGCATCGTTCGTGTATACAAGATCGTTATCCGTTCTGGAAGGAACGATTTTAAAAGCCAGCTCAAGCCTGTCAATCAAAGCAATGCCGTTAATTTTATCGGTAAGGAATTTTTTATCGCCGGTAGCTTTTGCATAATAGTATGCCATATGCACAAAATAGAACTGGTCGCAATAAGGCGGCGTCATCCCAAATTCTTTTGTGCCCTGCCCCTCGTAGCTGTAAGTACCCGGAAAATAGATCGGCAGGCTGTTGTCGATGCGCACATGATCTGCAATGGCTCCCACCGGAACCATGCTTCCTCCCCGGGTGATCCACGCCTGAGCGCACTGCGTAGCTGCAGTTAACTGCAGCATATGCTTTTGTTCTGCAAGTGATACAAATCCTGTTTCCAGGCTCATGGCATAATCTCTTATCCAGAAGGAAGGATAGGCATTTCTGCCACCTGGTCGAATCAACGGTCCACCCGTATTGTTGGCACCAAACTCTGTTGAAATAAACTGACCCGGATGGATACGCGAACTGTCCATTACATCTTTTGTCATTTTTTCGAGGAAAAGGAGATCGTCTTTTGTAAGAATTTCCTGAGCAGTAATAGCTTTCGCCATTAAAAGCAAAGCTGAGCAAATGGTCAATAATCGTCTCATTGTTTCTTATTTATCATACAAAATAATACATCATAAGCACAATGTCTTGCAAATGCTTTTTGCGTGTAGTCTTTACCGATACCGTTCAAATTGTTACAGGCACAAGAAGGCATACGTTTGTAGAGTCCGCTATCAGTGGCCGAAGTCACACTATTATTGTCAACCTTATACGAAATGAATCAATGTCGTGTCCCATCAATGGGAAAATTAAATTTGAATGCGCCGAGTGATGCGCAATGTCACAAGCCGCTCGGTTTTCCTTAATTTTACAGGCTTATTGTATCCTTATGCCGTTTAAAATTCACTCACCATATACGCCGGCAGGTGATCAGCCGGAAGCCATCCGTCAGTTAACAGAAGGCATTCTGCAAGGCGAAAAAGATCAGACCTTACTTGGTGTTACAGGCTCCGGTAAAACTTTTACCATTGCCAATGTTATTCAAAATGTACAACGCCCTACCCTGGTACTTACGCACAATAAAACCCTGGTGGCGCAGTTGTATGGAGAATTTAAACAGTTCTTCCCTGAAAATGCAGTCGGTTATTTTGTTTCGTATTACGATTATTATCAACCCGAGGCATACCTGCCCGTTAGTGATACCTATATTGAAAAAGATCTTGCCATCAACGAAGAGCTGGATAAACTCCGGCTGCAAGCCACTGCACAGTTGCTGAGCGGCAGAAGAGACATTATTGTGGTAGCTTCTGTGAGCTGCATATATGGTATCGGCAATCCAAAAGAGTTTGCCAATGGAGTAATACGCGTGAATCAGGGCCAGGTGCTTAGCCGGCAGGGTTTTCTGCATTCACTCGTCAACTCGTTGTATTCCCGTAGCCAGGGCGATTTTACAAGAGGAACTTTTCGCGTAAAAGGTGATACGGTCGACATAAATCTTCCGTACATGGATTATGGCTATCGGATCAGCTTTTTTGGAGACGAGATCGAATCCATCGATACGCTTGAAATTAAAACGGGTAAAAGAATTGCTCCGGTTGAGAACGCCGCTATTTTTCCCGCCAACTTATACCTCGCTCCCAAGGACATGCTGCAACAGGTAATGTATGAAATACAGGACGAGATGAGCAGGCAGGTGGAGTATTTTAAAACAACAGGTAAATACATTGAAGCGCAGCGGCTGAGTGAAAGAGTGAATTATGACATGGAAATGATACGGGAGCTGGGATTTTGCAATGGCATAGAAAACTATTCAAGGTTTTTTGACCGGCGCGAACCGGGCACACGTCCGTTCTGCCTGCTTGATTATTTTCCGAAAGACTTTTTATGCGTGATAGACGAAAGCCACCAAACCATTCCGCAGGTAAGCGGTATGTACGGTGGCGACAGGAGCCGAAAGCTGATATTGGTGGACTATGGTTTTCGGTTACCCTCAGCGTTAGACAACCGCCCCTTGAACTTTCATGAGTTTGAATCCATGCTCAATCAAACCATTTATGTTTCTGCCACGCCGGGAGAATACGAACTGGAAAAAACAGAGGGCGTGGTAGTAGAGCAGGTAGTAAGACCTACAGGCCTGCTGGACCCTCCAATCGAGATCCGCCCCAGCATTAACCAGATAGACGACCTGCTGGACGAGATAGACAAGCGGGTAACAAAAGGCGATCGCGTGCTGGTAACAACCTTAACCAAACGCATGGCCGAAGAAATGGACAAATACCTGCATCGTATCAACATCAAATCAAAATACATACACAGCGAGGTAGATACATTGGACCGTGTGGAAATATTACGGCAACTGAGGCTGGGTGAAATTGACGTGTTGGTGGGTGTAAACCTGCTGAGAGAAGGATTGGACCTTCCTGAGGTTTCGCTGGTAGCCATTCTGGATGCAGATAAGGAAGGATTTTTGAGAAATGAACGGTCACTCACGCAAACGGCTGGCCGCGCTGCAAGGAATGTGGATGGACTGGTGATTTTTTATGCCGACACAATGACCGAAAGCATGCAGCGTACGATTGATGAAACCACCCGTCGCCGCGAAAAACAAATTGCCTACAATATAGAGCACAACATTACTCCCCGCACGGTAAAAAAATCGAAAGAGCAGGTATTTGCGCAAACTTCTGTACTCGATATTAAAGGGTATGATGTAAACAAACCCTATGCGGTAGCGCCGGATGAAGACTTGGTAACAGTAGCTGCCGAAGACCAGGAAGAATACAACACGGTTCCGAAAATGGAAAAAGCCATTTCGAAAATTAAAAAGGAAATGGAAAAAGCCGCCCGCGATCTCGACTTTATGGAAGCTGCGCGCCTGAGAGACGAAATGTTCATCATGCAAAAAAAGCTGGAGGAAATGAAGAAATAAATGCTTAAATAATGTTGAGTATACATCACTTCCCGGCTTCGTTAATGTTTAAAGAGAGCATTCTAACAAATTCGTCAATAGAAAGCAACGGTACTTTAGGAAAATCAATTGTTTTCAGTATTCTGAAGTGCCTGTCTTCGGATACGAGATAGTTGGCGCGTCCCGCTATTGCACAATCCACATATTTATTGTCATCTTCATCGAAACCTATTAACCGCCAGTTGTAGTAGGCAGTACAAAAATATACATTAGGTAATTCTTTCAATAAAGAAATAAAGGCATTGGCAGTGGAGCTGCTATACTTTGCTTCAACGATCTCCTGGTATTCCAATAATATCTCTGAAGAAACAACCAGGTTAAATTTGCCTTGTATTAATGATGTGTAAATAAGGTGATAGGGTGATCTTGAAGTTAAGCACATGACAAAAATATTGCAATCAATTACAACTGTCATGGATTATGCCGATTTACGAAAATGTTCCTGCTTCCAACGTTCAAATGTTTCGGCGGTGTAGTTTTTGTTCTCGGCCGCTTTGTCCGCTTCACGTACTACTTTATCACTTAAATAGGTAATAAGCAATGATTTTATTTCTTTTAAATCCTCTTCGCTTTGGTTGCCTGCAAAGAGTTTTAAAATTTCCAATTGCGTGCTGTTTAATGCTGTTTCCATAAATTTAATATTCTGCTTGCTTCATCATTTGTCAATCACTTTTCATAACATTTCAAAATTAATTAAAAAATAGCGGAAATTGGAGCGGTTTTAGGTCAAGGCGGTTTAGTGATTTTTATAGTACTCTTTCCGAAATCATGAATGAGAATCGTACAAAAGCAAGGATTTTTAGAAAACTATATACCTATCTTTCCTGCATGGAAAACGATGGTAGTTCGCAGTAAACAGCGCTTTTATTTGCGGCGTAGACGGAATAAGGTGGACATACGGAGGTAATTGATATCGCTTATTAAATAACAGAAGACCAACATATGCAAAAACAACTAACATCCTGGTACAGCCATGCTCTTAATAAAGAAATGCCTATTGCAGTGTATGGACATTATGGATTTTCATTGCTGATGCTTCCTACCGCGGCAGCCGATTACCTGGAGTATGAACGCTTCCAGCTTATCGACGCCATTGCTCCTTTTATTAATGACGGGAAAATAAAAGTGTTTTCTATTAACAGCATTAACAACGAAAGCTGGATGCACAACGGTATGGAAGGTGCGCACAAAGCCATTCGGCACAACCAGTTCAACGAATATGTTTTTAATGAAGTAGTTCCGTTCATAAAAAATAATACGTCGTGGGAAACTCCCATCATTGTAAGTGGCGCTTCGTTTGGAGCGCTCCACTCCATGAATCTTTTTCTCAAACGTCCCGACCTCATAAATGGCACCGTTGCAATGAGTGGTGTGTACGACCTTACGGAATATACAAAAGGATATTACGATGAACAGGTATATTACAATTCGCCCATACACTACATTCCTAATTTAACCGACGACTGGTTTTTAAGCCGCATCCGTTCCGGTAAAATTATCATTGCAACCGGCAGCGGCGCTTACGAAGATCCACAGGCAAACAGGCGGTTTTCGGGTGTGCTGACTGATAAAGGAATACCCCACGAGTTGGATATATGGGGCGAAGATATTACGCACGATTGGCCCACTTGGAAAAAAATGCTCCCGTATTTTTTGGGGAAGCTGGTTGATTAAGTTGAGTGAGTTGATTGGTTAAATGGGGTTAAACCTACTCAACTTATTTAACTTACTCAACCCAATCAACTAAATCACCAAATCCCTACCTTAGCACCATGAGTAAAAAGCTTTTTTTGCTGGATGCAATGGCGCTAGTTTTTCGCGCTTACTATGCGTTGATACGCAATCCTAGGATAACCTCAAAAGGATACAATACTAATGCACAGTTTGGGTTTACCAATACTTTGGTGGAGCTGATGAACAACCAGAAACCATCGCACATGGCGGTATGTTTCGATACGGAAGCGCCCACTGAACGGCATACTGATTTTACCGATTATAAAGCCAATCGCCAGGAAGCACCGGAAGACTTACTGAGTGCCATACCCGATATTAAAAGGATCATCAAGGGATTTAATATTCCTGTCATTGAAATGGATGGTTACGAAGCAGACGATATTATTGGTACACTCAGTAAACAAGCGGCGGCGGCCGGTTATGAAGTATACATGGTAACGCCTGATAAAGATTACGGTCAACTGGTAAGTGACAATATTAAAATCTATAAACCCGGTTACCAGGGTGGTGATGTTGAAATTATGGGGCCGCAGGAAGTGTGCGCCAAATGGAATATTAAAAGTGTAGACCAGGTGGTAGATGTATTAGGGCTGATGGGCGATGCGGTGGATAATATTCCCGGTATTGCGGGAGTAGGCGAAAAAACGGCAGCCAAGCTGCTTGCGGAATATGAGACACTTGAAAAAATCCTTGAAAATGCCGACGGAATTAAAGGTGCATTGGGTGAAAAAATAAGGAACGGACGCGATGCTGCTATTATGAGTAAAAAACTCGCTACGATTATTACAAGCGTGCCGGTAGAATTTCACGAAGAGGATTTTAAATTGAAAGAATGGAATAAAGACACGTTGAAAGAGGTTTTTGCCGAGCTGGAATTTAAATCTATTGCACAGCGGTTGTTGGGCGAAACGATTTCGGTGGCGGCAAGAACAGTAACGGAAAATAGTAGCGGTGGAGCAGTGCAAACAGACCTGTTTGGCAATGCAGTGGTACAGGAAGCGCCCAGGAAACAGGCAAAGCCAATTGCTGCAGTTGCCAGCGAGGACACAGAACAAGCAGAAGCACCCGTGGTGCTTAGCGTAGCGAAAAACATTCACAATACACCGCATACCTATACTGCCGTTACGGAAGAAAAAGATTTGATAACCCTTGCTGAACAATTGCTGCAGCAAAAAGAAATTTGTTTTGATACGGAAACAACCGGGTTAGATGCCAATGATACTGAATTGGTAGGCATGAGCTTTTCGTGGATACCGGGAGAAGCTTATTATATTCCCTGTCCGCCTGAAAGAGAAAAAACACTCGGCATACTGCGCAGACTTATCCCGGTATTTAATCGCCCTGCTATTACCTGGATAGGGCAGAATATTAAGTTTGACATGCTGGTGCTGAAATGGTATGGCGTGGAAATAGCCGGTGAACTGTTTGATACCATGCTGGCCCATTATGTTATTGAGCCAGATGGCAAACGCAGCATGGATATGATCAGCGCGCAATACCTGCAATACGAACCTGTGCATATAGAAGAGCTGATTGGGAAAAAAGGCAAAACACAGGGCAACATGCGCGACGTGGAGCTGGAAAAGATAAAGAACTATGCCGCCGAGGATGCTGACATTACGCTGCAATTAAAACATAAGTTATTGCCGGAGCTAAAAACGAAATCTGTAGAGCGCGTGTTTTACGAAGTAGAAAATCCTTTGGTGAAAGTGCTGGCAGATATGGAGTATGAAGGCGTAAGAGTGGATACAGATTTTCTAAAGCAATATTCACTCGAGCTCGAAAAAGAAGCCAGAGAAGCAGAAGCGAATGTGTATGAACAAGCGGGTGTACGCTTCAATCTTGCATCACCCAAACAGCTGGGCGAAGTATTGTTTGAGAAATTGCAGTTAGATCCCAAAGCAAAAAAAACAAAAACAGGGCAATATGCCACCGGCGAGGATGTGTTGCTCAAGTTGTCGCATCAGAATAAAATTGTAGAAGATATTCTCACCTTCCGGGAGCTCACTAAACTGAAGTCTACTTATATAGATGCGCTGCCATTAATGGTAAATAAAAAAACAGGACGTGTGCATACCACTTACGGACAGGCGGTTGCGGTAACGGGCAGGTTAGCCAGCAATAACCCCAACCTGCAGAACATACCGGTGCGCACTGCCAAAGGCCGTGAAATAAGAAAAGCGTTTGTACCAAGAGACAAGGATCATGTGCTGCTATCTGCCGACTACTCCCAGATTGAATTGCGGATTGTTGCTGCCATCAGCGGCGATCCTGCTATGTGCGACGCCTTCAGAAATGGTAAGGACATTCATGCTGCTACCGCCGCTAAAGTATATGGTGTAGAGGAAAACGCAGTAAGCAAAGAGCAACGCTACAAAGCCAAAAGCGTAAACTTTGGTATTATATATGGACAGGGCGCATTCGGGCTGGCAGATAATTTAGGAATAAGCCGCACCGAAGCCAAAGAGATCATCGACAATTACAAAAAGGAATTTGCTTCTATTACGCGATATATGGACGATACCATCAACTTTGCACGCGAGCACGGTTACGTACAAACGCTGATGGGCAGGAAACGTTGGTTGCGCGACATCAATTCGTCCAACTTTACTGTGCGCGGTTTTGCAGAGCGCAACGCCATTAACTCTCCTATACAGGGAAGTGCTGCCGATATGATAAAGCTTGCTATGCACAAAGTGCATACCGCTATGAAGAAGGCCAATATGCAAAGCCGTATGATTTTACAGGTGCATGATGAATTGATATTCGACGCACAAAGGTCGGAGGCAGAAGAGCTGAAAGCATTGATCATTGAAAGCATGCAAACTGCCATGCCGTTGCCTAATGAAGTGCCGGTGGTTGCCGAAGTAGGAGAGGGCGAGAACTGGCTCGAAGCACATTAATACTGAAAAGAGGTTCGGAACTCCGTAATTTGATGGTACTTGTATCTGCTATGCGAGGGTTTTATTCGCTATGCGAGGCGTCTTCGCCTCGCATGTTATTGTTGTCGCCTCTGGCGACGCAGATAATTAAAGTTACTCTTCTTCCCCTCTTATCTTAAACACTGCCTGGTGCATCGCATCGTTTATGCGTAACTGGCAGGCCAGCCTGCTATCAGGCCCAGCGTCGGGGAGTGTATCCAGCATATCCAGTTCAGCATCAGACATGGGACCAAGGTTTTCCCCACCTTCCAACACTTCTACGTGGCAGGTAGCGCACAATGCCATGCCTCCGCAGGTAGCCAGTATATTATATTCATTCGCCTTCAGCCCTTCCATCAGGCTTAAACCCATATCTGTCGGCAATTCCAGTTCCTGCCTGTCGCCTCGCCTGTCCTCTACTGTTATATTGATAAAATCCATGGGAGGATTTGAAATTTGAGATTTGAAATTTGTGATTTCTTCCTTTTTCCTTACACCCTACACCTTCTCCTAAAACGCATTCACCCCATTCACTGTTGTATACTTAAAACTCAGGTGTTTGTCGGGGTAGATATATTTAAACGCGCTGTGCGCCATCAAAGCCGCTTCATGAAAGCCACATAAAATCAGCTTCAGTTTACCGGGATAGGTATTGATATCACCAATAGCGTATATACCTTCCACATTCGTCGAATAGTCGTAGGTGTTAACAGCGATCTGCGCTTTATCAATATTCAAACCCCAGTCCGCAATAGGTCCCAGTTTAGGGCTCAGGCCAAACAACGGTATCAGGTGATCGGCATCAATGGAATTGATCATCTTGTCGTGCCCTGTAACCAGCACTTCCTTCAAGTGGCCATTACCATCAATTTTGGTGATGTTCGATTTCAAAAGCAGGTTTATCTTCCCCTCTTCAGCCATACGCACTACTTTCTCTGCCGAATCGGGTGCGCCCCTGAAACTATCGCCCCTATGCACCAACGTTACCTTTTCCGCAATGTTAGCCAGGAACAATGTCCAGTCCAGTGCCGAGTCGCCTCCGCCTGCCAATACTACCTTTTTGTTCCTGAAGAGCTCAGGATTTTTTACCATATACGAAACGCCCCTTCCCTCAAAATCTTCCAGGCGCTCTATTGCCGGCTTACGCGGTTCGAAACAACCCAGCCCCGCGGCAATTACCAACGCCTTGCAATGAACTTTCGTTCCTTCATTGGTAGTTACAATAAAAGAGCCATCATCAAAACGATCCAGTTGCTCCACCCTTTCCCCCAGTGTAAACTCCGGTTTAAAAGGCGATATCTGCTGCATCAGGTTGTTTACCAGTTCCTGTGCATTTACGGTTGGGTATCCCGGTATATCGTAAATAGGTTTTTGCGGGTAAATTTCCGAAAGCTGTCCCCCCACCTGCGGCAACACGTCCATTACATGGCAACGCAGCTTCAGCAATCCTGCTTCAAAAACGGCAAACAGTCCAACCGGACCGGCGCCTATAATACATATATCTGTAGTGTACATTTTCGTTTTTTTATGTATAACGCCTTTATTATCACTGTATTTCCAGCAATAATCAAATTATTCCCCTAAATAGTATGGAAAATTCGTATGGAAGGCAATCAATTCGACCCGCAAAGATACATGATAGCAGAAGGATTTAGATATCGCAGAGCGGAATTGCATTTACGAAAACCGAAAACTGACAGAGAAATGACAGAACAAGGTGCCCCAGGTTGCCGGGGCTGGGGTGATAGCCTTGTATGATTTCCCTTGCATTAGTTTTTGGCGCGCATTGAGCTGCAAGTACGTTTACTCACGTTTGTCATCAGCCACAAATGGTGGCTGATCTGCCAGGCTGCGATTAAAATCATTCAATCACTTTCTTAAAAAGTGATTATATTGCATAAGTCCCTTATAACCAAACCAGACTATTTGCGCAAGATTGCCTGCATATCGCTCATCCTGATATTCCTTTTTAACCTGTTTGGTTACAAAGTTTTATTGCATTATTGGGAGCAGGAAGAAAGCCTGAAACTGCTGGCAAAGCTCGACCAGCAACAATACAACAAAGAAGACCTGGTAGAAGTTAAAATACCCCTCAATCTTCCTTATCACAACAACTGGAAAGAATTTGAACGTTTCGATGGTGAGATTGATATTGACGGTATGCATTATCGTTATGTAATGCGCAAGGTATACAACGATTCGCTCATCTTGCTTTGCATTCCCAACGAGATAAAAACAAAAATGCAAACGGCGAGAGACCAGTTTTTTAGTCTCGTAAACGATTTGCAAAAAAGTTCAGGGCAAAAGAAATCGGGAGATACCAATACGCTCCCAGCCTTTAAGTTCGGAGGCGATTATACTTTTCAACAAACCGGTAATGAGTGGAACGCTATTGTCGTTCCCTTCCAACATGTATATGGCCCCGCTTTGGTAGCACCAGTTATCAGCGCATCCTTGGCCTGCCCCTGGCAACCACCCGATTTTCTCTCTCCACTCGGTTGAATCTTTATTTTTCGCAATCAGCAGTCAGCTTTCAGCTTTCGCTAATCTGCTGCTGCAAACTGTTTACTTTATTAAACCTACATGCTTCACCGATAGCTGACGGCTGATAGCTGACAGCTAATGTATTCACCTGCTAACACTATTTGTAATGAAAGGAGTTTCTAAAAATATGAGAACAATTGCTTTTTGTTTCATGGCATTGGCTATTGCTATGGTTTCCTGTAATAAGAAAAATGATTATGCCGCAATATTCAGCGATCCGGTGTTTTATTGTAAAGTATCCGGTCAGTTAACAGAGGTAATTACTTATGATATTTTTACGCCACCGGTAGCCAGCCGCATATACGCTTACAGCCACCTGGCAGCATATGAAATTATGGCGCATGGCAATGATCAATATATTTCGCTCGACGGGCAGTTAAAGGATTTTAAGAACGTACCTTCTCCGGACACAAGCAAGCCGATTAATTATCCATTTGCTGCTACCCTTGCAATGATGAGGGTAGGCGAAGCGCTCACGTTTTCGAAGGAAACCACCGCCAGGCTGATAGACTCCATTCAGTTGCTGGCAACAGATCATGGCATGCCGGATGACATGTTTAATAATTCGGTACAGTATGCCGATACCATTTCAAAGCACATCCTGGCATGGAGCAAAAAAGACAATTATGCTCAAACCCGTTCTGCACCTAAGTATACTGTGCCTGATAAAGAAGGCGAATGGGTGCCAACACCTCCGGGTTATTTTCAGGCGGTAGAACCACATTGGCGCACCATACGCACCATTGTGCTCGACAGTGCCAACCAGTTCATAGCACCACCTCCCTGCGAATTCAGTAAAGATTCAACCGCGGAATTTCATAAAATGGTGACGGAGATATATCTCAAAGGAAAGAACCTGACGCCTGAAGAAAAAGCAGTAGCTGATTTCTGGGATTGCAACGGGTTTAAGCTGAACGTAGCAGGACATGTAATGTTTGCTACAAAGGCAATGACGCCTGGCGGACATTGGATGGGCATTACAGGTATTATTGCCGGGAATAAAAAATCAGATTTTGCCGAAACTGTTTACAGCTACACTGCTGTGTCTTTCAGCATTATGGATGCTTTTATAGCCTGTTGGGATATGAAGTATACCTGGAACCTTATTCGCCCCGAAACATATATTAACAAATACATGGATGAGGAGTGGAAGCCTGAATTACAAACGCCACCTTTCCCCGAATATACCAGCGGACATTCTGTTATTTCCACTGCTGCTGCTGCTGTGCTTACTCATATTTACGGAGAGAACACACCTTTCAAGGATACTACGGAACGCGCCTGGGGCTGGCCCGACAGGGAATTCAAATCACCTGCAGAAGCTGCTGCCGAAGCCGGGATCAGTCGCTTTTACGGAGGTATTCATTACATGAAAACAATAGAGGTATCGACGGAGCAGGGTAAAAAAATCGGGGAGCTTGTTATGACCAAATTAAAAATGAAAAAGTAAAATTATTAACTAACGCTTATGCATACTGTTTATAAATCTGTACTTCGGTGGTTGACTGGCTGCTTATTGTTATGTCCCTGTTTAGTACAGGCCCAAACAGAAGTAGACGCCATCATGATGAATAAAAACCAAATCTGCAACGGATTCTTATATAATTACTCTTCGTGGGATCATTACTGGGAGGGAAAGCTGAAGCGAACCAACCTCAACATGGGCACAGTGTCTACCCAGTCGGCAATGTATATGATCAACTACGGCATTACCAACGATCTTAACATTATTGCCGGCGTTCCTTATGTATGGACCAAAGCAAGTGCCGGTACATTACATGGCTTGAATGGTATACAGGATCTTTCTTTGAACCTTAAATGGCGTTTCTTCAACCAACGCAATGGCAACAATAAAATATCGGTTTTTGCAGTGGGAGGATTTTCAACACCGCTTAGTAATTACACGCCCGACTTCCTGCCTTTGTCGATAGGATTAGGGTCAACCAATCTTTCTGCAAGGGGCATGGTTGATTACCAATACAAAAAAATTACGGTTACAGGGTCGGCGGCCTACGTGTGGCGCAGCAACATTAAAATAGACCGGGATAGTTATTATACGGATCGCCTGCATATAACCAACGAAGTGCAGATGCCCGATATGACCAACCTGCAATTAAGAGCAGGGTACAGGGGAAAATTTTTTATTGCCGAGGGAATTGTCAATCGCATGATCACAATGGGAGGATTTGATATTACACGCAACAACATGCCGTTCCCCAGCAACAGGATGAATGCCACTACTGCGGGTGTATTTTTCAAGTACACTATACCGGGAGTAATGAAAGGAAATCTCGAACTACTGGCGCAGGGTAACTATACAGTAGATGGAAGGAATGTAGGGCAGTCGCTTTCGTATGGCGGAGGCTTCTTTTATGCATTCTACGTAAAGAAAAATAAAACCAATACCAATTCATCTTTATAAATAAATGATCATGAAAAAGATATTCTGGATATCGTGCGCACTGATTATGGGAGTGATGGCATTTTTTAACTCCTGTTCAAAAAGCATTAAAGAACGAACAGAAAACATTGCCGCACTTGATCCGCAAAACGAAGATGAGAATGCTGGTGACTGGAAAACCTGTGTGCTGACAGCGCCGGACGAAGTACAGGTAAATGCACCCGCAGCTACTACAACGCCTGATTACATTGCGCAGGTAAATGAAATAAAAGCGTGGCAGAAGAATATGAGCGCCGAGGATAAAAAGAACGTTGAGTATTGGGGCGCAGGCGGTATTTTAAGATGGAATGAGATACTGAGAGCATTGGTTGCCAAAAGAAATCTTCCTCCTTATCAAAACGACGATGGAACCTACCCGGCCCCCAGCGCCAGCAACCCCCTGGCATACCCCATATTTCCATTTGCCAATCCTCCCTATGCGGCACGTGCTTACGCTTATGCAAGCATGGCGCAATACGATGCACTGGTAGCTGCCTGGCATTATAAAAAATTATACAACAGACCTTCCCCTTCAAAAGTAGATTCAACATTGAAGGTGCTGGTAAATAAATCGGAGCTGTCTTCCTATCCTTCTACCGAAGGAGCGATTATTGGATCTGTGGTGGAAGTACTGAAGTTAATGTTCCCGGCCGACCAGGATTTTATCCAGAAAAAAGCAGAAGAGCACCGGAGAGCGGCGATTATGTCGGGAGCCAATGTTCGGAGCGACCTGGATGCAGGCGAAGCTTTGGGAAAAGCAATAGCACAGAAACTGGTAGCGCGTGCAAGATTAGACAAAGCCGGTCAGGCTGGTGGCAATCCTGCTCATTGGGCCTCGTTGGAAGATACCGCCACCAAACATGGAGAAACGCCCTGGTACAGCCTTGAAGTGCCACGCCGTCCACCCATGCTGCCTTTGTTTGGCCGCGTTTCTCCCTGCCTGTTCGACTCTGCTACCACGGTTGCATTGCGGCCCGGACCTCCTCCATCTGTGCACAGCGAGCAAATGAAAAAAGAAACAGAAGAGATTTACGAGTTTATTAAAAACCCTTCGCGCGAGTATATCCGCATTGTTCATTTTTGGGCAGATGGTGTAGGTACTGCCACGCCTCCCGGCCATTGGGATGCAATTGCAGCCGAAGATTTTATTAAAAAAGATTACAGCGAAGTACGCTGGGCCAGGAATATGGCATTGCTTAACATGGCCATGATGGACGCAGCGATTGTTTGCTGGGATACAAAATTCCATTATTTCAATCCGCGCCCCACACAATTGAATTCCAGCATTAAAACATTAACCGGCATTCCCAATTTCCCTGCATATATATCCGGTCACTCAACATTCAGCGGGGCAGCCGCTGCTATTTTGGGACATCTTGTTCCTGAAAGAGCAGGCGCTTATGATGCGATGGCCCAGGAAGCATCTTTGTCGAGAATGTATGGAGGAATACACTACAGAAGTGATTGCGAGATTGGACTGGAAGTGGGAAAAAATGTAGGATTAAAAGCAATAGAACGCGCTACCACTGACGGCGCGGAATAACAACGCCTTTAGGTTTTGGAGTTTAAGTATATATGAAGACACCGTGATTCTTCACGGTGTATTTTTTCTTTTAAATTATGTGTGATGAGAAATTTTCTTTTAAGTGTAACACTCACTTTATCTGCTAGCCTGTTGTTTGCACAGGAACCGGACACGATTTTGTTGTCAAAATCGCTCGATAGTGTATTTATCACCAGTTATCTTAAACAGGCAACGCTCCAAAAGCTGCCACCTACCCAGGGCAGTTATCTTTTTAAAGGAAAGAAAACAGAAGTAATCAGGCTGTCGCAAACCGATGCCAACTTTGCCGATAAAACCGGGCGGCAGGTGTTTGCCAAAGTGCCAGGAATATTTGTTTATGATATGGATGGTTCCGGCAACCAGGTCAACATCAGTGCGCGCGGGCTTGATCCGCACCGTGGATGGGAGTTCAATATCAGGAAAGACGGCATCATCACCAATTCAGATATGTATGGCTATCCCGCCAGCCACTATAGCATGCCGTTAGAAAGCATCGACCATATTGAACTTGTGAGAGGCACAGGTTCGTTGCAATACGGATCGCAATTTGGAGGCATGCTGAATTATGTAAGCAAACAACCAGACTCATCAAGAGCCTTCAGCTTTGAAAGCATTAACACAGCAGGATCGTTTAACCTGTTGAGTACTTACAATGCCATTGGTGGTAAAGTAGGAAAGTTCAAGTATTATGCTTACATGAGCAGGAAATCGAGAGATGGTTACCGCGACAACGAGCACACCGATTCCGAAGCTCAGAGCATAGCGCTTACCTACGAGCCATCAGACAGGTTTTCCGTTAAAGTAGAATGGTCCAGGTCTGCCTATACTTATCGCATTCCGGGGCAGATGAACGACAGCATGTTCTATGCCGATCCTAAACAAGCCACCCGTTCGCGCAATTATTTCAACCCCGATATACATATTCCATCTGTTTCGCTGAAATGGGATGTGGCATCGCGCACCAAAATAGAGTTTACCACTTCGGCTGTGCTGGGCAAAAGAAACAGTGTGATGTTCGACAAGGCTACGAACATAAAGGATACGATCAATGCCACTACCTTGCAGTATAACAACCGGCAGGTTGATATTGACCGGTTCAACAGTTACACAACCGAGTTGAGAATATTGCAAAATTATTACACCGGTAAAAATGCGCATACGCTGGTAGCAGGTGTGCAATACATGAACAACAACCTCCATCGCACCCAGTTAGGAAAAGGCACTACCGGCAGCGATTTTGATTTGACATTGGTAGCGCCGGGATGGGGGCGTAACGTATACCTGAAAACAAAAAACCTCGCCCTTTTTGTTGAAAATAATTTTGAGCTCCTGCCCGGGCTGACGGTTAATGCTGGTGCGCGCATAGAAACGGGTAAAAGCAATATGAGCGGAACCATCAGTTATTATCCCGACAATGAAATTCCCTTATCCATTAAACACAGTTTTCCTTTGTTGGGTGCAGGCATTCAATACAAAGCCGCCAACGATATGGAGGTATATGCGGGATGGGCACAGGCTTACAGGGCCATGGCGTTTAAAGACCTTATTCCCGGGTCGGTATACGAAAAAGTAGATCCCAATATTAAAGATGCAGATGGATACAATGCAGAACTCGGCTTTCGCGGTAGCTGGAAATTCCTTAAATGGGATGTAACGGGATATATGATGCAATACAACAACAGGTTTGGCACATTGGCAGGAACAGACGACAATGGTGAGTTTTATACCTATCGCACCAATATCGGCAATTCCTTCACCAAAGGACTGGAAGTGTTTTTGCAGGGCGATTGGCAAATCGGTGCCAGGTCGGTGGTTTCCGTGTTTACCTCTACGGCGTTGATGGATGCACGTTATAAAGGAGCTACGCTTAAATCGGGTAACGATAATATCAGCATCGACGGAAACAAGGTAGAAAGCACACCGAATATAATTACCCGTAATGGAATTACTTACCGGTACAGGAGGATGAGCATTTCAGGTCTGTATAGTTACACCGCCAGATCCTTTGCCGACGCATTGAACACAGTGCAACCTAATGCAACCGGTTCTGTAGGATTGGTGCCAGCTTACGGCTTGCTTGATTTTAATGCAACCATTCACGTAACCAGGAACATTGAAGTAAGGCTTAACCTGAACAACGCAACTAATAAAAAGTATTTTACCAAGCGGCCGTTGTTCTATCCCGGTCCCGGCGTGTGGCCATCGGAAGGCCGAGGGTTTAATGCTGTGTTTGCGGTGAGATTATAGTGGTAGGTGGCAGGCGATAAGTGATAAGATTTAAGAAGCCAGGAAACAAAATCCAAAAGCACAAAATCCAAAAGCACAAGGCACAATCAATTAAAACCAAAAGCAACAATCACACAATCAAACGCATTGCTGAATGCTGTGTCACGTCCTGAAAAAAGCAGGCACGTTCATAAATGCATTTTGCTTTCTCTCATTTAGCCAGGTCGGTTAGGCCGCCCCGCTATCCTGCACGCGCAGCCCGACCGGGGCGTGCGACCGGATCTGAATGCTGATGGCTGACCGCTGAAAGCTGATAGCGCTCATTTCCTGTTCCACGCCGGTTTACTTTTCAATATCTTTTTATGAACGGGGCAATCGGTGCTGTGTGCGCCGGGCAAATAGCCGGTGCTCATCAAAAATTCATTTACAATTTCGCCGCCGGTAAACCGGAATGTTTTTTTAAACAGCTTTACCCATTCCTCCTTTATTTTAGGATGATGGTGATCGAGCCAGTTTTTAAAAGAGCCGAATTCCTTTTGTATTGGTAAAAGTGCTTTCGCATTTTCAATAGCAGCATTTATTTTAAGCCTGTTGCGGATGATGCCTGCATCGCTCAACAACCGCTCCCGGTCTTTTTCACTATACCTTGCTACTTTGGCTATATTAAAATTGTGATAAGCCTTCCGGAAAGCAGCCTGCTTTTTTAAAATAGTTGTCCAGCTAAGCCCCGCCTGGTTAATTTCCAGTATCAGGCGACAAAAAAGTTCGTTATCGTCTTCTATCGGGAAGCCATAATACAGGTCATGATATTCCTTGTGTACATTTTGGTTTGTTGCCGGAATAGCATTTACAAAAGAACAATAGCTCATTGTTACACATTTACCGTATCGTATACGATCACCTTTTTCCAGAGGTGCTTACATTCGTCCACAAATTTCAAATGAATAGGATCGGTTTGATAGCTGTCCTGGTCTGCTTTGTTGTTAAACAGCAGCAGCCATGAAACGCTGTACGACCGGTCGATCACATCGCGGTTGGTATCTGCGGGCTTGCCTATGTAAAAAGTTTTGATCGTTTTTACGGCAGACAACTTTTTAAGTCCTGCTACCAGTTTGTCAAAATCTTCTTTGCTTTCGGGATTGTTCAGCCAAAAATAAACGTGATGAATGAAAGTATTGTTTTCTGTCATGGCATATGTATTTGCCACAATGCCCGTTGTTATGAAAGAGGCAATTGCGGTTTTAGTAGTTTGATGTACAAACTTACGGCGCGAAAGTTTATGCATAACCGTAAAAATATAGATTTTTTGTACAATGTTGTTGCTGGGCAGTCGCCCGAAGTAAACAAGGTTGCCAACTTTAAAACAGTTGGCAACCTTACAGCTGATCATTTCATTTTTTTCAGCCAATCCGTCACACCCAGGTATATTTTTTTAGCAACCTCGGTATGAAACTTGGGATCAAGAATTCTTTTTTCATCCTGCAGGTTGCTCAGGAATGCCACTTCAACCAGGCAGTTAGGATACTCCGTTGGGCCATTCAGCGCGAAGTTAAAATTGCCAACATTGCCTATTTCCACCAGGTTCAATTCCAGCATCCGGGTAAGGATGGATTGCGATAAAGAGCGGAAGCCTATATAGCGGTAATAAGTGCTTGTTCCCCTCACAAGCATGTTGCCCGCCGAGTTCAGGTGAATGCTTATCAGCAGGTCGGGGTTAGCGGCTCTCAGCATCTCAGCTCTTTGCACCATGCTAAGCGTCGTATCCTTTTCCCGCGTCATAAATGTTTTAATCTTGTTCTTTTTTAAAAGCTTATTCAGCTCCTTTGCAATGCGCAGTGCATAATCCTTTTCAAGCACCTTGCTGCTTACGCCCGATGCACCCACATTTTCACCTCCATGTCCTGCGTCTATTGCTACCGTTAGTTTTTTAATATTCAGTACCGGAGGCTGGCGTTTTACGCGCACAATCAGTTTTTGAAGAAGGCTGTCATATCGTATATAATGACCCCAGTGCTGTGCATGCTTCAATTCTATATACACCCGCATCACATCGTCTTCTGTTTGCTCGTACCAGGTATTCTTTATTTCTTTTGCCGATGCAAATTGCGATATCCAGTTCGTATTGGAGGTGGCTCCAAAAATATCAATTGCAATTCTTGCAGGATTTATTTCATGCAGATTTCTGTAAGGAAGCCGCTCATCTAGGTCGATGGTTACATAGTCAAAATCATCGTCGCCAAACACACGAAAGTTAGAAGTGAGGTAATAGGGGCGCGGAAACTTTTCAGGAGCCGGCAGCACATTTTCCTTTGCAATATAGGCTTTGTGATTTTTGGACAATTGTACAATGTAATCGCTGTTCAAAGAATCTACAACGGTCAACACGATGCCCGAATCGAGATAGGTCATTTTTGCGCCTCCCAACCGGTTATCGCCAGGACCATATTCAAGAAAGGGGAGCTTGCCCGTTGTTTGAACTATCATAGGTGTCCGGGTTGTATCCTGCGCCCGGATAGCAAACGGGATAAGGCAAAAAAGTAAAAGCACATTTTTCATGTGCTGAAGATAATTCAAAAGCTGACTCGCACACAACTCATCAAAGGGCTAAAAAAGAAAACCCCCGCAGGCACTTGGGGGGATTTCAAATCCGTGCTGTTTTCACATTTACGGATGTCCGGTATAATAGAGTAAAAAAAATCGGGCGACGTTGCACGGGGCTTGTTAACATACGTATAATAATGCGCGGTGGTTGGGTAATAGCGACGACAGCGCTTATCATTAATCAACTTTGCAATGATTAAAGTTCACGCAAAGGATGTGTTGCCTTCTCAATAAACAGCCATCGGCTCGGTTACATATTGTACGGATGGATCTTAATCCATTCGGCAAATAGCATGCATCATCTATCCATCAGACCGCCTGCGGCTGCGCTCCTCGTCCCGGGCAGGCGTGCCGATGGAAAAGCTGGTCGGTCTGCCTGATAAACAGCCAGAGCCATTGGCTCAGTTGCATATTGTAAGGATGGATTTCAATCCATCCGGCAAATTAAAATCCGCTGATTATCTTTATCATATGGAAACTATTTCCACAGATGGCGAAAATGTTTTATTTCCTATAGACAGGCTTTTGTTTGCAGAAGTAATTATCCCTCTTGCATTACCTATAAATTATACCTGGCAGGTGCCACCGCATTTGCTGGATAAGATAGCTGTTGGCTGCCGGGTAGAAGTGGTGCTGGGGCAGCAAAAAAAATATGCGGGCATTGTTAAAACCCTGCATCAGAATAAGCCAACTGCCTTTGAACCCAAATATCTTTTAAATGTATTGGATGCGGAGCCCATTGTGTTTAAGCCTGCATTTGATTTATGGCAGTGGATTGCAGAATATTATATGTGCAGCGAAGGTGAAGTGATGGCAGCCGCACTGCCTTCGTATTTTAAGCTGAGCAGCGAAACCATTTTGATTTTTAATGATGATTACGGCGACGATTTTTCGCACCTGAACAACGGCGAATACCTGGTTGCCGAAGCATTGCACATTAAAAAAGAGCTGAAACTTTCGGAAGTACAGCAATTGCTGGACTCATCGCATGTGTATCCCGTAATAAAAAGACTGATAGATAAAAGAGTATGTTTTGTGTGGGAATCGCTGAAAGAAAGTTATTCTCCTAAAAAGGAAACATACGTGGTGCTAAATCCTGTGTATAATGATGAAGCAAAGCTGGCCGACCTGATGAACAACTGGGGGCGTGCTCCTAAACAACTGGAATTGTTGCTAAGTTATCTGCATCTTATGAAAACGGAAGGCGAGGTTACCAAAACCAGTTTGCTTAAAAAATCCGGCGCTTCCGATGCACAACTGAAAGGGCTAACCGAAAAGAATGTGTTGTGGCTTGAAAAGCGCTCCGTTGACCGTCTGCGGTATTTGCCGCGCGACATCCAGGTGGATTTTGAATTGACTGCTGCGCAACGCGAAGCCTATTTGCAACTGAAGGATTTGCTGAAAGAAAAAAATGTGTGCCTGCTGCATGGTATTACCTCCAGCGGTAAAACTCAGGTATATGTAAAGCTGATTGAAGAATACATACAGGAGGGAAAACAGGTATTGTACCTGCTGCCGGAAATTGCTTTAACATCGCAGGTGATACGGCGGTTGCAAAAACATTTTGGCGGATACATTGGTATATATCACAGCAAGTTCAGCCAGAACGAACGCATTGAAATATGGAACAAAATAAAATCGGGAGAGCTTAAAATTGTTTTAGGCGCAAGATCTGCTTTGTTCCTTCCATTCAACGACCTTGGATTGATTGTAGTAGATGAAGAACACGACGCATCGTTTAAGCAGCAGGATCCTGCACCGAGGTATCATGCAAGAGACTGCGCCATATATTATGCCGGCTTGTTCCAGGCACGTGTGTTGCTGGGCAGCGCCACTCCTTCGGTAGAAAGTTATTATAATGCCGTGCAGGGAAAGTATGGACTGGTAACGTTGAAGGAACGTTTTGGCGGAGTTCAGCTACCCACCATTGAAATAGTGGATACCAAGCAATTGCAAAAAAAAGAAAAAGAAAAGATCATTTTGTCTCCGCAGCTAAGCGAAGCAGTGCAACAAACGCTTGACGGCAGCAAGCAGGTAATACTTTTCCAGAACAGGAGAGGATACTCACCCTACCAGGTATGCGCAGTTTGCGGCTGGATACCCCAATGCAAACATTGCGATGTAAGCTTAACCTACCACAAGCTCAGCAACAAGCTCGTTTGTCATTACTGCGGAACGATTTATCCAAAGGTGAACACATGCATGGCTTGCGGCAATCACGATTTTACGCAACGAAATTTTGGCACCGAAAAAATTGAGGAACAACTCGAAGAAGATTTTCCCAAAGCTAAAATTGCGCGGATGGATATAGACAGCGTCAGAGGCAAGCAGGCGCACGACAGCCTGATACAACTGTTTGAACAAATGCGCATTGATATATTAGTGGGCACGCAAATGGTAGTGAAAGGACTTGATTTTGAACATGTGAACCTGGTAGGTATATTGGATGCCGACAGCATTTTAAGCTTTGCCGATTTCAGGGTAAACGAACGCGCTTTTCAATTAATGGAGCAGGTGAGTGGAAGGGCGGGACGTAAAGATGGAAAAGGACGGGTATTTGTTCAGGTGGCCAACACCAAACACCCCGTATTATATTTTGTGCAGCAGCACGACTACGATGCCTTTTTTAAATTCGAGATCCCGGGGCGCGAACGTTTTTTCTATCCTCCCTTTTCGCGCATTATATTAATTACGTTCCGTCATAAAGTAAAGGAAATTACTGCGCAGGCTGCCCAATACTTTGCGGCTGCGCTCCAGGGTGAGTTTGGTAAATACCTGGTAGGTCCCGCAGAACCCGTGGTAAACAGGATCCGAAATCAGTTCCTGATGGAATTGCTGCTAAAGCTGCCCAAAGATGCCACCCTTATTAAAAAATGCAAGCGGTTTATAGCTGCACAAATAGCAGAAATGCATCAGCAAAAAAACTTTCGTTCTGTAACTGTTATTCCCGATGTAGACCCGGTATAAAATTCCCGTCAGGCAGCGCCAATCACTTCTTTTTGAACGGGATCGGGTTTCTTTCTCGGGCCATGTAAAATATCGCCTATAAAAGTGTATCGCACCAGGTAATGGTAGGTTACAAATGTAAAAATAATCGCTGCGCCCAGCACAATCGGAAATCTCAATACGCCCGGCACAGGACTGTCTATCAGCTTCCACTGCAATAAAATTATGAGCGCCAGGTGAACGAGGTATACCCAGTAAGAAGCATCAGACAAATACCTCCAGGTTTTGCTTTCGGTATTGAGTAACCGTAGAAACAAACCCGAAATTCCACATACAAGCAACATCATTTGCAATGCTGCCACAAATTTGGTGGCTGCCACAATGGTTAAAGGTGTGCGCGCAAACTCGTACTGCTGCTTAACGAACCATACTATCAATGTAGACACTATGGCAAACAGCAACAGCAGTTTGTAATGTTTGGTAAACAGCGTAAAAATATCAGGGCGCATGTGCACCAGCCATCCCAACCCAAAGAAATACGCATAATACGCAAGGATGAACAAGCTCCTTGGCAACGTGAAGGTATCTGTGGTAACATACCATCCCGGCATGGCCATCAGGCACACCCAAACGGGGATTGTTAATAACAGCAGCCAGCCAATGTTTATACTGGCTTTTCGCCAGATATTGGAAATGAATGAACAGAGCTTAGATACAAAGGCTATTTTTTTAGCGCGTTGAAAAAGGATCACCACTGCATAAAAAATAATCAGGTTCCTCAGGAACCAGATGTGCTCGATTTCAGAAAAATGTAAAATTTTGTTTACCGCTTTGTCAAAGGCGCTCTGTAGGGAAAGTCCTTCGCTTGTTGTATACCAGTACAAAAATTTAGGCAGCAGCGTTAGCGGTGCAATAATGAGCACGCCTGCAATAAAAGGAATGCCAATTCTTTTAGCCCGTTGCTGTAGAAATTTCTTTTCGCCGGATTTAAAATAAACCATCCTGCAAAAAAAACCGGCTATTAAAAAAAACAACGGCATGCGGAAGCTGTGAATAATAAAAAAGGCAAAGTCGAAGCTCCAGTGCTGAAACTGCGGGTCATGCGGTATTAATGGAATAACTGCAACTCTGTAAGCAAGAATGGAATGCAACACAACTCCTGCCAGCATTGCAAATGCCCTCAATGCATCAATTCCATGTAGGCGGGTGCCAGATTTAATCACAAACTATATTTTAGCGTAAGGGAAATGTTGAAATTATCAGGATGCAGGAACCAGTATCCTGAATCTGTTTATCAAAGGTTTTAACCAGTTTTTTAGATGCCTGTTCAGGTGCTGGTACACCCAATGCCAGTCTATCAGCAAAAAGCACAGCACCTGGTAATCAAGAAAAGGCAAGTTCATTAGCGAACCTATTGATTTGTGCATTATAATAGCGCCCAGCAGGTAAAACACCCGTATCCAGCCTCCAAACACAAGCACAATGCCCAGCATTTCAAAAATAACAACAGAAGTTGCAATAAAAGAAATGAGTTTTGGATGAGATGCCAGGTAGGTGCCTGTACTCCTCCAGAAATGGCTTGGTTGCCTGTTTCCATACGAATAACTGTAAACGCCAAAGCCGTCTTTCCATTGTTCGGCGGCTGTAGTATTGGGCGGTCCTATAAACATTGGCTTCTTGCCAGGTGTATAAGGGCTGGCGCTGCCATCGAGGTAATGCGTAAGTGTGCGTCCGTCAAGCCAGTCCATTCCTCCATAACGCACTTTCGACAATCCCGATGTAAAATAAGTGCAGGCAAAAAGTATCAATATCAGCTTAATGCCCCAAACGTTTTCCGGTGGACCCACTAAAGTATTCCACAAGCCGGCGCCCGCCACCTTTTTTGTTTTCCTGTAATGCTGCAGCCAGCGATCAACAGAAAAGCTTTTGCTGCCAGGTATCAACGCGAGCAACAGCAACACCTGTGTGGCAAGGCTGAACTCATGATTGAAAAATCCTCTTGCAGCCTGTATATCTGTAAGGTATATTAAAAAGATGCTGAACAAAAAAACAGAAACGCGGGTAAAAATACCAAGCATTGCAAAAATGCCTATGGCATAAAAAACAACCGCAAAAATAAAAAGGTATTCTTTCGGTAACGGGAAGGGCAGGTTCAGCAGATCAATAAAGATGCTGGGTTTATGCAACGCATCGGCTTCGGGGCTGATGCCGGTAAAGGTTCCAAGAAATCTGTAGTTACGATACGACTGGAAAAGAAAAAATCCACACAATACAAAGCGGATCAATCCGGCATTCGGATAACGTGATTTTGAAAAAAAATACCTTTCAAAGAAAGATGGAGGGTTTACTGCTGTTCTTTCCATGTATGGATGAATTTTTTTGCCTGTATATCATAATAGCCAACGGTGTGCTTTTCTTTAAAAGCATATTCCCTGTTGTACCTGCTTATATCCAGGCGTATTTTTTTGGAAAGCTCCCGGCTGTACGACTTGAAATAAGCTGAGAAAAAACCAGTCATTCTTTTTTCAAGTGCTTCCCTGGTATCATTTTTATAATATCCGAATGGAGATGTTGTTTCTACCGATCCATAGATGTTTCCAAAGAAAAACCGTTTCAATGCTACTTCGGCTATGGGATGTCGTTTCACATAGTCGGGCGAAATTTCCTTTTCCCCTCCCTTGTCTTCCAGTATAAAACTGAATTCATAAAACTTTGTTGAATCGCCAATATAATGTCCAAACATAGGTGCCTGCGTAAAAGGAAAAGATTCGCGGCCTATAACGATAAAATATAAATTGGGAAGTACGAAAGCACAGATTATGATGATTGCATAAAGCCTGCTTTCATTAACAATGTTGCGGGACATTATTTAACAGGGTTAAATGTAAAATAATAGGGTAATATTAGCTAATTTTTGCAGCTTTAAAACATTATTTTGAACATGCAAAGCCGTTATGAACAAACAGTGCAGCAGGAACTGCGGGCGTGGCAGCTTAAAATGTTGGGCAAGCCGTCCTTATTCGACAGGCTGTCGAAGCGGCTGCAGAACAGGGTAAACAAGATCATTCCCGAAAAAGTACATGAGGTTATAACCAGCACCATTAAGCAAATGATCAGGGGCGTATTGTTTGGCGCCCAGGCTACAACAACAAAGTTTGAGAAAGATATATCGCTGCAGATGCGGGATGCATTGAGCGAGGAAAAGATCTCGTTTTACCAGAAAACAGCCGCGGCAGAAGGCGGCATTACAGGCGCCGGCGGCATATTGCTTGGCCTGGCAGACTTCCCGATACTCATAGGCATTAAGCTGAAGTTGCTGTTTGAACTTGCCAATATTTACGGCTACGATACTGCCGATTATAAGGAAAGACTGTACATACTGTATATTTTCCAGTTGGCGTTTTCCAGTCCTCAGCACCGCAAAAAAATATACCTGAAAATAGCAGATTGGGAAAATGTGCAGCACCAGCTTCCGCAGGATATTCATCAGTTCGACTGGCGCAATCTGCAGCAGGAGTACAGGGATTACCTCGACATAGCAAAAATGGCACAGCTCATCCCCATAATTGGAGCACCTGTGGGCGTTATTGTAAATTACAGGCTTATTAAAAAACTGGGGATTACTGCAATGAATGCATACAGGATGCGATGGAAGAACGGGCAGTTTCAAATGCTGCGGTAAATATCAGTCGGCCAGCACTTCTATGGTAGCGCCTATACCCCTTTCCGTTATAGCATCGCATTGGGGTTTTAATTCTTCATATTGTCCCTGCTTAACGGCGTATTTGCCTTTAAAGTGTATGATGTAAGCGCATTGCTCGGCCTGTTCATGGCTGTGCCCACATACTTCCTGCAAAGTTTCTATCACCCATTCAAAAGTATTTACCTCGTCATTCCACACAATAAGCTGAAACGGCTTGTCGGTTGTTACAAGCGTGTCAACTTCTTCCTGTATTAAAGTTTGCACAGACGCCATATCGCTGTATTTACCTTTCAAAATTAGCACAACGCCCCCAATTCTTACCAATGCACTACATAAATAATTATCAACCCCTGTTGTTTTAATCAAATAATAATCATATTTCAATAAGATTATTATACCCCAGGCTCACCAACATTTCGCTAATTTTGGAATATTCTCAACAAGACTATCGATAACTAAGGTTATTATGACTTTATTAAACGGGTTAACTTTTCCGCTCAAAGATCCGGTGCCCATATTTGTTATCGTTCTGTTCATTATTCTTTTAGCGCCTATACTCCTGCGTAAGCTCAGGATACCGAGTATAATAGGATTGATCCTGGCAGGAATGGCAATAGGAGATCATGGATTTAACCTTGTAGCTAAGGGCAGCATAGACCTGTTTGGCAGGGCAGGGCTGCTGTACATTATGTTTATAGCAGGGCTTGAACTGGATATGCAGGAGTTTAAAAAGAACCGTTACAAAAGCCTGGTATTTGGTTTCTTTACCTTTATTATTCCGCTGGGGCTGGGGTTTTTGTTATGCCACTACATACTTGAATTTAACATGATGGCGTCGCTGCTCGTATCAAGCATGTTTGCCACCCACACCCTGGTAGCCTATCCGCTGGCGAGCCGTATGGGCATCACTAAAAACGAAGCAGTAACCATCACCGTTGGAGGAACAATTATTACCGATACCGCCGTATTGTTGATATTAGCCGTTATTACAGGCTCGGTGGCCGGGGAGCTCAACCAGGGGTTCTGGCTGAAATTATGTCTCTCCTTCCTGTTGTTTTCAACTGCTATTTTGTTTGGTTTTCCTTTGATCGGAAGGTGGTTCTTTAAAAAAATAAAAGACGATCAGTCAACACACTTTGTGTTTGTATTAGCCATGGTATTCCTGGCGGCGCTGCTGGCAGAGCTGGCCGGCGTAGAAGGAATTATCGGCGCGTTCCTGGCAGGTCTTGCATTGAACCAGTTGATACCACATACGTCGCCGCTCATGAATCGCATAGAGTTTGCAGGCAACGCCATCTTCATTCCTTTCTTTTTGATCAGCGTAGGTATGCTCGTTGACCTGAGGGTTTTGCTGAAAGGCAATATGGCGCTCATTATTGCCGGCACACTTACTGCAATGGCTTTGTCTACAAAATGGCTGGCCGCTTTTATCACTCAAAAAATATTCCGCTACAGCAGCGCCCAGCGAAATGTTATGTTCGGGCTCAGTACTTCACACGCCGCCGCTACCATTGCCGTAATACTGATTGGATATAACATGAAGATCATTGACGAGAATGTATTGAACGGCACTATTATCCTGATACTGCTTACCTGTATGGTAGGATCGTTTGTTACCGCCAATGCCGGTAAAAAGCTTGCGGTGGTTGAAATGAACCGACTGCCCGATGTGGTTAACATACAGGAGCGCATACTCATTCCCGTTAATGAATCTGAAAAAACAGAACGGCTGTTCGATTTTGCCGTGATGATCAATACTGCTCAGCAAAAATCGCCCGTATACATGCTTACCGTTATGCAGGACGAGGAACGGCTGAAAGAAAAAGTAGTGCAGAATAACCGAAACATGGAGCAGGCCATTAAATATGGCGCAGAAACCGGAACCAAGGTGCAGGTAGTAACAAGGGTAGACCTGAACATGGCCAACGGAATTGCCCGGGCCATCAAGGAAATGCTGATTTCGGATGTGGTAATGGAGTGGTCTGAAAAAAACAGCAGCACTACCGGCTTTCTCTTTAACTCGCTGTTTGGTACCACTACCCAAAACGTGCTGGATGGCGTGTGGGAAACGGTATTCATCTGCCGCTTCGATTCGCCGGTGAATACCTCCAAGAAAATGATTTTGATTTTAACGCGAAACGCAGAATACGAAATCGGCTTTGCCCATTGGGTTAAACGGATCGTTGCCTTTTCAAAGCAGGCAGGCTCGCGTATTATATTATGCTGCACGGCCACCACGCAACGGGCTTTTGAAAAAGAGGTACAAAAAAGCCGCGTCAGCGTGGAGGTTCATTTCAAACCGTTTGAAGCACCCGAACAGTTCCCGGAAATATCGAAAGACATTGGCAGCAGCGATCTTATTGTGGCCGTAAGTGCCCGCAAAGGCACCATATCTTATCATTCCTATTTTGAATTGGTAACGGCGCGACTCGTAAAGAACTTTCCCAAAAACAACCTGATCCTGTTGTACCCCGAACAAACCCAGTCCGACTTCCTGGAAATGGCCGGCATGCAGCAGGAAGACCTGGTGCTTACTCCCATCCAGGACCAGATAGATAATATCACCAGGCTGAGCAAGGCTGTTAAAAAAATATTCACACGTAAAAGCTAGTGAGCTGCCGGCGATCAGCTATCAGCGGTCAGCAGTCGGCTTTCAGCGCCAATAGGCAGAAAGTCGTAAGCAACTGATGCGTTAAAAAATAGAGGATAGTAGCAACGATGAAAGCAAATAATTTGCTTCATCCAAATGTAATAGCTGATAGCCGATAGCTGACGGCTGACAGCTATCCTGCATATTTAATGGGCTTCTATCTCTGCAATCTCCGCTGCATACCGTAATTTTGGATTTTATGACAGTTTGTGTAACTTACATACAAACATTTTTTTATATCATAAACTGCAGGCTATTTACAGGCTTTCGTGTATGATGTAATAAAAATAATACTTAACATTGTTTGCCTTTGGCATATTAAATTTGATGTCATCAAATGAAACTACAACCCATTCAAAGAGTAGAAGGATTAACGAAGCAGGAGTTTACGGAACAGTATATAAAAACCAAAACTCCTGTAATCCTGAAAGATTTTGTGCAAGGGCCTGCGCTTGAAAAATGGAGTTACGATTATTTTAAAGAAGTAGCTGGAGACCTGGTTGTGCCTGTGCATGGAAGTGAAAATGCCCATCCCGATATGGTGAAAAGCGCTCCCATGTATAAAATGAAGTTCAGCGAATACCTGGACCTTATACAGCGTGAGCCGACAGAATCAAGATTGTTCCTGTTTAACCTGCTGATTGAAAAACCGGAAATACGCAAGCAACTCGTCTTTAATAAAATTGCCGACAATATTCTTACCTGGCTGCCGCTGATGTTTTTTGGTGGCGGAGGCTCCAGCACCAGGAACCATTACGATATAGATATGTCGCATGTTTTTCTTACGCAGTTCCACGGCGAAAAGAGGGTGGCGTTGTTTTCTAACGAAACATCTTCACTGCTCTACAAGCTGCCCTATAATTTTCATGGCATAGGCGATATGAAAAACCTGGACTACGAGAAATATCCCGCATTGAAATATGCCTGCGGCTGGGACTGCACCATCAGCTTTGGCGAAACGCTGTTTATGCCTGCCGGTTACTGGCATTACATACAATATGTTACCGGTGGCTATTCGGTAAGCGTGCGTGCCCTGTCATCAGCCAAAGACCGTGTTACCGGCTTCAGCAACCTGGTGTTTACCCGCAACTTCGACAATGCCATGCGCAAACTGCTCAAGGAAAAATGGTACAACTACAAAGTAAAAACTGCTTTCAACCGCGCCGATAAGGCGATACAGAAATTGGAAGACAAGAGGTGAGCGGGAGAGAGGTGAAAGGAGAAAGGTAATAGGGTAGAAGGTTGAGGGTATGGGGCGGTTCAGCCTTGCCTTAGCCTCATTAGAGGCGAAATTTCGATGGCCGGTAAAATGAATAAAAGAAATAAAGTGCTGTAGGTACGATATTATTCGCTTAAGTTAAAGGGGCGGTCTGATGAATGGGATAATACTACTAAGCGGCATTGGATAAAATTGTAAAAGCCACTTCCGACCGTTTCGATATCAATTACAAAAAATAGTGAAGAAGTTATTGCATCTTTAAAATACTTTGCGTAGTTTACATATAACAAACCTTTATGAAGTACGCACCATTCTTCCTGCTGCTCTTTTCGCTCTTTTCTACCTCTTGCAAAAAAGACGGGCTTACCAAAGAAACCCAAAACGGGGCTAATACGTTTTCGTGCATATTGGATGGCGAAATATTTAAGCCTGCCAAAAGTGAAGGGTCACTATTTAACAGTGATCCGGTTCTGTATGGTGGGCTATCTATATCTGATGATTATTCCATTGCATCGGTGACAGCAGCATATAAAGCTAGTTATCCGCAAAAGTATATCACAATCACGATAGAAAAATTTCAGGGAATAGGAGA
Organism: Agriterribacter sp.; assembly: GCA_051955255.1. GTDB lineage: Bacteria > Bacteroidota > Bacteroidia > Chitinophagales > Chitinophagaceae > Agriterribacter. The sequence goes on along the minus strand of JBQCGX010000012.1, from coordinate 20,930 downwards.
ATACCTTCTCACTAGTCAAGATAATATAGTAACCTACACGCAATATATGACGGAAGAACCGCTAGTTATTAACTACTCATCGTTGCATACTTTAAGCGGTAAAGTTGTTATTACAAAGGATGATAGACTAAATACTATTTTAGCTGGTACATTTGAATTTACCGCAAGCTCACCAGATGATCCGGGAAGAATTGTAACTGCCACTTCGGGTCGGTTTGATCTTAACTACAAATTTTAAACACCCAATGAATTATGAAGTATACACCATTCCTACTGTTACTAATCCTTTTTTTTACAAGCTCCTGTAAAAAAGACGGGCTAACCAAAGCCACCCAAAATGGGGCTAATACTTTTCGTGTTTGATAGATGGAGCTCTTTTTAAGCCATGCTCCAATCCTGTTATTGGTGGGCCTACCGACCCCCCAGTATATGGAGGGTTATCAGTATCTGAAGATATTACACGTGCATTTGTGGGAGCTTCGTGCAATGAATCTTCTCAGAGTAGGAATATCACAGTAAAAATAGGTAATCTGGTAGGAGTTGGTGAATATTCTCTCTCCGATAATTTCAACGGCATTACTTATGTCATTGAAGACGGTATTACAGTGAAGCAATATTCTTCATATGGTACAAGAAAAGGAAAGATTATTATAACCAAAGACGACAGAGCAAATACAATCTTATTCGGCACTTTTGAATTTGAAGGAGGAGAATACAATGATCCCGGAAAAATCATAAAGTTCACTTCCGGTCGTTTCGATATTAATTACAAAAAATAATCACGAAGTCACGTTGTGTTTATTAAAATACTTTGCGTAGTTTACACATAACTTACCATTTATGAAGTATACACCATTACTCCTGCTATTGCTGCTTTTTTCTATTGCAATCTCATGCAAAAAAGATGGGCTTACCAAAGCCACCCAAAATGGCGCTAATACTTTTTCTTGTTTGATAGATGGGAGAATCTTCAAGCCGTGCTCCGAACCTATTATTGGTGGACCTAGCGATCCTCCGGTATTTGTATCATTGTCAGTAAGCAATGGTATAGCGTCAGCATATATTGGGGCTTCGTGCAATGAGCCTTGGCCTTATCAGGGTTTTACCATAGAAATAGGAAGCCTGAAAGGCCCCGGCGAATACTTACTTTCCGATGGGTCCAACGGTATTACTTTCTCAACATATAAAGGTAATTCAACTAGAACATATTCTTCGTATAACACAGGGAAGGGAAAAATTACCATCACTAAGGATGATCGAGTAAATACCATTTTGTCCGGCACGTTCGAATTTGAGGGAATGGATTATGATGAACCAGACAAAATTGTGAAAGTAACTTCCGGTCGTTTCGATATTAATTACAAAAAATAATCACGAAGGCACGTTGTGGTTATTAAAATACTTTGCGTAGTTTACACATAACTTACCATTTATGAAGTACACACCATTCCTCCTGCTGCTGTTGCTTTTTACTATTACAGGCTCGTGCAAAAAAGATGGGCTTACCAAAGCCACGCAAAATGGCGCTAATACGTTTTCGTGTTTAATAGACGGCAACTTATACAAACCATGTTCGGAAACCATATTTGGTGGACCAACAGTTAAGTCTGTTTGGGCTGGATTGTCTACAAGCGGTGACATTATACATGCCAACATTGTTGCTTCATGCAACGTATCGTTACCATCTAAAAGTTTTACAATACAAATAGAAAACCTAATTGGTCCCGGCGAATATCTACTTACTGATGGTTCAAACGGCATTGACTATATTACGTATGACGGTGTTTCCACCAAGGAGTATTCTTCGTATAACACTGGAAAAGGAAAAATCATTATTACCAAAGATGATCGTGCCAATACCATCTTATCCGGCACATTTGAATTTGAAGGGGAGGACTCAGAGGAACCTGGAAAAGTTATAAAAGTTACCTCCGGTCGTTTCGATATTAATTACAAATTTTAAACTAACAATAAAACTACAATCGCTGCCATGAAAAAACACTGCCTCCTTTTAGGGCATGTACTGCTCTGTTATGGCCTCTGCGCTCAAGAAAATATCACCTACACCAAAATGGCCGATTCCCTGCTGTCGCCTGTAAGCAAGGCACAAATTACAACGGGCATTTTATACGACAGGGTGGTACCCTTTGCAAGCCTGCATTCATTTAAAAACAGCGACACAGCTTTTTACCATTATTTTAAGCAGGCTTATTCGGAACTGTATACTGCTGCTTATAACAATGCGGCAATGGCAAAAGTGGAAAAGATTGATACCATGAGCGCCGCCCAGTATTATACCAATAATGTAGTGCCGGTGGGCGTGCTGTATTACGATTTTAACCTGATCGACACCCTTGCCCTTGCCAACAATCTTTTTTACAGGGGCAGCGATTCGCTACTGCACGATGTGGCAGGTAGAACAGGCAACCCGTTTAGACAAAAAACCGTGACCATTGCTGCGGCGCTGGCAAGGGATACGTTGGATTTTGGCACCGGCAGCATCAGCTTTAAATATACCAACCAGTTGTTTTTCAGCAACAAAGGGGTGAGCATTACCTCCATCTATGCCGATTTTGGGAACGGTAATCAAAACCTTTCATCCGGCAACAATGTGGCGGCAAGCTTTTCCAGCTCGGGGACTAAAACCATTAAATTCACTATTACCTACAGCAATAATCAAACAGCGATTACCTACTCTAAAATATTTTTAAAACCGCCCACAGCAGCTTCTAGGTTGGGAAAGCCTGTAAAAGCAGACATAACAGTCGAATTTGATGATAGTCAATATGGTTATCAGGGGTATGGCGAAACGGGAAAAAAGTATAATAGGGGGCAGTACGGAGTTTACTATCATAAAACATCTCCAAATGGACCCAAAGAAATGGTGCTTAGAAAGCCAATCATTATATTGGATGGATTTGACCCAAATGAACGAAGAGAACCCCCTCAGATTTATGGAGAATACCTACAATACACGGAAGCGGAAAACTTTGGCAATAACATGCTCGATAAGGGGTATGATGTGATTGTATTGAATTTCCCAAAAAGAGTTGAAACAGTCACTATTCCAGGCGTTGGCACTTTCCCGCAGGAACGAATACAAGGCGCCGACTTTATACAGCGCAATGCTTTTTTGCTGGTAACCCTCATCAAAAAAATTAACCAGGAGCTGGTAGATAATAACAGCACGGAAAAGCTGGTGATAATAGGCCCCAGCATGGGCGGCTTAATAAGCCGCTATGCGCTGCGATGGATGGAGCTGAACGGGCTGAACCACAATACGAGGCTGTGGGTGTCGTTTGATGCGCCGCACAAAGGCGCCAATATTCCCATAGGCGACCAATATTTTATTGACTTTTACGCTTCAAAGGCAAATAGTGAAGCCGCAAAAAAGGGGAGAGATGGCAGCTTAAACTCCCCCGCGGCAAAGCAAATGCTGCTGCATCACTTTGCTGCCAATTCTACAACGCCCGCAGGCGCACCCAATTTTAGAAACAACTGGCAAACGGAAATAGACAATTTGGGTTACCCGCAAAACCTGCGCAAAATAGCGTTGATAAACGGCGCCATCAATGGCACCGCCCAGGGAACCGCCTGCGAAAATGTATACAAACTGAAAGTGAACATTCACGCCCCCAATGTATTTCTCTTCTTTACGCAGATTATTAAAGCGGCTGAAGGAAACGTTTGGTTTACGGGGAATAATGGAAACGCCTGCGAGGTATTTAAAGGATGGGCCAAAGCGCCTTTTATATCCAACTCAAAATCGGCAGCAGCGCCGTCATCAAGCAAAAGTTACGATATACTGCCTGGCGGATATTTTAATGCGCAGGAAGAATTGGGAGGATCTAATGTCCAGTTCAGCAGTTTTCTTTTTGGTGAGCCTTCTGTTATACCAACAACGGGCTACTTTGGAATGTGGACAGAAACAAAAGCACAGATATTAAAGCCCAACCACTGCTTCATTCCCACTTTCAGCGCATTGGGAATGGATTTAACCAATAAAGATCTTTCGGAAAATTTATACAGCAGGGATCTGTCCTGCTCGGGCGAAACGCCGTTCCAGGCTTATTATGCGCCATCGGTGAACCAGGAACATATTACCCTCACGCCAGAAAATGTGGCATGGATAAAAAATGAAATTGATGGCATTCCTCAAATGTCTTCGGTTAACTATGCAGCGCTGTATCCAATGGTTAAAACAGCGGGCAACGATCCCGTATGCTCAAGCGTTACTTACCAGATCAACAATCTTCCATCCGGTTCAACGGTGGCATGGCAGTCGTCCGATCCTGCAAAGGCAACGGTTACTGCTACGGGCAACCCGGCCACTATAACCAGGCAGGGCATACAAAATGGCACGGTTACTATCACGGCCACCATTAACCGAGGATGCGGCAGCATGGTAGTGCTTTCTAAAACCTTAACGGTGGGCTCACCTTCTTTTCCCTATTCTGTAACCGGCGCTTCTCCCGCCAATCCCAATGGGGTATATACCTATGCGCTGCAAACCACTCCTTCTACCAAACCTGTTTCTAGTATTGTATGGACTGTGCCGTCGGGATGGAGCATTACACAAGGACAGGGGACTAAAAATTTAAAGGTTACCACGGGAACGAATAGCGGCAATGTACAGGTGAGTTTTAAAGATGCCTGCGCCACCAGTTTCGGAACCTACAAATATGTTAACATCGGGCCCGGCGGTCCCAACCCGGGAAGGATTGCCAACGTTTCTTCTCAGGCAGTACCTGGTTTACCTGAAAATGCAACCGCTGAATCCAATGCCTGGAGTATTGCTCCAAATCCGGCGCAAACTGTCATCACCATCCGGCAAAACCTTCAACCCGGAGCGCAACGCATAAAAGAAGTAAAAATATTTGATATGGCGGGCAAACTGCGTCAGCAAAAAAAGATCAATGACAATGCAAGTCAAATTGAATTGAACATCAGCAATCTTTCGGCGGGCGTGTATTTTGTTGAGTTGTTAGCCGAAGGATGGAAAGAACGCAAAAAAATAGTAGTGATAAGATAACTTCTTAATGATTAAGGCAGCTATGCAAACAATCTTTGGATAGCTACCTTTTTCATTTTTAAAATCAGGTGTTCGCGACATTTCTTATTGCCGGATAGCGGGCAAGGTGTACAGGTGTGTGACACAACGGAAGCCCAATAGTAGCAACTTAGCTGGAAACAAAAAAGTGAAAAGTGAAAAAGGATATTAACCTCATCGGCACGCCGCTAAGGCGGTCTGATGGATTGTGCGTGGGAAATTTTTCAAAAACCTGTAAAGAAATTAAGGAAATCTTCTCACTGAGCCATTTACTCCGCCGACTCAACTAATCTCCAACCTCGCCATCTAAAATTCAACAATCGCGTAAGCCTTATTATCTACATAAGGTCCTCCGGGGTGATGAGCAGTATAATCAAGATTGATCCAGTAATTGCCACCCTCTTCCCGGTAATACAGTCCGGTAAAATTTTCGGTGGCAAAAAGATGGGTAATAGCTTCCTGTATCTGCGTAAATCTTTTTTTATCGCCGCAATACAGTTCGGGATACACATGGTTTTCCGTAAGCACCATCCTGCATTTGGCGCCAATCGCTTTCATGGCCGAGATCATTAATATAGTATGATCGTCGCAATCGCCACCCAGCCCGTTTTCGATGGTTTCCCTCGGCGCCGCATAGTATTCGTCGCGCTCCGGATCGCCTACATATTTAAAATTGCTGTTGATATACTTGAACAAAGAAAGATAGCGAACAATAGGTCCGTATTTTGAATGATAGTCGTCGAAATATTCAATGGAATGTTTTACAGAAAAATTCCTCACTACAGAATCTTTCGCCGCCATTTTTGATTTGAGACCCTTTACCGCTTTTTCAACGCCCGAATCAAACAAATCTGGCTTTACCAGGTATAAGTCCTTTTCCTTTACATCTCTTACATCCCAGCTTTTGGCCACCAGGTTGGTATAATCCTGGATCATATTTTTAAGATTATAGCCCTCGGCAAACTGGTTGTAAACAATTACACCGCATACCAATACAAATGCAGGTATTACAAGCGGGCGAAACAGCCACAATATTAATCTTACCAATGTAAAAGCGAGGATGATCGAAAGCAGGAGATCCACATTCCAGTATCCAACTATTACCGGCGGAATAAACCGGTTGATGAGCGGAGCTAAAGGAAGAATAGTAAGCAGCCCGATGGTGTTCAGCACCAGGCTTCTTGCAAAAAAGTTCCTATGTTCATTTTCTCCCATGGTATGTAATAATAACGTTTATTAGCTGAGTGCTTAGTATGGCATTTGTTAAAAAATATCCTAAATATTTATGCACAATTGTGCTGCCGTTTGTCCGGTTTAATTCAGACTATTCCATAATACAGTAGTTTAAAATCATGGAGCAGGATGCATCAGGAGGGTACAGGTCGCTCCGTAATGAAATTGTGTTAATTTCGATGGTGTTACCGGTTGATTGATTGATTAATTTTTACAGATGACTGTTGCATTATTTGTGCCATGTTACGTTGACCAGTTTTACCCGCAGGTTGCCATTGCCACACTGGAATTGCTAGAAAAGTTTGGAGTAAAAGTTGTGTATCCGCCCAACCAAACCTGTTGCGGGCAGCCCATGGCAAACTCAGGGTTTGAGCATCTTACACATGGCTGCAATGAATTATTTATTAAAAATTTTGATGGGTTCGATTATGTTGTCTGCCCTTCCGGCAGTTGCACATTGCATATTAAAGAACACCTGCACGACGAACACCAGGAAGAAAAAGCAACTTCCATACGGAAACGGGTATACGAACTTACAGAATTCCTGACCGATGTTTTAAAAGTGGAGACCTTGGATGCCCGCTTTCCGCACAAAGTGGGTGTTCATCAAAGCTGCCATGGCCAAAGAGGATTGAAGCTGTCGCAAATGAGCGAACTGGTGGCAGAACCTTTTTCCAAGCCGGGTCACTTGTTAAAAATGGTGAAAGGGCTTGAGTTGGTAGAATTGGGCAGGAATGATGAATGTTGTGGGTTTGGCGGAACATTTTGCGTAGCGGAAGAAGCCGTGAGTGTAAAAATGGGAAAAGACAGGGTAGACGATCATGTGGAACATGGAGCTGAATTTATTACCGGCGGCGATATGAGTTGCCTGATGCACATGGAGGGAATATTGAGGCGGCAGAACAGCAAGGTGCAGGTAAAACACATTGCAGAAATACTGAACAGCAGGATATAAGTCGGCTTGGACGGATATGTGTATAAGAAATCGAACACAGCTTCGGCTTATTTAGACCAGGAACGTGAAGAAGTGAAGTAGGGGAGAAAATTTATTCAGCAGTCGATATGGAAGAGTTGCAGCCCGAAATTATTCTGCAGCGCCGTCCCTCTCCTTTGGAGAGGGAAAGAGGGAGTGAGGGTGAGGCTTCAGGATACAAGTATTGAACGATTGAGTTATTTAACATTACCAGATGAACAACGGAGACAAAGATCATGCAGCGCTTGCGCAACAATTTAATGCAGATGAACCGCGCGTAAACTGGCACGATGAAACATTGTGGTGGGTGCGTGCCAAGCGCGATAAAGCGGCGCACAGCATTCCCGGCTGGGAACATTTACGCGAAACAGCCTCCCGCATAAAGAACAACGTGCTGAGTAACATGCACGACTACCTGCAGCAGTTTGAACAGAATGCTCAGAAAAATGGCATTATAGTACACTGGGCTGCCGATGCCAGAGAGCACAACCAGATAGTGCACAGCATCCTGGAAAAGCATGGCATTAAAAAAATGGTGAAGAGCAAGTCCATGCTTACAGAAGAATGTCACCTGAACGACTACCTGCAGCAAAACGGAATAGAAGTGATCGACACCGACCTGGGAGAAAGAATTGTGCAATTGGCAGAAGAACCACCCAGCCATATTGTGCTGCCCTGCATACATAAGAAAAAAGAAGAGATAGGGGAGTTGTTTCACCAACATCTTGGCACACCCGAAGGCAATGCAGATCCCCAGTTTTTAACAGGCGCAGCAAGGATTCACCTGCGCGAAAAATTCCTTACCCGCCGAGCTGCGCTAACGGGCGTAAATTTTGCAATTGCCGAAACAGGAGAATTTGTAGTATGCACCAACGAAGGCAATGCAGATATGGGTGCCCACCTGGCAGATGTACACATTGCCTGTATGGGATTTGAAAAATTGCTTCCCCAGCGGAAACACCTGGGCGTGTTTTTAAGATTGCTGGCAAGGAGCGCAACCGGTCAGCCCGTTACTACTTATTCAAGTCATTTTAAAAAACCACGCAAAGGCCAGGAAATGCACATTGTGCTGGTAGACAATGGACGCAGCGTTCAGTTGGGCAGAGAAGATTTCAGAAATTCGCTGAAATGCATTCGCTGCGGTGCCTGCATGAACACCTGCCCTGTGTACAGGAGGAGCGGCGGACACAGTTATCATACTGCAGTAGCAGGACCGATCGGTTCCATACTCGCGCCCAACCTCGATATGCGCAAGTATGCAGATCTTCCTTTTGCGTCTACCCTTTGCGGTTCGTGCAGCAATGTATGCCCCGTAAAAATTGATATACACGACCAGTTGTATAAATGGCGGCAGGTATTGATGAAGGAAGGATATGGCCCCGCAGCAAAAAAGCTGGCAATGAAAGGAATGACCTTCACCCTGTCCAATCCCGGTGTATACAGGTTTGCCGGCAAAACCGGCAGGTGGGTAATGAGCAAAATGCCTTTTATTGTTAACAACAAAATGAATCCCTGGTATAAACAAAGAGACATGCCGGCACCGCCAGCACAGTCTTTTGGTGAGTGGTATAAGAAGAACAGGAAGGGGTAGGGTAGAGGTGTAAGGTAGAGGGTGGAAGGTAAAAAAGAGGTGTAGGGTAGAAGGTGTAGGGTGTAAGGTGTGAGAAAGATTCAAGAAACAAGGTCCAAGATCCAAAAAGCAAATCCAAGATCCAAAAAGCAAAAACCATTTTATACAGCAAACCACGGCTGATAGCTGATAGCTGATAGCTGACCGCTGCCGCTGACCGCTCAAAGCCCATAACTCATATGACTAGCAGAGAAAAAATTCTTGCCGCCGTAAAAAAAAATCAACCCGCTCCCAGGGAATTGCCTGCGCTTGATTTTCCATTGCAGGAAAACCTCGACGTACAGGAAAAATTTATTGGTGTACTCAACTCAATAGGCGGAATAGCGCATACTATTGACAGTTATACCGAAATACAGGCAATTATTGATGAGGAATACAGCGATGCAGCAAGAATTATTTCGCTGGTGCCGGAAATAAATTCGAAAGGGCAGCCTTTTGAAACAGGCTCCGACCCGCATTTGCTGCAGGACGTTGATCTTACTATTATTAAATCGCAAATGGGCGTTGCAGAAAATGCTGCCGTGTGGATAACCAATGATATGGTGCCCGAGAGAGTGTTACCATTTATAACACAAAACCTTGCCGTAGTAATACACCGGAACGACATTTTGCAACTGATGCACCAGGCATACGAACAGATTGGCAGCAGCGATTATGGATTTGGAGTGTTCATTGCCGGACCGTCTAAAACAGCAGATATTGAGCAATCGCTCGTATTGGGTGCTCACGGTTCCAAAACCATGCGCATATTCATTCTTCAATCATAATTCTTATGCGGTTGCGCCATTTATTTTTTTTGATGCTGTGTGTAAACCATTTGCATGCACAGCAAACCATTCCGTTATACGATAAAGAAGCTCCCGGTATGCTGCCGGTAACGTCTATCGAAAAATACGACAGCGCGAAAGGTCATGCATTCAATGTTACCAATCCATCCCTAACCATTTATCTGCCCGAAAAAAGCAAAGCAACCGGTGCTGCCGTTATTGTGTGTCCCGGCGGCGGATACGGCATGCTCGTAATGAATACAGAAGGGCACGCCGTTGCTAAATATTTTGCCGAGCATGGCGTGGCGGCATTTGCATTGAAGTACCGCATACCCGACGAAAAGCGCATGAAAGATAAAAGCATTGCACCACTCCAGGATGCACAACGCGCCATACAAATAGTAAGGCAGCGGGCCGCTGAATGGAACATCGACTCAGCGCGTGTTGGCATCATGGGATTTTCCGCCGGCGGCCATCTCGCTTCCACTGCCGGCACTCATTTTACTGATCCTGTAATCAGCAATACGCAACACACCAATCTCCGCCCCAGCTTCATGATACTGGTATACCCCGTTGTAAGCATGACGGATAAACTGGGACACAGCGGATCGAGGCAAAATCTGTTAGGGAAAAATCCGTCTGCCCAAAAGATAAATTTCTTTTCAAACGAGCTGCAGGTAACCACGCAAACTTCGCCGGCATATTTGCTTCATGCAGGAGACGATAAAGCCGTGGATGTAGACAACAGCATATTGTTATACGAGGCATTGAGGAAGCACAAAGTGCCTGCCGAAATGCACATTTATCCCAAAGGCGATCACGGTTTTGTATTGCAATGGCCCCACGATGAATGGTTGGGACTTTGCCTTAAATGGATGAAGAACAGTGGATTTGTACAATAGCCCGGAATAATTTTCAGCCCATATTTTTACTAAAGCTTGCATGTTATGAACAATAAACGCACTGTTTTTGTTTTCGCTTTTTTATTGAGTATTTCCGCAGTAATTGCGCAACAGCAACAACCCACCAGCGATACAATATATATTGAGTGGAACCAGGCGCCCGCATCAGGAAAAATTGAAGTGCTGAATGGGCGGCTGCAAAAGATTGCCATCAAAAAAGGAAAAGGCAGTGTCAAAAAAGATCAGTTTGTTTTTAAAACAAATGATGCAGCCCGCCTTGAAATTATTGTAGCGCAGGCAGTTAAAAGTCCGGGCCCCGGTGCAACCATTGTTACGTCCAATACTTCGAGCCAGCCGTTTTCGTTTTTCCTTCGGGATGTGAATGCTGCATTTCCCATCTATCTTCCCGCAAACCATGCAGTGGTACTCACGGCATCGGATAGGCGATCTTTTCAGGAGGTAGAACAATCTGTTCATGCACGTGGTTCACTCACTAAGTTCCAAACAACAGAAAGAGAACCTGAAACCTCGTTCGACGCGGTAGCAAAGGTTGTTCGCGATCAGCATACGCCCACCTGGCTTGGAATAGCAAGAGATTTCCGCATCTTTCAACTCAACGAAACCACCACCGACCTGCCCATGGAATGCAACGTGGTGATGCCAAAATTTGCAGCGATGGGCGCTAAACTCCCTGCCATGAAGAACAATGCCGCTGCTTATATGTTCAATGCAGGGCGCGGGCAAGGCGTTGAATTAAATACCACCCGCAGGTTGGAACAAGGGGTGTTGCCCGTCTTGCATTCAACAACCAGCGATGAGCAAATGTTATACACAGCTACATCGTTTGTTGCTTTAGAACAATCGCCGCTTACAGCAGCGTATGTAAAAGGAACAGATTTTTTGGTGGCCGATCAATACAGCCACGGGCACATGTTTACCAAAGAGCAGGATGCGCTGATGAGGTCGAAACTAAAGAATGCATTTGACACCAACGAAGAAACGGTGTTTTGCTACAGCGCTGTGGCAGAAAATACAGGGGCTGCCCCAGCCTATGCATGGTTCAAAACACCTCGTCCGGGCGAAGGATGGTACCAGCAGTATCCATATACGTATGATCCGCACACTGGTTTTTCTGCGTATCCATCCGACAGTGTATTCTGCATCTCCTTTCTCAACGGCAAGCCCTTGCCTAACGAGGAAATAGCCATCTTGCTGCAACCAGGCGAAAAGGCGTTGTTTGAATTCTATCTTCCCCATTCGCCTATACCCAAAAGCCGGGCTGCATCATTGTCCCAAAAAACGATTGCATCTAAATTAGAAGAAAGTAAAGCATACTGGAACAACAAGCTTTCGCAGGCGGCCCAGATACAGGTGCCCGAACAAAGAGTAGATGAAATGATCAGGGCCGGTTTGCTGCATCTGGATTTAATTACCTACGGAAAGGAGCCCGACAGCACGCTTGCGCCGGCCATTGGTGTGTATTCGCCCATTGGAACAGAAAGTGCGCCTATCATCCAGTTTTATCTTTCAATGGGATGGTATGATATTGCTAAAAGATCTTTGAATTACTTTCTCGACAAACAGCATGAGGATGGCATGATCCAGAACTTTGGCGGGTATATGGTAGAAACAGGTGCAGCGTTGTGGACAATGGGTGAGTATTACCGTTATACCCGCGACAAAGCGTGGCTCGCTTCATCGAAAGATAAACTGATTAAGTCTTGCGACTTTTTATTTGCCTGGCGGGAAAAAAATAAAAGAGAAGAATTGCTCGGCAAAGGATATGGCATGATAGACGGAAAGGTGGCGGACCCTGAAGATCATTTTCACCAGTTTATGTTGAATGGGTATGCTTACCTGGGCTGCGCCCGCATAGCCGAAATATTAATGAACGTTGATGCCAAACAAGCCACTCGAATCAGGCAGGAAGCAGATGCCTGGAAAGAGGATATCCGCACATCGTTTTTTAATTCGATGAAATATGCACCTGCCGTTCCTCTGGGCAATGGAACCTGGGTATCTTCTGCGGCTCCGTGGACAGAAATGACCGGTCCACGCGCATTATACGTGAAGGCTGAAAAATTCTTTTCGCATGGAACCTTTACAACTGCCGACGCGCTGCTCGGCCCACTGTACCTGGTTTTTTGTGAGGTGCTGGATGCGAAAGAACCTGCCAGCTGGCAGATGCTCAATTACTACAACGAGTTGTTATTCCAGCACAATGCAGCGTTTAGTCAGCCCTATTACAGCCGGCACAACTGGATGCAGGCAAAACTGGGAATGGTAAAACCCTTTTTAAAAACTTATTACAACACTTTTGCGGCACATGCCGACAGAGAGACCTACACTTTTTGGGAACATTTGTTTCATGTAAGTGTACACAAAACGCATGAAGAAGCCTGGTTTTTAATGGAAACCCGCTGGATGCTGTATCTCGAAGACAGTTCAACGCTTCGGTTACTCAACACTGTTCCACGCGCCTGGCTGGAAAATGGCAAGCAAATCCGGTTGAACAATGTTTCGAGCTATTTCGGAAGGTTAAAGGTTGAAGTGACTTCTGCTATCGATAAAGGAAATATCAAAGCTACCATCGAATGCCCAGTTGACAGAGGTTTGAAAACAGTCAGCATCCGCCTTCCACACCCCGAAGGAAAAAAGGCAATAAAAGTGAGCGGCGGAACATATGATGCGGAAACAGAAACCATTACCATTCCTTCCTTTAACGGCAAGACGGAAGTGTTGGTAGAGTATTAATATGGTTGCAGCTATTCCGGCGAGACTAAATCTCGGAAGAACATAATTGGTACGAAGTCAGAGACTTCGTACAGCGATGGATGTGAGTGCGAAGCCCGCCTGATCGGACGGACAGCTCAGAGATTTCGTACAGCAATGATCCTTTTAAGACCGACGCCATCCATTAGACCGCCCTTCGGGCAGTCCGACGGTAAAACCCGGTCGGCCCGCTCCGGTTGAGCCTTGTGGGCGGAATACGGGGCGGTCTGACCGATAGAAGGTTGTTCAACAGCCAGAGCCATAGGCTCGGTTTAATATTGTAGCATTGGATTTTAATCCAATGCCGGAATGATCTTTCATCTTATTGTTTACACTGAGCATGGCTACGAAGAATTGTTCGACCTTGTAAAAGATCCCCACGAAACAAAAAACCTGGCAAAAGATCCACTGTATCAGCAGCAACTACAAAAGCTCCGCAACCGATATAAGCAGTTGAAGCTCGCCGCCGAATAAGCCTCACCTAACCTCTCCAAAGGAGAGGAACCACGCACAGGGGCTTGCTTATTGGGTACTCATGATTATTACTTATCTACTTAAGATCCATTGTGTACTGCTCATTGAGTAATTAAATTGAACGTGGACCGCAAGATTTCAAACCTCAAATCATAAATCATAAATCAACAATCAGCAATCCCAAATCAGGTAGGTGCAGGATGAATGTATAATTTTCTGCTACTACCTTGAACGCCGATACAATTGATATAACCGGAAATAAAATGAATGATATGACGAAAAGCTTGCGCATTACAAAACGATTTTGTTTTGCAACCCTGTTGTGTGTTACGATGTGCGCCGATCTATATGCCCAGCTCCCTCCTGTTTTTGATAAAGCAGCCAATGAACAGTCGCAGGCTGTTGAAACGGTGATCCGTTATTTGTCTCCTGTAAAAATATTGTGGCAAACCGAAGATGCCGGCGACCAGATAAAAAATGCTTCACGGTTATTGAAACCCGGTAACGGTCAGGCAGACCTTGCCAACCAGGATATGTGTGTATTAAAAAGCACTACTTCCGTTAAACCTTCGCTGTTGCTCGATTATGGAAAAGAGCTGCACGGTGGTTTGCAAATAGTAACCGGCATGTATCCCGGTAATAAGCCGGTAAAATTACGGGTGCGTTTTGGCGAATCTGCCAGCGAAGCCATGAGTGATATAGAGCCCAGGCAAAATGCAACAAACGACCACGCCATGCGCGATATGATTGTGCAGGTTCCCTGGTTAGGCAAGCTTGAAATTGGCAATACCGGTTTTCGTTTTGTAAGAATTGACTTGCTGGATGAGAACGTGGAATTGCAATTAAAAGAAGTCCGCGCCATTTTTACCTATCGCGATATTCCCTACCTCGGCTCCTTCAAAAGCAGCGATACGCTTTTAAATAAAATATGGCTAACGGGTGCGTATACCGTTCATTTGAATATGCAGGATTATTTGTGGGATGGCATTAAACGCGACCGCCTGGTGTGGGTAGGCGATATGCATCCCGAAACCTCTACCATTGCCGCCGTGTTTGGTAATAACAATGTAGTTCCCAAAAGCCTTGACCTGTCTAAAGACATTACGCCCATTCCTGCATGGATGAACGGCATCAGCACTTATTCCATGTGGTGGATCATTATACAACGCGACTGGTATATGCACAATGGAGATCTCAAATACCTGCAACAGCAAAAAGAGTATCTGGTAAAACTATTGGCACACCTTATCACCAAAATTGATGCTAACGGCAAAGAAAAACTGGATGGACATCGTTTTCTCGATTGGCCTTCAAGCGAAAACCAGAAAGGTGTAGATGCTGGCTTGCAGGCAATGATGGTGTGGGCTTTAACTGCGGGATCGGAGTTGTGTAAAATCCTGAATGAGAACAGTACCTATATTAACTGCCAGGCAGCTATTACCCGGTTAAAAAAAGTAGTGCCCGATCCTAACAACTCCAAACAGGCCGCTGCACTGATGGCGCTCACAGGATTATTGCCTGCCGACAAAGCCAATAAAGAAATTTTGTCTGTTGGCGGCGCACATAATTTTTCTACGTTTTACGGTTATTATATGCTGCAGGCAAAAGCCAAAGCCGGCGACTACCAGGGAGCCATAGACGCTATACGGGAATATTGGGGTGCGATGCTGAACCTTGGAGCTACTTCGTTTTGGGAAGATTTTAATCTCGACTGGTTGCCCAACGCCTCGAGAATTGACGAATTGCCGAAACCAGGTCAAAAAGACATTCATGGCGATTATGGCGCCTATTGTTATGTAGGCTTCCGGCATAGCCTCAGCCATGGCTGGGCCAGCGGTCCCACACCGTGGTTAACCGAACATGTGCTTGGCATTAAAGTGCTGGCGCCTGGTTGCAGAACCATAGAAGTAAAGCCGCATTTGGGCGATCTGCAATTTGCAGAGGGCAGCTTTCCTACACCCATGGGCGTAGTAAAAGTAAAACATGTAAAACAGGCAGACGGTAAAGTAAAAACCACTGTAAATGCGCCCGCAGGTATAAAAGTGATTCAATAATTGATATTAAAAGGCTGTAAAATTTAATACACAATTCGCTTGCTGAATAGTGGGCTGAACGCTAAAATGTGCGACGCAACTGGGCCTTATAGTAGTAATGCGGCTAAGTGCACAATAAAAGATGTGTTTATCTGACAAAAAAATGATGCTATGAGAATATTTTCCATAACAGTTTTAATGGGTTGTATCATATGTATGATTGCGTTGCCCATATATGCGCAAACCACACTTAAACCCGTTAATCTTCGTGTTGAATACAAAACCAACGCATTTGTAGATGTTGAAAAGCCACGGTTTAGCTGGGAGCTATGGTCTTCGGTTAATAACCAGGCCCAAACAGCTCGGCAAATACTGGTTGCTTCATCGGTAGCAATGTTAACCGATGAAAAAGCCGATGTTTGGAATTCCGGTAAAGTAAGTTCAGATATGAACTTCCAGGTGGAGTATGCCGGCAAAGCATTATCATCTGGCAAAACCTATTACTGGAAAGTAAGGAGCTGGGATGCACAGGGAAATGCCGGTGCATGGAGCGCGCCCGCATATTGGCATACAGGGCTCATGAACCAGGAAGACTGGAAGGCTTCGTGGGTAGGGTATGATGTAAACGATCTCTCCACCAACAAATCATATCACCTTCCACCCGCGGCGTATTTGCGCAAAGAAGCCGCTGTGAGCGGGGCTGTTAAAAAAGCAACGCTGTATGTTACGGCATTGGGTCTGTATGAGTTTAATATTAATGGTAAGAGAATTGGCGAAGACTATTTTGCACCAGGTTGGACGGACTATAATAAACGGGTATACTACAACGCATACGATGTTACCTCACAGCTTAAGCCAGGAAACAATGCATTAAGTGCTGCATTGTCTACCGGCTGGTATGCAGGATATTTAGGATACGCGTTGCTGGTAGGAAGCCCTACTCAGTATGGCTTTTACGGGAAAGTGCCTTTATTGAAAGCACAACTCGAAATTGAATACGCGGACGGTAAAAAAGAAACCATTGTTACTGACAATTCCTGGAAGGCATCGACAGGCGGCATAAGAGAAGCCGATATATTGAATGGTGAAACCTACAATGCAAATCTTGAGCCCACAGGCTGGAAGAAGGCCGGTTTTAACGCAGCAAGCTGGAAGGCTGTACAGGTTTTTTCAGAGAAAGCATCGCTGCCGCTACAATTATATCCCGGTGAGCCGGTGAAAATTATTGAGGAAATTAAACCTGTTTCTATTAAAGAGCAGGGCGCAGGAAAATATGTGGTGGATCTTGGACAAAATTTTTCCGGCGTTATCAGGCTTACTGTAAAAGGCAACAAAGGCGACAGCGTGATAATAAGATACGGCGAAATGTTGCACACCAATGGAGAAGTTGTAACAGAAAATTTACGAAGGGCAAGAGGTACAGATACTTATATACTGAAGGGTGATCCGAAAGGCGAATCGTGGATGCCACGGTTTACGTATCATGGGTTTCAGTATGTAGAGATCAGGGGGCTGAAAGCCAAGCCATCTGTAAACGACATTACCGGCATTGTAATGAGTTCTGCAACGCCGCGCACCGGAAGTTTTACTACGGATAATGCAATGCTCAATCAGTTGTACAAAAATATTTTCTGGACGCAGCGGTCTAACTATTTCGATATACCGACCGATTGCCCCCAGCGAGATGAAAGACTGGGTTGGACAGGAGATGCGCAGGTATACATGCGATCTGCTGCATTTAACAACGATATAGCCGCTTTCCATACCAAATGGATAACCGATCTGAATGATGCGCAGTGGGCAAACGGCACCTATCCCGTGTATGCGCCTATTCCGTCTAAAAACGGTGTGGCAACCATTCGCGCAAGCGATACCTATTCGCCAGGTTGGGCAGAAGCGGGAATTGTATGTCCCTACAATATTTATAAAATGTATGCCGACACCAGGGTGATCGAAGAATCGTGGCCCTATATGGTGAAGTACATGAAGTTTCTCGAAGATCGCAGCAAAGGAAATTATTTTTTCAGTGAAGCCAGCTTTGAAGAAATAGACCCGAAAGGTGGCTTTGGCGACTGGCTTTCGGTAGGTAAAAAAACACCGCCGGATATGTTAGCCACTATGTACTACAACTATTGCGCCTTGCTGATGGCCGAAATGGCAAAGGCAATTAATAATGAAAAAGACGCTGCATACTATACCAGCATCTCCGATAAAGTAAAAGCTGGTTTTGCAAAACATTATATAGATGCAGATGGCAAATTAAAAACAAATGCCGCAGCTTACGGCAACGGTCAGGGTTATGTAGATGGAAGGCTTGGCTTTTCCGGCCACACCCAAACTGCCTATGCCAACGCCATTTATATGCAGATACTTTCAAAAGAAAATTTTGAAAAAGCTGGTGCCTATCTGCGCAACCTGGTGAAAGAAAACAACAACCAGTTGGCAACCGGGTTCCTGGGCTTCAAACCTTTGCTGCCCGCCTTGTCTGCATCTGGCAATAGCGGTCTCGCCTATACGCTGATAAAAGATACAGCTTATCCCTCTCTAGGTTTTGAGGTAAAGAACGGCGCTACCACCATTTGGGAAAGATGGGACAGCTACATAAAAGGAGAAGGCTTCAGGCACAATGCAAGTATGAACTCATTCAACCACTATGCCTTTGGCGCAGTATGCGAATGGATGTTTCAGAATATGGCAGGTATTCAGCCAATAGATGCAGGCTTTAAAACATTTATGATCAAACCCGAAATCGACCCCTCTGGCATTGGATACGTTGCCGCCACATACCGTTCTATCAATGGCGAAATAAAATCGTCGTGGAAAAAAGAGAAAAACGCGATCGTCCAGCAGGTAACCGTTCCCGTAAATACTATAGCAGAAGTATGGATTCCCGGCAGCATTAAAAACATTCATATCAACAACAAACCCCTGCAAGGCGCGCAATTGAAAACAGACGCCACTGAAGCGGATGGCTACACGAAAATTCAGGTTGGCTCTGGTAAATATGATATAAAGATTGCGTTGTAACTCCTGTGTTTGTTAGTGCAGATGACAACATCCAGGAAACGTGATGTCGAACGCCTGTTCGACTATTGTTTTACTGGCGGGTAACGCAGCGAGTGAGACATCTCCTGCCGGTTGTAAGGCGTTAATGCCTCAACGGTGCTGCTTCGTGCAGGAGACTTCTCACTGCTCCACTCGTCGTTCCTCCTCGCGGATTTCGTTCGAAGTGATGGGTGAGAGGATGTTGTGCCTCCTTGTGTCGAACGTGTGGGGCATCCTGCAAACTTTACAGCTCCGTGTCTTCGTGCCTCCGTAGTTCCTTCTTCGCGTCATGTCATCCCCCAGCGGTAGCACAGCCTTTCCTGCCGGTCTCCTGCACGAGATTTTAATCTCCTTCTTTTTTAAGAGTATTTTTGACACTTGTAGGTACAGGATGGTCAATCTGATTTAAGTGCCTACATTCAATTGCTAATTATTTTTTAAATGCACCTAAAACGATTGCACATGAAATATCACTCCAGCAGTCCTCAGTAAGTTATTGACGTAATTTTCTCTATTTCGTATACGTAATATAGCTCCGCACCTTATCGCTCTTTTCCCTTCCCTTCGATTGTTATTACACCTGTTAACGGAGGTTCCGTAAACGGGATGCCAGGTTCATGCCCTAGCTCATTGGGAGAAATCTGTTTAAGATCATTCATTAAAACGATTACTACCATGACTAAAAAACGAACTGCAATATGTTGCAAGCACCTTATTGCATTGTGGCTCATTATGGCTCTGCCCGCTGCTTTATTGTACAGCCAAACCAAAACAATTACGGGCGTTATTCGCGATGCTGTTTCCGGTACGGTACTGCCGGCCGTGTCGGTCTCTGTAAAAAACTCCACTGCCACAACGTTGACCAACGAGCAAGGACGTTTCAGTATTTCTGCTTCCAAGGGCGCTGTTTTAGTAATAACCTATGTAGGTTACGCGCAGGAAGAAATAACAGTAGGCGACGAAACACAAATCAACATTAATTTAAAAGTAGATGCCAAAGGACTAGGGGAAGTAGTGGTGATTGGATATGGAAGCCAGGTAAAGCGGGAAGTGACAGGATCGGTGCAGAACATCAATGCCCAGGAGTTAAAGGATATTCCAGCATCGCAAATGACGCAGAAATTACAAGGCAAGCTGGCGGGTGTGCAGATATATCAAACTACAGGCAAGCCCGGGCAGGGTATGTCTGTAAGAGTGCGGGGGCAGTTGTCTGTATCCGCTGGCAGCGATCCTTTGTATGTGGTGGATGGTCTCCCCATAACAGGAAACATCTCAAATCTCAACCCCGACGAAATAGAAAATATTTCTGTTTTGAAAGATGCTGCTTCCACATCGTTGTATGGTTCACGGGCAGCCAATGGGGTAGTGTTGGTTACTACCAAACGTGCCAAAAAAGGTCAAACCAATGTTAGCCTCGATGTGTACGGGGGACTGCAGGAAGTACCCAAGAAAGGCCGCATCGAAATGATGGATGCAGTTGAATTTGCACAGTTCAAAAAAGAATATTACGAAGATGCCGGGCAACCGGTGCCCGTTGAGTTTCAGAATCCTTCTCAATACGAAGGAAAGAACAACGACTGGTACGATGCGTTGTTGCGAAAGGCTCCCATTCAAAGCTACAGCCTCAGTATAACCTCCAGCGGTGAAAAGCTGAGCACATCAATTGTAGCAGGTGTTTTCAACCAGGATGGTGTGGTATTGAACAATACTTACAAGCGCTATTCTTTCAGGATGAACACAGAATATGCGCTGTCCGACAATTTTAAGATCGGGTTCAACATTGCGCCGTCGCATATATTCGATAATACGCCCAGAACCGATGGAGACCGTGGTACCGGCATTTTGTTCAATGCATTGCATACCTGGCCCGTAATGCCCATTCGCGACGCCAATGGTGAGCTTACCTTGTACAATACTTTTCCTGGCAGCACCGGCAATATTTACAATTATCCAAACTGGGTAAGAGCTGCCGATGAATTGGTGAATGAAACAAGGCTTAACAATTTTATCGGCAACGCGTATGTGCAGTATTCACCCATTAAAGGGCTTAC